>JBCCUL010000010.1:0-43745 GCA_039197065.1 Pseudomonadota bacterium | reverse complement strand
GGACAGCACGAAGAGCCGACCAAAACGAACACATGGGAGGTCAAGATGCAGAAGGCCATAATCGCGGCTGCAGCCGCTCTCTCCATGACGGCGCCGCTCACAGTCATGGCCGAGGGATACCCGGAAAAGCCGGTCAACTTCATCGTGCCTTGGCCGCCCGGCGATCTGGAGGATGTGCTGACCCGCATGATCGCCGAGGACTTTCAAGCAAAATACGACGTGCCCGCCGCCGTGGTGAACAAGCCGGGTGGCGGTGGCGGTCCCTTCCCGGGAGCGATCGAGGTCGCCAATGCTCCGGCTGACGGCTACATGATCGGATCCTTCGTCATCGGTATTCCCGTGCTTGGCCACAAGATCGGCATTCCTGCGCTAACGCCCGAAAAGTTCGATCCCCTCGGCATCTTCCTCACCTATCCTTTCGTTCTGGCGGCAAGCTCGGATGCGCCATTTTCGACCATGGAGGAGCTGGCCGCTCACGCCCGGGACAATGAGTTGGCCCTTGGCCATTTCGGTGCGCCGTTGCCGCCCACCAAAGTGTCCCTCGCTTATGCCAAGAATGCCGGGTTCGAGTGGGGTTCGGAGGCAGCGTTCGACGCGTTGGACTGCAACACGCTCGCCAGCGGCGATGCCGATGTGATCAATACGACCCTGCAGCTGGTTCTCCCCTGCATCGACGACATCAACGTCCTGGCCTCGATCACCGACGAGCCGATTCGCGACGGCGTGCCGACGATGGGCGAGCTTGATCCAGCACTTAGCCTTGCACTTTGGAACGGTCTTTTCGTCACCAAGGAAACACCAGCCGATGTGCGCGAGAAGATCATCGCGGTTGCCAAGGAAACAGTGATGTCGGAGCGTGCGCAGAAACTAGCTGAGGAGACGGGTGCTCTCGTCTACTGGCAAGATGCTGATGCTGCCGCTGCACGTATCGTCGAAGACAGTGATAGCTTTGCCAAGATCAACGCCATCCTCGAATAGTCGGCGGGGCCGACGGCCTTGACAGGTGTCAGGCCTGGTTAAGCTGGTGGGAGGTCGTCTCTTTAATGAGCGGCGGGGGGAAAGAGAAGAGGCGTCCAGGCGGCCTGATCTTCGCCCTGATCTTCTTGATCGTCGCTCTTCTTCTGCTCACGCAACTGGGATCTCAGACCAAGTTTTCGCCCAAGGGACAACTCTTCGCTCAACCCGCTTTCTGGCCTGCTGTAGGCGTCATGGGCATGGTGCTGTTCGGAGCCTGCCATGCGGTCGTCGAATATCGGCGGAGCAGCCGTAACCCGGGTCTCGGTGAGACCGGCGTTTGGTTGCGATCGCTCGAATATCTGATTTGGTTCATGGCCTATGTCTTTGCCGTGCCGATCATCGGTTATCTGCCGGCAACGCTCATCTTCGCTTTGGCACTCGCCCTTCGCGCCGGTTATCGAAACCGGCGGATACTTGTGGCGGCTGCGTTGATGGGATTGGCGGTCGTCCTGATCTTCAAGACCATACTGTCGGTGAAGATCCCGGGCGGCGCGCTTTACGACTATCTGCCAGGCGCGCTGAAGAGCGTCGCGATCATCAACTTCTGAACCGATGGACCTGCTGCTTTCCAGCCTCGCCATTCTCGCCCGCTGGGACGTCGCTCTGGCCTTGATGATCGGTTCGATCGGCGGTGTGATCATCGGCGCGATCCCCGGCGTCGGCCCCGCCGTCGCCATTGCGATCCTGCTGCCCGCTACCTTCTCGCTCGATCCGATCGTCGGCCTCACGGTGCTGCTCGGGATCTATGGCTCCTCGATGTATGGTGGCGCCATTCCCGCTATCCTGATCAACACACCAGGGACGGCGGTCAACGCACTCACCACCTATGACGGCTATCCCATGACCAGCCGTGGTGAAGGCCGGCGCGCGCTGAGCCTCGCCTATTCCGCCTCGCTCTTCGGCGGCGTCTTTTCCGTGATCTGCCTGATCCTCCTTTCCCCCGTGCTCGCCAAGATCGCGCCGATGTTCGGCAGCCGCGAGATTTTTCTCGCAGCCCTCCTCGGTATCATCCTGGTTATCCTTGCCCATCGCGGTCAGATCATGGCAGCCGGCATGATGGCCTGTTTCGGCATCTGGCTGAACACCATCGGACTGGAGCCGATTCAATATTCCCAGCGTTACACCTTCGGTCAGAGCTGGCTTTCGGGCGGCATCGATCTGATCGTCGTCGTGCTCGGATTGTTCGCTATCAGCCAGGCTTTTTTGTTACTTGTCGAGCCGGACCGATCGCCGAAAGCCGAAGCGGTATCAGGAGGGTTGCTTCAGGGGTTTCGTGAACTCTTGAAGCATCCGCGGGTCGCCGCCGTCTCCTCATCCTTCGGTGTCGCTATGGGCATGATCCCGGGCGTCGGCGAGTTCACGGCGCAATTCCTGGCTTACACCTCTGCCCGCCGATCCTCAAAGACGCCCGAAGCCTTCGGTAAGGGTGCGCCAGAAGGGCTCATCGCCGCCGAGGCCGCCAACAACGCGGTGCCGGCTGCTGCCATGATCCCGCTCCTTGCGCTCGGCATTCCGGGCGAAGCGCTGACCGCGATGATGCTCAGTGTCTTCTATGTGCACAATGTGGTGCCGGGGCCGGGCCTGTTTCAAAATCAGATGGACTTCATCATTGCCCTCTACTTGGCGCTCCTGTTGCTGAACATCTTGGTGGTCGGCTTCCTTCTGATCTCGACCAAGCAGCTCTTGAAGGTCATTCAAATCCCGACACGTTTCCTCGGCCTGTCGATCCTGACACTCAGCTTCGTCGGCGTCTATTCGCTGCGCAACAACCCTATCGACTGTGCGATCGCCGGCGCTTTCGGCGTCTTCGGGTTCATTCTGAGACGCCTGAACCTGCCGATCGTGCCCATCATCCTAGGCATGGTGCTGGGCGGCATCATGGAGGCCAAGCTTCGCACCTCCATGGCACGTGTGAAGACCCCCTTGGACTTCATCGATCGCCCTATTGCGTTTCTCCTCTTCATCATCATCCTGATCGTTCTCAGCCTGCATGTCCGCTCTCTTTGGCAAGCACGAGCAGGAAACCGTCAACCATGAGGCCACCGCCCTGTGACGGGACGACGAAACGCTGGCGCTCTCACTCGGTCTTCGATGCCAACCAAAGTTGCGATGTCGAGGGGACGTCGAGATGCGCATGTCCTTCGACTTCGGCTGTCCACTTACCGGCGCGCACCCACTGTGCCGAGGTATCGGTCATAGGCTGATAGTCCCAGCTTGGCCGGCGTCCGATCCCATGGGCGCGGTTGACCAATCGGCGGCGGTTCTGATCGGTGACGATCGCCTCCTTTATCGCCCCAGCGTTCCAGAGGCTGGACGCCAGCGCCGTTAGCTCATCGAGCCTGGCTTGATATTTTTTCTCGCCAGCGAGGTTGTCGAGCTCGTTCTGGTCGGAGATGAGATCGAACAATAGTGGCGGATCGGTCTCGCTGTAGAAGAGCTTGTGGCTGGCATCACGCAACATGAAGGTCGGCTCGAACACTCCCTCGGCCAAGAACTCGCCGGCGACCACACGGGAGGCGATATTATCGCCTTCGATCAGGTCGACCAATGAGACGCCATCAGTCTCGAGGATATCGTCAGAGCTGCCGCCACCGATTTCGTGAAAGGTTGCGAGAAGGTCGACGAGGGACACAGGGGTATCGATACGCTTGGGCTTGAAGCGTTCCGGCGCCCATACGATCAGCGGCACGCGAACCGCCCATTCGAAGAAAGTCTTTTTATAATAGAGGCCGCGTTCACCCATCATGTCGCCGTGATCGGAGGCGAAGATCACGATGGTGTCATCGGCGAGACCGGACTTCGCAAGGGCGGCCATCAGAGCATCGACCTTACTGTCGATATAGCTGATCGATGCGTAGTAGCCGTGGCGCATGCGCCGCAGGATGTCATCGGTAACCGTAGCTTCGCCGATCGAATAATGTTCGTAGATACGACGGCTGTGAGCATCCATGACGTCAGGTTCGATCGCGCGAATCTCTGGGAGATCGATATCCTCGGCTTTGTACAGATTCCAAAACTCCGGCTCGGCGACATAGGGATCGTGAGGCGAGGTGAAGGACGTGGTCAGCATGAAAGGTCGCCCCTCCTTCTCGCGCGCGCAATCATAAATCCAACGGATCGCCTGATAGGTGACGTCGTCGTCATAATCGATTTGCAATGAACGCGCGCACGGGCCCGTTTCGATCACATTCTGCATGTCCTGGAAACGAACCTTAGTTTCAGGCTCCGCCCAGTTCGGGGTCCAGCCGAAGTCGGAGGGATAGATGTCGGTGGTCAGCCGTTCTTCGTAGCCATGCAGCTGATCGGGGCCGGCGAAATGCATCTTGCCGCTAAGGCAGGTCAGGTAGCCGGAAAGGCGAAGATAGTGTGCCAGCGTCGGCTGGGAGGCGCGGAACTCGGGTGCGTTGTCATAGGCGCCGACCTTGTGCGGTAGCAGCCCGGACATCATCGACAGGCGCGAGGGGCCACAGAGCGGCGAATTGCAATAGGCGTTCTCGAAAACCACGCCTTGCTCCGCCAGGCGGTCAATCGCCGGCGTTTTGACGACCTTGTGGCCATAAGTGCGAAGCGCCCTGGCGCTCATCTGATCCGCCATGATGAAGAGAATATTCGGCCGGTTCATCGTCATCCCTTTTCTCTATGATCGCCTCAGAGATTGTCGACAATCATGCTGTGCTTGACTAGCGTCGAGGAGATAGTGAACACGCGCCAACGGACTAATGCATGGTCGAATGGAACTTCCTGGCGGTCTTCTCGGATGTCGATCTGCTCCTGCTCGGGCTGATCAACACGCTGAAAGTGACCGCTCTGGCCCTGCTGTTCGGCGTGCCGCTCGGCCTTACGCTGGCGCTCGCCAGGCTCTCATCCTTCCGCCCGCTTTCGGCCGTCGCCACCTTCATCATCGAGTTCTTTCGAACCACGCCGCCGCTGGTTCAGCTCTTCTGGTTCTTCTTTGCTCTGCCCATTTTGATCGACGTGCGCATGACACCTTTCATAGCGGCGATCGTCACTTTCTCGATCCAGTCCTCCGCCTTCTTTGCCGAAATTTTCCGAGGCGGCATCGTCTCAATCGACAAGGGGCAATGGGAGGGCGCGAAGGCGATCGGCATGAGCTACGGCCAATCTCTTCGCCGCATCATCCTGCCCCAGGCCGTGAAGCGCATGATCCCTGCCTTCATGGAACGCTCGATCGAGCTCCTCAAGACCACCACACTGGTCTCGACCGTCGCCTATACCGACCTGATGTTCTACGCCAACGACCTCGCGCAAAAGACGTTCCGCCCGCTCGAAGTCTACACGGTGGTCGCGGTGATGTACTTCCTCCTGATCTTCACCTTCAGCCAGCTGTCATTGATCGTCGAGCAGCGCCTCGCCCGCTCGGGTGAAAGCACGGTGCGCTGAGATGGACCATAGCTGGGACTTCGCGACGATCATCGAGAACTGGCCCGTGCTCTGGGTCGGGATCAAGGGCACGGTGTTCATCTTCATCGTCACCGTGATCCTCGGTCTTGGCGGAGGGTTGATCGTCGGCCTAGGCCGCTATGCGAGAATCCCTGCCCTTCGCTGGCCGGCGACCGTCTTTGTCGAGGTCTTCCGTAATACGCCGGTGTTGGTCCAGATCATCTGGTTTTACTATGCGTTCCCGATCCTGACCGGCATCGAAGTTAACCCGTTCCTCGCCGCCGTGCTCGGTATCTCGCTCAACACCATGGCGTTCTCGGCCGAGATCTACCGTGCCGGCATCCAGTCGATCGAGCCCGGCCAGTGGGAGGCAGGCAAGGCGATCGGCATGAGTTACGGCCAGACGCTCAAGCGCATCATTCTTCCGGTCGCGATCAAGCGTATCTTACCGGCGCTGACCAATCGCGGCATCGAGGTCTTCAAGATGTCGACGCTCGCATCCGTTGTCGCCTATGTCGAGACGCTCAACCAGGCGAAGCTGATCGCCGATCTGAACTTCAATCCGATCGAAGCCTACACAGCCGTCGCTCTGATCTTCTTCGTCGTACTCTATCCTGTGGTACAGGGAACCTATGTGCTGGAGCGCATGCTGAGGCGGAGCGATTGAGAAAAACGCCATGACCGAGATCGTTAGGATCGAAAATCTGCAAAAAAGCTTTGGCGATCTGGTCGTTCTCGATGGCATCGATATGACCGTGGAGTCTGGCGAGACAGTCGTGCTCCTCGGCTCCAGTGGATCTGGTAAGAGCACGTTGCTTCGCTGCGTCAACTTCATGGAGATCCCGTCAGGCGGCCGCGTCATCATTCATGGCGAGCGCGTCGGTAATGAGCGGAACGGCAAGGTGCACTACCGCGAGCGCGATCTCTGCGCCCTTCGCACGCGCATCGGCATGGTGTTTCAGCACTTCAACCTGTTTCCGCATATGACCGTTTTGCAGAACGTCATGGAGGGACAGGTGACGGTGCTCAGGCGCGCGAAGAACGAAGCCGAGGAGAAGGCGCGTCATCAGCTCGATCGTGTCGGTCTTGCGGACAAGGCGGATGAGTATCCGGCACGCCTTTCGGGTGGGCAAAAGCAGCGTGTCGCGATCGCCCGTGCGCTCGCCATGGACCCGGACGTCATGCTGTTCGACGAGGTGACATCCGCGCTGGACCCGGAGCTAGTCGGCGAGGTCTTGAAGACCATGCGCCAGCTTGCCGAGGAAGGCATGACGATGATCGTCGTCACCCACGAACTCGGCTTCGCCTACCACGTTGCCAATCGAGTCCTGTTCCTGAACCAAGGTAAGATCCTAGAACAGGGAGAACCGCATCAGGTGCTGAAAGCGCCGGAGACAACACGGATGCGCGAGTTCCTAGAAGGACATTCGCTCTTCAAACTGCCGGATTGATGCGATCAATGCGTAGACTGAACAACAACGAAAAGGAGACGTAACGTGACGAAGTTTTTCCGAACCCTGTTAGGCCTGCTAACAGCCGTCACATTGAGCGCCACGGCATCGGCGCAGGAGGCATCCACCTGGGACACGATCCTCGAAAGTGGCAAGCTTCGCATGGGCGTCACCCAGGCACCGCCCTGGTACTCGAAGAACCCGGCGACTGGCGAGTGGGACAGCGGCTTGATCGTTTCGGTCGGCAAGGCCATGGCCGAGGAGCTCGAGGTCGAGCTTGAAATGGTCGAGGTCACCTGGGCGACGGCGATCGCGGCGCTCCAGGCCAACAAGATCGACATGATGTTCCTGGACGCGACGCCAAAACGCGCCATGGTCGTCGACTATCCGTTCCAGCCGCTCCTCTACATCTCGCTTGCAGTGCTCGCCAGCGATGATCTCGAGGTCGAAGCCTGGGCCGATCTGAACAAGCCCGAAGTCAAGGTTGCGGTGCCGCAGGCGACCAGCATGGACGCGTTCCTGACCCTCACCATCCCCGACGCCGACATTCAGCGCTTCCCGGACAATGGTGCAGCGCTCGCCGCCTTCCAGTCCGGCCGCGTCGACGCCGTCTCCCTCTTCCATCCACCGCTGCTCGCCGCACGCAAAAAGTTCGGCGCTGGCAAGATCGTGATCCCGACGCCGGCCTTCAGCTCGCCCTCCTCGATCGCCGTCCGGCGCGAGGCCGACAAGACCTTCCGCGACTGGGTCAGCCACACCATCTTCTACTACTACGAAACCGGCCGCACCCAACGCTGGTATGAGGAATTCCTGACTGAATTCGGCCTCGACCCGAAGGCTTCCCCGGTCATCCAACGCGAACTGCTGTTCGCCCAGTAACCATGTTGCGGCGGCGCGTCCGACGATCGGCATTGGGCGCGCCGTTTTTTTCCTGAGAGCCGCCAATGAACGAGAAATCCGACCAAGTCTCTACCCACGAGGCCGAAGAGGATGCGCGCAATGACGACATTCTGATCTATGTCGATGGCGAGATCGTGCATCGGAATGACGCCAAGGTCTCGGTCTATGACAGCGGTTTCATGCTGGGCGACGGCATCTGGGAGGGGCTTAGG
Organism: Pseudomonadota bacterium; assembly: GCA_039197065.1. Lineage (GTDB taxonomy): Bacteria > Pseudomonadota > Alphaproteobacteria > Geminicoccales > Geminicoccaceae > JANQPX01. Next base: position 35,764 of record JBCCUL010000010.1, on the reverse strand, counting down.
CTCTATGACGGTCACATCCCCTTTCTCGAAGAACATCTCGATCGGCTCTTCGAGGCCGCGCTTTACATCGATCTCGACATCGGCAAGACTCGTGACGAGTTGAAAGACGCGATATCAGCGACGCTTGCCGCCAACGACATGCACACCGATGTCCATCTCCGCCTGATGGTCACGCGCGGCAAAAAGAAAAAACCGTTCCAGCATCCGCATCTCAGTATCTACGGCTCGACCCTCGTTATCATCGCAGAACACTCGAAACCACGTGAGGACGTCATCGAGAAAGGCGTTCGTCTCTTCACCGTTCCGCACCATCGCGGTCTGCCGCTGACCCAGGATGCGAAGCTCAACTCCCATTCCAAACTGAACTGCATCATCGCCCTCAATCACGCGGTCCGCGCCGGCTACGACGAAGCGCTGATGCTCGATCCCCACGGCTTCGTAAACACCACCAACGCTTGCAATTTCTTCATCGTGCGCAAGGGTGAGGTTTGGACCTCGACCGGCGACTACTGCATGAACGGCATCACCCGGCAAAAGGTGATCGACCTTTGCCGCGCCAACGACATCCCGATCTTCGAGCGCAACTTCTCGCTGGTCGATACCTACGTCGCTGACGAAGCGTTCCTGACCGGCACCTTCGGTGCGCAGACGCCGGTCTTCGAGATCGACGGCCGCACCATCGGCCGGCGGCGCGCCGGACCGATTTTTTTGCGAATACGCGAACTGTATAAGGCGCTCATCCGGGAGCAGGTCAGATCGAGACAATGACCTCTTGGCAAGTGGCTCAATTAAGCTCCTAAGGAACCAAATGATGTGGTCACACCACTAAAGCACGCGCTCCAGAAACTTCTTGCAGGCATCGGTCTTCGGTGCGGAGAAGAATTCCGCCGGCGGGCCGGCTTCGGCGATCGTGCCCTGGTGAAGAAACACCACCTGGCTCGATACATCCCTTGCGAACTCCATTTCGTGGGTCACCACGAGCATGGTGCGTCCCTCATCGGCAAGGCCACGCATGACGCCGAGCACCTCGCCGACCAATTCCGGATCCAGCGCCGAGGTCGGCTCGTCGAACAGCATGACGTCAGGCTCGGTTGCCAGCGCACGCGCGATCGCAACCCGCTGCTGCTGACCGCCGGAGAGAAAGGATGGATATACGTCCTTCTTGTCGGCGAGGCCGACACGCTTGAGATAACGTTCGGCACGCGAAACCGCCTCTGCCTTGGGGACGGACTGTACATGAACCGGCACTTCCGTGACGTTTTCCAGAACCGTTCGATGCGGCCAGAGATTGAAGCTCTGAAAGACCATCGCGACGTGTCGACGAAGGGCCTGGATTCGTTTCTTGTCGATGCGGTCGTCAGCCGAGATGTCCTCGCCACCGATTCTGATGCGGCCGCCATCCGGCACTTCCAAGAAGTTCAGGCAGCGAAGAAAGGTGCTCTTGCCGGAACCCGAAGCGCCGATGATCGAGACGACGTCGCCTTTGGCTGCTGAGAGAGAAATGCCTTTGAGCACCTCGAGCGAGCCGAAGCGCTTGTGCACATCGGTGGCTTCGACCGCGAGTGTCGTCTCGCTGTCAGCCATTACGCGCGAAGCCGGCTGTTATTGTGATCATAGAGCGGCTCTTGGCCCACGGTCGCGGCGCAGCGCTCACCAAGGATGTCGATTATAAGCTTCGTGCCGGGAACAGCGAGATCCGTGCGCACATAGCCAAGCGCAATACTCTTATCCAGCGTGTAGCTCCAGCCGCCGGAGGTTGTCAGACCGACGATCTCACCGTTCGAGCGAATCGGCGCACAGAACGGGGCGTCGGCGACGCCAGGCTGATCGAGGGTGAGCGGCACGAAGGTTTCCTTCACACTCGCCGCCCGTTCGGCGAGCAGCGCCTCCTTGCCGATGAACGTGTCTTTCTCGAAGTCGACGAAACGATCGAGGCTGGATTTCAGCGGGCTGTACTCGGAGCCCAGATCCGACTTCCAGCCGCGATAGCCCTTGTCGAGGCGGAGGCTCTCCATGGCGTACATGCCGAAGTCACGTATGCCATGCCCCTCACCGGCACGCCAAAGGGCATCATAAAGCGGGATCATATCCTCCACTTCAGCATGCAGTTCCCAGCCGAGTTCGCCGACATAGTTCACACGGAGAGCATTCACCGTCGCCATGCCGATCTGAATTGGCTGCGCCGACAGCCAGGGGAAGCTCTCGCTGGAGAGATCGGCATCGGTCACGGCGGCGAGCACGTCGCGCGCCTTCGGTCCTGCCAGAACCAGCGTGCCCATCCGACCGTGAAGGCAGGTCAGCGTAACGCTGCCGTCATCCGGCAGCCTCGAGCGCAACCAATCCTCGTCATGCCATTCAGCGGCGGCAGCGGATATGAGATGGAAGCGATCCTTCGCAACGCGCGTAATCGTATATTCGCTGACCACGCCGCCTTTGTCGTTGAGCATATAGGCCAGCGAGATCCGACCGAGACGAGGAAGCTTCGAGCAGGTCAAACCATCCAGCCAGGCCTCCGCCCCGTCGCCTTCGACCATGAACTTTGAAAAGCCTGGCAAGTCGAGAATGCCGACGCCTTCGCGCACCGCCCTGCACTCCTCGCCAACGATATGGAACCAGTTGCGGTCACGGCGAAAGCTTAAGCTGGGATCATCGATCGTGCCCTTGGGATCGAAGAAAACGGCCCGTTCCCATCCACCCCGCGCTCCGAACTTCGCCCCCTTCGCAGAAAGGCGATCATACAAAGGAGACGTCCGGGCAGGTCGCCCCGCGGCCCGCTCCTCGAAGGGGAAGCCGATCGCATATTCGTTCTGGTAGAGCTCGATCGCCTTCGCCGTGACATAAGTCTTGGTGGCATAGCCGGTGTAGCGACGAGGATCGAGCGCCCAGAGATCCCATTCCGGCTCGCCTTCGGTGACCCATTCGGCCAGCGTCTTGCCGGCGCCGCCGGACTGAGCGATTCCGAAGCTGAAACAGCAGCACTGGAAGAAGTTTCGAAGGTCGTGGGCCGGGCCGATATAGGGGAACCCTTCCGGCGAATAAGGAATCGGGCCGTTGATAACGCGCTGCACACCGACAGATCCCAAGATCGGCACGCGCTCGATCGCCTTTTCGATATACCACTCGATCCGATCGAGATCGTCCTCCCAAAGCTGATTGGCGAAGTCTTCCGGCAGTCCCTCGGTCCACATCGGCGTGGCTTTCCACTCATAGGGACCGAGGATTAGACCGTCCCGCTCCTCCCGAAGGTAATAGGAGATGTCGGGATCACGCAGGAGCGGCAGCTTGCCGTCGCGCGCCTCGAGTTCGGGGATCGGCTCGGTGATCAGATATTGATGCGACATGGTGACGATCGGCAGATGCTGGCCGACCATCGCCATGACCTCGCCTGCCCGATAGCCGGCGGCATTGACCACGATCTCGGCCGTGATGTCCTCGCCTTTGTCCGTCTTCACCAGCCATTCGCCAGAGGGCAGCTGCTCCAGACCGGTCACCCTGGTAAAGCGCTTGACGCGGGCACCGAGATCGCGAGCGCCCTTGGCGTAGGCCTGGGTCAACTGCGAGGGGTCGATGTCACCGTCGATCGCATCGAAGAGGACGCCTTTGAGGTCATCCAGCTCCATGAAGGGATAGACTTCCTTCGCCTGTTCCGGCGTCCAGAGCTGATAGTCCAGCCCCTGTGCCTCGGCCATCGAGGCCACATGGCGAAACTCGTCCATGCGGTGCTCGGTGTGGGCGAGCCGGATCGACCCAGTCATGTGGTAGTTGATGGGATAGTCGAGGGCGTCAGCGAGACCTCTGAAGAGGTCAGCGGAGTATCGCTGATATTTGATGATGTTCCAGCTGCCGGCGAATGTCGGGCAGTTACCGGCGGCATGCCAAGTCGATCCCGATGTCAGTTCGTCCTGCTCCAGAAGAAGACAATCGGTCCAGCCGGCCTTGGCCAAATGATAAAGACAGCTGCACCCGACCGCACCACCGCCGATGATCACCACCCTCGCCTGCTCGCCCATGCTCATCGTCCTTGTTCGGGTTGCTATTCATTCTGGTTAGCAGGCCTCCAGCACAACGAAAAGCGTCCTGCGACCATCCCGCATGTTCCATGCCCTGGCCACAGCAGCGGTCAGACGGTACGGTTCTCTGAACGGGGAAGGTGAGCGGCGGTCCTGCAGCTATCATGTAATGGCTGATCATGGACCACGACAGGAATGTCCAGCGCTAGATAGACATCCATCCCTATAGGGTGGTCCCGCATGACGACTTATTGGCCTGCCCGAAGACTTGAAATGACAGCGGAGAAAACCGATGACCGCCCTATGCGACCGCTCGGCACTCGAGCTTCGCAGGATGATTGCCCAAAAGGATACTTCTCCTTTGGAGCTGTTGACCGCCTGCATCGAGCGGATCGAAGAGGTCAATGGCAGACTCAATGCCGTTGTCGCAACCTGCTTCGAGCGTGCTGAAGCCGAGGCGAAGGAGGCCGAAGCAGCTGTGCTTAGAGGCGATGATCTCGGCGCCTTGCATGGCCTTCCGATCGGCATCAAGGACCTTGTACTGACCGAAGGGCTGCGCACCACCTTCGGCTCACCGCAGTTTCAAGATTTCGTGCCCGATGCGGATGAACGGCAGGCAAAGGCCGTACGCGCTGCGGGCGCCATCATTGTCGGCAAGACCAACACGCCGGAATTCGGCGCGGGCGCGAACACGGTCAATCCGGTCTACGGCGCCACCGGCAATCCGTTCGATCCGGAAAAGACCTGTGCCGGATCGTCCGGCGGATCGGCGGTGGCGCTGGCGACCGGTATGGTACCGCTTGCCACCGGCTCGGATATGGGCGGCAGCCTTCGAAACCCGGCGGCCTATTGCGGCATCGTCGGCATGCGCCCATCTCAAGGCGTCATCGCCAACGAGAACGTCCTGTTGGGCTGGTCGTCCCTGCCGGTTCAGGGACCGATGGCGCGCTCGGTGGACGATCTGGCGCTGCTCTATCAGGCAATGGCCGCGGACGATGACCGCGATCCTCTCGCCTATCCTTTCAACAAGGAAACACTGCACCCGCTGCAGGACATCGATCTCGGCGATATCAAGGTCGCTGTCAGCGAAGATCTCGGCTTCGCCCCGGTCGACAGCGACATCCGCGCCAAGTTCAATTCGGTGATCGAAAAGCTCAAGCCCGCCTTCGCAAGTGTTAGTCAGGCCGACCCGCCCCTGGAAGGAGCTGACGAGGCGTTTGAGGTGAATCGGGCGCTGTCCTTCGTCGCCGCTCACAAACAGATCTATGATGAAAGTCCGGAACTGCTGGGGCCGAATATCGTCGCTAATGTCGAGCAGGGCCTTTTGATGAGTCTCGCCGACGTCGCGCGGGCGATGGCGTCGCACACCCAGATCTACCGGCGCTTCGTCGCCTTCATGGAAGACTACGACATCCTGATTTGTCCGGCGATGTCGGTGGCGCCGTTCCCTCATGGCCAGCTCTACCCCGCCGAAATCAACGGCGAGGCGCTCAGGACCTATTTCCACTGGCTGGCGCTTGCTTACGGCCTGACCCTCACCTGCCATCCCGTGGTCTGCCTGCCTGCTGGCCTGGACCACACCGGCATGCCGTTTGGCATACAGATATGCGGCAAGCGTGCGGGTGATGCCCGGGTTCTGGCCATTTCTCGCGCGATTGAGCATCATATGGTACGTATAGATGGTCTTGGGCGACCGCAGCCGGATCTTGCGCGGCTTAGGAGCTGAGGCGTCCGAACGATCAGGGAGGAGTGTTTGACCCGCATCCGTGACATTCGCCTGATCCCACTCGCCTTCGTTATGGACGAGGCCAAGGCTTACGGCATGGCCAGGGGAAAGATGTCCAGGCGGGAATGCGGGCTGATCGAAGTTGAGACTGAAGATGGCGTGGTCGGCATCGGTGAGGCCTGGGGCCCGGGCAAAGTTACGGCCGCCTATCTGGAGCTGATCAAGGATGCTTTCATCGGCCGAACGCTCTTCGAGCGCGAGCTGATCTGGTCCGACATCATCACGCGTCGCTATCATCTTGGTCTGCAGAACCAGATGACCGCCTGCTACAGCGGGATCAATATCGCGTGCTACGACGCGCTCGGTCGAACGCTTGGCGTTTCGGTGTCGAACCTCCTGGGCGGTCGGGGCAAGGACAAGGTCCCCGCTTATGCCTCGGACGGCTATATCACCGATGATCCGGAAGGAAAGCTGCCGACGCAGCTTGAGCGGGTCGCCGAGGGCGGCTTTCACGCCACCAAGATCAAGATCGGCCTCAGCCCGAATTCGGACGAAGCTCGCTGCACGCTGACCCGCGAACTCCTGGGCGACGACACCCTGATCCTGGTGGACGCCAACGGCAACTACACCGTCGACCTAGCTCTGGAGAGCATGGCTAGGATCAGAGACGTCGGCATTCACCTCTATGAAGAACCGCTGCCGCCCCAAGACGTTCAGGGCTATGGCGCCCTCGCTGCTCGCGCGTCGATCCCGGTCGCAGCGGGCGAAGCGCTCTACACGATGCATGACTTCGCCCGGCTGATGCATCCGCGCGCCGTGGACATCGTTCAGCCCGACCTCACGCTTTGCGGCGGCTTCGATCAGGCAAAGGCAATAGCTGCGCTTTGCCAGATCCATAATCTTCGCTACTCGCCCCATTGCTGGGGAGGTGCGGTCGGGCTGACGGCAGCACTGCATTTCCTGTCAGCCCTGCCGGACTATCCGCATAGCGATCACCACCCCTTCCCACGTCTTCTCGAATATGACGTCGGCCTGAACCCGCTGCGCGACGAGCTTTTGGCAAACCCGCTGCAGCCCGTCGACGGCGAGATCGCCGTGCCCGACGGTCCCGGACTGGGCATCCAACTGAACCCCGATGCGGTCGACGAATATCGGATCGACCGCTAGGCCCGAGACGATGGCCGGCGCCGGCCTAGTCCGCTCGAGCCTTTCAGACGGATGGACGTCGGTGCGAAGAGCGCTATATCTGCAGATGGTCGCGCCCTCCCTCTCATGGAGCCTTCGATGGACGTACAGGTCGACGAACCAAAAAACGTAACGGTCGACATGATCGCCGATCTCGCCTGCCCCTGGTGCTATCTTGGCCTCGTGCGCCTGGACAAGGCGCGTGCGCTGCGTCCGGCACTTCAAGTCGAGCTGCGGTGGTGGCCCTATATGCTGAACCCGCAGCTGCCGAAGAACGGCATGGATCGCCGCACCTATCTCCGGGCGAAGTTCGGCGGCGATGCCAAAGCTGAGCAGATCTATCAGCGGATCGAAGAGGCAGGACGGCAAGAGGGCATGGCCCTTGCCTTCGACAAGATCCGAAGAACCCCCAATACGATCGCCGCACAGCGCCTGATCCTGGCGGCGCAGGACCGGGGCCTGGGCGGTGCCGTGATCAGGACGCTGTTCAAGGCGTTTTTCGAAGATGGCATCGATATCGGCTCCGATGATGAGGTGCGTCGCCTCGGTCAAGCCGCCGGCCTGCCTCGGGAGGAGATCGACGCGCTCTTTTCTGGCGACGCACACAGTGCGGACATCATCCGCGGTCACCAGCGCGCGCAGATGATGGGTGTGCAAGGTGTTCCCGTCTACGTCGTCGATCAGAAGCATGTCATTACCGGCGCTCAGGCGCCGGAGGTCCTGGCGGGATTGCTCGATGTCGCCAGAACTGACGGGGTGGCCTGACAAAAGCATCGTCGCAGCAAGACTTTCCCCGGAGAGGGGCTCTCAACCCTTCCGACAGCTTCAGACATGCCTTGTAACGACAAGTCATGCGGCATCATCGACTCACATATCGGTTGAAACTTTTGCCATCGGGTGCACCTATGTCGCCGACATGACCGCAACGCACGAGCACGATCGGACTTTTCAAGGATGCATGATGCGAATATTGCCCGGAGAGCGCCGGACAACTTCGAGGACCTTAAGCCGGGCTTTGTGGCGGTCTCGGGCGCTTGTAGCGCCTTCTCTCTCAAATTCAGCGTGCCTTCGGAGCACTGCCGATGAGTCCCATCATCATTCCCGTCGAGCCCTTCGACCTGATCGTCTTCGGCGGCACCGGCGACCTTGCCAGAAGGAAGCTGCTGCCGGCGCTCTACCATCGGGACTGTGACGATCAGCTCACCGAAGACAGCCGCATCATCGGCATCTCCAGGAGCCCGATCGACCAGGGGGTCTACAGGGAGCAGATCGAGCAGGCGCTTCGTGAGCATGTCGCCGAAGATCACATCGACGAGGCGAGGCTCGACCGCTTCCTGAGCCGTCTCGATCACGTCACGCTCGACGCCAAGGGCGATGCCGGCTGGCCTGATCTGGAGCACCGCCTTCAGGGCCAGGATCAGCGCATCCGTGTCTTCTATCTGTCGACCGCTCCCGGGCTGTTCGGCGACATCTGCCAAAAGCTGTGCGAGCATAAGCTGAATACGCCCGCAAGCCGCGTCGTTCTCGAAAAGCCGATCGGGCGTGATCTTGCCTCGGCCAAGGAGATCAATGACGCCGTTGGCCAGGTCTTCGCCGAGGATCAGATCTATCGAATCGATCACTATCTCGGCAAGGAGACCGTACAGAACCTGATGGTGCTGCGCTTCGCGAACGCTCTGTTCGAACCGCTCTGGAACGCCACGGCGATCGATCATGTGCAGATCACCGTGGCCGAGACCATCGGCGTCGAGGGACGCGGCGGCTACTACGACCGCTCCGGCGCGCTTCGCGACATGGTGCAGAACCATCTGCTGCAGCTACTCTGCCTGGTGGCCATGGAGCCGCCGACCTCGCTCACCGCTGATGCCGTACGCGATGAGAAGCTGAAGGTTCTGCGCGCATTGAAGCCGATCGCCGGCGCCGACATCGCCAAAAAGACGGTGCGCGGCCAGTATCGCGCAGGTGCCAGCAACGGCGCTGCCGTCCCCAGCTATCTCGACGAGATCGAGGGTGACAGCCAGAGCCGAACTGAAACATTCGTAGCCCTCAAGGCCGAGATCGAGAATTGGCGATGGTCGGGCGTGCCCTTCTACCTCAGAACCGGCAAACGCCTCGCCGCCAGAACCTCCGAAATCGTCGTTCAATTCAAATGCATTCCGCATTCGATCTTCCCAGTAGCGTCCGACGACATCAACGCCAATCGCCTGCTGGTGCGCCTGCAGCCTGATGAGGGCATGGAGCTGTCTTTGATGGTCAAGGAGCCGGGGCCAGGCGGTATGCGCCTTCGCCCCGCACCCTTGAACCTCTCCTTCGCCGAGACCTTCAAGGTCCGCTATCGCGACGCCTACGAGCGCCTCCTGATGGATGTCGTGCGCGGCAACCCGACCCTCTTCATGCGCCGCGACGAGGTCGAGGCGGCCTGGACCTGGATCGAGCCGGTGATCACCGGCTGGGGCGAACAGCGCGAACCACCCAAGCCCTATACCGCCAGCACCTGGGGACCATCCGCCGCCATCGCCTTGATCGAACGGGACGGCCGCACATGGCACGAAGAACTAGGCACGGCCTAGGGCGTTGACTTGCCTGAGACTTTGAACGGAAGACGTCGTGTTCTTGTCGACGTTGCGCCATGGATTGGCGGTCTGTTTTGGGGATCGTTGCTGCTTTGCAACGGACGAGAGGCTGGCGGTGAAGGTGCTACGGCGATAAAAGGGGGCCGCATGCGGCGATAAGCTGTTTTCAGCAACGTCGTTGGAATTGGAGACCTGGACAGTCGATGTTTCTTACGCGCACCAAAGTCCGCCCGCGAAAGGAAGGCCGGGCGTTTGCCGATCTGTCGCTGCTCGCACGGCTAAAGCTGCGTGCGGAAGCCCTAGCCCTCCGTGGCTTCTGGCGTCTGAGCCTGATGCTCGGCCCCGAGCGGGCTTCGAATTTGTCGGCAGGCCTGATGCGTAGGCTGGTCGGACCGGAGAGCCATTCCGTAAGGCGCATCGTCCGTAATCTGAAAGTGGCGCTCCGCAACGACAGGGACGCCGATATCGATGGGATCACGCGAGAGGCGACATCGAATCTGGCGCGGGTGATCGCAGAATACCCGCATCTTCAGCGCATCGCCGGCCCGGATTTGTCAGACTTCATCGAATTCGCCGCCGATGTTCCCGAAGCCGCTCTCACGCCGGAGCGCCCGCCCGCCCTCTATATCGGCGTTCATCAGGCCAATTGGGAGATTCTCTCATCATTGGGCGCCCCGCTCGGCAAACCCATGACCATCCCAGTCAGCCCCTTGTCCAACCCCTACGTCCATCAGCTCGTCAAGAAAGCGCGGCCCGAAGCCTGGGTCGAACAGGCGGAGCGCGATCAAGCCACCCGTAGCCTGGTGCGTTGCCTGCAGTCCGGGCGCAGCGTCGGCCTATTGGCCGATCAGCGCTACGAAGGCGGCGATCTGGTGCCGTTTTTCGGGCTCGACGCCATGACCGCGATCGGTCCGGCCAGGCTAGCGATCAAGTTCGACTGCGATCTCGTGCCGACCCGCATCGAACGGATAGGCCCGGTTCGCTTTCGCATCACCACCTTCGCCGCCATCCGCCCGGACACTGCGATTGCCGATCAGCATGAGCAGGCGATCGACATGATGCGCCGGGTCAATCGGCATTTCGAAGCCTGGATCAAGGAAAAGCCGGGCGAATGGATGTGCGCAAAGCGCCGCTGGCCACATGAGGCTTACGAGAATTTGTCAGCCCCTCCGTCACCGCCTGATGGGTCGGCGATCAAAGCCTCCGAGGCGATGGCGGGGTAACGAGCCCAGCGCTCAGATCAAGAGCGCGCTTCATAGATGGCCATGCTCGCTTTGCGCGGTGCGACGCAATCGCCGACGGCCGTCACATCGATACCTTCCTTCCGCAGCGCGGCCTCCAGATCGGCTTCGACCACCGGCATGGTCGCAAGGAGCACGCTGTCCGCGGGAACATCCGTCTCCTCGCCGGTCAGCAGGTTTTGAACGCGGACAGCCCGTTCGCCGATGGCGAGTGCAGCGCTGCTGACGATCGTCCCGATCCCGGCACGCGCCAGATCCTTCATCATGATCCCGGCCGAGACGGTTTGTGCGATCTCCTGCCCAGGGTGGAGCGCAGCGGTCAGTATCGTCACGGCATGGTCGCGTTCGGCGAGGTAAAGCGCTGTACCAACGCTCCGCCAGCCATTGTCGTCATCGACGATAAGGACGCGCTTGCCCAGCACGACAGCGTCATCCAGCGTCACCTCCGGGCTTGTGACATGTGAGAGGTCTGCGCCCTCCAACTTCTCGATATGCGGAAAGGCCCGCTGAAAGCCATTGTCGGCGGGCCGGCTGCCTGTCGCCATGATGATCGCGTCCGCTTCGAGCGCCTTGATCTCATCGATGCCAAGCGTCGTCGACCTTCTGACGTCAACCTGATGCTTGGTGAGCTGGCGTTCTTGCCAGTCCATGAACTCGCCGATTTCGTGCCGTTTTGGCTGTTTGGCGGCGAGGCGAAAGCGACCGCCGAGTTTCTCCGACTTCTCGACCAGCGTCACCCGATGACCGCGCTCGGCCGACACCCTCGCCGCCTCCATGCCGGCAGGACCGCCGCCGATGACAAGCACATGCTTCGGCTTGTCCGCTCTTGAAGCCAGGGAGGTCGACCATTCGACCTCGCGGCCGGTGGTGGGGTTGACGAGACAGGAGATCCAGTAGTCGCGGAGGCGGCGGCCCATGCATTGCTGGTTGCAGTTGATGCAGGGTCGTATGTCGTCAGGGCGGCCATCTTCGGCCTTGTTCGCGAGTTCGGGATCGGCGATCTGGGCGCGGACCAGGCTCACCATATCGGCCATGCCTGAGGCGATCACCTGTTCGCCATTGGCAGGGGTGCGGATGCGCGCTTCCGCCTGAATCTTGGCATGTTTGACCACCTCCTTCATGCGACCGGCGGACCGAGCATCGGCTCGGTCATGAAGGAGGGGACCATATGGGCGAAGTCGTTGAGATAGCTGCCGGCGCCTACGGTGACGTAATCGATCAGGCCCCGCTCATCCAGCCAGGCGATGATCTCCTGCTTGTCCTCGACGCTCAGCCCGCCCGGATAAGGCTCGGCGCCCGAAATCGCGAGGCCGATGATGAAGCGATCGTTAGTCGCTTTGCGAATGCCCTCGCAGATTCGAACGGTAAACCTCAGGCGATCCGCCACGGATCCGCCCCAATCGTCATCGCGGCGATTGGTGAGCGGGGACCAGAACTGGTCGATCAGGGCATTGTAGGCGGCGAACAGCTCGACGCCGTCGAAGCCTGCCTGATAGTCACGCCGGGCAGCGTCGATGAAGGCCTGAATCATCTCCTCGATCTCGCCCTCGGTCATGGCGTGGCTGCCATCGCTGTCGTGATAGGACGGCATGCCCGAGGGTGACCAGTTGGGCTCCCAGCTGTTATCGCGATCGCCATGGGCACCGATGTGGTAGATCTGATGGATCATGACGGCGCCGAAACCGTGGCAGGCATCGGTCACTTTGCGAAAGGCGGGAATGATGCTGTCGTCCTCATGGCGGAAATTGCCGCGGGTGAGAACGCCCGTACGGTGCGCCGGCACCGGCTCGACGACGATCATCCCTGCCCCGCCTTTGGCGCGCGCCACGTAGTAACCGAGATGCCGATCCCCAGGCAGGCCATCTTCGGCCATATTGGCGGTATGGGCGCCGAAGGTGATGCGGTTTTTCAGCGTCGCGCCGCGGATGGATAGCGGGCTGAAGAGATGGGGGAAGTCGTTGGCCATCGGAGCCTCCCTCGGCGTCGTTCGTCTGACTGAAGCTTAAGCCCTCCAAGTGGAAGCGGCGCTACCCGTCACCGACCATGTTTTGCCTCTTGTCGTCATCGGTGACATCGGCTCAATTTAACGACAGCTTCAGGGAATGGTCTCGCATACCCACCGACAGTAAGGAAACGTGATGAAAAAAATCGGCTTTATCGGAACGGGCGTGATGGGCCTGCCGATGGCGCGCAATGTCATAAAGGGCGGCTTCGAGCTGACGGCGTTCGACATCAATCCTGAGGCGCTGCAGACCATCCGCCAGGATGGCGGGGCCGCTGCCGGAAATGCCAAGGAGGCCGCTGCCGGCGCCGATCTGGTGGTCACCATGCTGCCCAATGGCGATCATGTGCTGGACGCGGTGTTCGGCGAAGATGGCGCAATCGACGGCATGCCCGAAGGCGCCCTTCTGGTCGATATGAGCACGATTCTCCCGACGGTCACGGACCAGGTGGCCGAGCGGCTGGCAGCCTCCGGACGCCGGCTTGTCGATGCGCCGGTCGGGCGCACGTCAAAGCATGCCGAAGACGGCAAGCTCCTCATCATGGCTGGCGGTGCGGCCGAAGATGTCGAGGCTGCACGCCCCGTGCTGGAATGCATGGGGGACACGATCATCCATTGCGGCCCGGCGGGCTCCGGTGCGCGCGTGAAGCTGATCAACAACTACATGTCGATCGCCTGCAATGTGGTGACCGCCGAAGCGCTGGCGCTGGCCGAGAAGAGCGGCGTTGACCGTGATTTGGTGATCGAGGTTCTGATGGGCACGACCGCCGGCCAGGGTCATCTGGCCACCACCTACCCGGCCAAGGTGCTGAAAGGCGACGTCACGCCCGGCTTCATGGTCGACCTCGCCCACAAGGACATGGGCCTCGCCCTCGACTTCGCCTCGGCAATGAAACTGCCGATCCCGATGGGGGCGGCGGCCCGTCAGGTCTATGCGAGCGCGCAGGTCCAGGGCCGTGGCCGGGACGACTGGACCGCTATCCTGGACACGGTGCGGACGCTCGCCGGTCTCAAATAGAGCCTGAGCTGGTTCAGCGCCGCCCGAAGCCGTATTTCGTCTTCACGACCTCGCGGATGATCGCTTCCTGCTCGTCCGCCATCTCGAAACAGGTGGTCGCCTGACGCTTCACGACGTCGGACGAGGCATTGGCGGTAATCAGATAGGACCAGCGGGCGGCGTGGGTGCTGGCCATCTGCTCGACCATGTCGGCGGCCAGATCCTTCGGGATTTTCGCACTTGCGAGCTGAATAGCCGCCGTCTCCGCATCGTCGGCGACGGCGGCGTAGAACGCGACCTTGGTCTTGGTGCCACTTGCCAGATCGGCCGACGCCCGGTGAAATCCTGCACAGCGTGCGTGTTCCTCGACCTGCTCGAACACCACGTCATAGCTCGGCCCCAGATCCTCCGTCTCGATCAGCGAAAGATAGGGCGACGCCTCTTCCTTCTGCGTGCCGCAGGCCGAGAGCGCCAAAGCCATCATCACAACAGTCCACCGCATGGCACATCTCCATGATTTGAGATCGTGCCTCGGATAGTCTCAGAAAATACTTGCGAATTGATGAAAATTATAAAGAAACTATCATCGAGTATGCTTTTTTTATTGGTTATCAATTCATTATTAACGTTCATTAATGCTGGTTATCAGCCGACTAGATAACCTGTTCGAACAGCATAGCTGCAGCCTCTTCGGTCAGCTCGACGGGGTTGCCACCAGCAGTCGGGTCATTGGGCGCCATTTTCGCCATTTCGGCAATGCTGTCCGGCGTCACGCCAAGCTCACCGAGCTTTTCAGGAACGCCCAGTGTCTCCCGAAGGCCGAGAATGACGTCGAAGAAACCTTCAAAACCGCCATCGATGCCCAGGAAACCCGCGAGACGCTCGATCTTGGTCTCCACGGCGGCTCTGTTGAATGTCAGCACCGCCGGCATGACGACCGCATTGGTCATGCCGTGATGGGTGTTGAAGAGGGCGCCGACGGGATGGGAGAGCGCATGAATGGCGCCGAGCCCCTTTTGAAAGGCGGTGGCGCCCATGGCGGCGGCGCTCATCATATGGCCGCGCGCCTCGATATCCGATCCATCCTGGTAAACCAGGGGCAGGTTGCCAAGGGCGAGACGCATGCCTTCGATCGCGATGCCCTCGCACATCGGGTGATAGCTGGGCGCGCAAAAGGCCTCGAGACAATGGGCGAGCGCGTCCATGCCGGTGCCGACCGTGATCGAGGGCGGCATGCCCGTGGTGAGCTCGGGATCGGCGATCACGGTATGCGGCAGGATCTTCGGGTGGAAGATGACCTTCTTTACCTTCTCGCTCGTATTGGTGAGCACGCTCGCCCTGCCCACCTCGGAGCCGGTGCCCGCCGTGGTCGGCACGGCGACGATCGGCTTGATCGCATCGCCATCCGCACGGGTCCACCAGTCACCGACGTCCTCGAAGTCCCAAACGGGACGGATCTGACCGGCCTGAAAGGCGATCAGCTTGCCGAGATCAAGGGCGGAGCCGCCGCCAAACGCGACAACGCCATCATGGTCGCTGGCTTTGAAAGCTTCGATGCCAGTCTCGAGATTTAGATCCGTCGGATTCGATTGCACGTCAGAGAAGAGCGCGGCGCTCAAACCAGCACCAGTTAACCGGTCGAGCGCGTCGCTCGTTATGGGGAGATCGCGTAGGCCAGCATCGGTGACAAGCAATGGCCTGGTCACACCGGCGGCCTTGCAGACCTCTGCTAGTTCGGTGATCCGGCCAGCGCCGAAACGGATGGATGTCGGAAAGCTCCAATTGGCGATCAGGGACATGAACGTTCAGGCCTTCTTCAGATGATAGGACTTCGGACGGGTCAGGTTGTGATAGCCGATCACCGACAGGGCGCCGCCCTTGCCGGTGTCCTTGCAGCCGGTCCAGCAAAGGGCGGGATCGAGATAGTCGCATCGGTTCATGAAAACGGTTCCCGTCTGGATTCGGTTGCCGATCCGCGCGGCGCGATCGACGTCCTTCGTCCAGAGCGACGCGGTCAGGCCGAAGTCGCTGTCGTTCATGAGGCTGATGGCCTCATCATCGTTCTTCACCCGCATGATGCCGACCACCGGCCCGAAGCTTTCGTCGCGCATCACGCGCTGCGTATGATCGACATCGACCAGGATCTGCGGGGCGAGATAGGTGCCGCCGTCATCCTCGGGAAAGCGCGATCCATCGATCAATGATCGGGCGCCGGCGGAACTGGCTTCGCTGACCTGAGCACGGACTTCGTCGGCAAAGCGCCTATGCGCCATCGGACCGAGCGTGGTCGCCTCGTCGAGCGGATTGCCGAGCTTGTAGCCCTCGACGATGGCCACCGCCTTATCCACGAAGCGCTCAAAGAGAGCGTCGACCACATAGATCCGCTCGATGCCGCAGCAGCATTGGCCGGAATTGAACATGGCGCCATCGATCAGCGTATCGACCGCCGCATCCAGATCGGCATCCTCCATGACATAGCCCGGATCCTTGCCGCCGAGCTCGAGACCGAGCGTCGTGAACGTCCCGGCTGCGGCCCGCTCGATGGTCCGCCCGCCGCCAACGGAACCGGTGAAGTTCACATGATCGAACTGGCCGGCGGCCAGCAGCTTCTCCGTGGTCTGGTGATCGAGGAACAGGTTGGTGAACACATGTTCGGGCAGGCCAGCCTTCTCCAAAGCCTGGGCGAAGCGCTCTCCGGTCAAGAGCGTCTGGGTCGCATGTTTCAGGATGACGGCGTTGCCGGCGATCAGCGCCGGCGCGATCGTGTTGACCGCGGTGAGATAGGGGTAGTTCCAGGGCGCCATCACGAACACCAGCCCGGCCGGTTCGCGCTCGATATAGCGCCGAAACTGCTCGCTATCCTCGACATGCAACGGCGCCAGCGCCTCGCCGGCGATGTCGGCCATATGATAGGCCCGCTCCTCGACGCCGCCGATCTCGCCGCCATAGCGAACCGGTCGGCCCATGGACCAGGCGATCTCGGGCACGATCTCGTCATTCATGGCGCGAAGAACCTCGATCGCGGCACGCACGATCCCGATCCGCGTCTCCAGCGGCTCGTTCGACCATGAGCGCTGGGCTTCCCGGGCAAGGCTGAGGCCCGCTTCAACGTCGGCCTGCCCGGCCACGGGCCGTTCGGCGTAGACGCTGCCGTCGATCGGGCTTACGAGTTGGAGTGTCTTGCCCATGGAGATTCCTGAACTTGCCGGTGATGAGGTCGCCATCTTCTGAGGAGACTGGCGAGGAGGCAAGTGCCTTGATCGCGCAGGCGGCCGCCCTTCACTTCACCTCAACGTTGATGAAATCCGGGCGCGACCTCACCCTCGTGAGGGGTGTGATGAAGGGCCGTAACCGACGCTGCCGGCGGCCCGCGCCTGCAAGCCTCGATCATGGCGTCCACCTTGTCGGCAGGTCCGGCGAACACCGCCTCGACCGAGCCATCGGCCAGGTTTCGCATCCAGCCATTCAGACCAAGGCGGCCCGCAATGCGTACGGTCCAGCCACGATACCAGACGCCCTGGACTCGCCCCTCGATCCGAACGCGAACCGCTTTCCCATTCCCGTCGATCATCCTCTCCCAAAAACAGGCACGTCCCGTCTTTAATCGAATGCCAGCTTAGCGTATGACTAACGGTATGAAGCGTCTCTCGCTACTTCTTGTTCTCACCGCCGTCCTCGGGATCACGAGTGTGGTCCCGCCGGTGCTGGCAGCCTGCTCCGACGTGCCGTCGTCGGAGGTCTACTGGCGGCGTTGCGTCTTTGACCGCCAGGATCTCACCGATGTCGATCTGACCGGTGCGACCTTGCGGGACGCCTCCTTCAAGCGTGCCGATCTGACCGCGAGCCTGCTCCAGGACGTGGATGCCCGGCGTGCTAAGTTCGTCACCTCGATTATGCAGGATGTCGTGCTCGACGGCGCCAATCTGGTGCGCGCCGATCTCACCAAGGCCGACCTCAAGGGCGCGTCCCTGAAGGGCGCCAACCTGACCTGGGCGCGCATGTTCCGGGCCGATCTGAGCGGCGCCGACCTTACGGACGCTCGTCTGGACAACACCGATCTCCTCCAAGCGGTGCTTGACGGTGCCACCTGGACCGATGGCAAGACCATCTGCGCAGAGGGTTCGATCGGTCGCTGCCTGCGAAGCCGGACTACGGAAACGCCCTCACCCGCCCCCGAGGTCGGCGACACCGACTCCGAGCCGCCTGCCTAGTGGTGTGACCACTTCATTTGTTTCTCACCATCCGTGCCAAGACCCTGGGTGTGACACGTCTTCCTAGAGAGTTCGTGCGGAATGTTCCGTATCGATCATATTACAGATCGCAGCGGATCATGTTTAACTTGTCAGCATAACTCTTTGTAAAGCATGGTGAAAACGCCGGGAAGCTGATCGGCGAGATCCTCGGCGATCAGCCCATGGCCGAAAGCCTTCGCGGCTTCGGCATGCAGCCAGGCTGCAGCACTCGCCGCTTCGAAGATCGGCATGGACTGGGTGATCAAACCGAGCGCAATCCCGGCCAGCACATCGCCTGAGCCGGCGGTCGCCAGGGTTGGCGGCGCTTCGGTCAGGATCGACGCGCGGCCATCCGGCGCTGCAATCACCGTATCGGCCCCCTTCAGGAGCACCACGGCGCCGCTGACGACAGCCGCCGCCCGCGCCCTCGAGAGCTTGTCGCTCTCGATGTTGAACAGTCTTGAGAACTCGCCTTCATGCGGAGTCAAAAGCGTGCGCCCGTTTCTCCGGGTACGCTCGAAAAGACGCTCACGCTTTGTTGCAAAGCTCGTGAGCGCATCCGCATCAAGGACGACTGACTTTCCAGCATCCAGGCTAGCCTCGACTTTGGCGGCGAGCGCATCGCCCACACCCGAGCCCGGACCGAGCAGGATGGCGTTTCGGCGGTGATCACCGAGTTGATCCGCAAAGCGCTCGTCGCCCTCGGAAAACGGCTGCACCATCACCGCCGTGAGCGAAGCGGCGTAAACCGGCAGCGCCGATGCGGGGCAAGCCACGGTCACCAGACCGGCGCCGGCCCGCAAAGCGGCCCGGGCGGCAAGCCGCGCAGCGCCGGAAGACGCCATGCCCCCGCCGAGAACCAGGGCGTGGCCATGGTCGTATTTGTGACCGGAAGCACCTCGCCTTGGAAACGCCCCTGACCATAGCGCCGGTCGATTGGCGAACTGATCGATATCGAGGCTTCGATCGACAGCATCCGGAATGCCGATATCCGCGATTACCAGCCGACCCACATGATCACGTCCAGGAAGAAGGAAATGGCCGGGCTTGGCGCGATGAAAGGAGACGGTGATTTCTGCCCTGGCAGCCATGCCTCTGATCGCTCCGGTGTCGCCGTCTATACCGCTTGGCATATCGATTGCAACCAGAGGTATGCCCGCTTCTGCGACAACGCCCAGCACCGAAGCCGCCATGCCATCGATGGGCTTGGTCAGCCCGGCGCCGAACAGCGCATCGATCACCAGCCCCGCCCCGTCGATGACGCTTGGCTCAAGCGGGACCGTTCTGCCCTCCCAGCGATCCCGCGCGATCGCCGCATCACCCGTCAGACGATCAGGATCGCCGAGCAGCGCGACCTCGACCGGCCAGCCGGCGGACCCAAGCCTCCGTGCGGCCACGAAGCCATCGCCGCCATTATTGCCGGGGCCGACGAGGACCACGGTCTTCGCTGACGGGAAGGTCCTCTGGATGACATCAGCGACTGCAGCGCCGGCATTCTCCATGAGCTCGATACCGGGAATGCCCGTTGCGATCGCTCCTTGATCCGCAGCACGCATCTGGGCAATCGTGTAGAGGCCGGGATCGTCATCCATCGCCGATGTCGGTGGTCGAGATCATGTTCTTCAGCGGTTCAAAGGCTTGCATGGCGCGCATGGGCGCCGCGCTCGATAGCCGTCGCGACCAAGGTGTCGATACCAAGGCGCAGCTGCAGCATATGGAGGAGGTTCAGCTCTTCATCGGCAAGCTCGCCATCGGCAGCGGCAATGTCGCAGGCCAGCGCATAGGCGGTTTCCCTGAGCTTGGCCGGCAGTGCGTCTGCTATGATGCCCAAAGCCATGTCCAGGCCATCGTCCTGACGCAGCAGATACGTGCACTCTTCACCGATCTGCGTCAGCCGCTCATGGTCGAAGTCGCGAAAGACGGGAAGGAAGCGCACCTGCCTGCCGATCGTCTCGATCTCCGAGTCGGCCATGACGCCCTCGGCTGCCGAGACCAGAACCATGGTGTAAACGAGTGCGCTGTGGTGATCGATGGTTTGCGGCATCTGGTTTAAGATCCCTTGGAGATGTGATGATAGAATGGCTCGCTAGCCAACGCCTTCTTGAAGGTCAATCCGAAAAACCCGTCGATAGGCGGCCTATCGGCGTAGGAAGCTGAACCCTAGAGGAAAGTCAGGCTAAAGGCATCGTCGATATGATGAAAATAACTTCAGAACTAGGCGAAGCGCTCGCCGCCGGCCGGCCCGCCGTCGCCCTTGAGTCGACTCTGATCTGCCACGGCATTCCCAAGCCTCAGAATGCCGATCTGGCTCGCGAGATGGAACGACGTGTGCGGGCTGAAGGCGCCATTCCCGCCACCATGGGGATCATGAACGGTGAGGTTCGCATCGGTTTGGCGGAAGGTGAACTGCTCGCGCTTGCCGCAGCCGACGATGTGGCCAAGTGCACGACACGGGATCTGCCGTTGGCACTGGTGCGCGGCGGTTTCGGCGCGACCACCGTGGCGTCGACGATCTATCTCGCCGCCAAGAACGGCATCGGCGTCATGGCGACCGGGGGCCTTGGCGGTGTGCATCTCGGCGGCGAGCATAGCCTCGATGTCTCCGCCGATCTTTGCGAACTGCAGCGCAGCCCCGTCGCCGTGGTTTCCGCCGGAGTCAAATCGATCCTCGATCAAGCGCGCACCATGGAGATGCTGGAAAGCCTGGGCATTCCGGTGATCGGCTATCGCTGCCGCGAGCTGCCGGCATTCTACACGGCAGAAAGCGGCATCGAGATTGCCGGCGTCGACGATCTGGACCAGCTGGTTCAGGTCATCAAGAGCCATCGCGCGCTGGATCTGCCGTCCGGCCTCTTCATCGTAACGCCGCCGCCGGCCGGTTTTGCCCTGAGCGCCGACGAAACGGCCAGATTGGTGGATGCTGCTAGAAACGCTGCTGAACAGGCTGATGTGCGCGGCGCAGCGCAAACTCCCTTCATGCTGCGCCATATGGCGGAGGCGAGCGAGGGGCGAACGGTCGCGTTGAACGTCGAACTTGCCGCCGCCAACGCGACGCTCGCGGCGAAGCTCGCAGCAGGGCTGGCTTCATCGTCCTGACCGGTTCTCGTTCTTCTATGCCTTCATAGGCTGATCGGACCCTCAAAGGCACCTGAATGTCTCAACGGCTATCGTTAAGCCGCAGAAAAATCTTGACGTTTGCAGAAATTCGGACAAAACAAATATACATCTATGGTTGAATAAATCTTTGGGGTCGAAATTCTTGTCGTTGTCGCGCCCGATGGTCCGAGCTGACATCATTCGCTTTGACGGGAAGGCCTCGCTTGGAGGCACGCTTTGACACATCCGGCAGCCAGTGACGAACCAGCCCCGGAAGACCTGTCGATCATCGACGAGGCCCATCTCAGCTCCTTCACAGAAGGAGACAAGGCTCTCGAGGGCGAACTGGCCGAGCTCTTCGTCAGTACGTCAAGGGGCTATCTGAAGCGCATGCAGGAAGCGCTGAAGGAAGAGCGTGGCTGGTCAGCTGAAGCTCATGCTTTGAAGGGCGCCAGCGCCAATCTAGGCGCAAGGCGTGTGGCAACACTGGCACGCCAGGCGGAGTTCTCCCCGCCATCCAACGATCAGATCGACGCCATTCAAGAGGCTATCCAGGAAGTTGAGACTTTCTTTGCTCATCGAGAGCTATGACACCTGTCCGGCAGATGTCCTCGAAAATTATGCGGCCGAACGATCGATGGCTCGATCCCATCGGATGAAGGCAGCAGGCTAATCCTGATCGCCGGTCAGATCGGAAACCTTTAAGAGAGCGCGGTAGACCCATGCAACGGATGATGAGAAAAGGTTTGACACTATCGCTGCTGGCCGGCGTCGCCGCCTGCACACAATATGATCCCGAGCTGGTCGATGATATCGAGGTGGTGCGTTACGAATATGACGCTGTGCGCGCCATGCAGCCGCAGGGACCGAAGTTCAATCAGGGCCTGCGACAGGGCTATCTCGACTATGGCGACGAGCAGTATGACGAAGCCGATCTCACCGATTTCGTCCATTTCGCCTTCAAGGCCGTGGACTCGGCGAAGGGCGAGACCGTCCTGCCTGACGAGCTTGCCGAGCGCACGGTCCCCGCAGGTAACGTCGATGAGCTGACATTGGCCCGCGCCAGGCTGATGGGGGCCTTCGACCAGGGCGGACGGAAGAAAGCGCCCTGGCGAGCCGCCAACGCTCAGACAGCCTTCGATTGCTGGATCGAGCGCACCGAGGAAGGCAAAGCGCCGGCGCTGATCGAGGAGTGCAAGGCGCGTTTCGGCGAAGAGCTTGCTGCTCTCGAAGATAGTCTCTCCGGCGATATCGGCGGCACGCATCTGGTCTTCTTCCCCTGGAACCAATCCAACCTGACGCCGGTGGCGCTCGCCACCCTCGATGGCCTCCTCGACAAGATCGGGAGCGCCAACATCAGCGGCCCTATCACCGTCTCAGGCCACACCGACTCCTCCGGCAGCGACGCCTATAACGAGCAGCTCTCCAGAGCGCGCGCCAAGGCCGTTGCCAGCGCTCTCGAAGCCAGCGGTTTCAGTGGCGATGTCAATGTGGAGTGGCATGGCGAACGGAAGCCGCGGATCGTACTGCCCGACGGCACCCGTGAGCAGGAGAACCGCCGCGTCGAGATCAGCGGCGGGGCGCCGCGGCCTTGACGTTGGTCCGGGGCTGACCGGGCGCTGTGTCCGATTGCGGGGACTTTTAAACCTGAAATGAAGATGAGTGGCGAGATGGGTTTTTGACTTAGCCTGTCTCGCCCTCGTCTTTCATTTTCTTTCTCGCAGCCTCGATTTCTTCGCGTTCGCGTAAGTAGTCGTCTGTGGTGCGCACCGGCGCCTTGGCAGGGCCGGCCATAGGGTTGTCTTTGGTCTCGAACTGCACGACCACTCGGCAATCCTCGCACATGCGGATCCTGTCGATCGCGCTATCGTCTTGAAACATCGAGTGTTTTTCGCCCAGCATGGCGACGATCTTCTCGATCGAGCTCTTGGTGCCGAATGGCTTGCCGCAGCGAATGCACTGGAAGGGTTCCTCCTCCTTGACTACCGCGGGCAACCTGGCGTCGTCTTCGAAACTTAGGCTCGGCTCGAGCGAAATAACGCTTTCAGGACAAGTGTTTACGCAAAGCCCGCATTGCACGCAGGCGTCCTCCTGGAAGCGGAGCTGGGGCATCTCGGC
The DNA here is from genome assembly GCA_039197065.1 of Pseudomonadota bacterium. GTDB lineage: Bacteria > Pseudomonadota > Alphaproteobacteria > Geminicoccales > Geminicoccaceae > JANQPX01. The sequence continues at coordinate 12,584 of JBCCUL010000010.1, read as the reverse complement.
ATTGTCGGACAAGGCCCCGGTTGGACAGGCGCTGACGCAGGCGAGGCAAAGGGTGCAACCCTCGGCATCGACCACGGCGCGGCCGAAGGGGGCGCCTGCCGGAAGCGCGATGCGATCGGGCTTTTCCGGCGCGTTTTCGTACAGGGCGTCGAGAGCGGCGCGCAAAAGCGAACGCTTCTGGCCGAGCGGAAGGAAGTCCCCGTGCGGCAGCGCACGGCCGGGCGTTTCCGCCCACAATGCTGCTTCGAGCGCATCGGGATCGCTCTCGATCAGGAGATCGATGCGCCTGCCGCCATGACCGAGACCGTCGAGGATGGCGTGGGCATAGTCCCCCTGTTGCTTGAGGCCGGAGATCTCGCCCCGACGCTTTTCGGGGATCAGGAAGATCATGCGCTCGGCGCCGTAGGCGAAGGCGGCGAGGATGGCGTCCAGGCCGAGCTGGGTCACTTCATTGACGGCAAACGGAATGACGCGCGCCGGAAGGCCCCGGCCCATTCGCGCCACCGCGCTGATCAGCGCCGTGCCATGGGTTTCGTCATGGACCAGGAGCACCGGCGCCTCGCCGCCTGCTTTGATGAAGCTGCCCAGCAGGCTTCTAAGACGTTGCAGCACGGATTGAGCCGGTGGAAAGGCATAAGCGGCGGCGCCCGTGGGGCAGACGCTGTTGCAGCCGCCGCAGCCGCCGCAAAGGAAGGGGTCGATCGCCACCACATCGCCGTTCGGCTGGATCGCGGCGGCGGGGCAGACATCCAGGCAGCGGGTGCAGCCGGTTTTCTGGCTTCTTGAATGGGCGCAGAGATCGGCCTTGAAATCGACATAGACCGGCTTTTCGAATTCGCCGACCATGTCGGTGAGATCGAAGAGTGCTCGCTGCACGGCTGCGGGATTGCCGGGATCCGGCCGGAAATAGCCGTCCCGCTTCTCATGGGCCGGAAAGAGAGGTGCCCCGCCTGAGAGATCGAGAATAAGGTCGGCCTGGGCATCGACGCCGTCCTTCGGCTGGCCGAAGGTCAGCTTAGGCTTTGAGGACACGTTCATCGTGGCGAAGCCGTCGACCGTGAGCTGGAAGCTCCCGAGATGGCCGCTGGCGCCTGCGATGCGACCTTTGAAGACCGGCATATCGATGCGATCCGGCGGAAAGGCGTCGTCCGCTTCGGTGAACATCAAGGTGACGGCGAGCCTGGAGGCCAGTTGCCGCGCCGCATCCAGCGCCTGCTGCCCCTGGCCATAGATCAGGCATTGCCCCTCACTCTTCATGGTGACGCTCGGCGTCGCCGGAATGTCGAGGCTGGCTTCGGCGATCAGGGCGGCGATCTTGGGGCCAGCCTCCGCGCTCTCATCGGACCAGCCGGCCCGCTCGCGGAGGTTGACATAAGCCACCTCGGTGTCGGACGCGACTTCCGCTCGGGTCTCCTCGAACAGTGGCGCTTCCTGCGTGCACCCGACTAAGATCGGGCCATCGTCCCCGACGATCTTTTTGAAGCGCTCGATCTGCGCCCGGCAAAGCTGGGTGTAGACCTCGATGGGCTCATCCCGATCCAGCGCCTTGGCCAGCCCCTCCCCATCCAGCGCCATGCTGACTTCGCAATTGCAGACCAGGACCTTTTTCGTAGCTGCCATCGTTCTCCGCCGTCAGTTCTGACATGATTGATGTGCGGGAAGGCCATGTGAAGCGACGCAGCGAGAATGTCGCTCAGTTGCACGAACTGCCTCCCTTGATCTCAAGAGCATGGACAGGATCTTGATCCCTAACGCAGCGTCTGCCAAGCATTTCAATTGGCTGGCATACTTCTTAGAATAAGATTAGTATAAAATTCATGGACAAGCTGATTTCCATGCCGGTCGGGATCGTGGTCGAGCGGCGCGAATTGAACAATCGCTGGCAGAAGGTGGTCTGGAAGCCGGTCGGCGTCCTGCCGGGCGCTGGGCCCGTGACCTCGAGGAAACCGATGCTCAGCGGCGATGGCTGGACCCATTATCATATGGCGACCCTGCCGCTTGAGCTGCACCGCAAGGAAACGCTCGCCTACAAGACCAATCTCAACGACAACCCGCCGAGGCTCTTCGTGGTGCTCCGCTCCAGTGACGATCCGGCGATCAAGGATGACTTCACCCCGTTGCTGGTGACCGCATCGGCGTTTCAGGCCCAGGATTATCTGGATGCCGGCGACGATATCGTCGAGGGCGTGACCATGCCGGAGGCCGTCGTCGCCTGGGTGCAGGCCTTTTGCGACCATCACCATGTGGACGAACCCTTCAAGAAGCGAAAGCGGAAGCGCTATCATCCCGACGATGCGGGTTTCAGCCGCCGGCCGAATGGCGTTGCCGACCATCGATCCGGAGGCGGCAATGGTCGCGCGTAAAGGAGAAGCAGACGATCGACCCGAGGTTGCCCTAGAGGAAGGAGGCTTTCTCGGTCGCTGGTCGAGGCGGAAGGCCGAAGCCAAGGCAGTGGAAGAGACGCCATCGGCGGTCTCAGCGGATCTGCGCGAGGCCGAGGCACTAGGCGATCTCGCCGCTGCAGATGCCGGTCCCGTAACGGACGAGACCGGCGAGCCGCCTGAATTCGATGTGGCCAGCCTCCCCGATATCGACAGTCTCGGACCCGGCTCGGATTTCAGCATGTTCATGCAGGCCGGCGTGCCGAAGGAACTGAAAACCAAAGCCCTTCGAAAGCTCTGGCGGGTCAAAGCCGACCTCGCCAATCTGGATGGGCTTATCGATTATGGCGAAGATCTCACCGGATCGTTCAAGACCGTCGCCCATCTGAAAACAGCTTACGAGGTCGGCCGCGGATTTCTTCGCGACCGGGACAATGCGGCTGAAAACGCAGGTGAACAGGCCGAGGACGCCTCTGATCGCCCCATGACAACGTCCGAAAGGCCTGTCGATCAGCAGCCGATCGCTGATGAAGCGGATGACGCCGAGCCCAACGCCGAAGACGGCGGGCAAAAGGCAAACAACTGAAAAGCTAAAGGTTTAGTGCTTGCTCACTGCCTAGGACTCGGACCAGATGGCCGCGGCTTAAGCGGAGACCTGGGTTGATGCTTGCCACGGTCGAATTCTGGCGATAGTTTAGAACGAGAATAAATCCAGCGTAGTGTCCGGTTCTCCGGCCAAGCGCTCGGTTTTCAATTAGGGGACGGCACGACCGGCTGATGACGGCATCAAGAGTGAAGTCGGAGCGAGCATGGGTTGTTCTGCCTGAAGATGAACTTCGGGCAAGCCAATACCGTTTGCTGGCGCGCTTCCTTGCCAAGCCACCCGACGCCCCCCTCCTGCAGCTGGCGTCGAACTTCACCGGCGATGATACCGATCTCGGGCAAGCGCTGGCTTTGCTCGCGCGCTTGGCTCAAAGAACCGACGAAGCCAAGGCCTCCAAGGAATATCACGAGCTGTTCATCGGCATGGGCCGAGGCGAACTCATGCCTTATGGCTCCTTCTACATGACCGGTTTCCTGAACGAGAAGCCGCTGGCGATTCTTCGACGCGATATGGCCGGCCTCGGCATGGCCAGGGCGGACGAGACGTCAGAGCCCGAGGATCACATCGCGGCGCTTTCGGAGATGATGGCCGGTTTGATCATGGGTGATTTCGGTGAACCGCTCGATATCGACGAGCAGAAACGCTTCTTCGATCAGCATATGGCGCCCTGGGCGGGTCGTTTCTTCACGGACCTGGAGAACGCGAAGGCGGCGACGCTTTACACCCCGATCGGCACGCTCGGACGGGTGTTCATGGAGATCGAAACCACCGCTTTCGCCATGGCGGCTTGAGCGAAGACGAGGATTGATGGATGGAGCGAGCCGGCTGAAGGCAAAGAGAACCGGATGTTAAGGTCGCTTTGGATAAATTGTGGTTAGGCCGAGGAAACGTGAAACGCGGGATCGGCGAAACGAACGAGGTGGAGAGATGGACAAGAACGAGAAACCGACGGCAGCCAAGCGTCGCGACTTCTTGAAATTTGCAAGCGTCGGGGCGGCTTCCGGAGCTGCCGCAGCCGCCCTCGGTTCGACGTCTCCCGCCGAGGCCGAGACGCCGAGCGATAAAGCTGCCGGCTATCGTGAAACCGCCCATGTGAAGCAAGCCTACGATCTCGCGCGCTTCTAGCGCCCGCTGGCGAAGCTGGAGAAGACCATGCTTAGAAAGAAAACCAACGGTGCCGCCGGCACGTCCCACTTGGCTAAGGCATTTGCGAGTATGACCACTGGCCATACAGTCGATCGCCGCACCTTTCTGCGCCGCTCCGGCCTGACGGCGGGCGGTGTCGCCGCGGCCGGCGTTCTGTCCGGCGGGATGGTGACCAAGGCCAAGGCCCAGACCGCGGCCGCCGCCAATGTCGAGATCAAGAAGTCTATCTGCACCCATTGCTCTGTCGGCTGCACCGTGCTCGCCGAGGTTCAGGATGGTGTCTGGGTCGGCCAGGAGCCCGGCTTCGACAGCCCGTTCAATCTCGGCGCCCATTGCGCCAAGGGCGCCGCGGTCCGCGAGCACGCCCATGGCGAGCGCCGGCTCAAATACCCGATGAAGCTGGTCGGCGGTAAGTGGGAGCGCATGTCCTGGGAGGACGCGATCAACGAGATCGGCGACGGCATGATGTCGATCCGCGAGGAGTCGGGCCCCGACTCGGTTTACTGGCTCGGTTCGGCGAAACACTCGAACGAGCAGGCCTACTTGTTCAGAAAATTTGCGGCGTTCTGGGGGACGAACAATGTCGACCACCAGGCGCGTATCTGTCACTCCACCACGGTCGCAGGTGTCGCTAACACCTGGGGCTATGGCGCGATGACCAACAGCTACAACGACATCCACAATTCCCGTGCGATGTTCCTGATCGGCGGCAACCCGGCGGAAGCCCACCCGGTCTCGCTTCTGCATCTGCTGAAGGCGAAGGAGCAGAACAACGCACCCTTGATCGTCTGCGATCCGCGCTTTACGCGCACGGCCGCCCATGCTGACGAATATGTGCGCTTCCGTCCCGGCACCGATGTGGCGCTGGTCTGGGGCCTGCTCTGGCACATCTTCGACAATGAGTGGGAAGACCAGCAGTTCATCAACCAGCGCGTCTGGGGCATGGACCAGATCAAGGAAGAGGTGAAGAAGTGGACGCCTGAGGAGGTCGAGCGCGTTACCGGCGCACCCGGCTCCCAGCTGAAGCGCGTCGCCCGCACCCTCGCCAACAACCGCCCCGGCACCGTCATCTGGTGCATGGGCGGCACCCAGCACACCAACGGCAACAACAACACCCGCGCCTACTGCGTGCTGCAGCTCGCACTCGGCAACATGGGCAAGTCGGGCGGCGGCACCAACATCTTCCGCGGCCACGACAACGTCCAGGGCGCCACCGACCTCGGCGTGCTCTCCCACACCCTGCCCGGCTATTACGGCCTGAAGGAAGGCTCCTGGAAGCACTGGGCGCGCGTCTGGGACGTCGAGCACGACTATCTGCTCGGCCAGTTCCAGTCGAAGGACCTGATGGAGACCGCCGGCATGCCGGTGTCCCGCTGGATCGACGGCGTGCTCGAGGACAAGGCCAATATGGACCAGCCGGACAATGTCCGCGCCATGGTCTTCTGGGGCCACGCGCCGAACTCCCAGACCCGTCTTCCCGAGATGAAGACGGCGATGGAAAAGCTGGACATGTTGGTGGTGATCGACCCCTACCCCACCATGACCGCCGTGCTCCACGACCGTCAGGACGGCTGCTACCTGCTGCCGGCCTGCACACAGTTCGAGACCTACGGCTCGGTGACCGCGTCCAACCGCTCGATCCAGTGGCGGGAGACGGTGGTCGATCCGCTGTTCGAAAGCCGGCCGGATCAGGACATCATCTACGCCTTCGCCGAGAAGTTCGGTTTCGCGGACGAGATGTTCAAGAATATCCCGGTCGAAAACGGCTCGCCCTCGGTCGAGGACACGCTCCGCGAGATCAACAGCGGCATGTGGACCATCGGCTATACCGGCCACTCGCCGGAGCGCCTGAAGCTGCACATGGAAAATCAGCACACCTTCGACAAGACCACCCTCCTTGCGGTCGGCGGTCCCTGCGACGGCGAGTATTTCGGCCTGCCCTGGCCCTGCTGGGGCACCCCCGAGATGGGCCATCCCGGCACGCCGAACCTTTACGACACCTCGAAGCCGGTCTCCGAAGGCGGCCTCACCTTCCGCGCACGCTTCGGCGTCGAGCGGGATGGCGACAACCTCCTCGCCGAGGGCTCGTTCAGCGAAGGCTCGGAGATCGAGGACGGCTATCCCGAGTTCACCATGGCCATGCTGAAGGAGCTTGGCTGGGACGGTGATCTCACCGACGAGGAGCGCGCCTCGATCGAAGCGGTCGCCGGCGACAAGACCAACTGGAAGACCGACCTTTCGGGCGGCATCCAGCGGGTCGCGATCGAGCATGAATGCGCCCCCTTCGGCAACGCCAAGGCGCGCTGCGTAGTCTGGAACTTCCCGGACCCCGTTCCGCTGCACCGGGAGCCCCTCTACACGCCGAGGCGCGATCTGGTCGAGGACTACCCGACCTATGAGGACCGGCAGATGTACCGCTTGCCGACCCGCTACGCCTCGATCCAGGAGCAGGACTTCTCGACCGAGTTCCCGATCATCCTCACATCCGGCCGCCTGGTCGAATATGAGGGCGGCGGCGACGAGACCCGCTCCAACCCGTGGCTCGCCGAGCTGCAGCAGGACATGTTCTGTGAGCTCAACCCCTTCGATGCCAACTCCGCCGGCATCCGGGACGGCCAGATGATGTGGGTGCATTCGCCCGAAGGCTCCAAGGTCAAGGTCATGGCCATGGTGACCGAGCGGGTCGGCAGAGGCGTTGCCTTCATGCCCTTCCACTTCGGCGGCCATTTCCAGGGCGAGGACCAGCGTCACAAATATCCGAGCGGCGCCGATCCCTATGTCCTGGGCGAGGCCTCGAACACGGTTGGCACGTATGGGTACGACTCGGTGACCAACATGCAGGAAACCAAGACCACGCTTTGCCGAATCGAAGCGGCGTAAGGGAGCTAGACCATGGGTGCAAGAATGCGATTCCTTTGCGACGCCGAGCGCTGCATCGAGTGCAATGCCTGCGTCACCGCCTGCAAGAACGAGAACGAGGTGCCCTGGGGCATCAACCGGCGGCGCGTCGTCACCATCAATGACGGCGAGCCGGGCGAGCGCTCGATCTCGGTCGCCTGCATGCACTGCTCGGACGCGCCCTGCATGGCCGTCTGCCCGGTGGACTGCTTCTATCAGACCGACGAGGGTGTGGTTCTCCACTCCAAGGACCTCTGCATCGGCTGTGGCTACTGCTTCTACGCCTGCCCGTTCGGCGCGCCGCAGTTCCCGCAGGCCGGCAATTACGGCTCTAGAGGCAAGATGGACAAGTGCACGTTTTGCGCGGGCGGTCCTGAAGAGAACAACTCGTCCGAGGAGTTCTCGAAATATGGCCGCAATCGTCTCGCCGAGGGCAAGCTGCCGCTCTGTGCCGAAATGTGCGCCACCAAGGCGCTCCTGGGCGGTGACGGCGACGTGCTCTCCGACATCTACCGCGAGCGCGTCGTCGCCCGCGGCTTCGGCTCTGGCGCCTGGGGCTGGGGCACGGCCTATCAGATGAAGGGCGACAGCTGATCTGACCTGACGTCAGGCTGAAGAGAACGAGGCGGCTTCTGCCGCCTCTTTTTCGTTTCGGGATTGCCGTCCGGCGTCCCGTTTCCCTGGCTTCCTTAGTCGATTCGTCGAAAAAACTGTGCTATGCAGCTGATTCCTCCCTGTATCGGTAGGGTATATGCGAACACGAGGTCTTGAATGTCTTCGATTTTCAGAACGCTGCTTCTCGCATCTTGCGTGACGGCATGGGCGGCCGGAGAAGCCGCGGCGGCTGAATATCAATGCCGCAAACTTGATTCATCCCTGCGCATCGCCGTCGAGGTCAAGAAGGCTGGACATACCCTTCCTTGCGATGTGATCGCCGAAGACGATCGCGGTGAACGCGCCCTGCTCTACAGCGCGCAGTTTGATCGCGCCTATTGTCCTTCACGCATCGAAAGAACCAGGAGCGAACTCGAACAGGACGGCTGGACCTGCGAAAAGACGTCCGATCAGAACGTCGTCAGAGATGCGAATGCGCCCGCCGCGATCCCCCAGCAGCAGGCCGAGGCCCGTGAGGAAAGCCCCTCAGACAGCGTCAGCGACGAACCCCTAGCCGACGGTGGCAGGGTCGTCCTGTCCACCCGCCAATGCCGCCAGGGCGACAACGTGCGCAGCATCAATGTCGAGGTCGAGAACCCCAACACCGGCAGGCCATGCGAGCTGATCTACTGGTCGGATGGCGATCAGACCAAGGAAGGCCAGCTTCTCTGGCGCGCGGAACATGACGCCACCTTCTGCCCGCGCAGGCTGGAGACGATCGTCGAGAAATGGGTCAGCGAAGGCTGGAACTGCGGTGCCGAGGAACCGCAAACGGCCGCGGTGGAGCCAGCCGCCGTGCCTGTTGCGCGATCCATCGCTCCGGAAAGCCAGGCCGAAGTTGAGGACGAGGTCGCCGCCTCGCCGTCTCCGGCCGCCGATACAAGCCTCGAGGCCGTGGTTACCGCGGACGCTGAACGCATCAGCGAGTGGATGGAGGTCGAGCCGGATATCGAGATCGCGGCGCGTGGCGATCTGAATGATGACGGCAGCGACGATGCGGTGGTGTTTCTGGCCTATCAATCCGATCAGGCCGCCTATCGCCAATATCTGATGAGCTATCTGGTCGCGGATGGCAGCTACGAACTGGCCAGCGTCAAGCTCCTGACCGACGTCGGCCCGCCACCGGCGCAGGCGCGGGTCGAGGAGATCGATAAGGGCGTCATCTGGCTGACCCTGCCCGACGCGGACGGCTCGGCCTCGGAAAAGACCGGCTACCGATTGCGCGATGAGCAGCTGGTGGAAGTGGATGCCAGGGCAGCATCAAGCGATGGTGACAACTGACGCTTGAACAAGCTTGCATTCGCTTACCAACCCACATAAAACGCGAAGAACGCCAAGCCGGCGTAGCTCAACTGGTAGAGCATCCGCCTTGTAAGCGGGAGGTTGCGGGTTCAAGTCCTGCCGCCGGCACCATCATTTCAATGGGTTAGCACGGAAGGTAATTTTGCTTCCTGTGCTGGGGCAGCAGCTGGGGCAACAAATCACTGGCTCTGGCGTTGCGATGTCCGGTTATAGCCTCTTGAGTGCTTTGCGCAGATTCAGGGATGGACAAGGCGTCCATCAGCTCATGCTCCCTCTACCCTCCACCACCATCACCAGCAGCGCATCATCGCCCCGAGGCGGCGCTGTTGAGTGGATGGCTGTCGCCGGCTTTGGGACAGCGCCCAGCGCGTATGCTTGGGCGAATAGCGACAGGCCCCACGCATCACGGCGCAGGGCCTGCCTTTCTCGCTTAGCCGCTCAGATCAGGCTTCGGCCATTTCAATGATCATATCAGCGCAGGCCTTCGCGACATCGCGATCGCCCTTCTCGCTTCCAGGCATCGTCGCCCATCCGCCTTTCTCGATGAAAGCAGAACGCTGATAGGACCGCGTTTCATTGAGCTCGGTCAGCTTAGCATCGAATCCAGCGTCGGCCTGGAACCTGGCTGCACAGATCGGCGCCAGCGCCGCTACAGTCGCGGACTTTGCTTGTTTCTTGGCCATTGCCTCGGCCGTGCCGCCGGTGACCCAGCCACCCCAACTGAAACCGACAATGGCAAGCGCTACAGCGCCACCAACGGCGCCCATGAGAACAGGTTTGATCACTTCGGTGTTGATCATGAGGACTTCCTTTTCTCGAGCACAGGAAGAGGACTCCTGCGCCTCCATCCTTAACCCTTGGGCCGATCGGCCTACATTGCCACCGCAATCGGCAAGGAATCGTACATGGCTATTCCGAGAGGGATCTGTCTTTCGGCGAAGGACATCTGGAGCCAGTGCCACCCAAGATCAGCTTGGTGGAGATCTTAAGGCGAGTCCGCTGCCAATATGACTGCGATTTGGAACCTTAGCCACCGTGGTTGAGAGGAGTCGTCATCGGCTGCGCACAGCGTCGCTGAGCAGCACGACGAGTCTTCGGGCACAGGTGATTTCGTGATCACTGATCTTACCGGACGATTTGATCCAGTCTTTCAGGTTGAGGACCCGTGATGTGCCGGTGCTCTCGGCAACGGTCCACCAAAGATAGGCCAGCATCGGATCTTCGGCGACCGAATTGCCCTGGAAATACATGAAGCCGAGTTCAATGGCGGCGTCGCCATCACCTGCCGTTGCCGCATGAAATAGGTCTGATGTGGACTCCGGCGGTTCCATCAATTGCCCGACGAAAGCCGTCATGAGGTTCTTGACCGCGATCGCCGATAGCAGCTCACTCTCACCAGGCGGCAAATCAATGCCTTGCACCTCATGGAACGTTTGGATGGCTTGGTTCGTCCGATCGCTGTTGACGCCGTTTACTGGTCCTGGATCGAAGCCCAGCCGCGTCAGCAGGCCTTGCGCGATCGCAACATCTTCGGGCGTTGCGCTTTCCTGTGCAGTGGCTGTCATGCTCGTCAGCATGATGACAAAGGCGACGGCGATCGAGGCGGCAGTTTTTGACATTGTTGGGCCCCATTTCGAAAAATGTGCCAAACTGGAATAAACCTCCAACACGGCGTAGAGATCAACCTTTTGTTTCTCTAATGCCAGTGATGTTTTGATATATAGTTGCCTATATTGGCCGCCGTGGATCGATGCTGCGAGAGTGTGAGGACAGCGTCGCCGCCTTTAACATCCCGTTAACCATACCGCGTCTACCATGGCGACATGCACATCCTGCCCCTATGCCTGATCGCATCGATCGCAGCCTTGCCGCTGTTCGGCATCGAGTTGGCTATATCAGAAGGTCTTGCCGAAGGTCAGTATCAGACGGTCGGGTTCGACCGCGACTTGGACTGCTGACGCACCTTCATCATCGACGACGGCTCGATAGAAGAACTGGGCGAAGAAATTGCCCAGTGAGACAGACGTCAGCACATCAGATGGATAATGCTTGTCGGCTTCAATCCTCGCCCATCCGGTCAGAACGCCCGCGCTGATCACGGCGGCGTTGAAGCTGGTGCGGAACCTCGAGGGCTGGGTTGAAGAAGCAAGATTTCGGCGGATCAGGGTTGCAGATGTCACGGCCTTGATCGTATGGCCAGAGGGAAAACTCTTGTCATTGCTTTCATCCGGTCTTTCCCTACCAACCAGATCTTTCAGGCCTTTGACCGATTCCTCCGAACTGACGATGGCCAGAGCATTGGCGGCGAGCCGGCGCCCTGGAAACTCGCGATAAGCACCATTGACTGGCGCAAACATCGCGGTTGCTGCCGTGCCCAACAAAAGGCCGTCGCGGAGATGATCGCTGGCGTCGGAGGCTCGCTCCTTGTTGCCAAAGAGCGGCGTCTCGTCCGACGCCCAGTCTGCAACGTTATCGTCCAGACCTGTTACTCCGAAGGCAACTGCACCGGCTGCAGGCAGCCATGTCGCAGGATCGACCGCGGCCCGATAAGCGGCGTTGAGGGCATGATTGCTACTGGGTAGCCATGATGGCTTTCCGCTGCAGGCTGACAGGAGCAGCGCAAGGAAGATGACTGTCGATATACGTTCACCGATGACGCTATCTCCCTCTGCAAAGAAACGACCCCTTCTATCACGAAGGTGCGGCAAGGGAGTAAGGCCCAAGTCGACGCAAATTATCGTTTTCTGAACGGGGCGTGGTTAGGCAGTGCTGAGGCAGAGCTCTAAATTCGGACTGCGGAACGTTGGCCCATCCAAATATGGCGCCGGAGCTCTTAGCGGTTCGCTAACCTTTGCGCTGTAGTGTGCCGACTTCCCGATGTGATGCGAACCTCCCGACTGGGCCCGAGGCGATCCTCACATCTCGGGCCTCTCTCTTTGTGGTGCCTGACCACTCCATCCGATTCCAGATCTCGAGCAGATTGTCTCACTTTGAGACAAACTCATCGATCATTCCATGATCGTCCGAGAAAAACCGTATTCAAGGATAGCTTTAGCGCCTTCCAACGTAGAACATTTGGTTTCGACGGAAGTGACCCGTGCTCAAATTCGATCCGACATCAATTTTCCATTAATTTCATCAAGATCGGTTGCGCAGGCCCTCTAGCGCCGTTATCAGTTATTCAATCAAAAATACAATAATTAATAGCAATCAAAGCGCGCTCAACGGGAGAATGTAGTATGATTCGGGAGTTCATTTCCATCGCCTATGGAATAGACGATTGTCCTACGGGTGGTCACGTAATCTGTGAGCCTGAAGACGCCAAGATCTACGTCCGAGACTGTCCCGGTGAGGAAGATCGCGATGGTAAATGCGCGACAGTCAACGTCGTCAGGGTGACCAACGACGAACAAGATGGGGTCGAAGGCTGATGGCTGCGAAGTTGATTACGCTTTGGCTGATGGCCAGTGGCAACACGGTCACCGATGCAATTCCTATGCGCACAATGGACGCATGCCGCCAGGCCTCGCGAATACTCATCGTTCATCTTCAACCCATCCTGAAACAGGATGGATATCTGAAGGACGTACAATTCGAAT
>JBCCUL010000009.1:0-1195 GCA_039197065.1 Pseudomonadota bacterium | reverse complement strand
TGGCATTTCACATCAACCTTGGTTCGTCCGATGAGCCCCCCAACCCATGGCACGAAAAACCCGCACTGGGCATCGGTGGTATCACTGCGGCCGTTCAAAATGGGCTCGCGCTGAATGGTCTCTATGATGGTCGACCCGACGGCATTCGAACTGAAGAAACAAGAAGCGCGATTAGCGAGGCGGAGTACATTTTCGGCCTCGAATCTTCAGGCCGTGCATCTCAAGCGCTTTGCAGGATCTTGGAATACTTGTTGAAGCACAAGGACATGATTCTGCCTCTGCAGATCATCTTCTTCGATCGGGGCGAAATCACAGGGCAACCTGACGGCATCATCGACAGAGAAACCCGATTGGCTATCGAACGCGCAGAAATCGAATTTGACCTGATGTCGCCGGACGGCCTGCCAGATGATGAGGTGTTCATTGAGTTAATCGCGAGCTTGGAAACGAGGCCTCTCCAGGACGAATCTCTCTTAGCCTCTGTGCTTACGCTCGGGTCCGAAGACATATACAGCAGTTCAGCGATCGACAGCGATCTCGGGTGCAACCCAATTCCTTCGTTTGATGAATTCACGGATAGCTGATAGGGCGTCGCCATGCCGACCAAGCTCATTTCGACACTTGCCATTCTTGCGCTGGCTATGACTGGTGTCCTCGGATACATGCGCTCGGAATCTGGTGCCCAAAAGGAGATAAAGTCGGTCTGCAACATATGGGAGGTCGAACCTGGGAGTTCTTCATTACCTGAGGGCTGTTGATCATTTCTCGACAAGCGCCTCCCAACCGCATGCCGGTGATCCTCGGCGCCGACGACCATGATCGCTGGCTCGATCTGGACGCCGATCCCGCCGAGGTGCTGAGGCCGTGTCCGCCGGAACGGCTGGAGGCTTTCCCCGTTGACAAGCGCGTAGGGAATGTACGGAACAATGACGCCGAGCTGATCGAGCCCTTGCGGTCATAGAGGCCGCTTTTCGGCGGATTGCGGGAACAGGTGTGTCTTCACCTTTGTGCCATGTTTGGACACAAGCGAGGCAGCTTGCAAAGGCGGGGATGCGGACAAAGCCGCCATTTGCTCAATGTCAGACTTGAAGCCAAGAGACTGAGATCGTCATCGTCAGACCACGGCGAACAGACGCTCGAACTCTCTCGTGCCGTCTCTCGAAAATGTCACGACGCGGGTCTTCTGATCCCGTCT
>JBCCUL010000008.1:0-296400 GCA_039197065.1 Pseudomonadota bacterium | reverse complement strand
GAATTGCTGGGCGATGTCGAGCCGGACGACCTCTTGAAATTCGGCCTGATCCCCGAATTTGTCGGCCGTCTGCCGGTGGTGGCGACGCTGACCGACCTCGACGAGGCGGCGCTGGTGCAGATCCTGACGGCGCCGAAGAACGCGCTGGTCAAGCAGTATCAGAAGCTGTTCGAGATGGAGGATGTGCGCCTCAGCATGACCGACGACGCGCTGTCCGCGATCGCCAACAAGGCGATTGAGCGGAAAACCGGCGCCCGCGGCCTGCGCTCGATCATGGAAACCATCCTGCTCGAGACCATGTTCGATCTGCCAGGCCTGCACGGCGTCGAAGAGGTCGTCATCAACAAGGATGTCGTCGGCAATACCGGAAAGCCGTTGATGATCTATGCCGACCGCGCCGAAGATGTCGAATCGGCCTCATAGCCAGGTCGGACATTTTTTGCTGCTTTTTTTTGTTAATGAGCCTCTGGGATGATGCCGTTCTGGTTCGCATCGGCCGTCTGTCAAGAGGTTGAAACCTGGCATGTCGAAGGCCATCTGCACTTCGAGGCGGAGGACCAGATCCCCGTCTCGAAGAAACGGCTTCGATCCCTTATCGAAGCCTTTGATGACCGAGCGGTTCATGCTGAAGCGCCTTTTTGGTGAGACATGATGATTGATCAGCCCAAAACATCGTTGTTCCCGGTTCTTCCGCTTCGCGACATTGTCGTTTTCCCTCACATGATCGTACCGCTCTTCGTTGGCCGCGAAAAATCGATCCGTGCGCTGGAAGAGGTCATGCGCGACGACAAGCAGATCCTGCTGGTGGCGCAGAAGAACGCCGGTCAGGATGATCCCGGCACCGACGACATCTATCGGGTCGGCACGGTTTCCAGTGTGTTGCAGCTTCTGAAACTGCCTGATGGCACCGTCAAGGTGCTGGTCGAGGGCAATGCGCGCGCGGAAATCAGCGATTTCATCGAGAACCCAAAGTTTTTCCAGGCCGAGGCCGAATTGCTGCCGGAGGCTGACTCAGATCCGCGTGAACTCGAAGCGCTTGGCCGCACCGTGGTTTCGCAGTTCGAACAATATGTGAAGCTCAACAAAAAAGTGCCGCCAGAGGTGCTGGTCTCGCTCAGTCAGATCGACGATCCCGGCAAGCTCGCCGACACGGTTGCCGCCCATCTTTCGCTCAAGATCTCCGACAAGCAGGACCTTTTGGAAACCTCGTCGCTCGCCGATCGGCTTGAGCGGCTCTATGGGTTTATGGAAAGTGAAATTTCCGTTCTGCAGGTCGAAAAGCGCATCCGCTCGCGCGTCAAGCGTCAAATGGAAAAGACCCAGCGCGAGTATTATCTGAATGAGCAGATGAAGGCCATTCAGAAGGAGCTGGGTGAGCTCGAAGACGGCAAGGACGAGGTGTCCGAGCTCGAGGAGAAGATCAAGAAAACCAAGCTCTCCAAGGAAGCGCGCGAAAAATGCCTGACCGAGGTCAAGAAGCTCAGAAGCATGAGCCCGATGTCGGCCGAAGCGACGGTGGTGCGCAACTATCTCGACTGGATGCTGTCGATTCCCTGGAAGAAGCGTTCCAAGATCTCCAAGGACATCATCCGCGCCGAGGAGATCCTCGATGAGGATCATTTCGGCCTGGAGAAGGTCAAGGAGCGCATCGTCGAATATCTCGCGGTGCAACAGCGCGTCGACAAGATGCGCGGCCCGATCCTATGCCTTGTCGGCCCTCCGGGCGTGGGCAAGACGTCGCTCGGCAAGTCGCTGGCGCGCGCCACCGGCCGTAACTTCGTTCGTTTTAGCCTGGGCGGCGTCCGTGACGAGGCCGAGATCCGCGGCCACCGGCGCACCTATATCGGCTCGATGCCGGGCAAGGTCATTCAGTCGATGAAGAAGGCGAAGACATCCAACGCGCTCTTCATGCTCGACGAACTCGACAAGATGGGCTCGGATTTCCGCGGCGACCCGTCATCGGCGCTGCTTGAAGTCCTGGATCCAGAGCAAAACGGCAGTTTTAACGATCACTATCTTGAGGTCGACTACGATCTTTCCGATGTGATGTTCGTCTGCACCGCGAACACGCTGCGCATGCCCCAGCCGCTTCTCGACCGGCTCGAGGTGATCCGTATCCCCGGCTATACGGAAGACGAGAAACTGGAGATCGCCAAGCGGCATCTGATTCGAAAGCAGCTTGAAGCCCATGGCGTCAAGGCGGAGGAGTGGTCGATCACCGATGACGCGCTTCTGTCGGTGATCAGGCTCTATACGCGTGAGGCGGGCGTTCGCAATTTCGAGCGCGAGATCGCCGGTCTGGTCCGTAAGGCGGCGAAAGAGCTGCTGGTCGACAAAAAGGACAAGATCCGGGTCACCAAGCGCAATCTCGAGAAATATGCCGGCGTTGCCAAATACCGCTTCGGCGAGGCGGAACATGATGACCAGGTCGGCATCACCACGGGTCTTGCCTGGACCGAGGTCGGCGGCGAGCTTTTGTCGATCGAGGCGGTCACCATGCCCGGCAAGGGGCGCATGACCACCACCGGAAAGCTCGGCGACGTCATGACCGAATCGGTGCAGGCGGCCAAGAGCTATGTGCGCTCACGGTCGGTGGATCTCGGCATCCTGCCGCCGCGGTTCGACAAGATGGATATCCATGTTCACGTGCCCGAAGGCGCGACCCCCAAGGATGGGCCTTCTGCGGGCGTGGCGATGGTCACCTCGATCGTTTCGGTGCTGACCAAAATTCCGGTCAAGGCGAACCTTGCCATGACTGGCGAGATCACCTTGCGCGGTCGTGTTCTGCCGATCGGCGGGCTGAAGGAGAAGCTTCTGGCGGCGCTCAGAGGCGGTATCAAGATGGTGCTCATCCCGAAGGAAAATGAGAAGGATCTGGCTGATATTCCTGACAATGTGAAAAAAGGCCTGAAGATTATCCCCGTCAGCGAGGTTGACGAGGTGCTCAGGCAGGCGCTTGTCAGGCAGCCGGAGCCTGTCGAATGGACCGAGGTGGAGGCCGACGCTGTGCCGGGCGCTGCTGCCGAGGATCCGACCGTGCCGCCTACTCAGCTGCCGAACTAGCGAATTACGCGAAAAGATCCACAGAAATCTTCCGGCAAAGGCGGAAAAAGCCGTTTTCTTTGGCGCAAAGGCGTTGACGGCCCGGTTGCGGCGGACTTAGGTTACGCCCGACTTGCTGGAGATTGCTCCAGAACCCTACTCCAATGTTAAAGGGGTGAGACTGTGAACAAAAACGATCTGGTTGCTGAAATCGCCGACAAGTGCGGCATGTCCAAGACCGATGTCGGCAAGGTTGTCGATGCGACTCTCGAAGGCATCACCGATGCCCTTAAGCGCAACGACGAGGTTCGCCTGGTTGGCTTCGGTACCTATAGCGTCGCTCAGCGCAACGCCTCTCAAGGGCGCAATCCGCGCACCGGTGAGCCGATCAAGATCCCGGCTTCCAAGCTGCCGAAGTTCAAGGCCGGCAAGCAGCTTCGTGACGCGCTGAACTAGCATCAGCCAACCGGCTGCCGGATTGACGACGATCGGCAGCCTTTTTTTCTC
Source organism: Pseudomonadota bacterium (assembly GCA_039197065.1). Lineage (GTDB taxonomy): Bacteria > Pseudomonadota > Alphaproteobacteria > Geminicoccales > Geminicoccaceae > JANQPX01. Next base: position 292,851 of record JBCCUL010000008.1, on the reverse strand, counting down.
GTCCTCGCCCCCAGTTCATTGCCGGGCCGGCGTGTTGGCCAGGTTTTCGTTCAGGCCTTGGCGAGACGTCGTCGAACAGGGTTGAACGTTGGTCCAGTGAGCCGATGGCCACCATTATCTCACTGGACCCGTCACCCAGACCCATCGAAGTTTTTTCATTTAGAATCCAAGAGATCAGGTTAGCGCAAAGCGAGCCTGCGTTCCCCGCAAAAGCATTCTGAACTTGCTGAAATCAGCATAAGCTGACCATCACGTCATTGTTGCTGCATTCTAAAGGCATTGACGTTCTTGATCGTCATGCTCGGAGGGGCAAGCCATGCTGATCAGATCCGCAAAGCCATCCGATCTTGAGGCTGTCCAGGCGATCTATGCCCTCGAGGTGCTGGAGAAGACCGCTTCCTTTGAAACCGAACCGCCGGACGTCAGCGAGATAGAACGGCGCTATCAGGCGGTGCTTGCCGCCGGGCTTCCTTATCTGATCGCTGATGTCGATAGCGTGGTTGGCGGTTATGCCTATGCCGCACCCTATCGAACCCGCCCCGCCTACGGTCTCACCGTCGAAACCTCGATCTACGTCGCCAGGACTCATCAGCGTCTTGGGATCGGATCAGCCCTTCTGGACAGGTTGATCGCCGAGTGCCGCGCGGCGGGCAAACGGGAGATGGTCGGGGTGGTCGGCGACAGTGACAATCTGGGCTCGATCCGCGTGCATGAGAAGGCCGGCTTTCGTCATGTCGGCACCCTTCGCGACGTCGGCTTCAAGTTCGGCCGCTTTTTGAATACCGTGATCATGCAGCGGAGCCTCGGCAGCGATCAGACCACTGGCTGAAGGACGCCAGCCATGCCATCTTTGCCGCTGGCTGTTTGCAGGCGATGAGAGGGCCGATGCGGATCGATCTGAACTACGGAAAAGAGGGGCTGACGCTCGATCTTCCGGATGACCTCGACGTCAGCGTGATCCGAAAGCCTGACATGCCGATGCTGCCGTCACCGGTTGATGCGGTGCGCGAAGCCATGTCAAACCCGATCGGCTCGCCGCCGCTCGTCGAATTGGCGAGAGGCAAGAAAACCGCCTGCATCCTGATCTGCGACATCACCCGGCCGGTTCCCAATCATCTCTTCCTCCGTCCCATGATCGAAACGCTCATGACGGCGGGCCTGTCGTCCCAGGACATCACGGTCTTGGTGGCAACCGGCCTGCATCGACCGAATCAGGGCGAGGAACTCGCTGAGCTTGTAGGCGATCCCTGGGTTCTCGATACCGTGACGGTCGCGAACCATTTCGCCCGCGACGATGCCGCGCATCTCGATCTCGGTATCACGCCGACCCGTGGTACGCCGGTGAAACTCGACCATCGGCTGGTAGCTGCGGATCTGAAGATCGCGACGGGGCTGGTGGAGCCCCACTTCATGGCGGGCTATTCCGGCGGTCGCAAGGTGATCGCACCAGGCGTCGCCCACAAGGATACCATCACCACCTTTCATAGCGCCCGCTTCATGGCGGATCCTGCGGCCGATAACGGCATTCTGAATGGCAATCCGCTCCACGAGGAGCAGCTCGAAATCGTGAAGATGCTGGGCGGCGCGCTCGCGCTCAACACCATCATCGATGAGACCAGAAACCTCTCCTTCGTGAATTTTGGCGAGATCATCGAAAGCCATCTCGAGGCGGTCGATCAGGTGCGCGCCTTTGCCGAGGTGCCGGTGTCCGAACGTTTCAAGACCGTGGTGACCACTGCAGCCGGCTATCCGCTGGACAAGACCTATTATCAGACCGTGAAGGGCATGGTCGGCCCGATCGATATTCTGGAACAAGGCGGCGATCTGATCATCGCATCCGCCTGCTCCGAGGGCATGGGCTCGCCGGAATTCGTCGATGCGCAGCGCAGGCTAGTCCAGCAGGGCGTCGATGGCTTCTTCGAAGCGATCTCGAAGAAGCGCTTTGCCGATATCGATGAATGGCAAAGCCAAATGCAACTGAAGCCGATGCGTAGGGGCCGCATCCACCTCTACACTGAAGGTCTGTCCGATGCGGACCGCGATCTTACCGGTGTCGAGCGTACGGATGATCTGAACGCCGCGATCGAGGCAAGTCTCGCTGCAAGCGGCGAACGTCGTCTCGCCGTCATTCCCGAAGGTCCCTACGTCATTCCCGTCCACCGTCCGGTCGACGCGGTCGACAGCGTTGACAAAAGGTAGGCCGACATCGTCGCCGTCACAGGCAAGTCACAAAAAAGATGGAACTTTGGATACCGATTACGCTGGCGGCGGCGTTCCTGCAGAACCTGCGCTCGGCATTGCAGAAACATCTAAAGGGTAGTCTCAGTACATCAGGCGCCACGTTTTCGCGTTTCGCCTACGCAGCCCCGCTCGCCATCCTCTACGTCTCTCTCTTGTCCACACTAGGCGGGCTCGACCTGCCGCCGCCGAATGTGGTCTTTTTCGGCTATATGATGATCGGCGGTATCGGTCAGATTCTGGCGACGGCGCTCCTGGTCTATCTCTTCTCCTTTAGGAACTTTGCGGTCGGCACGACCTTCTCCAAGACCGAAACCATTCAGACCGCCATCTTCGGGCTCTTCATACTTGGCGATCACCTGACGACTTCCGCGTTGATCGCCATCCTGATCAGCCTTGCCGGCGTCTTCGCCATTTCGTCGGCTCGGGCGCCGAAGGGTCTGGGCGGGATTCTCGGCAGTCTGACGGATCGCACGGCGTTGATCGGCATCGCATCAGGCGCCTGTTTCGGCATCTCCGCCGTTTCCTATCGCGCGGCTTCTCTTTCGCTCGGCGGCGAGGGCTTCTTGATGCAGGCTGCGTTCACGCTGGCGGCCGTGACGACATTCCAGACGCTGCTTATGGCGATCTACATGCGCTGGCGCGAGCCTGGTCAGATCACGGCCGTGCTGCACTCCTGGCGCGTCTCGTCGCTGGTCGGCCTCAGCGGCATGCTGGCGTCAGCCGGCTGGTTCACCGCCATGACGATCCAGAACGCCGCCTATGTCCGCGCGCTCGGCCAGGTCGAGTTGATTTTCACCTTTGCTGCCTCCTATTTCGTTTTCGGCGAGCGCAGCAATCGGCTCGAGTTGATCGGGATAGCGCTGGTGACGCTCGGGATTTTGGTGTTGCTGGTGGGCGTCTAGAGCGGATCCCGATCAGGTGTGATCGGCATACACGCTCTATCTCATTGTTTCGCCGCATTTCCTTATCGAACAGGTGGTTCCACCTGTTCGGGAAAAGCTCTAGTAGGGGCTGGATGATCTGCGACGGAAAGGCCCAGCTGGACCGACAAGGCGCTATGTCTCAGCTTTGGTTCTTCCTGGAGACGTCTGTATAGGCTCATTTCTGCGAAGAAACACGATGACGGCTAATGCGAGAATTCCAAGCTCGAGAAGAAAGCTCCAGTGAAAGACGAAATTCAAGATCCAATGGCCATATTGCGCAGGCACATCGATCAGCGTGTAAGCCGTCGAGTCGATAGGGTAGAGCCAAAGGATACCGCCGGCGACAGAGTCGAGTATCAGGTGAACCATGGTTGCCAGCATGAGCATAAGGCCGCATAGGTAAATCGTTCGGCTTCTGAAAAGCATAGAAACCAGAAATACAAGTAGTGAACAGGATATCCAAAAAACTGGAATATGTGTCCAATAGGAATGGTGGAGGTTTTGCCGATTGTCGATGGTGTAAAAATATATCATGTCAAAATCAGGCAATATCGAAAAGAACATACCGCATGCCAGTATCAGCTTTGTCTCGAATTCATTCTTAGAGATCGTTTTCTGAGCGAATTTTGCGGCAATATAACCTGCCGGGGCATGCGCAATGAACATCTCATGCGACCTTTGATCGTCATTAGCGAAACAAGGTCGTCATGAGTGGCAGAAATGACGTGAACACCAAGTGAATGGCCATTCCCGTCTGCTGATCCAGGCAGTGTCGGTGGGGTGCTAAAGCCTTGAGACCACCGCGTAGGCTGCGATCAGCATGGCGAGCGCCAGGCCGCCGATGCAGACGAAGGCGACGGTGGCAAGGGCCTTGTTCATGAACTCGTTAAAGGCGGAAAAGCCCCAGCCTGTGTGATGGTGCTCGATGATCTTTTCCTTCAGGACGTAGACCGTCCTGATACCCTCTGCACGCATGACCGGCAGATCCTTAGGCTCCAGATACTCGATCCTGGGTCCAACCTCCCCACGCACCTGTTCGATATCGGTGACCATTCTTCGTTCTTCCTTCGCAATATGTCGATCGCACCGGCTTTTTTCCGGCGATGCTGACGAGTGCAAGTTCAGAAAAAAGCAGTTCAACCCGACGCATCAATGATGGGTCGAGCAGGATGGACCTGTTCTTCTGGAATTCAAAAGACGTCAGCCCGCAACAGTAATTATAGTCATCAAGAAATCAGTCAGGGTCAAGTCGCAAACATCAATGTTTGCTACAGTCATTATCGTGTGATTTTGGAAATCAACACAATATCAATTGATTGGTGGTATTGTGCTTGTTGTTTTAACTCAAACTCTTCGTGGCGACTTCATGGCTGTTGCGTGACAGGTTCGGCATTGTGAGGATGCGCTCGATCTCGCCCTTCATCAATGCCTGCCGCTCGTCGTCATAGCGGCGCCAACGGCCGAAGACGCCCATGATGCGCGCGGCGATTTGCGGGTTCAGGGGATCGAGCTCGATGATCTGATCGGCGAGGAAGCGATAGCCTTCACCGTCCCTGCGGTGAAAGCCCGTGGCATTGGCCATGGCGAAGGCGCCGATCAGCGAACGCACGCGGTTAGGATTGGTCATCTTGAAAGCGGCGTGCGTCTTCAGCTTGCGTACCTGGTCGAGACTGTCCGGACGCTGCGGCATGGCCTGGAGCGTGAACCATTTGTCGATCACCAGGGCTTCGTTCTGCCAACGCTCATAGAATTGCTCTAGGGCGTCGCCACGCCTGGGGTGATCGCTGTCGGCGAGCAGCGCAAGCGCCGCCAGCACATCCGTCATGTTGTCGGCCTGCTCGAACTGCGCCTGGCAAAGCGCCCGGCCTTCCTCATTGTCGGCTGCCATCAAGTAACCCAGCGCAAGGTTCTTCAATGAGCGCCTGCCCATGGAAGGGCCGTCGAAGCGATAGGGTTCGTTGCTGCCGAGCCTGTGATAAAGATCGAGCCAACGGCCGGACAGCTCACGGCCGAGGCCGGCGCGAAGCGTGCGGCGCGCAGCATGAATGCCGTCCACGTCGATGGGGCTCATTTGCTGGGCGATATAGCTCTCTGCCGGAAGGGTGAGCATCAGTGCTACGAAGGCATGCTCCAGCTTCTCGTCATCGAGGACAGCCTCAAATGCTTCCCGCAATCCGAGGTCCAGTGAACGCTGGGCCGCGTCGGCCCCGTCCAGGATCAATGAGGTCGCGTAGGTCTGGGCGGCGTTCCAGCGGACGAAACTGTCGCTGTCGTGGGCCATGAGAAAACGGAGTTTTTCGGGCTCCGGCTCGCCGCCGACGATCACCGGGGCGGAGAAGCCGCGGGGCAGGGAGGGGACCGGTTTTTCGCTGAGGCCTTCAAAGGTGAAGGTGGCCTCGGCGTCCGTCAGCTCCAGGACCCTGGTGGTCAATCCGGGCATGGACTCGCCAGCCAGCGTTATCGGGACGTCCCGCCCATCGGGACCGAGGAGGCCGAGGGCGAGCGGGATGTGCTGCGGGGCTTTTTCTGGCTGGCCGGGTGTGGCCGGCGTCGATTGGCGGACGGTCAGCCTGTACTGGCCGTTCGCTGCATCGAAGTCATCCTCGATGGAAAGTCGTGGCGTGCCGGCCTGGCTGTACCAGCGGCGGAAGGTGGCGAGATCGCGGCCGGAACCCGCCTCCATCGCCTTGATGAAGTCCTCGCAGGTGACCGCCTGATTGTCGTGGCGCTCGACATAGATGCGCATGCCTTCCTGAAAGGCGTCTTCGCCGATCAGCGTATGGATCATGCGGACGACTTCAGCACCCTTCTCGTAGATCGTCGTCGTGTAAAAATTATTGATCTCGACATAGCTTTCCGGCCGCACCGGATGGGCGAGCGGGCCGGCGTCTTCAATGAACTGGTGAGCGCGCAGGCCGCGCACATCCTCGATGCGCTTCACGGCGCGGCTGTGCATGTCGGAGGTGAATTCCTGGTCGCGGAACACGGTCAGGCCTTCCTTCAGGGAAAGCTGGAACCAGTCCCGGCAGGTGATGCGGTTGCCGGTCCAGTTGTGGAAATATTCATGGGCGATCACGCGCTCGATGCCGTGATAGTCGGCATCGGTCGCGGTTTCGGGGCGGGCCAGCACGAATTTGGTGTTGAAGACGTTCAGCCCCTTGTTCTCCATCGCCCCCATATTGAAATCGGAGATGGCGGCGATCATGAACTGACCGAGGTCATATTCGAGGCCGAAGCGCTCCTCGTCCCAGCGCATGCTGTCCTTGAGCGCGATCATCGCATGACCGCATTTGTCGATCTGGTCGGGCTCGGCATAGATCTCAAGCGCGACGTCTCGCCCTGATTTCGTGGTGAAGCTGTCTTCCAGAACTGCGAGATCGCCGGCGACCAGGGCGAAGAGATAGGCGGGCTTCGGGAACGGGTCCTCCCAGACGGCGTAGTGACGTCCGCCCGGGCGCTCGCCGCTATCCACCTTGTTGCCATTGGCGAGCAGCACGGGATAGGCAGCCTGATCCGCCTCGATGCGGGTGCGGTAGCGCGCCATGACGTCGGGGCGATCGAGGAAATAGGTGATCTTCCTGAAACCCTCGGCCTCGCATTGCGTGCAGAAGATGTGGTTGGAGACGTACAGGCCTTCGAGCGCCGTGTTCTTTTCCGGCTGAATGCGCGTGATGATCTCAAGCGTGAAGCGTTCCGGCACGTCCGGAATGGTAAGGGTCTCAGCCGTGATGGTGTAATGCGGCTCGGGCAGGCGCTGGCCGTTCATGCAGATGGCGAGCAGGGTGAGATCCTCGCCGTCCAGAACAAGTGGGGCAGGTGGACCTTCCACCTCGGGATTCCTGCGGATGGAGAGCCTGGCCTCGACCTCGGTATTGGCCTCCCCGAGCTGAAAGTCCAGAAAAACGGTATCGATCAGATAGTCGGGCGGACGATAGTCTTGCAGATATTTGGGCGTCGGCTGCTCGACGGTCTCATTGCTTGCGGTCTCGCCCATGATTGATCCTCTCATCTCAGTCTAAGCGCGTGTCGGTCTTCTTCGCGCAATCTGGCGAAGCGACCGGCCTCCGACAAGGCCTGAAGGTGAGATTTACGGGGCGCTTGCGGCCTCGCTCAGGGCAGGCCGCGCGCGATCACGGGGCCTAGGCGGTTGGCGATCGGCACCGGGAGATTCTGCCAGGCGCGCACGGCTAGGTGGAAGCGTGGATTGGTGGGGCTGACATCGGGGATCCGGGCCTTGTCACCGAGATAATACCAGTGAAGCGGCGTCGGCTTAGCACCCCATTGGGCCTTGAAGCGGAATGTCGGCCCATCGGCGGTGCAGCGTCCGAAATCGAAGACCTGATAGCCTTGCTCGATCGCGGTGCGCAGCGCTTCCCAATAAAGGAGCATGTTGACGGAAAGCCGGTTGAAGCAGCGAAGCGACGATGCCCAGATCATCTCGATCGCCTGACCAAAACCGACCATCAGACCAACGGCGGCGGGGTGACCGTCCATCCAGACGATGCTGAGCCAGGCCTGCTCGCCAAAGGCCGTGACGGTTTCCCGAAAAAGCGCCTTTGGGAAAACCGGCGTACCGAGATCGCGCATGTTCTCGGAAAAAACCTGGTAGAAGGCGTCGAGATCGCGCTCGACGACGTTTTGGCCATTGATCACTTGCGCGCGAGCGCCGGCTTTGGCCGGACGTCTGACCTGGCTCCTCAGCTTGGCCTTGAAGCTTTGGAACAGCCTGTCGGGGTCATCTGGGAGGTCGAGCCGCATGGCGACCTTATGCTGGCGTGTGGTGAGATTTTCGGCCATCGCCAAAGGCATGCGGTGGCGGAGTTCGGTATAGTGGCAGCCGCGTTGCTGCATGAGGTCGAGGGCATGGCTCAGCAACGCGACGACGCTCGCGCTGTCATCGGCGAGCACGCCGCCGCCATTCAGGAAGGGAACGGATATCAGGGACCGGCCGAAGATGCGGCTGTTGACCTCGAACAGCGGAAGGATACCGGTGGTTTTTCCCTGCTGACGGGCGATCAGGTAGTGGGGGCGGTGTTTCAGCGCGCGCCAGATGACGTTGCGCCAGGGATAGGCGTGGAAATGGCCATCCGTGCCGGCTTTCTCGGCGAAGCTGTTCCAGGCGTCGGCATCCCAATCGCCGGCGACGGTGATGTCCACTGGCGGCGCTTCGTCTGCGATCGCATCCGATCCGTGGATGGCGCTCATCTCGCTGATGTTGTTCATCCCTGAGCTCCGCTTTCGAGTTCGTGGGGGGTGATCGCTGGCTTGGAAGCGCCGTCTATTCGTCGGTAGAGGGCGTCAGCGCTAAACGCGTAGCGATGTTTTCTGAAGAAGTAGGCGAGCCCGCGAATATGGCGCCAGGTGAAGACGAGGCTCTTCAGCGAGCGTGAACGCTCCTTCGCGTCATGCACCACCTCCAGGTCCGGCCGATAGACGATGCGCTTGCCGTTCAGCCAGGCGCGCAGGCAGAAATCGACGTCTTCCGGCGCGTAGAAGATGCGCTCGTCCAGCGTGCCGACCAGATCGATCAGCTCGCGCTTCATCAGCCAGAAGGCGGAGATCGCATAGTCGACGGCCTTGCTCGGCTGCGGGCCGCTTAGGCCTTGACGCTCAAGGGCGCGAAGTCGAAAGAAGCGCTCCAGCTTGCGCGGCACCGTCGGAAAGACGTCGGTGGATAGCTGATCCCGGCCGTCCGGGAAGATCAGCTTCGGCGCGATGATGCCGATGCCGTCGTCAGCGTCGAGCTGTTCGATCATCGAAGGAAGGACTGGCGTTCGGAACTGGATGTCGCTGTCGATCACCAGGAGATGATCGCCGGTCGCTTTGGCAAAGCCGAGATTGCGGGACAGCGTCGTGCCGAGATTGGCGGGCAGCAAGGTTGCGTCGACGAGGCCGGGAAAGGCGCCGGTCAAACGTTCGATGACAGCCCCGCTGTCATCGGTCGAGCCATTGTCGATCACCAGGATCTGATCCCGTCCGGCCCGAAGCCCTTCGACGTCGATCAGCGAACGCACGCAGCGGTCCAGGTCCCTGCCGGCGTTGAAGCTCAAGATGATGGCCGAGACGGACATGGGCTTACCCCGGGATCAGGCTTGAGAAGAGGTCCTGGTAGCGCTCCAGCATCGCCTGGCGATCGAAGCTCGCTTCGGCATGGCGACGGTTGAGATCCCCGATCGTTCGCCTGAGATCCGGCCGTTCGATCAGGCGCTGCAGCTGGGCTGAGAGGAGCGTTTCCGCTTCAGGTGTTGCGACGAAGGGCTGATTCGCCGGTGACAGCATCGAGCTGATGTCGCCGACGTCGGTCGCGACGATGGGAAGGCCTGCCGCCATGGCTTCGATCAGGCAGTAAGGCATCTGCTCCGTGTCGGAGGTGAGCGCGAAGATATCGAGCTCGGCCAGGATGCTCTCGGGATCCTGTACTTCGCCTGTGAAGTGGGTGGTCTCGGCGATGCCCAGGCTTTCTGAGAGCGATTGCAGCGTTGCGCGCTCGGGCCCTTCGCCGACGATGATCAGGCGGCGCGGCCGATCGGTCTTTAGCCCGGCGAAAAGGCGAAGGAGCCTGGCCATGTTCTTTTCGGCGCGAAGGGCGCCGACCGCGCCGATCAGGATCTCATCCTCACGGGCGCGGAGCGGGGTTTTGCCATTTGTGCTGGCCTCGGCAAAGCGCGTGCAGTCGATGCCGTTCGGGATGTAGTGCAGGCGTGTATTGCGAAAACGCCAGATGGAGCGCGCCACGCCCAAGAGCGTCTTGGAGGGAACGACGATGGTGCTCCTCCCGGAGAGCGCCAGTCGCCTGGTCCAGACGCGTCGTTGCAGCTGCCGTCCGGACGCTTCGTCCGGCCCGAAGCCATCTTCGAAATGCAGATGCGGACAAAGCGGGGCGATGCGGTTGGCAAGCGCCGCCTCCATGGCCCCCCAATTGTAGGTGAGGAGCGCTGCCGGACGGCGTTCGGCCATCAGGCGGCGAAACATCTTGAGGTTGTCGAAGGCAGGCCGGCCGGAGCGCCTGCAGCCGATCGAGAGCAGCGCGTGATGCACATGCCCCTGCAGACCCTGAGCGGCGCTGAAGTCGCGATCCAGGGACACGAAGATATGTTTCTTGTCCGCAAGGATCGTGTTGGCGAGATCGATGGTTCGGGTCTGGGCGCCGCCTGTAGCAAAACTCGGAAAGACGTGCAGCAGGATATCGGTCAAAGCGAGGCCGCCTCCAAATGTTGAGAGGCGGTTGCCTGCGCGCCGTGGGTCAAGAAGGCATCCAGCATCAGCGCGAACCAGAGCTCGGTGCTGCGATCGGCGCTGCGCTGCGTGTGTTCCTCGATCGAGCCTTTCAGCAGGTCGAGGTCGAGATAATCGGCAATCCTGGCTCTTCGGTCGGAGGCCAGGGATCGCAGCCGAAGCTGCAGCGGACCGGTCAGCCAGGCATCCAGCGGCAGGTGAAAGCCTTGCTTGGGGCGATCCAGCACCTGATGGGGAATGCGGTTGCGGAGCGCCTTGCGGAACAGCTGCTTGCCGCGGCCCTTGCTGAGCTTGGCGTCGGTCGGAAGGCCTGCCGCATAGGTGACGAAGTCGGTGTCGAGCAGCGGCACTCTGACTTCCAGGCTGTGGGCCATGGACATGCGGTCGACCTTGACCAGGATGTCGTCGGCGAGCCAGGTGCGAAAGTCCATGGCAAGCGTACGCGAGAGCGGATCAAGGCCTTCGGCAGCCTTGGCATGCCCCTCGAATCCGGAGCGCAGCGGCTCTTCCGGCAGCACGTCCTGGTTCAGCAGACGGCGCGCCCTGGTCTCGGGAATGCGCGCCATCGAGCGGATATAGGCGTCCAGCCAGTCGCTGCCGACATTCTTCAGCAGCGTGCCGGCGCGAAGCGGACGCGGCAGCCTCGGTGAACTCGGCCAGGCGCGTCCCAGCGGTTCGATGAAATGGCGCCCTATCGGCGCCGGCACACGCCGCCTGATGCGGTCTTCCAGAACATCGAAGCGGGTGCGGCGGTAGCCTGCGAAGTTCTCGTCACCGCCATCACCGGACAGCGCCACCGTGACGTGACGCCTCGCCGCCTCAGAGACCATCCAGGTGGGTGCGGCCGAACTGTCGGCGAAGGGCTGATCCAGATGCCAGGCGAGCTTTGGAAGAAGCTCGGTGATCGATGCTCTCGCGACTTCTTCATGCAGACGGATATTGCCGAGCGCACCGGCGGTCATGCGGGCATGGTCGCGTTCATCCATGCCGGGCGCATCCACGCCGACCGTGACGGCATCGATCGTCCGCCCGGACGTCTCGCCCATGGCCGTGACCACAGCCGCCGAGTCGACGCCGCCCGAGAGGAAGGCGCCAAGCGGCACTTCGCTCATCAGATGGCGTTCGACCGTCGTTCGGAACCGGTGCCAGAGCTCGTACGGATCACTGCGCTCGCGGTCGGGCGCGAAGGTCAGCGTGTGATAGGGACGAAAGTCGAGCCGCCCTTCGCGCCAGGTGGCGACATTGCCGGGTGGCAGGCATTGGACGCGCTCGAAGATGGTCTCGGGCGCCAGCGTGAAGCCGAGGCAGGCGCTTTGCAGGAGTCCACGTCTCGACATCTCCCATGGACCTGGCAGGGCGCCGGTAATCGCCTTGATTTCCGAGCCGAACACCAGGGCATCGCGGGTGATGCTGTGGTAGAGCGGTTTGATGCCGAAGGGGTCGCGCGCAAGGTACAAGACGCGGTCCCGACGATCGTAGAGGGCAAACGCGAACATGCCGCGGATCCGGGCCAGCATGCCGTCCAGGCCCCAGGCGAGGTAACCATGAACGATCACCTCGCCGTCGCTTCCGGTGCATGGCCGAGCCCCTTTGGCTTCGAGCTCGGCGCGCAAATCAAGGTGGTTGTAGATCTCGCCGTTGAACACAAGGGAGACGGCGCCGTCCGGATCCTCCAGCGGGTTGTCGCCGCCCTCGACGTCGATGATCGAAAGACGGCGATGCGCCAGCCCGAACCCTTGATCGACCATGAAGGTTTCGGCATCGGGGCCCCGATGGGCGAGCATGCCGGCCATGCGCTGCAGCGTGGCTGCATCGAGCGCTGGTCGATCCGGTTTTGGCGCGAAGCCGGCGATGCCGCACATATCCTGACCCTCAGCTCAGGAGCTCTTCAGCCGCTGCAGCAGCTCGAGCGCTCGCTCCCGCTCCATGAAGGGCTGCGGCCAGTTCTCGAGTTCGCGCAGCAGCGCCTTCGCACCTTCCGCATCGCCGCTGTTATGGAGCGCATAGGCGAGGTGAAAGCGGACGTCCGGATTGTCCTGCAGGCCCTGATGGGCCTCGCGCAGGAGACGAAGGCCGTCCTCGGTCTCTCCCTTCTTGACCAGGATCCAGCCGAGCGTGTCGCTGATCGCGGGGTTCTGGCTCATCTGATAAGCCCTGCGCGCCAACGCCTCCGCCCCGGGGCGGCCGAGTTCGTGACGCACCCAGGAAAGGTCGTTCATCAGCACGGGATCGTTCAAGGTGAGCTGATGCGCCCGCTCGAAATAGGGAAGCGCCGCATCCAGTTCCTGACGCGCGACATGGGCGTCGCCGAGGAGATCGAGGGAGCCGACATCATCCGGATTGGTGGCGACCCAGCTCTTCAGGCCCTGGACGGCCTCGTCCAGCAGGCCGAGCTTTTGGCGAAGCTGAAAGAGGGCGCGCGTGATCGACGGTGACGGCGTTTCGACCAGAGCCTGCTCCAGGACGGCGATCGCCTGGCCACCCTCATTCTTCTCCATCAGGATCTTGCTGGTAAGTCTCGCCGCCTGAGCAGGCGCCACGTCCTTCAGGCTTGCGGCAAAAGCCATGGCGTCGTCCAGCTTGCCGGCCTCGATGTCGAGATCGACCAGGCTGTTGTTGGCGACGAAGTTCTCGGGCTGCAGTGTGCGCAGATGCTGCAGCGATGCGCGCGCCGCCTCGATGTCGCCCGCCCGGTACTGGCTTTGAGCGAGCGCCGTCAGAAGCTGTGGGGTGTCCGGCCTTGTCTGGTTCAGCTTGGTGTAGGCGAAGACCGCAGCCTCGTAGTCGCCGGTATTGAAGAAATGATCGCCCGCGGCGCTGTAGGCGACCGGGTTGCCGTTGTCGCCAAGCCTGAGAAGTTCTTCGGTGACGGCCGAGACCTCGTCCTTACGGCCTTGCTGGACGGCGTTGGCGAGCAGAGCGCGGCGCAGCAAGACCGAATCCGCCTGGGAAGCCGCTTGCTCGCGAAGCGTGGCGAGCGCATCGTCAGGGCGCTTCTGGCTTATTTGCAGATGGGCCAGAGTAAGGGCGGTCGTCTCCGGATCGATGCCGCTTTCGATTCGGCTCACTAGGCGCTCTTCGAGGATGTCGAAGCGGGCCGCGCGAATGTCGAGGCGATCGATGTTCTTGAGCGCATCGAGGTAGGTCGGGTCGAGATCGATCGATTTTTCAAACAGTTTCCGCGCGGTTTCCTCGTCGCCATGGTTCAGCAGGTGGGCCATGCCGTAGAGATTGAGAGCGAAGGGATTGCGCGGATGGGTTTCGGCAAGAGCGCTCGCCGCCGAGAGCGCTTCCGCACCCTGGCCATTGCGCATCAGATCGAGAACCCGGGCCATGTCGAGGCGCGCCTCGTCCGAAGGCATTTGCTCATCCGGGCTGTTCAGCACGGAAAGAAGGGTGGCGGCCTGTGACGCCGAGGTCGGCTTGCCGAGACCTTTCAGCTGCGTCAGGGTCTCTCGCGCAGCATCGACATTGCCGATACGGATCTCAGCGCTGGATTTGAGCTGCAGACTGATCTCGTCGGTCGAATCGGCGCCGGTCACCGGACGTAACGTGTCGATGGCGGCGCGCGCACTTCCCTGCTTGAGCTGAAGGCCGGCGAGCAGACGGCGCACCGGGAGATTGTCCGGCGTGCGCGCTATATATTTCGCCAGCAATGTCTCGGCCTGAGCGTGTTGACCGATGCCCAGCTTCACCACGCCGGAAAGCAGCGTCACCTCGTCGATGTCGCGGGTGACATCAGCGATCTTGCGCAGGGTCGCGTCGGCTTCTTCGAGTTCGCCCTTGTTCGACTGGACCGTCGCCAGGAGAAAATTGGCGGCGATATCGTCGGGCTGGCGCTGCAGGACGTCGGTGACCATCTGCTCGGCATCGTCGAACTTGGCGCGTCGGATCAGGATTTCGGCGCGCATCACCTTCAGGCGATCATTGCCCGGTGCCAGCTCGGTCAGCCTGTCGAGCGAGGTCAGGGCGTCGGCGAAACGGCCCTCGCCGTTTTTGATCTGGACATCGAGCATCCAGGCCGCGGCCGATTCGGGATCGATTTCCAGAACGCGTCCCACCTTGATCTTGGCGGCTTCGATGTCGCGCTCGGCGAGGCTGATGCGCGCGTCGGTCAGGGCGACGTCGATGTTCAGCGGGTTGGCCTCGATCTCGGCGGCAAGCGCTTCGCGCGCCTCGGCCGGTTGCTCGAGGATCAGCAATGTCTCGGCCTTGAGAAGCGAAAGTGCGCGATTCTGTTCTGCGTCGACCCCGTCCGTTTCGCCGATCAGCTCCAGCGTTTCATCGGTCTTGCTCTGACCAAGAAGGGCGCGGCCCAGAAGGATAATGGCATCGGTGCCGGGGGAGGCGTCATAGGCACGCTGCAGCTCTTTTTCCGCCTCCGGGAAACGCTGCTGGCTAAGATAGAGCTCACCCAGAAGACGCCGCGCTTCGATATTTTCGGGATCCTCCCGAAGGGCGTTCTTCAGTTGAATGACGGCCGCCTGCGGATCGCTTTGCGCCAGGCGCTTGCGCGCATCATCGACGAAGCTCTCGGACTGCGCGGCGTCGGCAAAAGCCGGCGGTGCCTGATCGAAGGCGAGCCAGCCGAGAAGGGCGATGGCGGACAGGGTTGAAACGAGCTTGGTGCGATGCTGGCTGATCATGGGCGTTTTTTCTCAATCCTTGGTGGTGGCCTTCGGGTTTCCGATCGTCAGGTCGTGATGGGGTGTGTCAGGCATCCGCCGAGGCTTGACCCGGCTCCTCGTGCCGGCGAAGCAGCGAATAGAGGGTGGGGCGGCTGATCCCGAGCAGCTTAGCGGCGGTCGAGAGGTTGCCCGCCGATTTCTTGACAGCGGCATCGACGGCGAGACGCTCGGCATGGTCGCGCGCGTCTCTAAGCGAGATGAATTCTGTCGGCGGCGGCTGAAGGGGGGAGGTCTCCGTTGCCGCTGATGCACCAGGCTTGGCATCCAGGCTGAGATCGCTGGCTCGAATCGTCCCGCCTTCGGCGAGGATCACGGCCCGCTGCACGGTGTTCGCAAGCTCACGGATATTACCGGGCCAGTTGTGGGCCAGCAGCAGGCGCCTGGCGTTCTCCGCCAGATGCTTCGCGGGGCGGCCATGTTCGGCAGCGAATGTCTCAATGAAATGCTGGGCAAGCAGCAGGATGTCGTCGCCGCGCGTGCTGAGCGCTGGGATCTCGATGGTCAGGCCGGCCAGCCGATAGAGCAGATCCTGCCTGAACAGTCCCTCCTCCACGCGCGTCATCAAAGGCTGATGGGTCGCAGACACGATGCGCACATCGACCTCGATCTGGCTTCGACCGCCCAGGCGCTCGATCCGGCGTTCCTCGACGAAGCGCAGCAGCTTGGCCTGCAGGTTGAAGGGCATATCGCCGATTTCGTCGAGAAACAGCGTGCCGCGATTCGCGGTCTCGATCTTGCCTTTGACCTGGCGCGTGGCGCCGGTGAAGGCACCCTTCTCGTAGCCGAAGAGCTCGCTTTCCAGGAGCGTGTCCGGAATGGCGGCGCAGTTGATCGCAACGAAGGGCTCGCCCGCCCGCTGGCTTTTTTCATGGACGGCGCGCGCCAAGAGTTCCTTGCCCGTGCCGCTCTCGCCCAGGATCAGAACATTGACCGAGGTGGGTGCTATGCGCTCGACCGTGTGGCAGACTTCGAGCATGCCCGGATCGGCGGTGATGACCCCTGGCAGCGCCTGGCCGGCACCTGATTTCAGCCGCTGATTTTCCGCCTCCAGCCTTGCGACGTGAAAGGCGCGTTTGACGATGAAGCCGAGCGCTTCGGCGTCGATCGGCTTTTGAAAGAAGTCCCAGGCACCGCGCGCCACCGCCTGGATGGCGTCGTCCCGGTCCTCGCTGCCGGAGACCACGATCACCTTGGTCCTGGGATTGATGGCCAGGACCTTTTCCAGGATGTCGAGACCGACGCTGGAGCCGTCGGGATCGGGCGGCAGGCCGAGATCGAGGGAGACGACCCGCGGGCTGTGCTCACGAAAGCGTTCGATCGCCGTCGCCTCGTCCGAGGCGGTGACCACGTCTCGATCCGGGAAGGACCAGGTGAGCTGGCGAAGGATGCCGGGGTCATCGTCGACCAGCAGAAGCTTCTCCCGCTTCTCTGATTCGGCGCGATCGGCTGCGGGGGGCGGGGAGGTCATGCGGCGCGTTCCTCCGCTCGCTCGTTGCTGATGGATAGGGAGGCATCGCCGGTCTTCGAGCGCGTTCGCTCGCTAAGCGGCAGGATCACCCTGATTGTGCTGCCAAGGCCGGGTTCGCTCTCCACCTCCAGCCGTCCCTGCCAGCGCTGGATCCAGTCGCGGCACTGATACATGCCGATGCCGAAGCCGGCTTTCTTGGTGGACGTGAAGGGCTTGAACAGCTCTGATGCGATGAAATCGGCCCTCATGCCGATGCCCTGGTCGATGATCTCGAGCACTGCAAAGCCGCCTTCGGTTCGAAGGCTTAACGTGACCTCAGCGTCCTCGTTCGCGCCGTCGGCCGTGTCGACCGCCTCGGAGGCGCTGGCTTCCCAGGCGTTGTCGATGATGTGATCGAGCAAAGCGCGGAGGATTGCGGGTTCGGCGTTCACCTCGATGCCGTCGGCAAAGGCTTCCAGCTTTCGAACGCGGCCGAGCGCTTCGAGCTCCTGTGCTATGTCTGTAAGGTCGACGGGCTGAAGGGGCGGCATCATCCCGCCCTCCTGCACCTTCTGCATCAGGCGCTTCATGCGCTCGACCGCATCGCCGATGGTCAGGAAGGTGTCGCTGACGAAGGCCGGATCATGGGCATGATCCTTGGCCTGCTGCAGGACTAAGGAGAGCTGGCTGATCACGTTTTTCAGATCATGGGCGACGAAGGTCACATGTTTCGACATGCGTTCGAAATGCTCGGTTTCGGCCACATGCCGCGCCAGTTCCTCGACCGTCAGATAGCTGCCGAGCTGATGCGCGAAGATCTGGAGAATATCGAGATCTTCGAAGGTGAGCCTGCGCTTCATCCGGGGGCGGGTCACGAGTGCGAGGCCGACCACCTCGTTTCGGGCGATGAGCGCAAGGGCGATCCAGGGATCCTTGAAGGCGCGCAGCCAGGCGCTGATCTCCGGCCATGCGGCGAGATCGGCAGGCAAGGCCTTGGGATCGTCGAACACGATCGCCGGGCGCGCCGGCGAGAGCGCGCTGAGCAGAACTGCCGGCGGGTTACTCGGCAACCTGCCTTCGAGTGCGATGTTCCAGCTCGTCTTGTAAGGAAGGTCCCCGGAGCTGCCGCGCATGAAGAGAGCGCCGCCATCGGCGTCCATCAGCGTGGCCGTCGCCTTGAGCGCTCGCTGATCCAGCGTCAGCGCATCCCGTCCGCCGTCGAGCGGACCCGCCGCCATGCTTTCGACCAGGCGTAGCCATTCCCGCCGATAGTCATAGGCGAAGGTGAAGAGATTGCGTTCGATGAAGCGCCGGCCGCCATGACGAAGGGAGGTCGAGGACAAGAGCACCAGCAGCACCATCGCCGCGCCGAACAGAAAGATGAGCTGCAGCGTCGGACCCCAGGCCCAGCCGAGACCGCGGATCAGATAGGCGATCGCGGCGACCGAGAGGATGTAGATCCCGGACGCCAGCAGCGCCGTGGTGCCGACCACGAGACCGCGCGAAACAGGGACATCGATGCGGACGTCGAGAAGGCGCCTTGCACTGACCAGGATCAGCGGCATGGCAAGCGTGGCGATCACCGGCTGCGCCGCGCGCAAGGTGTCGTCGACGCGCAGCAGCAAGAGCGCGTCGGTGTAATAGAAGAGGTCGAACGCGAAGATCGTGCCGGCGCCGATCAGAAGATGCTTCGTCGACCAGAGCGCATCCGGCCGGCTGGTCTGGAAGAGGTTCTCGATCAGAAAAAGGCCGGTGACCGCAAGCCCGATCTGGCCGATGGGCGCAAATGTGGCAGCACGCTCATGCCCGCCCCATTGGAGTGCGCCGATGCCCAGAGCAAGAACGCCGATCATCGGAGCCAAAAGGCCCAGGACCCTCCCGCGGCGGCCGCTTGCGGAACCGCCGGATAGCCGGATCAGTGCATAGCTTACGAGAAGGATAAGGGCAGCGCTTCTGAAGAAATCCGAAAAGCCGTAGGCGGCCTCGAAACCATCGATGCCGAGCGCTGCGCCAAAGCCAAGACCCGCCCAGACCAGCGTGATCGCGACCAGCGCGATGATCGTCCAATGGCGGCTGATCCATCGGACTGAAAGCAGGGCGATCAGGCCGAGACAGGCAATGCAAGCGATGCCGTAGCTTCCGACGCCGACCGTCAACACGCGGCTGTCCCTATCGCTGTCAATGAAAGGCGTGACCTCAGATAACAATCTAAAGTCGATAAAGTGAGAGGTTTTTACAACTATGAAGGTCTCGCGTCAATGGCGTGTGGATCTGGAGATATATCGCTTATTTGGGAAAAGCATGATGAAAAACGCTGATTTTTCAGGTGATTAGTCTGATTCGTTCCAAGAAGATCATCAATTCGAACGATGTTTGTCTATGTGTTGTCAATTTATAATTAAAAAATTGAAAAGCAATATACATTTTTGGTAGTAAGCGCGTGATCCCGTTTTTGAATTTGGTTTGAGGTCCAAAAGTTGGTGCTCCCATCGTGATGACGCCCGATCGCTCTCCTCCCTTGCCACAGCTCCTGGCCGTCCTGCTCACGACGTCTATCCTGGCCGCGACACCTGTCGCTGCCGACGATGACCAGGAGGCGCCATCCGATCCGCTGCTTCCGACGGCGTCGCCTGAGGTCAACCAGCGGGGGTATTTCGGCGGCGGCAGCGTGCCGCCCTCCCTGCAGCAGCCAAGCCGTTTGCGTCTGGGCGACTTCGCACTGGGCGGCCAGGCGTCCCTTGGCATGCTGTATGACGATAATGTCGAAGCCGACGACACCGATCGTGACGAAGATGTCTTCCTGACCTTTTCACCGTCGATCCGCGCCGAGTCGACCTATGCACGGCACAGAATAGGCCTTGAAGCCGGCGCCAGCACAGGGACGGCCTTGAATAACAACGGCGATGACTTCTTCGACTGGCAGGTCGGCGCCGACGGGCGGATCGATCTTTCCAGAACGAGAAAGATCAATGCCTCGCTCACCTATAGCCGGGACGTGGAGGACGATGAGAGCGTCGATGCAGAGGACGATGACGGCGACACGCCGATCCACCTCATCAATGCCGGCATCGGTTATGACGCCTCTGGCGAAAAGCTGGGCTTCGGCGTCGACGCCACCGTTTCGCGCCGCGATCTGGAGGGGGACGATTTCGACGATCGGGACAGCACGGCCTATGGCCTGAGCGGTAGGCTCAGATTGGCCTGGTCGGATAATCTGACACTCTCCATGGGGCCGAGCTACCGATATTCCAATTTCGATCAGGATGTCGCCGACGACGGTGAAAGCCGGGATGCTGAAAGGGTCGGCTTTCAATTCGGCGCCGGCTATCGGGCAAGCCGCACCGTTACGACGCGCGCGTCGCTCGGCTACGCGTTCGTCTCGTTCGATGACCCCGATCGGGAGAACGAAGACAGCGCCACCGGCACGGCCGCTCTGACCTGGTCGCCGGGCAATGGCACCACCCTCGATCTAAGCGCCAGACGCAGCCTCGACCTTTCGATCCAGGACGGCGAAGACGCGCGCAAACGGACGGCGGCTTCGGCAACGCTCGGCCATAGTCTGAGCCTTGGCAGCCGATCGGCTCTATCCTCGACGCTTGGCCTCAATGTCGCTCGTCTTTCGGATCTCGATCGGACCGACAAGACCTTGATCGCCGGTCTGACCTTCGGTTACCGACTTGCCGAGCATGCCGTGCTGACGTCGAGCTACCGTTTCAGCCAACGCTTCTCCAGCGACGAGGACGCCGAGTTCTATCGCAATCTCATCTCCGTCGGTGTGACGCTCAGCTATTAGGGGCTCGACCACTTCGGGAGATTCTCTCGGACGAGCCGCCAGTCATGGCATCACGTCACTTTTCGATTGCCGCCGATCGTTGCTCGGCAAGGGCTAGGCGGAGTTTTTGCAAGGCCTTTCCGGTCTCCTCAGCCAAAGCCACCGAAGCGCCGATCTCGGTATTGCGCTGGACGTCAACCTTCTTTTCACTTTTGTTCACCCATGTAGTGTGAGCGCTGTCCACCGCTGCCGCTTCGACTTGTCCATAGGGATAGCCGGAGATCGGATCGAGAATGATACCGGCAGCATAGCCTTCGCTTTCGATCTTGCGCGAAGGTAGCACAAAGGCGCCGATGATCGTCAGGTCGCCGAAGGCCAGGGCATTGGCTTTCCTCGTCGCTTGACTGCTGGTCTCATAGGCGATGATCGCGTCCAGATGCTGGCGGGCTGCCGCGAGGCGGATCTTCTCCAACCCAGTTGTGCGCACGAGGAGCCCAGTATTCGCCGCTTCGGACAGGGCCTGATCATAGACCAGGGGATTGATCGGCAAGAAGGTGCCATAGTCACTGCCGAGGCCGGCCGCCATCTCGGACCAAGCTTCGACCTCTTCCGGATATAGGGGTGTCGGCGTTCCGTCAGTTCCTATTTTTACAATGCCGATTCTCGCCGGGAATGTCAGCGTCGGTTCAATGGAGGCGACCTGACGAAGGGCTTCATCGAATCTCACCGCTCTGTAACTCTTCGACTCAGCGCGGATCGGAGCCGGGCTCGCGACGTTGTGTTTCTCCAGATAGGCTTTCCCGGATGTTGTCTGGATTGAATGACCGCCGCAGCCGGCGACTGCGAGCGAGGCGGCGAGCATGCAGCCCAGCATGAAGGGGCGAAGGTCGCTCAGGTCAAATCGACTGTTCATGGCGTCTCATTCCCGGTTTCGACAAGGTCGTCGCCACCATCGGACCTGCGCAATGAACAAGGCATGAACGTGGATTGATGTGATGAGGCGGTTCCGAGAAAGCTGCCTCTTTACTTGACCTGTCGCCAGGTAGAGGCCGTAATTGACATGGGCTGGAAGTCTGGGAGGCGAGGCCTATGAGCAGGGTTGGCGAGTACCCGTTCCTTGCGCAGGAGCGTGTGATCTTCGGAAGGCCGGCCGCCGAAGCGGTCGCAGAAGAGGCCGAACGTCGTAATGCGTCTCGCATTTTTCTGGTCGCCAGTAAGACGCTCAGTCGAGAGACGGATGCGGTCGATCGGATACGGACGGCGCTCGGGGAGAAGGCTGTCGGCCTTTTTGACGAGACCGTCGCCCATGTGCCGCGCGAAAGTGTCCTGAGCCTCGCCGAGGCCGTGCGCTCGGCATCGCCGGATCTGATCGTCACCATCGGCGGCGGCACGCCGGTCGACACCGTGAAGGTCATGCTGGTAGCGCTCGCGGAAGACATCCGCAGCGTCGAGGCCTTCGACGATTATCACATCCGCGTTGAACCCGGCGGCAAGGTCAACGCGCCGGCCGTCGCCAGCCCGCCGATGCGGCAGATCATCGTGCCGACGACCTTGTCGGGGGCGGAGTTCAGTAATCTCGGGGCGGCGATCGATCAGAAGAGTCAGGTCAAGCATCTCTATACTGGCCGCGAGATCGGCGGCGACGCCGTCATTCTCGACGCTGAGATGACCGTGCATACGCCGGAATGGCTTTGGCTTTCGACCGGCATGCGCGCCGTCGATCACGCGATCGAGACACTCTGCTCCAAAGCGCCCCAGCCCTTCACCGACGCCACCGCGGCGCGCGGTCTTGCCATGCTGGCGACCTCGCTCCGGCGCAATCGCGAAGAACCGGACGATCTCGATGCCAGGCTGGAAAGCCAGATGGGTGTCTGGCTTTCGACCACCGGGCTCGGTCGTATCCCCTGGGGCGCCAGCCATGGCATCGGCCATCAGCTTGGCGCGGTGGCAGGCGTGCCGCACGGCCATTGCAGCTGTGTGATGCTGCCGAGCGTTTTGCGCTACAACCATGCGGTCAATGCCGACCAGCAAAAGACTGTGGCGGCAGCGATGGATCGCCGGGATCTGGAGGCGGGCGACGCGGTCGCCGAACTCGTACAGGATCTTGGACAGCCCGGTACGCTGCGCGAGGTCGGTGTCGAGAAGAAGCATTTTCCTGCGATCATCGAGGGATCGCTCACCAATCTGTTCGTTAGTCAGAACCCGCGGGCGATCACTGACGGCGACCAGATTCGCGACATCCTCGACATGGCCTTTTAGCCCGCGCCCGGCCCGCAATCGCGGGCAGGGTTTACTTGTATGATCTTGGCATATCAGATTGGAAAACTGGAATGACGCTTGCTGATCGAACGATTGTGATGACCGGTGGCGCTGGCGGTATTGCCAGGGCGACGGCGGAGATACTCCTCAACGATGGCGCTCTTCTTCACCTGATCGATCCCGATGGCGATGGGCTGGAGCAGCTCGTCGCCGATTTGGATGGCGGGACGAGGGTGACGACGGCGGTTTCGGACATCGCCTCGCCGGACGCCTGCGAAGCGGCGCTCGAGGTGGTGAAACAGCCGATCTACGGGCTGGTCCATCTCGCTGGCGTGTTTCTGGCCGACGATCTCGATTCGGCGTCCCGGCCGATCTGGAACGACGTGATCGCTGCCAACCTCACCAACGCCTTCGATATGGCGGCCGCCTGCCGGCCGAGGCTGGACGGACATGAAAGCCGGATGATCTTCGTAAGTTCTGTGGCGTTCAGGCGAGGCTCCTTCGACCACATCGCCTATACAGCGGCTAAAGGCGGGATCGTCGGCCTGGTGCGCGCCCTTGCCAAGAAGCTGGGACCCAACACGCTGGTCAACGGCCTGGCGCCCGGCATCATCGAAACCCGTATGCCCGAGCATCTGCTCGCCGAGGAACGCCGTCGCAAGGTGCTGATCGCCGAAACCGCACTCAAACGCTTCGGCCAGCCGCACGAGATCGGAACCGTCATCCAGTTTCTTCTCGGCCCGGGCTCGAGCTTCATCACCGGCCAGGTGATCAATGTCGATGGAGGCGTTGCGAACGGCTGAGTGGCGCGGCCCTCGGGCTTCTATGAGTAGCCCGCGACTTCCGTACATTGCTTCCGATAGAAATCCAGCGGGAAGAAATCGGCGAGGAGAACCTTATACATGACCTCGACGGTCGCGATGTCGGTGATGCCTCCCATCTCTTTGGCTTTGCTGATATGTGAGTCGCCATAGGAGAAAACCCAAAGGATCGTCTTGGCGCAGGCAACGCCGATCTTGTCCGGCTCGGCGCCTTTATGCTCCGGTTGAGGCGCCAGCACGGCGACCGGCGTTACGAAGCTTGCACAGGCGGTAAGGAGCAAGGCGAAGAGTGTCGGTGCGACGATCTTAATCGATCTGATCATTCATCCTCCAAATAGCGCTTTGTTGTCGTTCATGGCGCGAGTGAGGATCGAGGAAGTTCATTGCCCGTTCAAGGCCCACGAGATCGCTGTCACCTGTGACGAATCCGAGACGTTCAGGAAGATCGAACAGACTAGGCGACATCCGGCGGGATCGGCTCTGATCTTTATCCGGTGAACGTCTGCTCAGGCTTTCGCCAGCCGGCCTTCCTCGATGGCATGGCAGGCATGGCGGTGAGCGCTGCCCTCAAAGGCCTGAAGTTCCGGCATTTCCTTCGCGCAGCGCTCATTGGCGAACGGGCAGCGCGGGTGAAAGGCGCAGCCGGACGGCGGGTCGAGCGGGGAGGGGAGTTCGCCCCTGATGGCGAGACGCCTGCTTCGCTTTTTCGGATCGGTGCTCGGGCTGCTGGCCTGCAAGGCCTGGGTGTAGGGGTGAAGCGGTCGCTCGAACAGGAGATCTCTCGGACCCTGTTCGACCGGCTGACCGAGATACATCACCATCACCTCGTCAGCGACATGCCGGACCACGGAAAGATCGTGGGAGATGAAGAGATAGGCGAGCTCGAATTCCTGCTGGATCTCGATCAGGAGGTTCAGAACCTGAGCCTGGATCGAGACGTCCAGGGCTGAAACCGGCTCGTCGAGCACCAGGATTTTCGGCCTCAGCATCAAGGCGCGCGCAACCGCGATCCGCTGCCGCTGACCGCCGGAGAACATATGCGGGTAGCGGCTGGCATGCTCGGGCCGAAGACCGACCTTGGCCATGACGTCCAGGACCGCAGCCTGGCGCTCGGCAGCGTCCATGGAGGTGTTAACCTCGAGCGGTTCTGACAGGATCGACGAGATTTTCTTTCTTGGATTGAGCGAACCGTAGGGATCCTGAAAAACGATCTGCACGGTCTTTCGGAGATCTCGGCGCTGTTCATCGCTGGCGCCGGCGACCTCGATACCGTCCAGCGTTAACGCCCCGGCCGTCGCCGGCTCGATCATCGTGATGAGGCGGGCGAGTGTGCTCTTGCCGCAGCCGCTTTCGCCGACCACCGCGAGCGTCTTGCCAGGCGTCATGACGAAGCTTGCCCTGCGAAGAGCCTGAAGCGTCGCCTCGCCTTTGAACAGCCCCCGGGACACGCGGTAATGACGGCTGAGATTGTCCGCGATCAGGACAGGCACCGCTATATCCCCGGTATCAAGGCTCATGAGTAGAGCCTCTCGCTGGTCGGCGCATGGTCGCTATGGATACGGCGGCCGAACGCGACGATCGGCCATGATGCTGGATGCATCCTTGTCGGCCGATTGAAGGCCACCCCGTCGCGACATTCGCCCGCTACAGAGTTAACCGTTTTTTCACCCTGTTGAGCGATCATCGCCGCCAGGTTCGATGGTCCATGCGACCCTGGGAATCCGACCGCCCAAGAGATTTCTCGCGCAGGCGCGGACTCCCAAGGTCGCATGGACCAGACGGCGACGTTAGCGGACCGGGGTGAAGAAAAGGTTAAGGCGGTGGCTGAGGCGCGCGCGTTCATGCCGAAGCGCCCTTGTCGGCTTGCGGCTGCCCCAGATCATCCAGCGGGTAGTGGCAACGTGCACGGCTTTTGGTCTCGCCGGGCAGGTCCGAAAAGATGGGTTCCGCCTCCTCGCAGCGTCGGTCGGCGAAGCGGCAGCGGGGGTGAAACAGGCAGCCGCTCGGACGATCGCCGGCTCCCGGGACGATGCCGGGTATGGTCGGCAGCAGCTTGGTCTCGGCGCGTTCAGGCAAGGCGTTGAGCAGGGCTGCGGTATAGGGGTGGCGCGGCGTTTCGAAGAGACTTTCGACCGGCTGCATCTCCACCTGCTGACCGGCATATTGCACGTTCACCCGCTCCGCCGTTTCGGCGACCACCGCCATGTCATGGGTGATCAGGATCAAGGCCATCTCGCGCTCTTTTTGCAGATCGAGGAGCAGGTCGAGGATCTGGGCCTGGATGGTGACGTCGAGCGCCGTGGTCGGCTCATCAGCAATCAGGAGCTTGGGGTTGCAGGCTATCGCGATCGCGATCATCACCCGTTGGTTCATGCCGCCGGATAGCTGATGCGGAAAGGCGGACAGGCGCTGCTCGGGTGATGGGATGCCCACTAGGTCAAGCAACTCGACGGC
The DNA here is from genome assembly GCA_039197065.1 of Pseudomonadota bacterium. Lineage (GTDB taxonomy): Bacteria > Pseudomonadota > Alphaproteobacteria > Geminicoccales > Geminicoccaceae > JANQPX01. The sequence goes on along the minus strand of JBCCUL010000008.1, from coordinate 267,010 downwards.
CCGCCTGCGGTGGTCCGCGCGCGATCCGCCGAGATGGGTCTTGATGCCTTCGGTCAGCTGAAAACCGACGGTGAAGCAAGGATTGAGCGACGTCATCGGCTCCTGGAAGATCATCGCCAAATCCTTGCCGATCAGGCGCCTGCGGGCACCCGCGGACAGGCCCAGCAAGTTCTGTCCGGCGAAGGTCATGTGATCGGCGGTGACCTTGGCGGTCCAGGGAAGGAGGCCCATCAAGGCGAGCATCGAGACGCTCTTGCCCGACCCGCTCTCGCCTACGATGGCAAGCACCTCGCCTTGATCGACCTCCAGGCTGATCCCGTCAACCGCCTTGAAAGGACCATGCATGGTCGAGAATTCGACGGTCAGGTTCTTGATATCGAGGAGCGCCACGCCTCAGCTCCTCTTCAGCTTGGGATCGAGGGCGTCGCGCAGGCCGTCGCCCATGATGTTGAGGGCAAGCACCGTGATCAGAATGGCGAGGCCAGGGAAGGTGACCACCCACCAGGCGCGCAGTACGAACTCGCGCGCGTCGGCGAGCATCGTCCCCCATTCAGGTGCTGGCGGCTGGGCGCCGAGGCCTAGAAACCCCAGCGCGGCGGCATCGAGGATCGCGTTGGAGAAGGCGAGGCTGGCCTGGACGATCAAGGGCGCCATGCAGTTCGGCAGCACCGTCTTGAACATCAACCGGGGAAGGCCTGCGCCCGCCACCCGGCTGGCCGTCACATAGTCCTTCGAGGTTTCGGCGATCACCGAGGCGCGCGTCAGCCGGACGAATTGCGGGAGATAGGTGACGGCGATTGCGATCACGGCGTTGAACAGGCCGGGGCCCAGGATGGCGACGATCACGATCGCCAGGAGAAGGCTCGGCACGGCGAGCAGAATGTCCATCGCGCGCATGATCATGCTCTCGGTCCAGCCGCGCGCGAAGCCGGCGACGAGGCCGATCGCGATGCCCGAGGTCAGGGAGAGCGTGACGACGATGAGCGCGATGAAGAGAGAGTAGCGAGCGCCATGGATGATCCGGGAAAGGATGTCTCGGCCGACCGCATCGGTGCCGAGGATGAATTGCCAGGATCCGCCTTCGTGCCAGACCGGCGGCGCTAGAAAATGATCCCGATATTGCTGAGCGGGCGCATGGGGCGCGACGATATCGGCAAGCGCGGCTGCGAGCAGAACGATGACCACGACGGCAAGGCCGGCGACCGCACCCTTGTTCTCGCTGAAATAAAACCAGAATTCCCTAAACGGTCCCGGCGGGGTCGCGGCCGCGACCTGGTTGACTTCGGCGGGCTTGAGTCTGGTCGCCATAGTCAGTCAGCCCCCCTCGGATTGCCGATGATGCGCAGCAGGACGGCGTCACCACATCGAGCAAGATCAGGGTAGGTTTGCAGCCGACTGTTCCGCATGAACGTAGATGAGGTGGTCATACCACTACCGGCCGTGGCGGATGCGGGGGTTGATGAGGCCGTAGAGGATGTCGACGGTGAAATTGACCAGCATGACGATGGTGGCGATCATCAGAATGCCGCCCTGCACCGAGGGATAGTCTCGTCTCGCCACCGAATCGATCAGCCATTTGCCGATGCCCGGCCAGGAGAAGATGGTCTCCGTGAGGATCGCGCCGCTGAACGCCGTGCTGGCGGAAAGGCCGATGACCGTGATCACCGGGATCATGGCGTTTCGAAGGGCGTGCAACCCGATCACGCGTCCTGGCCTCAACCCCTTGGCCCTGGCCGTTCGGATGTAGTCCTCGCTCAGCACTTCGAGCATGGCGGAGCGGGTCTGGCGGGCGATCACGGCGAGCGGGATGGTGCCGAGCACGATGGTCGGCAGGATCAGGTGCCTTAGGGCTGAGGTGAAGGCGCCGTCCTGACCGGAGAGCAGGCTGTCGATCAGCATGAAGCCGGTGACGGGGGGGAAGAAGTAGAGAAGGTCGATGCGGCCGGAGACCGGCGTCCATTGGAGAATCCCGGAAAACAGGATGATCAGAAGGAGGCCCCACCAGAAGATCGGCATGGAAAAGCCGGTCAGCGACGTGCCCATCAGCACGTGATCGAAGGCGGAGCCGCGCTTGACGCCCGCGATGATGCCGGCGGGGATGCCGAAGACGATGGCGAAAAGAAGGCCGCAAAGGCCGAGCTCGAGGGTCGCCGGAAAGAGGGTCAGAAACTCGTCGAGCACCGGCTTTCGCGTGACCAGGGAGTTGCCGAGATCGCCCTGGAGGACGTTGCCGAGGAAGGTCAGATACTGGATCGGCAGCGGCTGGTCGAAGCCGAAGCGGGCGCGGAGTTCGGCGTGGCGCTCCTCGCTGATGCCGCGCTCGCCCACCAGGAGCTCGATCGGATCGCCCGGCACCAGGCGAATGAGCGCGAAGGCGACGATGGTGACCCCGACGAAGGTCGGGATCAGGACACCGAGACGAGCGAGGATAAACCGTATCACGGGGGCGCAACGCGTGCCGGCGTAGACTTGGGGGCGACGCAGCTTTAGATGCGCCGCCCCTCAAGCCCAGGCCGGCTCGGCCTTACTCTTCGATGTCGACACCGTAGAAGATGTGACCGCCGAAGGGGTCGATCTTAAAGTCCTTAACTTCCTTTCGGACCGGCTTGAACACGATCGAATGGGCGACCGTGACCCAAGGCGCTTCCTCCTTGAAGATCACCTGCGCTTCCTCGTAGAGGGCGGTGCGTTCGGCGACGTCGCTGGTCTGCTTGGCGTCCAGCAGCAGGCTGTCGAACGGCTCGTGGCACCAGCGCGCCCGGTTGGTGCCGTCATCGGCGGCGGCGCAGCCGAGCAGCACGTGGAGGAAGTTGTCCGGATCGCCATTGTCCCCGGTCCAGCCGAGCAGCATGGTCTGGTGCTCGCCGGCCTTGGTGCGTTCCAGATATTCGCCCCACTCGAAAGAGACGATCTCGGCCTCGACGCCGACCGCCGCTCAGTCCGCCTGGATCAGCTCGGCCATGCGCCTGGCGTTCGGGTTATAGGGTCGCTGCACCGGCATCGCCCAGATGTCTGTCTTGAGGTCGGTGACGCCGGCCTCCTCCAGCATCGCCTTGGCCTTCTCGGGATCGTAGGGATAGTCTTCGACCGCGTCATTATAGGACCAGATGGTCGGCGGGATCGGGTTCTTGGCGGCGGAGCCTGCCCCCTGGAACACGCCATCCAGGATCGCCTGCTTGTTCACGGCCATGTTCAACGCCTGGCGCACCACCTTGTTGTCGAAGGGCGGCTTTTCGACGTTGAAGGCGACATAGCCGACATTCAGGCCCTCCTGCTCCATCAGCTCGACATCCGCGTGATCGGCGATCGCCTGGACGTCGGCGGGATTGGGATAGGGCATGATGTGGCATTCGCCCGCCTGCACCTTCTGCCAGCGAACCGAGGCGTCGGGCGTGATCGCGAAGACCAGATTGTCGATCGGTGCCTTGCCGGCCCAGTAATCCGGGTGCGCTGCGTAACGGATCACGGCGTCCTTCTGATAAGCGACCAGCTGGAACGGGCCGGTGCCGACCGGGGAGAGGTCCACTTCCTCCGGCGTACCCGCGGCGCTCATGGCATCGGCATATTCGGCTGAAAGGATCGAGGCGAAGTCCATGCCGAGATTGGCGAGGAAGGGGGCTTCCGGCTTGTTCAGGACGAACTTCACGGTCATGTCGTCAACCTTCTCGACCGAGGCGATCAGGTTGGGCATGTCCATGCCTTGGAAATACTCATAAGTGCCGCCGGAGACGGTGTGAAAGGGGTGCTCCGCGTCCCGCTGGCGCTCGAAGCTCCAGACCACGTCGTCGGCATTCATGTCGCGGGTCGGGGTGAAGCCGTCGGTGGTGTGGAACTTGACGCCCGGGCGCAGCTTGAAGGTGTATTCGAGCCCGTCGTCCGAGACCTCCCAGCTTTCGGCGAGCGCCGGGACGAGCGTCGTGGTGCCGCGCTCGAACTCGACCAGACGGTTGTAGACGTTCTTCGACGAGGCATCGAAGGTGGTGCCCGCCGTGTAGAGAGACGGATTGAAGCCTTCGGGGCTGCCCTCCGAACAATAGACCAGGGTCTTGGCCTGAACCGTCGTGGACAAGAGGGCTGCGGCGGCCAGTGCAAGGCCGCCCATGGCGAAACGTTGGGTCATATCGATTGCTCCCTATCGGATACCGATCGCCGCCGAAATTCGGGGGATGGAAACGCTTTTCGTGAACTGATTTCACTAGGCAGGACGTGTCAATGCCATGTCAATTGCAAACCCCGATCACCGTGCTGAAAAGCCACAGCAACGTCGATTTTGAACGCTGCTCACGAATATGTGTGCGATTTGAGCGCTCAAGGTGATCAAGGTCACATTTTTTTGCCGTTTTCGGTCCTACATTAAATAATGCCAAGGCCGAGAACCGACTGATGGCGAGAGGATGGCCCGGTTCTCATGACAATAAAAAATGCCCGATGCCGACCGCGTTCGACGGGGTTGGCGTCAAAGACGAGGGAACGAGCGTCACATTGATCGGCTGGTGATCGGCACGCCCAGAACGCAAGAGCCAGCCTGTTCCTTCTCCGACGTCGCCGCCGACTTGTCTAACTCAATTCCTCCAGAACAACGGCTTGAAAGAACTGGAGATCTCGCGTCGCGGCTGTTGCAGATTTACACCTCGCGTTAGCGAAGTTTTAACCACAGCCGATTAGTGTGCCTTTCGCCGAGACGGCGGCTTGACGGTTAGCGGTGCGAGGCGTAACCGAGCGCCTTTGCTGCTGGCGGCAGCGTGGCGTTTGTCTCGTCGATGAATTGGACGGTCGCGGTCCAGGGTGGAGATCAATGGTTCATTTCAGTGATGCAGAAGCGAAGGTTGATTTGGAGCGCAGGTCGGGTTTGTCGGGCCTCGGTGGGCGACCTACGCGCCATCCCGCTTGGGGCGAAGAGCAAAAGGCGGAAGGTAGCGCTTCCATGATCGAAGCCGCTCCGGGCGCAGGCACCATGCGGGCAGGGCAAGCGACCGCCGCGGACTAAGCAACTCTTCAAAGCGTACCTTCTGAAGTTCGACCTCTCGGCGTTGTCCAGCAGGCGCGTGATCGGGTATCATGTGCAGCTCGGGTCCTCGGAAACCGCGCACAAACTGATCACAGCCTCGTCAACAGACTTATCCTAAGAACTGGGGACATCTTTCTTGCGCGCGGCAAAGCGACCGATGGGGCGCATTCCGCCTTGTGGTTGGTGGGGCTTGATTGCTATCAGGCCTGTTGAAAGGAGCGGGCATGATGAAGCTTGTGCTGATCCGTCACGGTCAGAGCCTTTGGAACAAGGCCAATCTGTTCACCGGTTGGAAGGATGTGGATCTTTCCGACCAGGGCGTTGCCGAGGCGAAGCAGGCCGGACAGCGCCTGAAGGCCGAAGGTTTCGATTTCGATCTCTGCTACACGTCGGTGCTGACCCGGGCGATCAAGACGCTCAACCTGGCGCTCGAAGAGATGGACCGGCTTTGGCTGCCTGTCGAAAAGCATTGGCGTTTGAACGAGCGTCACTACGGCGCCCTTCAGGGCCTGAACAAAGCCGAGACCGCCGAGAAATATGGTTCCGATCAGGTGCATATCTGGCGCCGGAGCTACGACACGCCGCCGCCGGCGCTGGAGCCCGGCGACGAACGTCATCCCGGTGCGGATCGCCGCTATGCCGATCTCGATCCCGCGGAGGTCCCGAGTGCTGAATGCCTAAAAGACACGGTCGAGCGGGTGCTGCCCTATTGGGAGGAGACGATCGCGCCTTCGATCCGTGCGGGCAAGCGGGTGATCATCGCAGCCCATGGCAACAGCCTGCGCGGCCTGGTCAAGTATCTTGATGGGATCGACAACGAGTCCATTTTGAAGCTCGAGATCCCGACCGGCGTGCCTTGGGTCTACGACCTGGACGATGATCTGAAGCCGATCCGGCGCTACGCGCTGGAGGGATGACGTCGCGAGGCGTTAGCGCGACCCTATCTCGGCTGCCGGCGATCTCATCTTCGGTGTTTGTCAATCAATCGTAGAATTGTTGCGCCGTTATCATATGCTTGGCCTTCCGACATGAATGATGTGAGGACATCGCCTTCGGGCCGGAGATGAAATGGCTGGGCGAAAACCGCTTGATCGCGACAGGATATCAGCAAAAGCTTTGGATACCGCCGAAGGCATCATCTTCGAAGGCGGCCTTGGCGCGTTGAACGCGCGCGAGCTTGCGCAGGGGGCAGGCATCGCTGTCGGCACGCTTTACAATGTCTATGGCAATCTTGATAAGCTGGTTCAGCGACTGAATGCGCGCACGCTCGATCGTCTTTGCGACCGGCTGGAAGTCGAAGCCGCCAAAGCAACCGGACCTGAGAACCAGATGGCGGCGATGGCGCGCGCCTACATAGATTTTGCCGACGAGCAGCCCCTGGTCTGGCGGGCGGTGTTCGATCATCAGCCGTCGGGCGAAAACGAACGCGCTGATTGGTATTCGGCCAGCATCGAGCGGATAGCGACCCTCGCGATCACCATCCTCGCACCGATCTTTCCTTCGGACCAGCGTCGTGCCGCACGCCGGGTCGCCACGATCGTATGGTCTGGCGTGCACGGAATCTGCGCCTTGGCTCAAGGCGGTAATCTTCGCCATGTCACCCACGCAGACCCCAAACGCATGGCGGAGGATCTGGTGCGCGGTTACCTGGCTGGGCTGGACCAACAGGATCCGGTCTCATCGCCTAAGCGATAATTATTGAACTGTGTTCATTTTTTGATTGACAGCCAGTTTGTTTTTCTGAATTATAAATTGAACATAGTTCAATAATGGAAGCGCCAGATGTCGAAGATGGAATCGTCGTCGCGGAACCGCACGGTTTCGGCGGAGCTGCCGTCACGCCCGGAGCATGATCAACAGGCCCAGGGTCCTGATCTGGCCTCGCATGGCATTGACGGCGTCGACCTTCACCCGAGCTGGTTGAAGAAGTGGCGGAGTCTGCGTACTGAACCTGGCGGCATCCGGATGTCTGATCGCTCCGATGAGTCAGTCGGCGATCTTCAGAACAGGATCGCTCAGACGCCTGCGCATACCTTGGCGGGCTTGCCGGCCCAGGCGGAGCTCATCTCCGAACTTGCCTGGAACGACGTGGTTGCCGCCACGGCGCGGCGTTTAGTTGCCGGTCTAAAGCGGTTGCAGCGACCGGATATTGGATAACCGTCAGTTCGCCATCACAAACACTGTTAGAGCTTTTTCCGATCAGGTGGAAACACCTGATCGACAAGAAAATGCGGTGAAAAAAAAAGATAGAGCGTATAATTCCGATAATGTCTGGTCGGAATTCGCTCTAGCGTGCGCCTATGCCGCCAAATGCGATGCGCACCGTCTGAATCATGGTCATCAGGTCGAGAAACAGTGAATAGTTTTTGACGTAATAGAGGTCGTATTCGAGCTTTTCGCGCGCGTCCTCGATCGACGCGCCATAGGGATAGTTGATCTGCGCCCACCCGGTAATTCCTGGGCGGACCGTATGGCGTTTTTGATAGAGCGGTAGAGCTGCAGCGAGTTCCTCAGTGAACTCCGGTCGTTCCGGACGGGGGCCGACCATGCTCATGTCGCCGCTTAGAACGTTGAAGAGCTGGGGGAGTTCATCTAGTCGACTCCGTCTCAGGAAGCGGCCGAAGCGGGTAATGCGATCGTCGTCGTTCCTGGCCCAGCGAGCCTTACCGTCCGCCTCGGCATCAATGCGCATGCTGCGGAACTTGACGATCTCGAAGACCCGTCCCTCAAGGCCAACCCGCTTTTGCCGATAGAGCACCGGCCCCGGACTATCCAGTTTCACCAGGAGGGCGATGATCGGGAGAAGGGGAAGGACGGCTGCCAGGACCGGCGCGCTGTAAAGAAGATCGGTGCTGCGCTTGATGAGGCTCCTCAACCTACCGCGACGGAAACCGGGCGCGAAGATCAGCCATTCCGATTCCATCAGGTCGAGCTTCACCCGGCCGGTGATGCGCTCGGCGAAGGACGTGCTGTCGGTGACGGTGACGCCGCCCATTCGGCAATGGATGAGATCCTGTTCCGGAAGCCGGGCGCTGCCGTTGTCGAGGGCGATGACGATCTCTTCGATCCGATGATCGCGCGCATAGGCTGCGAGGTCGGATGGCATGCTGAAAACGCGTTTCGCCGGCAGCAGGCTTGAGGTTGCGGGTGATGCGTCCGGCCTTTCCAGCTGAACGAAACCGTCGACGTTCGGGCCGTGGAAGCCGTTGTCCAACGCGCGCCAAAGCGTTTCCGCCTTGGTGCCGGCGCCGAGGATGAGTGCGCGCGGTTTGATCCGTGATCTGAGGCCGGTAAGTTTTCGACCGGTCAGGCGAGCACCAAGCGCGATGAGGCAGCTTAGGCCTGCGCAAAAGGCAATTTTGGCTGGTGACGGCCAGTAACCGAGGAGAAGATACTGGCTGATGACGATCAGGAGGGAGCCGCAAAGGGCGCTTGCGAACAGTCGCCGCGCCATGACCTGAACCGAGCGCCAGGCCTCCAGATGGTAGCTGCCGAGCGCCATCAGGCAGAGCATGAGGAGGCCGCTCGGCAGCAGGACTGTGCTGATCAAGTCGAACTCGGCCTGGCCGGTGCCGATTAGTAGAAATCGGCCGGAAAGCATGAAGACGAAGCAGAATAGAACGGCTTCGATGGCCGACAGGATCAGGCTCAGGCGATTGAAGTGGTAACCCAGTATCGACATGGACCGGATAGCCCCAATGAGCTTATTTCCCCTAATGAGATATTTCAAATTCATACTATACTTATTTAAGGTTGAATAGTGAATTTCTTCATGATCGCTGTTAAATCACTGACATTTAGTCGGATGCAACTTAAAGTTATTCCATAACAATGTGTTAGATATCTTTATTGAAGTTACGTTTCAGCGAGCTTAGTAGCGTCTCGCATTCTTTGGTATTTGTACCTACACAATGATCATATTCCTCATTCAGGTCTATTTTCCAGGCAAGGCTGCCACCTTGAGTTGGACGTATTGGGTCTGTTCGCCGGTATCGGTTGGACTGCCTGATATTTTGCGCGTAGGAAAGGTGGCGTCTCAATACTTTCCGGTCCGGGGAGGTAAAACGGCTTGGGTGAAGCGCAGCGCAGCACGTTCTTCTGCATCGACGGTCATACATGCGGCAATCCCGTGCGCATGGTGGCGGGTGGGGGACCGCATCTGCACGGTGCGACCATGAGCGCACGCCGCCAGGATTTCATGGAGCGCTACGACTGGATCAGGACGGCGCTGATGTATGAGCCGCGCGGTCACGACGTCATGTCCGGCTCCATCCTCTATCCGCCCTGCCGGCAGGACTGCGATCTGGGGGTGATCTATATCGAGGTCAGCGGCTGCCTGCCAATGTGCGGTCACGGCACGATCGGCACGGTCACCTTCGCGTTGGAACAGGGGCTGGCGACGCCAGCCGAAGACGGTGTGCTGAAGCTCGACACCCCGGCAGGCCTCGTCACCGCCCATTATCAGCGCGATCCCGTGCGCAAAGACCTGATCGACCGGGTCCGGCTGACCAATGTGCCGAGCTATCTCGCCCATAGCGAGGTGCGGATCGATTGCCCGGAGCTTGGAGAACTGGTGATCGACGTCGCCTATGGTGGAAACTTTTACGCGATAATTGATCCGCAGCCGAATTATTCAGGGTTGGAAAGCCTGACGGCAGGCGATATTCAACGGCTGAGCCCCATCCTCCGCGAGCGTTTGAACCATGCGGTGGATGTCGTGCATCCCGAGGACCCGACGATCAGGGGGGTCAGCCATATCCAGTGGACCGGGGCGCCCAAGGATCCGACGGCCCATGGGCGAAACGCGGTTCTCTACGGGGCGAAGGCGATCGACCGCAGCCCCTGCGGCACGGGCACGTCCGCGCGCATGGCGCAGCTTGCGGCGAAGGGCAAACTGGTTGTCGGCGAGGCCTTTGTCCATGAGAGCATCATCGGCAGCCTGTTCGAAGGGCGTGTCGAAAAGGCCGTCGAGATCGGCGGCATGCCGGCGATCGTGCCAAGCGTCGCCGGTTGGGCAAGGCTGACCGGGCTGAACACGATCTTCGTCGACGGCCGTGATCCCTATGCCCACGGTTTTCAGGTGACCTAACCAAAACAACAGGAAGAGCGACCACCATGACGGACAGCGACAACAAGAAACAGGACGGCCGCATCGGCTTCATCGGTCTCGGCGCGATGGGGGCGGGCATGGTCGACAACCTGTTGGCGGCAGGATGCGATGTCACCGGCTTCGATGTACGCGCAGAGGCCTTGGAGCGATTGAGCAACCGAGGCGGTCGCCCCGCGACCAGTCCGGCCGAGGCGGCCAAGGGCGTCGGCCTCCTGATTCTGATGGTGGTCAATGATGTGCAGGTCGAGGCGGTTCTATTCGGCGAGGATGGCGCAATCGAAAGTTTGGAGGCGGGTGCTGCGGTGATGATGTGCAGCACCGTGCCGGCCACGTTCACGCGAACCCTCGGCGAGCGCCTGGCGGCGCGCGGCATCGAGTTGCTGGACGCGCCGGTGAGCGGCGGTGCGGTCGGCGCCGAGGCTGGTAGCCTGACCGTGATGGCGTCCGGTTCGGCGAAGGCTTTCGCGGCGGCCGATAAGGCGCTGGAGGCCGTCGCGTCCCGCGTGTTCCGGCTTGGCGATCAGGTCGGCATCGGCTCTTCGGTCAAGGCCGTCAACCAGCTCCTGGCGGGGGTCAATCTGGTGACCGCGGCGGAGGGTATGGCGTTCGGCGTCGCTCAGGGCGCCGATCCGGAGCTTCTGTTTGAAATCATCAAGGATGCCGCCGGCGGTTCCTGGATGTTTAATGACCGCGTACCCCATATGATCGAAGACGACTACACACCGAAGAGTGCGGTGAGCATATGGAAGAAGGATCTGGGCCTTGTGCTGGACCAGGCCAAGGAGATGGGCATGCCGGCGCCGGTTACCGCGGCCGCGCATCAGGTGGTGATGATGGCCATGGCCAACGGCTATGGCGCGCTTGACGATGCCGCCTTCGTCAAGGTTTATGAGCGGTTCACGCGGGCGCCGATTGCCGGCGGGGAAAGGAATGAAGCTGCATGAGTGATGGCGATCTCGTCCCGATCTTCGATGGTCACAATGACGCGCTGCTTCGGCTTCGGAACCATCAGGACGAGGGGCCAAGAAGCTTCATCGATGGCGTTGAGCGCGGTCATCTGGATCTGCCGAGAGCCAGGGCCGGCGGTTTCGCAGGCGGCATGTTCGCCTGCTTCACCCCGTCGCCCAAGGGCAAGAAGCAGCGGGTGGTGCGCACCAATGCCGGCTATGAGGAGAGCTTCCCGCAGACGCCCGACGTCGCCTATGCCATGGAGGTCACATCAGGTCTCGCCGCCGATCTCTTTCGGATCGAAGCGCTTTCGGATGGCGCGTTGCGCGTTGCGAGGACGGCCGCTGACATTCGAGAATGCATGAGCGCCGGCAAGGTCGCCGCCACCTTCCATATCGAGGGTGCTGAGGCGATCGATCCCGATCTGAACATGCTGGAGCTGCTCTACAAGGCCGGTCTTCGCTCGATCGGTCCTGTCTGGAGCCGGCCGAATGCGTTTGGCTATGGCGTGCCGTTCAGATTTCCGAGCGGCCCGGACATCGGCCCCGGCCTCACCGAGACCGGCAAGGCGCTGGTCGAAGCCTGCAACCGCCTCGGCATTCTGATCGATCTTTCGCATCTGAACGAGAAGGGTTTTTGGGACGTCCACGAACTCACCGATGCACCGCTCGTCGCCACCCATTCCAACGCCCATCAGCTTTGCCCGGTCTCCCGCAACCTCACCGACAAACAGCTGCACGCCATCCGCGAGAGCGACGGGATGGTGGGCCTCAACTATGCCGTCTGCTTCCTGCGCGACGACGGCGAGAACAATGCGGATACGCCGCTCGAGACCATGCTCCGCCATCTCGACCATCTGATCGAACAGACCGGCGAAGACCGTGTGGGGCTCGGCTCCGACTTCGATGGCGCCATGATCCCGAAAGCGATCGGCACGGTGGCCGGCCAGCAGAACCTGATCCAGGCGATGCGCGACCATGGCTACGGCCAGGACCTGATCGAGAAGGTTGCCTACCGCAACTGGTTGCGGGTCCTCGAAAAAACCTGGGGCGCGTGAGTGGCGCGGCCACGGCGTTGACTTTTTGCGGCCTCTTCTTGAGAGCATGTCGAATCAGGCGGTAAATCGACGAAATAGTTCATGCATTGATGAACATTGATAGCGGCATGAAAGCGCCGGAACTGCTCGCCGGCTGGGAAAGCTGGGGCGCAAGCGTGGTCTGGAATTCACCAAAGCGCCGAGCCAAGGCGATCATTGGGGAGCTGTTTCGGTGATCGCCGGAGCGAGCTTCCCGTCAGACATCGTCGCAGGCGACAAATGTCCCATGTCATTTTCTGTCTACTCGGTCAGGGGCGGCCGGATGTCGATGCGGTGGCCATGCCGCCGATATAGGTGAGGCAGACGGCGAGCATGGCGCGGAGGCGTTCGACTTCCTGGCGGGTGTTGTCGGCTTCGGCTTTGGCGATCTCGGCGCGCTCGCTATTGGCCAAGGCGCGCGCAAACAGGCGCCGCATGGCGTCATGGTCCTGGCGGTCGTTGACGAAGGTGAGAAAACGGGTCTCGAACAGCTCTTTGGCGGCGTCGCAGAGGCGGTTTACGGCGGCGAACAACAGGGCGTCGGAGCCACCGAGATCGGCGACCGCCTTTTCAACCGCGCCGATAGCGCACCAGCGGCAGGCTTCGGGAGCGTCCGGGTCCACCTTGGCGCCCTCTTGGTCGCGCGCCGCTGCGGTCTGGGTCCAGTCCTCGGCGCGTTCGATCAGAGTCCAGGCATGGTCCAGAACGTTGCGTTCACGCATCGGATGTCTCCCTAACCCTCGTCGGGGCGGCTGGCGGAAATGACACATGATTTCATGTGCAATTTCCGGGCCAGACAGGGCGTAGGGAAAGCAACCCGACAGTGACTCGGTTGGCTGCGGGCAAAGTCTTTCGCGTTTGCTCAACTCTTGGGCGCATTGCCTTCTTTTTGCACAGGCATGCATCTTCGAGCATGCGTGCCATCCTGCTGGACGGCTTCCGTGGCGTAGGATAATGTAGTTGGAAGAAACAAAAACGGTACACAGGGAAGCTTTTCGGGAGTGTGTTGATGGCGAAAGCCATTCATATGATGGTCCGCGTCCTGGACCTGGATAAGTCGATCGACTTCTACAATAACGCATTCGGGCTCGGCGTCGCCGATCGCTTCGATTTCGACGGATTTACCCTCGTCTATCTTCGGAATGACGAGTGTGACTTCGAGGTAGAACTAACCAGCAATCACGGGCAGACCGAACCTTACGAGCATGGCGGCGCTTACGGTCATATGGCTTTTGCCGTGGATGATCTCGAAGCGGAGCATGCGCGTTTCAAGTCGCTTGGCTATGAGCCGCGCGACATCAAGGAGTTCATGCGCGACGGCCAGTTGCTGGCGAAGTTCTTCTTCGTTCAGGATCCCGATGGCTACCAGATCGAGATGCTGCAGCGTCACGGCCGTTATCGCTGATGGGCCTGCAGGGGGGCGGGCGTTAGCGGTCGGATAGAGAGCACGAACGCGGGCCAGGATGAGCGCTGGAAACAGGGAGATGAGGCGATGGCTCATACGGTTCTCGACCGGCGGGGCGATAGGGCTCCGTCGCTGACATTTGCCGAGGGCGCGCCTCTGGTGGTCGACCGGCGCGCCGTTCTGAAGTCGGCGTTTTCCGCCATCGGCGCCTATGCCGTGACCGTGTCCGGCGCCACCTGGCTGGTGGGACCGGGCAAGGCCTGGGCGATGGAGTTCGCGGCGTTCGACGAAGAGACCGCAGGCACGTTGCTGCAGATGGCGCGCGCCCTCTATCCCCACGATAAAGTCGGCGATGCGCATTACGCCACCGCGGTCAGGGCGCTGGATGACGCGGTCGCCGGCTCAGAGGACAAGGACGCGGCGCTCAAAGTCTACACCGATGGTGTCGCCCGGTTGAACGATGCGGCGGGCGGATCCTTCATCGACCTCGATGCCGACGCCAAGGAAGCTGCCTTGCAGGCCGAGGCGGACAGCGAAGATCCCGGCTTCTTCCAGGCGGTGCGCGGCCAGATGGTCAATGGCTTCTACAACGATCCCGAGGTTTGGAAGATTTTCGGCTATCAGGGTGCGTCCTTTGATGAGGGCGGCTACATCCTCCGCGGTTTCGATGATCTCTCCTGGCTGCCGGCCCCGCCCGATGAGGCAAGCCCGCCGGTTCAAGACGCTTAGAGGGGGAGAGACAGATGGTACGAACATTCGACCATAACGACGACAGCGTGGTGGTCATCATCGGTTCGGGCGCCGGCGGCGGCTCCCTTGGCCACGAGCTTGCGACCCGCGGCATCAATGTGGTGATGCTGGAGGCGGGGGCTCGCCAGAGCACGGATAGCTACGTCAATGACGAGTGGGCGTCCTTCGTCCAGCTCGCCTGGCTCGATCCGCGGACCACGGCCGGCGAATGGCGGGTCGCCAAGGACTTTTCCGGCCTGCCCGCCTGGATCTGCAAGACGGTTGGCGGCAGCACCACCCACTGGGCAGGCGCGTCCCTTCGCTTCCAGGAGCATGAATTCCGGGTGGCGACCGAATATGGCGAGATCGAGGGGGCCAGCCTTCTCGATTGGCCGATCACGTTGGCCGACCTGGAGCCCTATTACGCCAAGGCCGAAGACAAGCTCGGCGTGACGCGCACCAACGGCATTCCGGGTCTGCCGGGCAACAACAATTTCAACGTCATGTACAATGGCGCCATGAAGCTCGGCTACAAGGACTGCCATACCGGGCGCATGGCGATCAATTCGCGTGACCGTGACGATCGGGCGTCCTGCAAGCAGCTTGGCTTCTGCTTCCAGGGCTGCAAGATGGGGGCGAAGTGGTCGACCCTCTATTCGGAGATCCCGAAGGCGGAGGAGACCGCCAATTTCGAGCTACGCGCCGAATGCCAGGCGCTCAAGATCCTGCATGACGAGACCGGCAAGGTCACGGGCGTGCTCTATGTCGACGCCGACGGCAATCAGCAGCGCCAGCGGGCGCGTGTGGTTGCGGTCGCCGGCAATTCGATCGAGAGCCCGAGGCTGCTTTTGAACTCCGAGAGCGCCAAATTCCCGGACGGGCTCGCCAATTCATCGGGGCAGGTCGGCAAGAACTATATGCGCCACATGACCGGCTCGGTTTATGCAGGCTTCGAGGAGCCGGTGCATATGTTCCGCGGCACCACCATGGCCGGCATCATCACCGACGAGAGCATCCACGATCCGTCCCGTGGCTTTGCCGGTGGTTACGAGATGGAGACGCTCTCCCTTGGCCTGCCGTTCATGGCCGCCTTCCTGGAGCCGGGTGACTGGGGCCGGGGCTTCGCCGGCATGATGGACGACTACGCTCATATGGCCGGCATGTGGCTGGTGGGCGAGGACATGCCGCAGGAGAGCAATGCGGTGACGCTCGATCCCGATATGAAGGACGCCCACGGCCTCCCGGTCCCGAAGGTGACGTTTACCGATCACCCCAATGACATCGCCATGCGCGAGCACGCCTACAAGCAGGGTAGTGCTGTCTATGACGCGGTCGGCGCCAAATGGACCCACCACACGCCGCCCTATCCCTCGACCCACAATCTCGGCACCAACCGGATGTCGGAGAAGGCCGGGGACGGTGTGGTCAACCAATGGGGCCAGACCCACGACATCAAGAACCTGTTCGTATCGGATGGCAGCGTGTTCACGACGGGGGGCGCGGAAAACCCGACGCTCACCATCGTATCCCTCGCTCTTCGCCAGGCCGACTACATCGCCGAACAGATGGGCAAAAACGAAATCTAGGTCGCGAGCGGCGAGCCGCCGCTGGCTTGACTTAGGCTAGCGCCCGGGCCCAGGCTCGGGCGTTCGTTTTTGGAGGTTTGGGCAGGTCAGCCAAACGCAGGCAAGTTCAGCCAGCGGCGGCTCGCCGCTCGCCGCTAGGTGGTGCTGCCGTCGTCGCCGCCGTCCGCGCCGGCATCGGCGGTGTCGACAGCGCCATCCGCATCCGCTTCGACCAGGGCGTCGCTGTCGGTGCTCATGCCGAAATCGTTTTCGTCAGCGCCCAGATCGGCACCGAGATCGGCACCTAGGCTATCGCTTTCGAAGCCGAAGCTGTTACCGTCGAGATCTTCGGCCATCTCCTGAAGTTCCTTGAAGGAGACGGTCTCGGCGCCGAAGCGATCGTCCTCCTCCCTGGCGGCGCGATCATGCTCATCGGCCATGGCGTCATCATCGGGTTTCTCTTCGGGCTTCGCCGCCTTCACATAGATCGCGTTCCGAAAGGCGACCGGATTTCGAAGATATTCGGGCAGCGGGATCTGGATGATGGGCACGATCAGCTTGACGCGGCCGTAGCCGAGGAAGCGTTCCATCGGTGTCTGGTCCAGGAAGATGCCGCCGATCTTGTCGAGCGTCACGTCCTGGGTCGCGCGTTGGGTCCAGCCGCTTCGATTGATCAAACGACGATTGGTGATGTAGCAACGCTTGATGATGGTATCCATGATCTTGACGACGATCCAGGAGATCGCCACCAGAAGCGCCAGCATGATGACGATCGAGGTCGGACGGGTCGGTGCAAAGGACCAGACGATCGTGCCGAGGATCAAAATCAGCATGAAAGGCAGAAAGGATCTGAAAACGTAGATCCAGTGATAGCCGGTGATGTGGACGATCTCCTCGCCCGGGAAGATCATTTCCGGCTCTAGGACTTTCATGTCGCCGATCCGGTTCCAGAAGGCCAAGCGTTCACTGTCGCTGATCCCCTTGGC
The DNA here is from genome assembly GCA_039197065.1 of Pseudomonadota bacterium. GTDB lineage: Bacteria > Pseudomonadota > Alphaproteobacteria > Geminicoccales > Geminicoccaceae > JANQPX01. The sequence goes on along the minus strand of JBCCUL010000008.1, from coordinate 250,184 downwards.
GAGCCGCCACCCATTGGCGACTGACGATCAGCCTAGCCGATCGGCGCCTCCTGACAAGGTCGAAGGCGGAACGGCTGATCACTGCACGATGCGCTGCCGGCGTCTGGTAAGCAGGCTGGCCAGCGATCGTATCGACCGGTCCTTCGGCTTCGCATCCTTGTCGGTCTGCTCGTCCTTCGCGCCGGTCAAGGCTGTGCGAAATCGCGTCGTATTCGCCATATAGGGCGGCAGTTGCACCTCGCCAAGACCACCGATAACCAGAACGAACTTGCCGTAGCCCAGCGCTCGGCCCCAGGCATCCTCCTCGATCTTGTGGCCTAGAATACGGTCCAACCCGACATCCATGGTATTGCGGCTGGTCCATCCTTTCTGGACGATGAGCCGCTTGCTCGTGATCACGACGCGGTTGACCCATTTATAGGCGAACTTGTTCATGGCGTGGGCGAGCGCGAACAAAACCGGCAGGGCCAGGACCAGCAAAAAGGGCCCGATGACGCCAAGCAGCCAGGCGATGATGACGACGGCGATGGAAGCGAGAAGCGGCCCGATGGCGCGCAGCGTGTAGATCCAGTGAAACTTGGAGATGTAGATGACCTCTTCTCCAGGCTGAAGAGTCTTCTTGGCATAGATGGCGCCAAGATTCTTCTCGCCTTTTTCCTTCTTTTTTTTCAGTCCGTTCCTTTGGAAAATTGCCATGGCACGTCAACAGTGGGTCATCCGCAGTTTCTCTACCATAAAATGTGGCCTTTGCCAGCGCCGATGCCAGGGAGAGCGATCATCTTTTCAAAGAATTTATCGGCATGGCGCTGCCGCCGAATGCCATGCGGGTCAGAACACCCCGGCCTTGGCGCTCGGCGTCGAGGATTCTATTCTGGCAGGCCAAAACGAGAAAAGAGCGCAGCTGCCGATATGACCCGATCCTCTTCGAGACCTCTTCGCCGGCACCGTTCCGTCGATGAATGAACCCTTGCCTGATGCGTCGTTGCGTTGGCAGCGGGCCGGGCGGCGGTTTCTGCTGCTCGGCGTCCTGCCGGCGGCGGCCATTCTGGCGGGGCTCGCCTGGTGGGTGGCGAGCGGGCGCTATGTCAGCACCGAAAATGCCTATGTGAAAGCCAGTATCGTTGCGATCAGCGCGGATATCGATGGCCGGGTGGTCGCCGTCGATGTCGAGGATGACCAGACCGTCGAGCGTGGCGATCTCCTCTTTCGGATCGACCCCGATACGCTCGAGCTTGATAAGGACCGGGCAGCCGCGCGCATGGTGTCGGTGAAGCATCAGATCGAAGGCTGGCGCGCCGAGTTCGACGAGGTTCAGGCGGAGATCGACGAAGCAGAGGAGCGTGTCGCCTATTTTCGTCAGCAGGCGGATCGTCAGCGCGCTCTCGAACGCCAGGGGATCGCCTCGGCCGTCCGCCTGGAGGAGGCGGAGCTCGAGCTTGTGGCGTCCGGCAAGCGCGTGACCGCGCTCGAGCAAAAGCGGCGGGCGGTTCTGGCCAAGCTTGGCGGCGATCCCGAGATCATGCCGGACCTGCATCCTGCCTATCGTGAAGCGGTCGCCGATCGGGAAAAGGCGGTTCTTCTCTTGAAGAAGACGGAGGTTCGAGCGCCGATTTCGGGCGTGGTCAGCCGCCTGCGTCTCGAACCCGGCGAATGGGTGGAGGAGGGCGAGCCTGTTTTCACCATCGTCGATCAGGAACAGAGCTGGATCGAGGCCAATCTGAAGGAAACCCAGCTCACCCATGTGATCGTCGGGCAGAAGGTCGATATCGGCATCGACAGCTATCCCGACGTCAGCTGGCGTGGGCGGGTCGCGAGCATCAGTGCGGCGACCGGTGCCGAGTTCGCCCTGATCCCGCCGCAAAACGCCAGCGGCAATTGGGTAAAGGTGGTGCAGCGCCTGCCGGTCAGGATCGAACTCGAGCCCACGGAAGGTCTGCCGCCGTTGCGCGCGGGCATGACGGCAAGCATCGAGATCGACACCGAGCGCGAAACCAGCCTTTCAAAGCTTGTGGGCGATGCGGTGGCGAGCGTGCTCGGAAGTGGGCGGTAGCACCGCCCGCCCATTGAGCTTAGACTTTGCGTTTTTCCAGGGCGATCCCGATGCCGGCTTTCTTGAGCTCCGAATTGAACTTCTTCAGATCGACGTCCGACGCGGAGACCGCGGCAAGCATCATGGCCAGATTCTCTTCGGTCAGATCCGGTAATGTTGACAGATCGACGCTTGTAAGTCGGTCAGCCATGCCTTGAGCGAGCGGCACGAAGAAGCCGCGCTCGGGCACGACTTCGACGATGGCGGATCCGGTGCCTGTGGGCAGGCTTGCCTGAGTCTGATCGTTGATGTCGTTGTTTTCATCCAGATAGGCAGCGCGATTCTGCGGTGTCAACAGCACTCGCGCTGGGCGGTTGAGCTGCGGCTCGAAACGGATGAAGGGCGGGTCGAAGACCAACCTCGCCGGTAGCCGGATGGTGACATAACCGCGGGCTTCGAAGTTGGCAGGACTCGTCGGCATCGGGAATGGATCGCTCGGCAGCACGGCGACTTTGGCCGTTCCATCAGGCGGCACGGTTATGTTTGGGCTAAGACGAAAAGACGACGATGTGAGCGCCCCTACCAAATTGGCTGGCTGGTTATTCTGATTAGGTGTGTCGATGATCGCTGCCGTATTGTTAAACAGGCTTCTGTCGGGGTCGGAGATCGACGAGGTCACGAAATCGAGACGGTAAAATAGTTCCTCATTTTCCAGATTGGTTATGTTCAGGAAGTAGCCTTGAAGCACGGTGTCCGCCGGTCCCACAGGAGACTGTGGCTTGTAGATCAGCTCGAACGAGGAAATCTCCATGACCTTGTCCTACTCGATTTGATGTGGATGGAGGGTGAGGTTAGGTCATGGAGATCCTGGTCGCTGTGAACCATTTCACAGGCGAGAGGGCGAGCATTTGCCATGGCGAGGATCGATGGCGTGCGGCGAGCCTCTCCGATTGGCCTGCCGAAGTCCTTTTGTCTATCATGACCTTCGAGTCCTCTCGTTGCTTGTCCGGCAACCGGTGCTGCAGGGGCGGGCATGTTTTGGGGTTCAGCGGTCATGACCTTCGATCTCAGTGACGAGCAGCAGGCGATCTTCGAGATGGCGAGCGGTTTCGCCGCCGAGCAGATCGCACCGCATGCGCTCGATTGGGAGGCTGCGGGCCAGATGCCGAAGGCGGCCTTGCAGGCCGTGGCCGATCTCGGGATGGCGGCCATCTACGTCAGGGAAGAGTCAGGCGGTTCAGGGCTCTCGCGTCTGGACGCGACCCTGATCTTCGAAGGGCTGGCGTCCGGCTGTCCGTCCTTTGCCGCCTTCGTCTCGATCCACAATATGTGCGCCTGGATGATCGACCGCTTCGGTAGTGCGGCCATGCGGGCAGCGCGGCTGCCGGCGTTGATCTCCATGGAGGCTATAGCGAGCTATTGCCTTACGGAGCCAGGCTCGGGCTCGGATGCGGCGGCGCTCAGGACGCGGGCGGATCGGACCAATGAGGGCTATGCGCTGACCGGGACGAAGGCGTTCATCTCCGGCGGCGGCTTTTCCGATCTCTACATCGTCATGGCGCGCACCGGCGGGGAGGGGCCGAAGGGGGTTTCCGCTGTGCTGGTGGATGCGGGAACGGAAGGCCTCGGCTTCGGTGCGCGCGAGAAGAAAATGGGCTGGGGCTGTCAGCCGACGGCCGAAGTGCAGTTCGACGACTGCCGCATTCCCTCGGCCAACCTCCTCGGCGAGGAGGGGGAGGGCTTTTCCTACGCCATGGCCGGGCTGGATGGCGGTCGTCTCAATATCGCCGCCTGCTCCCTGGGCGCTGCGCAGTCGGCGCTGGACAAGGCGCTTGCCTATACAGGCGAGCGGAAAGCGTTCGGGCGGACGCTGGATCAGTTCCAGGCCCTGCAGTTCAAGCTCGCCGATATGGAGACCGAGTTGCAGGCGGCGCGGGTGTTCCTGCGTCAGGCTGCGGCCAAGCTGGATGCGGGTGCGCCCGATGCCACCAAGTTCTGCGCCATGGCCAAGCGTTTCGTCACGGACACGGCGTTCAAGGTCGCCAATGACGCGCTGCAGCTCCATGGCGGCTACGGCTACCTCGCGGACTACGGCATCGAGAAGATCGTGCGCGATCTGCGCGTCCATCAAATCCTGGAAGGAACCAACGAGATCATGCGGGTGATCATAGCTAGAGCCATGCTCGCGGAGCGCGGCTGATGACGGATGTCGATATTCGCGTCCCGGGGCGGGTCGGCCGTATCACGCTGAACAGGCCGGACGCGCTGAACGCGCTCAATGAGCCGATGATGCAGATGATCGACGAAAGCCTTCGCCGTTGGGCCGAGGATGACGCCGTTGCCATGGTGGTCATCGATGCCGAGGGCGAGCGCGCGTTTTGCGCCGGCGGCGACATCGCGGCTCTTTACCGGCGGACGCAGGCCGGCGATCTCGCCTTCTCCCGGGATTTCTGGCGGGACGAGTATCGGATGAACGCGCGCATCGCCAATTACCCGAAGCCTTACATTGCGCTGATGGACGGCATCACCATGGGCGGCGGCGTCGGTCTTTCCGCCCATGGCTCGCACCGGATCGTCACCGAGCGCTCGAAGATCGCCATGCCGGAATGCGCCATCGGCCTGATCCCGGATGTCGGCGGCACGTTTCTGCTGAGCCGCGCCCCCGGCCGTCTCGGCGAGTTCTTGGGGCTCACCGGCGCCCGGATGGGGGCGGCCGATGCGATCCATGCAGGCTTTGCCGATGTTTTTGTTGCCGCAGATCGGCTCCCCGACCTCATCCAGGCGCTCATCGATGAGCCCGATGTTCGGGTGATCGATGACTTTGTCGATACGCCGCTGCCGGGCGAGCTTGAGGCGAATCGCGCGACCATCGACGACATCTTCGCCGCGGACGATCTCGCAACCATCGTCGATCGGGTGAAGGGCGAGGTTGGCAGCGCCTGGCACGAAAAGGTTGCCCAGGCCCTGGCTAGGGCCTGCCCGCTTGCCTTGCATTGTACCTTTCGCATGATTCGGGAAGCGCGTGCGATGGAGACGCTCGAGGAGGCGCTGGCAGCGGAATATCGCTATACGTGGCGCTCGCTTGAGGAGGGCGAGTTCATGGAGGGCATCCGCGCCGCCGTCATCGACAAAGATCGGGAGCCCCGATGGGCTAAGTCAGGCCTGGAGCAGGTCACCGAAGCCGACGTCGAGGTGATGCTGGCGCCGCTCGGTAAGAACGAACTGACTTTTTGAGGAGGCGTCTTTCATGAGCAGGATCGGCTTTATCGGCCTCGGCAATATGGGCGCGCCTATGGCGGCCAATCTCGTGGCTGCTGGCCATGAGGTCGTCGGGTTCGACGTCGCCGATGTCGCGGTCGACGGTGTGACGAAGGCCGGGTCCGCGAAGGAGGCCGCCCTGGCTGACCTGGTGATCACCATGCTCCCGAACGGACAAATCCTCCGCGCAGTCTACGCGGAGATCGTTCCCGTTACGCCTCCAGGCGCGTGCCTGGTGGATTGTTCGACGGTGGATGTGGAGAGCGCGCGCGCCGGCCATGGGATGGCGGCGGAGGCTGGCCTGATGTCGGTGGACGCGCCGGTCTCGGGTGGCGTCGGCGGCGCTGTCGCGGGGACGCTGACCTTCATGGCCGGCGGCAGCGATGCGGCGTTCGCGAAGGCGGCGCCTGCCTTCGAGATCATGGGACAGAAGGTGGTGCATTGCGGCGATGCGGGGGCGGGGCAGGCGGCGAAGATCTGCAACAACATGCTGCTTGCGATCTCGATGATCGGCGTCGGCGAGGCCTTCAATCTCGGCGCGAGACTGGGCCTCGACCCCGAGAAATTGTTCGAGGTGGTCTCCACGTCGTCCGGTCATTGCTGGTCGGTCAACGCCTATTGTCCCGTTGCGGGCGTCGGCCCCAAGAGCCCGGCGGACAACGACTTTCAGCCGGGTTTCGCCGCCGAGCTGATGGTGAAGGACACCGGTCTCAGCCAGGACGCCGCCGCCGCCGTCGATGCCGCGACGCCGCTCGGTGCGCATGCCGCCGACCTCTATCGCGAATTCGTCGAGGCCGGCGGTCGTGGCAAGGACTTTTCCGGCATCATCGAGATGCTGGAGCGTCGCACGCGCGGCGGATGATCCGGCGCGCTTAGGCGGCTCTGGACGTGAACTCCGGTGTCAGGTTGAAGGCCCGCCAGCTTTTTCCGGCCAGACGAAGCCGGCGGCGATCGAAGACCTCCTGATCCCGCCGGCTGTGGGTCATCAAGTCGAACGTGGCGCGCTCTTCGGCTCTCTTGGCTTTGGCGAGCAGGCTTCTCATGCAAATGATCGTGGTTCCGAACATGTGAACAATCCTTAGTTTTGCGCCCCGTTTCCGTGGCGATACTGTGACAGTTCGGGATAGGCCTCTGTAACCGACTTCACATCCGGCGCTTTTTTTGCCTTGCTGATGGCTGATATCGGAGGAGGGGAAAGAGCATGTCCTCATCGGAGGAATGGGAACGGTTGCCGCATGACGCCAGCGGCAGGCTAGCCTGGGTGATCAGCGCGCCGACGCAGGACGAGCTGAAGCGTCGCTACGATCTCTGGGCCTCGATCTATGATCAGGATATCGGGCGCGTGGAAGACTATCTTGCCCCTCTGGCGATCGCCGAGGTGGCGACGGCCCATCTGGAGAAGGACGCGCGCATTCTCGACGCCGGCGCCGGCACCGGGCTTTCGGGTCAGGCCCTTCGCGATGCAGGATTTTCCGATCTGACGGGCCTCGATTTCGCCGAGGAGATGCTTTCGGTCGCGCGTGAGAAAGGCATTTACCGAGAGACGCTTGCGGCCGATCTCAGCAAGCGCACGCGTCTGGAAGACGATGGGTTCGACGCCGTCGTCACGGTCGGCACGACATCGCAGGTGCCGGCGGAAAGCCTCTACGAATATGTCAGGGTCACCAGGCCAGGCGGCAAGATCATCGTCGCCAATTGGATCAAGGCCTGGAACGAGCGTGGCTATGCAGCGATCCAGGCCGAGTTCGAGCGGGAAGGGCGTCTCGCGCTCGTCCATAAAGGCGAGCCTTTCCAGGCCCTGCCCACGACGGAGCCCGAGATCGTCTATGAGATCTGGGTGTTCGAGCTGCCGGGCTGAACGCAGCCTTTGTTGGAATACCCTTGGGGATCAGGCCCGCGAGGGACGATAACCCGCAGGCCTTTCTCCATCCCGTCAGAAACCGATCAGGGCTTCGCTGAGCGCGACGAACAGCGGGATGCTGAGGATGGCGACCGGGGTGCCGAGACCGGTCGAGGCGCCGATATAGGCGGAGGGATTGGCCTCGGGCAGGGCTGCGCGCATGGTCGGCGGACCTGAGATGTCGGAACTGGACGCCGCCATGACCGCCAGGAGCACGACGCCGCCCGCCGAGAACCCGGTGAGGTGATGGGCCGCCAGCCCGAGGCCGAAGCCGATCAGACCATGCAGGATCGGCGCGGTCAGTGCGTAGAGCACATAGGCATGCGCGACCTTGCGCAACGCCGATAGCCGCGACCAGGCTTCGATGCCCATGATCAGCATGAGGATCGAGAGAAGACCGCGGAACAGGGGCTCGTAGAAGCTTGCATACACGCTGTCCGGCCGCGCGAACAGGCCGAGCGCCAGGCCCAGCACCAGGGCGGAGATCGCCGGGCTGCGGAAGGTGTCGACCAGGATCTTGCGGATGAGGCTGGGCTCGACCGTCGGGGGGGCGCCGAAGCCGGTCTGCGTCCCGCCAAGCGACAGGGTGGCGGCGCCGCCTTCGCCGACGCCGTCGACCACGCCGCCTGCCGCCTTGCGCTCGGCGCTCATCCGGCCGAGCAGGATGGCGGTCACCAGGGCTGCGATGTCCATGAAGGGATAGAGCGCCCCGATGAAGCCCTCATAGGCGATCCCCTCGGCGTCGAGCACGGCCATGCCGGCGGCGAGGGTCGAGGCCGACACCGCCCCGAAAAGGCCGGCGGTCGCCATGCCGTCGACCCTCGAGACGCCGCCCTTGCGCGCGATCGTGAGCGCGCCGAGCAGAACGATCGCAACGCCGGCGATCGCGGCGCAGAGCGCAGGAACCGCCAGCGCCACGAAATCGGCCTCGCGCACCGAGATGCCGGCCCCGAGCCCGACCTTGAGCAGCAAAAGCAGAACGATGAATTTGTAGACGGGCTGCGGCACCTCGAGCTTGCTGCCCAGCGCCGCCAGCACCATGCCGCCGATCAGAAAGGACAGAGTCGGTTTCTGCAGCTGTTCGATCAGCGTCGTGAAGATGTCGGCGAGAAAAATGTCCATGGGAGCCTCTCCAGCAAAGCCTCTCGGTATATCGGTTCCTGGACGAGGCTCGTTGATCCGTTGCCAAGAGGTGGGGATGGATTTTCGTGCATAAAAATATATATTTTCCTCAATTTTAATCTATAAAATCGAACGATGCAGGCCCTCAACTACCATCACCTCAGATATTTTCTCGCCGTCGCCAAGGAGGGGCATCTCACCCGTGCGGCCGAGAAACTCAACCTCTCGCAGTCGGCGCTGTCGTCTCAGATCCGGTCCCTGGAGGCACGGCTGGGCCATGCTTTGTTCGACCGGGTCGGCCGCGAGCTCGCCCTGACCGAGGTGGGCCGGATCACCATGGAATATGCCGAGCGGATCTTCGCCACCGGTAACGAGCTGCTGGCGACGCTCAAGCATGCCAATGCTGCGCGCACGCCGCTTCGCGTGGGCGCGCTGTCCACCCTGTCGCGCAATTTCCAGCTTCGTTTTCTAAAGCCGCTTCTGGCGCGCGGCGATGTCGATCTCGTGCTGCGCTCGGGCAACGCGGATCGGCTGCTGGCCGAGCTGAAATCGCTGTCGCTCGACGTCGTGCTGACCACGGACCCACCGCGCAGCGAACACGCGCCCGACTATGTGGCGCACAGGATCGCGGAGCAGCCGGTCGGCCTGCACGGTCAACAGGCCCGTCTTCGGCATCGGACGCTCGAAGCGCTCTTGGAGGCGGAGGCTGTCATCGTGCCGACGGAAAGCTCGATCCGCACCGGCTTCGACGCGATGGTCGCGCGGCTCGGGCTGACGGTGCGCATCGTGGCCGACGTCGACGACATGGCCATGGTGCGCCTCCTGGCGCGGGCGGGGGCCGGCGTGGCGATCGCGCCGTCCGTGGTCTTCGTCGACGAGCTCGAAAGCGGCCTGCTGCACAAAGCGCCCTTCGATCTCGATATCGTCGAGAGCTTCTATGCGATCACGGCGCCTCGAAACTTCCCCCACCCGCTGCTCAGCGCCTTGCTGCAGCCCGAGGGCGTTTGACGTACATGGTCTTGACGAGGTGAGATTTCCGGCCCTTTGCCGTTCGATCATCCGTCCTTGGGCGCGTACATCGCGAACAGTTCGGCGCCCGTCATGTCCTTGGTCTGGTTGGCGAAGCGGTAATAGTCCGGGCGCTCGTCGATGAAGACCTGGTGATCGAAGACATAGCCGTCGACATCGCCGAACAGGCCGGCGGCCATGATGTATTCGCTGCCGTCCTTCAGGTGATAGAACAGATGGGTGCCGCATTTCTTGCAGAACCCGCGTTCGGCCCAGTCGGAGGAGCTGAAGCGCGTGATGTCGTCTTCGCCTTCGAACGTAACCTCGGTGCCGGCGCTGGCGGCGAGCAACGGACCGCCGCCCCAGCGGCGACAGATGCTGCAGTGGCAGGCGCCGACGCTGGTGTCCAACGCCCTGGCCGTGACCCGAACGGCGCCGCACAGGCATTGGCCGCTCGCTTCGATTTTCGTCGCCATGATCGCCTCCTCTCGTTTCCCGATCCAGTGGTACGACCACTTCGGAAGATTCCCAGGGCGTCCGTCGAGAACCTGGCGGCATATACCGTCGGGCTAGGCACTCGCGGTGGGAATCACATGATGTGGTCACACCGCTCAAATGATGTGGTCATACCACTAGCAGCCTGCTCCTGACAGCAGCTTGTCAGGAGAGGCCAGCGAGGAGAAGAGGTTTCGTGGAAACGTCGTGGCAGATGGATCAGCAGTTCGACCAGCCTTCGGCGTAGTAGCAGCCATTGCCGTCACCGCCGACGGCGCCGCCGCCGAGCAGGTCGTCCTGCCGGTGAACCCAGGAGCCGTTGCCGGAGCGCTCGCCGCTGCCGCCATAAACGCCGCCGCGGCTCTGATAGGCATAGGCGTCATTCTGGATATTGCCGCGCGGGGTCGGATCACCCATGACGCCCCAGGTGCCGTTCGCGTCCATCCAGTAATGGCCGGGTTGAACGCCGCCATAGATCTGCATGGCGAGATTGCACTCCTCGACCGTCATCGGTGCGCCGTTGATGGTGGCGCCGCAGGCGGCATGGGCGTCCTCAGCCCAAGGCAGCATCGCCATCATGAGGCCTGCAGTCAGCAGGCTTTTGACGATGAGGTTTCGATTTTTGCACTGTGACATGGTCTATCCTCCGTAAAATCATCTGGATCTTTGCCGTTTAACGACTCCTTCGGGATAGGCCGGGAGCGCCGACGGCCGGTGAAATACGATTCTCGTCGTCGAGCGGAAGAGGATCGGCGGATGAGCGGGCTCGAAATTCAATAAGCTCATTCTGGGTCGATCCATCGTCAATCGCTCAAGGAGTTTGTTTACCATATTTACGGGAAATTAACCCCTGTCTGCGACCATGACGACCTGGTCCATGCGATCCTGGGAATCCGCCCGCCCGCTGGGTGAGTTGGGGCTGGGCCCGGACTCCCAGGATTGCATGGACCAGCCAGGCCTAATGGAAGGGAAGATAGCCAGGGCCGGTTAAAGGAGGATGAATGCGTTGGGGCGCGCGCGCATACGCATCTGCCAAAACTTTGTGCGGCTGGTGTCAGGGCTTCGTTGTCGACGGTGTGTTCAGGGCGTGTCGTGAACGGGCGACGACGCCCATCGCTTCAGGGCGTTCCGGTCTGGGAACGGCTTTCTTTTCGACGAGAAAGGCATAAGCGATCGAGATCACGGAGAGCGTATTGAGCACGGCGATCGGGACAAATGCCAGGCCGCAGATACGAAGGGCGTTGGTCAGCGCAGGCCAGTCTTGAAGGTTCTTGGGACTGGCAATTTCCAGACATAGGAACGCCAGAACCAGCGGCGGGACGGCGGCCAGGATCCAGGCGCTGAGAAGGCGCAGGCCGTTGCCGCGCGTATGTTTCCATGATGCCCATGGGCCGATGTCGTCACGACCCAAAGCGCAGGCTGGCAGGGCAAACGTGAGGCGTGCGAAGAAGTAGGGAACACATAGAATGACGATACCAGCCGTAATGCCTGTCATCGTGTCTCGGTCAGCTATCCGCTTCGCCAACTCACTGAAGACATTTCCCGAGAATTCGTCTGCGAGAAAGAAGAGAAAGATCATTGGTATGATGATTGATCCGGAGAGGCTGGAAATGCTGAGAAGTTGCAGCCCGTAGACGACCGGGCCGAAGAAGACTTGTCTCCCGGTGAGGCTGGCATCTGGCCGGAGATAGCTACGATGCCAGGACAAGGCGATCGAGAGCCAGCCGACGGCATAAACGACCAAGAACAGCAGCATAAGCAAGACGCCGGGGCCTGTGGTGTCGATGAGCCAGAAGGGGATCACCAGCGTCATGATCGTCAGAGCGCCGATGACCAGGACGGCGTAAACGACGGTCACTTTGAGGTAGTGGTAGGCGGCGCTGGCCGTTGCCCAGACCGGCAGGCGTCTCGTCATGATCAAGGTCGCAATTCTTCTTTGGTCTCACGGCGCCAAGACACTGAATGCTAACCCTTGGCGCCTGCTCGAAACGTTATCGAGCGGGTTCTTAAGCTCCGGGACGGGAGATCGCCTCAGCCTATGCCGGGCCGATCGATGCAAACGTCACAAAAGGACCAGATCATCCCGATGGATCAGCTCGTCCCGGCCCTGGTAGCCCAGAATTTCGGCGATTGCTTCGGTGCGTCTCCCCTGGATGCGGCGCGCATCCTCGGTGTCGTAGGCGGAGAGGCCCTTGGCGATGTCCTGTCCTTTTGGGTCGCGCACCAAGATGGGATCGCCGCGCTCGAAGCGTCCTTCGATGGCGGTGACGCCCGCTGGAAGGAGGGAGCGGCCGGACTTCAGGGCAGCGGCTGCGCCGTCGTCGATTACCGCGACGCCCATCACGCCGAGCGAGCCGGCGATCCAGTGTTTTCTGGCGCGCATCGGCGTGGTCGCCGCGGCGAAGGTGGTGCAACGGCCGCCGTTCGTCAGCTGGCTGAGCGGGTTCATGTCGAGCCCCGACGCCAACGTCACGCCGCAGCCGGCATGGGTTGCGATTTTGGCGGCGATCAGCTTGCTGACCATGCCACCGGTGCCGACCGTGCTGCCGCTGCCGCCGGCCATCGCTTCGATCTCCGGCGTGATTTTTTCGACATGGCCGATATGTTCGGCATGCGCTGCCAGCGCGGGATTGGCGGTGTAGAGGCCGTCGACGTCGGAGAGGAGGATGAGTTGATCAGCGCTCGCCATGACGGCGACGCGCGCCGAGAGGCGGTCATTGTCCCCGAATCGGATTTCCGAGGTTGCGACCGTGTCGTTCTCGTTGACCACGGGGATGGCGCCCAGGCGAAGGAGTGCCTCGATGGTGGAGCGCGCGTTCAGATAACGGCGGCGGTTTTCCGTGTCCTCCAGGGTCAGCAGCACCTGCGCGGTGACCAGGCCATGATCGGCAAGCGAGGCCTGATAGGCGTGGGCGAGGTGGATCTGGCCGATAGCGGCGGCCGCCTGTTTTTCGTCCAGACGGCTTCCGTTTTGATCGATGCTCAGAGCAGCCCTGCCCATGGCGATGGCGCCTGATGTGACGATGATCAGCTCGTCGCCGGCTTTGCGTCTCTCCGCGAGATCGGCGGCTAGCGATGCCAGCCAGGCCTTGCGAAGGCCGCCGTCGGCCTGACGCAGGCCATGCTCGGCTTCTACAAGAAGGGACGAGCCGATCTTGACAACGAGACGTCGCCGCCTGGAGCTCACGCCGGTACCTCGTCCCGTGCGGCTTGGATCGCTTTCCAAGCGTCGCGCAGCACCTCCTTGACGCCAAGGCCGCTGGCGCCGGAGGTTATGTGGACGGATTTTCCAGCCGCTGCTTCGAGCATCGCTTTGCGTTCAGCGAGCACGTCCTCGGTCAAGGCGTCCGCCTTGTTCAGGCAGAGCAGCTCGGGGCGGTTTTCCAGGCCCTGGCCGTAGGCGTCGAGCTCGGTGCGAATGGTGCGATAGGCGCTTGCGACGTCTTCCTCGGTGCCGTCCACAAGGTGGATGAGCACGCCCGAACGCTCGATATGGCCGAGGAAGCGGTCGCCGAGGCCGGCGCCTTCATGGGCGCCTTCGATCAAGCCCGGGATATCGGCGATCACGAAGCTGTCCTCGTCGATCATGACGGTGCCGAGTTTGGGCTCGAGGGTGGTGAAGGGGTAATCCGCGATTTTCGGACCGGCGCGGGAGACGGCGGCGAGGAAGGTGGATTTGCCGGCGTTTGGGAGCCCGACGAGACCGGCGTCCGCGAGCAGTTTCAGGCGAAGCCAGAGCCAGTGCTCGTCGCCCTCTTCGCCGGGCTGGGCAAAGCGCGGCGCCTGGTTGGTCGAGGATTTGAACCGCGCATTGCCCTGACCGCCACGGCCACCGTGAGCCAGGGTAATGACCTGGTCCGGCTCTTTCAAATCGGCCAGTAGGGTTTCGCCGTCTTCCGCAAAGATCTGTGTCCCGAGTGGCAGGTCAAGAATAGTGTCCGCACCGGCCGCGCCGGTTCGGTTGCTGCCCATGCCGTGGGTGCCGCGTTTTGCTTTGAAATGCTGCTTGAAGCGGTAGTCGATCAGGGTGTTCAGGCCTTCGTCGACGCGCGCGATCACGCTGCCGCCATCACCGCCGTCGCCGCCATTGGGGCCGCCGCGCGGGATGTATTTCTCCCGACGGAAGCTGACGCAACCGGCGCCGCCGTCGCCGGCTTTGACGTAGATTTTGGCCTGGTCGAGAAACCGCATTCTTTTTGCACTTGCCTGAATCAGAAAAGGGGACGGCGGCGCCATCCCCTCTTCAAAGTAAAGGCTGTAACGCCTCGTTACTCGGCGGCTTCCGCGAACGGCTCGACAGCGACATAGGTCTTGCCGCGCTTTGGGCCCTTGCGGAATTTCACCTTGCCTTCGGTAAGCGCGAAGAGGGTGAAGTCGCGGCCCATGCCGACATTGGCGCCCGGGTGCCACTTGGTGCCGCACTGGCGGATGATGATGTTGCCGGGTATGACATGCTCGCCGCCGAACTTCTTGACGCCGAGCCTCTGACCCGGTGAGTCGCGTCCGTTGCGCGAGCTGCCACCTGCTTTCTTATGGGCCATGATCCCACTCCCTATCTAGGCGCCAGCGGCGCCAAACTTAACTCTCTATCCTGTCCACGCAGGCGTGCGTCACGCCGTGATGTCGCCGATGCGCAGCACGGTCTGGTGCTGGCGATGACCGCGGGTGCGGCGATAGTTCTTCCGACGCTTCTTCTTGAAGACCAGAACCTTGTCGCCCTTGCCCTGCTCGAGCACTTCGGCGGACACCTTGGCGCCGCCGACCAGCGGCGTGCCGATCTTGGCGTCCTCGCCGTCGCCGACCATCAGGACCTGGTCGAGATCGACATTCGATCCGACCTCGCCGTCGAGCTTTTCGACTTTGATCACATCGCCGGCCGCAACGCGATACTGCTTGCCGCCCGTTTTGATGACTGCGTACATAACCTATCCGGATCCACTGAAAACGACGCAGAAAACTGCGCACGGATGACTTCGCCATCCGAGGAATTCCGGATATTAGCCCTGAACCCGCCGATGTCAACCGAGAAAGCCGCCGTCGGCGGCCGGGTTACTTGGGTGGTGGTTCCCTGGGGGGCATCGCGTGAATGCGACGACGTCTTCGTCAAACCGGGGCGCATACCCTCGGCTCTGCCAATGGCAGCGAAAAACCGATGCTGCGGACAGTCCGCTAGAAGGGCCAGAGGTTGAAGAAGAATCCGCCGCGCAGGTAGTAGGTGGCGGCCAGCGCACTGGCTATGGACGCGATGGTGACGGCCGCCATGATGCAGGGCGCCGCCGTTCGGGTGCCGCCGGCATCGGCGAGCTGGCCCCTCAACTCCTCATAGCTGCCTTCGCCGTTTCTGGTGACGTGATCGACCGCGCGGCGAAAGGCGCGAAAATAGAGCTTGTTGCCGTAAACGCCGGCCAGGCCGACCATCAGGATGGCGAGCAGGGCGAGGCCCAGGATCGGAATGTCGTTCACGGCGGCGGCGGCCAGGCCGGCGAGCCAGACGAGATGGAGCCCGGCGAACAGATAGAGGCGGCGATAGGCGAACCAATGGCCAAATGACAGGGCAGCCGGCCAGTTCCAGCTCCGGTTTGTGCCGCGCCAGTCCATCCAGCGCCAGCTTTCGTCGTAATAGTTGCCGTTATGGCCGACGAAGGTCTTGGAGCTGTCGATCGGCACCTTTTGCTGCGCCTCCGGAGGGGGCGGCATCTCCGCGGGTGCTGGCTTGGCGAGTAGCGCTGCCGGCGTCGCCTTGTCCTCCGGCTTCGGGGGCTCGGGCGCCCTCGGCGTTGCGAGCGCGGAGGCTCCGTTGGCCGCGTCGGTCCTTTCAAACCTGTTCGACGCCGCCACATTCTTGATTGCCGGCGGTGATGGCTGGCTATTGGGTTTCGCCGGCGGCGCGGCGCTTTCCGGTATCTCCCGAGGCGTTTGAGGCTCATCCTTTGCCGCTGGGGCCTCATCCTTCTCGCCGACGCCCTGCTCGCGCTTGGTCATCGTGAAGCGCGGGCCGTTCTTCGGGTCGTTGATCAGGGCGATGTTGAGCTTGGTGTTCGTGAAGCGCTCGATCGTGCCGCCATCAGCCTGCCTGTCGGCGGTATGCTGCCTGGTGTTGGCGAAAGCGCTGCTTTCCACCCTCGACGACGCGGCTGGTCGCTCGACCTTGGGTGACGCCCTATCAGCGTGCGCTCTATCCGAAGGCGCCCGCTCGTCGTCTGACTTCGCGGGATCAGCCAATGGCCTGCTGCCTTCCGTTCGATCGGTTCAACAAGACGGCCTCTTCGTCATGTCTCCGAGCCGCATCATGCCGACGGTGGCGCAAGCGCCCACCGATCTCTTGCATCCGGAGCCGGCGGTGGGATGACGATGCCCTGTCACCAGCTCGATATGCGCCGAACAACATGAAGCGCGCGGACAATATCACCGCTCCTTCAATTGTTGAAGCCCGTGTTTTCACGGCGCCGCAGCCCGCATGAGTCGATCGCAGATCGCTTCGCCAAGGCCGGTTGCAGGGATCGGCATGGCGGCGATGCCGGCGATCTCTTGGCGATCGAGATCGTGCAGCATGGAGAATAGATTGGCGGCGGCTTCGGTAAGATCGCCGGTGCTGCTGAGATTGACGGTCACTCTTGCGCCGGAGAGGGGGCCCGGTCCGAAGGCCAGGAGCGCTTCGTCCGCTCTCACGTCCCTGGCGTTCAGGCGAAGCGGATGGCGAGGCGCATAATGGCTTTCGAGCCTGCCCGGGGAACGAAGCTCGCTGCCGGCGGCCGCGGGCGGCGCTGCAAGCGGCCTGCCGATCACGGCTTCGACCTCGGCGCGTGCGACGCCGCCCGGCCTCAGCAATACCGGCTGATCGGCGGTGATGTCGAGAACGGTCGACTCGACTCCGACCGGGCAGGCGCCGCCGTCCAGGACGAGGTCGACCCGGTCGCCCAGATCGTGGCGCACATGGTCAGCGGTCGTCGGGCTGATCCTGCCGGAACGATTGGCGCTGGGGGCCGCGATCGGAAGCTCGACCTGATGCAGCAAGGCTGCCGCCAGCGGATGGGAGGGTGCGCGAAGCGCGAGCGTGTCGCCGCCGGCGCTGACCAGTTTCGAGATGCTGCTTTCCGGCCGGCGGCGAAGGATAAGCGTGAGCGGTCCCGGCCAGAAGCGGACGGCGAGACGATCGGCGAGCTCCGACCATTCGGCGATGGCATCAGCGGCGTCCGGGTCGGCGACATGGACGATGAGCGGGTTGAAACTGGGTCTCGCCTTGGCTTCGAAGATGGCCGCAACCGCACGATCGTCGGTGGCATCGGCGCCCAGGCCGTAAACCGTCTCGGTCGGAAAGGCGACCAGCTTTCCGGACCGCAGCAAGGCCGCCGCCCGGTGCACGGCCTGCCTGCTGGTTTCTTCGGGGGCGGCGATATCCATGAGCTGATCGTCGTTCCTGTGTTGGACGGGCTCTTTGATCTAGGACGGCCGTTGCCAATGGGGGGTGCGGAAACCTGAGCGTTCCTCGGGTTCCGGTGATTTCGGCCTGACCCGCGCCTTCGGCTTTACGGACGATTGCTCAGGACGCTGATCGAGCGTCTTCGGGAGGGCGAATTCTTTGGTTTCATGTTCGACCAGGGTTACTGGCCCGCATTTCAGCTGTCCGACGCCATTCCAAGCGCCGCTCTCGACGCCGATCACCTCACCGCCTTCGACCCTGAGAACGGCCCGCTGGACTCGCATCATCAGATTGGCGTTGAACTTGAATGCGGCGACCCGGCGATCATTGACCATAACCTCGACGGCGGGATGATGGGTCGATCGGATGGTGTGATCCGCAAGCGGCACCAGGAGCGTCTCGCCCTTGAGCTTCCGGCTTCGCTCCAGATCGTTGACCAGGTCTCGATGCTGGGACCAGGCGGACAAAAGGATCTGATTGATGGAGACGTCGAGCGCATCTTTCAGCTTGTCCGAGACCGTGTTGGTCATGACGCGCCGGTCGACGTCGGCAAGGCCGGTGGCGCGGCCGACATCGGACGTGCTTTGCTGGCTCTCTGTGGTCTTGATAAAACGCGCCTGCCAGTCACTCGGCGGACCCAGGAAGAACGCGCGCAGCGTGGTGGGACCTTCGCGCTCAGGACGGTTCGGTGGCAAGTGTCTGCTCCCCTGGATCAGTGCGGCCGCGGACGCGAATGGATGATTTGACGAGTGACGGCGCGTCGGTCTGCGTCACCTGCGTGCCCGCGTCGACCTTGACCACATAGTCGGGTTGCGGCCGCGCGGCTGCGGCGGCCGGGCGCGCGGACCTCGCCGTCTTGTCGAAGGCGGGACGCGCGGGCGCCGAACGCGAGATCCCATAGACCGGCGGCGGCGCTGGCGTATTGCCGGAGCCGGCCATTGCAGCGCCGCCGCCCTGACGCGTGCGGAACCAGATGAAGCCCGCAAGAGCGAGGAGCACGGAGCCGCCGACGGACAACGGACCGGCTAGGCCGACAACCTCCACCCTGACGGTGCTGTCGATGCGGGCCGGACTGTTGGCTTCGGGTATCTGTCTGACGATCGTGCCCGGCCAGCCAATTGAAAATGTTTCCTTGATGCCGCCGAGCTGCAGCGACTGGCTGTCCAGGATGGGACCGGCTCTTTCCGGGGTCAGTCCCCCCAGGTCGGGGATCAGGGCGCTTGCGGAAAATACGAGGTTGACGGTCTTGCCGAAGGCGACCGAGGTGCCGGGTGCCGGGTCCTGATTGATGACCGTCCCGTCCGGCAGGGTCGAAAGCCGCCAATCCTGCTGGCCTACGGCGAGGAAGGCATCTGCAAGCTTGGTGTCCACCGCCTCCTGCACGACGCCGAGGAGGTCAGGCACGAGAACCTCGTCGATCGGCTCCAGCTGGGCGATCAACGAGCTGCCGACGGGGATCAGTCTGCCGGCGATCGGGGCTTGATTGGTCACCCGGTTGGGGCGGGTGCCGTCCTCCGACCCCTCGAGTTGCAGCACGAGGCCGGCTTCTCTGGCTGCCTCATCGGCCTGAGCGGCGGTCAGGCGTGTCACGTTCGGCGCCGGCACGAGGTCCGGGCGATTCGGCGGCGGCGTGGTCACCGCGAGCACGATCGAAATCGGCCGTTCGTCGGTAATCGCCGACCCCGCCGGCGGATCTTGGGTCAGGACGGTCTGATCCGGCTGATCAGCCGACAGCTGGAAATTGATCGCGCCGAGGACAAGCTCCTTCTCGGCAAGTTTTTGGGCCACCTGCTCCGGGTCGAGGCCGCGCAGATCGGGGATGGTCGGCGGTTCGGATATGACGACGTCGACGCTGACGCCGAACACGGCTGGCGAGCCTGCAGGCGGTGTTTGTTCGATGATCCGCCCGTCGCCATCGGGACTCGTCCGCCGCTCGACATTGCCCAGACGCATCAACTGTTTGGCCAGTTCGGCGCCGGCCTGGTCGAGGGACAAACCGACAAGCCTCGGCACTTCAAGGCCTTCGGCGAGGACCAGATCGACGGTGCTGCCCGGGCTGGCTTCCACGCTGGCGCGGGGCTGCTGCTCGATCACGGTGCCCTGCGGGCTGTTCGAAACCTTCGTGGTGACCGAGCCGACCTCGAGGAGCTGTGACGCGATCAGCCGTCTCGCTTCCTCGATCGTTCGGCCGGCGACATCGGGCACGATGGGCGTTGCCGCAAGCACGACATTGACGACCACGCCGGGACTGACGATCGCGTTCGCGGCCGGCTGCTGCTCGATGATGGTGCCGCGCCGCTGATCGGAAACCCGGCTTCCCACGCGTCCGGGACTGAGGCCGGCCTCGCGGAGACGCGTGCGGGCGTCGTTCAGGGTCAGTGTGCGCAGATCGGGCACTGTCTGACCTTTGGCCACGGTGATGTCGACCTGATCATTCGCCGCCGCCGGAACGCCGGGCAGCGGCCACTGCTTGATGATCGTGCCGTTTGGCTGCGACGAACTCTCTTCGGTGACCCGACCGAGCGTCAGCGAAGCTTCCTCGAGCCTATCGATCGCAGCCTCTCGGCTGAGCGTGCGCAGATCGGGAATTCTGACCTCGGAGGCGACGGTGATGTTGATTCGGCTGCCACGGCTCGACGGCGATCCGGCCCTGGGTGACTGGGCGATGATGGTGCCGACGGGAGCGTCGGCGCTCTCGCGCTGGATCTGGCCGATGTCCAGGCCTTCGCGTCTCAGCAGCGACTGAGCTTCGGCGGGGGTCAGGCCCAGGAGCTCAGGCACGGTCGATCCTGTGGCCGGCCCGCTTCCGCTGTTGGTGATCACCACCTCGACGGGGGTGCCGGGCCTGACCGTTCTGCCGCGCGGCGGCGACTGAGCGACGATGCCGCCATCCGGACAGGCGTTCGATGCGCGCTGATGCACCTGGCCGAGGCGAAGACGCCGTTCCTCGAGGATGGTCTCGGCCTCGCTGGTCGAAAGACATTGAAGGGACGGCACCTGGACGGCGTTGGTGACGGCCCCAAGCGTGCGCGGTCCGCGCTGCTGATCCGTGGCCTGCGCCAGCCTGATGGACGGCGAGACGGTCGCATTCCTGGCGGTCGCCGCACCGAGAGCCGGGTCGAGTCGCGACGACGTCTCAGACGACAGGGCAGGCGCGTCCTTCGGAACCAGGACGAGTGCCGTCATCATGAAGAGCAGAAAACAGATGAAAGATCGAACCACGATCAGGGGCGCTCCTGGAGCTTCATCCTCGAAGTCGTTCGCTGGTGTCTTATCGCAACATGCGTCGAACTATAAGGCCTTTTGCACATTCTCTTCGATTCTGATCCCCCTTCTTTCGGGATTATGGGCTGGAAAACGGCCCCAGCCGGTGACATAGGCCAACATCGAGACCGGGGGAGACCAGCCGACATGAACCTTAATAAGAGAAAAAGCTGGCATCTTAATCCTTCATTTGCATAATTTTGGTCTAACAATAGAAAATTCCCGCAGCGCCTAGCCTTGGATACCAACCGTGTCAGAAGCAGTCCTTAAAGATACGACCCTTCGCATTATTGACTCCGGCAGTGCCTCAAAGAACACACGCTGGGCGAGGCCGGCTCTTACCTCGACGCTGGTCTCCAAGCCCAATCTCAGCCCCAAAGCCATGGCCTATGTCCAAGAGGTTCTGGAATCGGGCTGGTGGGGCTACGGGCCCGTGTCGAAGGACCTGCAGGCCGAAGTCGAAAAACTCTACGACAACGAGGTTCATGCCCTAGCCACATCGAGCTGCACCGCCGCCATGCATCTCGCGCTGCGCGCGCTCGGCGTTGGTCCCGGCGACGAGGTGATCGTCCCCGCTTTCACCTATGTATCGACCGCGATCGTTGCAACCTATTGCGGCGCGGAACCGGTTTTCGCCGATGTCGATTCGGAAACCCTGGCGATATCCAAGGATACGGTGGCGCCGCTCATCAATGAGCGGACGCGCGCGGTAATCGCCATGCATTATGCGGGACCGCCGGTTGATTTCGACCCGATCCGCGAGCTCGTGAAGGACAAGAACATCGCCGTGATCGAAGACGCGGCCCATGCCTTCGGTTCGTCTCGCGATGGCCGGATGGTCGGCGCCGAGGCGGATTTCGCCGCGTTCAGCTTCGCGCCCACCAAGCAGATCGCCAGCAGCAATGGCGGTCTTCTCCTGTTCAAGGACAAGTCGCTGCGCGCCGAAATCGATCAGCTGGCCTTTCTCGGGCTTGCCGTCGACACCTTCGGCCGCACCGTAGCCTCCGGGGTCAGCCCGACGCAGGAGGTCGTGCGTCTCGGCAACAAGTATAAGGGCGATGACCTGGCGTCGGCGGTGGCCTTCGCGGCGGTCGAGCGGCTGGATGAAATCGTGGCCTATCGCGGTTCGCTGGTCGATCGCTTCTATGAGCGCCTGAGCGAGGTCAAGGATGTGCAGCTGCAGCCGCGACCGACGAACTGCAACATCTCCTGGTATATCATGCCGATCCGCGTACCGGCCGATAAGCGCGACGCTCTGCGCGCCCATCTTGCGGCTGCCGGCATCGGCAATACCGTGCATTATCCCAATCTGCGCGAGCAGAAGGCCTTCTTGCCGTTCAAGGGGGAGGTGCCGGTCACCGCTGAAGAAGCGAAGCGGGTCGTCAGCCTGCCCTTGCACGAACTGGTGGCGCTCGACGAGGTGGATCGCATCTGCGACGAGGTCGCGCTGTTTTTCCGCTAGAGCTTTTCCCGAACAGGTGGAGCCACCTGTTTGATAAGAAAATGCAGTCAAACAAAGAGTTAGAGCGTGTATCCCGATCACATCCGATCGGGATCCGCTCTAATGTAGTACGACGACGGTGCCTGACGTTTCGAGGTGCTCATCATCCGCTGACGGCCATTGCCTCAGCTCTTGTGGTCGGCTGTTGAACGCTGCGAAAGACTGTTCGAACTGATGGACCGTCATCGGTTCGCCGACCAGGAAGCCCTGGACCTCGTCGCAGCCTTCGCTTTCCAGGAAGTCGAGCTGTTCCTTGGTTTCAACCCCCTCGGCGCAGATCTTCATATCGAGGCCGTGACCGAGTTCGACGACGGCGCGGACGATCGCCTCGGCGCCCGGCCGCCGCCGGACGCTGCGGACGAAGGACTGATCGATCTTGATCTTGTCGAACGGGAAGCTCAGCAGGTAGCTCAGCCCTGAATAATGGGTGCCGAAATCGTCCATGACGATACGTACGCCAAGGGCCTTGAGCTCCTTCAGGGTCGAGATCGCGGTTTCGGTATTGCGCATGAGCACGCCTTCGGTGATCTCTAGCTCGATGCGCTCGGGCTCGACGCCGGTTTCCAGGAGGCATCGCTGCACCAACGTAACGACGTCATGGTGCTTGAACTGCACCGGCGAGACGTTGAGCGAGACGGTAAGGCCCGGCCAGCGGGCCGCCTGTTTGCACGCGGCGAGCAGCACCCATTCGCCGAGCCCGAGAATGAGGCCGGTCTCCTCCGCAATGCTGATGAACTGATCGGGAAGAACGATCTGTCGGTTGGGCAGGCGCCAACGCAGCAACGCTTCGGCACCGAAGATCCTGCCGCCCTTGAGGTCGAGCTTGGGCTGATAGAAGAGCTCGAGCTCGTTGCGGACCAGGGCTGAGCGCAGGCCGCGTTCCAGCTTTTTGCGCTGATGGAGATGGGCATCCATGCCCGGTTCATAGAAACAGTAGGTGTTTCGGCCGTCCTCCTTGGCCTTGTAGAGCGCGATATCCGCTTTCTGCATCAGGCGTTCTGGCGTCGCCTTGCCGCTGTTCGCTATGGCGACCCCGATGCTCGCGGTCACCAGAACCTCATGGCCGTCGAGAAGATAGGGGCGGGTGATCGACTTCAAGAGCCGGCGGCAAAGCTGATGGGCGCCTTCCGGCTGATCGACCGCCGTCTGGATGATGGCGAATTCGTCGCCGCCGATGCGTGCGATGGTGTCGGTCTCGCGCACGGCGGCGCGCAGCCGGTCAGCACATCCCTTGATCAAGAGATCGCCGGCGGAATGGCCGAGCGTGTCGTTGATTTCCTTGAACCGATCGAGATCGACGCACAGCACGGCGGCCTTGCCGGCACCCTTCCCGACGCGGTCCACGGCTGCGGCGACGCGCTTTCTAAGATTGGCGCGGTTGGGAAGATCGGTGAGGTTGTCGTGCAGTGCGATGTGATGAATGCGGTGCTTCGCCTCGATCTCGGCGGTGATGTCGGTCGCGGTTCCGCGAAAGCCCTGAAACTGGCCATTTTGGGTGAAGAACGGTTTGCCGGCCACGCGCAGTGTCTTCTTCTGGCCCTTGGGATCGACATAGCGGCAAAGAAAATCCCGGAAGTGACGCTGCCCTTTGAGATCCCGTTGGAATTTCTTGATCTTGTTGATGCCGCCGATCGGCCTCAGGAGCTCGCCGATCGGCCGGTTTATGAGCTTGGCCGTGGATGTGCCGGTGGAGATGGCGAATTGTCCTGACAGAAACTGCAGCTCGCCTTTGGCGTCCGTTTCCCAGATCCAGTCCGAACTGGCATCGGCGACATCGCGAAAACGGGTCTCGCTGCGCTTGATCTCGCGGGTTGATGAGCGCACGCGCCAGATCAGCAGCCAGGTGAAGGCTAGGATCGCCACGATGCCGGCTCCGAGATAGGGGGCGACGATCTCGAGAAACTTCGTGCCGGGCCGATAAGGAACCCAGATGAGGCAGCCGATCGTCTCGCCATTCGGCGAAATCAGAGGAAGCATCGCTCTTTTCGCCGGCAACGGCTTATCGACGGTCCTTTCCAGTTTGATGCCTTCCAGGCTCGGGCTGTCCATCAGTGACGCGACGACGGTCGGCGTCAGGCGCTTCGCCAAGATCACCACCACCCGGTTGCCCTTCGCCATTTTGATATTGGCGTTCTGTTCGAGCGACACCGCAGAAACGCCGACGACAGCGATGGACTGGCCCATGGACAGAAGGCCTGTGACGGCCTCGGGCTTTCTCCAGGGAGACCGACGCGCCTCGTCGATCATCTTGGTCAGACTGTCGCCGAAAACGTCAGCCGCCTGGCGTTTCGACGTTCGACCGTCGATCTGACCGAAAATGGTCTCACCCTCACGGTTGACCACCATGCTGGCGTCATATTGGTGCTTGTCGTGGACGTAGTAGGTGAGGTTCGAGGTCGCCCAGTTGGCGCTGAAGGCGATGTCGAGATGGCGTACCGCATCGTTGCTCCAGCTGAAATCCTTGACGACCTGGCCGACACGGTCGAGTTCATCCTGGATGATGGTATCCGCAACGCCGACCGAATGCTCGGCGGCAATCTCGTCCTGCTGAACCGCACTGTACCAGACGAATGCCGCAAGCATCGCCATCGAAACGCCGACGAAACAGAAAACCGGCAAAAGAACCTTATCGTTGATAGTGAACGGCACGCGATCTCCCCAAGCCAAGAATTCTACCGCTATAATGAGCTTGAGGGGTTGTACAGAAAAACTTCAATTTCAATTAAAATTCGATCCAATTTTAAACTTAAAGGAGATTAAGAATCTCTGAAAAAAGGGCTTTGGTGAGATTTTCTGCCGTGTTTTCAACGATATGATCTGTAGAATGAACTGATCTCGACGCGGTTTGCTTCAGGGCCTTGATGAAAAGGGAGGATGCTTTTCGCGGGCAGAAGGCGAGGATGGGCCTAAAGCGACTTTCGAGCGGACGTCACCGGACGTCGATCTATCCCATTGTTCCGCAAATTTTTGGTCGATCAGCTGGCGCCGCAGGATCGGAAAAAGCTCGAACCGTTCGACGCTCTGCGTGCGTTAGCGCTGGAAAGAGGATCTCGCCTGTTCGAGGTCGAACAAAGACGACAGCTCGCTCAACATCACGCCGCCAAGTTGCTCAGGGTCGGAAATGGTCACGGCGCGTCGATAGTAGCGGGTGACGTCATGGCCGATACCGATGGCCAGCAGCTCGACCGGCGAGCGCAGCTCGATCCACTCGATGACGTGGCGGAGATGCTGCTCCAGATAATTGCCTGAGTTCGACGACAACGTGCTGTCGTCGACTGGCGCGCCGTCGGAAATGACCATGAGAATGCGGCGTTGCTCCGGGCGGACCAGAACACGCTGATGCGCCCAGAGAATGGCTTCGCCGTCGATGTTTTCCTTCAGCAATCCTTCGCGCAGCATCAAGCCCAGGGAACGTCTGGAACGGCGCCACGGACTGTCCGCCGATTTGTAGATGATGTGACGAAGATCGTTCAGACGGCCAGGGTTGGGAGGCTTGCCTTCGCGCAGCCACTGCTCGCGGCTCTGTCCGCCCTTCCAGCTCCGGGTCGTGAAGCCCAGGATCTCCACTTTGACCCCGCAGCGCTCCAGCGTGCGCACCAGGATGTCGGCGCACATCGCAGCGACCGCGATCGGACGGCCGCGCATCGATCCGGAATTGTCGATCAGGAGACTGACCACCGTGTCGCGAAAGTCGGTATCGGTCTCCATCTTGTAGGTCAGCGCCTGCTCGGGATTGACGACCACGCGGGTCAGCCTTGCGGTGTCGAGAATGCCCTCCTCGAGATCGAACTCCCAGGACCGTGTTTGCTGAGCCAGAAGGCGCCGCTGCAGCCGGTTGGCCATGCGCCCGATCATGCCCTGAAAGCGGGTGAGCTGCTGATCAAGCTGATGTCTGAGCCGGCCCAGCTCGACAGGGCTGCAGAGATCGCTCGCCTCGATCACCTCGTCGAAGGCAGTGGTGTATACGCGATAGGCAAGCGCTTCGCCACCGGGCGGTATATAGTTCGGCGTATCGAACGGCTCTTCGGCGCTCTGGTCGTCTTCGGCGCCGGCCTCCGCATTGGCCTGCTCCATCTGCTCTTCGGTGGTGCCGGTCTCCGCCTGCTCCTCGAAGCTGGTGGCCTGGTCACTTTCGCTCGCAAGCGGCGGCTCGGTGTCGTCGGGCTCACCCTCGCCGGAACTGTCGTCGGGCGCATCCTGATCGTCGCCCTGGTGATCCTCCTCCGATTCGTCATCGCTGTTGGTCGGATCATCGAGCTGCTCGGCAAGGCCGAGATCGCTCAGCATATCACGCACCTTGAGGGCAAAGGCCTCTTGGTCGGCAAGCGTTGCCCTGAGCTCGGACCAGTCGCGGCCGGTGCGGCTTTCCAGCCAGCTTCGCCAATTGTCGAGAAATGTCCGGTCCGACTTCGCGAGCTTGAAGCCGAGAAGAGCTTCGCGCGCCAGGAGATCAACGGCCTCGGCAAGGCCTGGATCGTCGAGGCTTGGGCTCGCGGTCGGCAGCGGCCGCTGCGCGCGCTCTGCGTGGGCGCTGGCGAGATTGGCAGCGATGCCGGTCATGCGGCTTGCGCCCAGGGCTTCGACACGGACCTGCTCGAGAGCTTCAAAGATCTCGGCGGTCACATCGCCGTTCGGGCAGAGGCGATTGTGGAGGGTGGGATCGTGATGTTTGAGCTTGAGCGCCAGACCGTCGCCAATGCCGCGCACCCTCGCCAGATCATGACCGCCCAGGCTTCGTCTTGGAAGAGGGAGGCGGACATTTGGCTGAGCGCTGTCGCCGGAGCTGGCGCCGCTGCCCTTGGCGTCGCCCGATCGAAAGGACACAGCGAGATCAGAGCGCTCGGCGACGGCACGGCAGGTGGCGGCGACCACGCGCTGAAACTGATCAAGTCGATCTTTATCTCCGGTGCTCACCGCCGGCTCCGGCCCGTCAGCTCAAGGTGACCTGCGCCGTGCTTTCCGGCAGCTCGACACCAAAGCAGCGCTGGTAATATTCGGCGATGATCGGCCGCTCGGCCTCGTCGCATTTGTTCAGGAACGTCACGCGAAAGGCGAAGGCGACATCATTGAAGATCTCGGCATTCTGCGCCCAGGTCATGACGGTTCGCGGCGACATGACCGTCGAGATATCGCCAGCTACGAAGCCTGCGCGGCAGAGATCGGCGAGGCTAACCATCTGCGAGACGATCGGCCGTCCCTTGTCGTTGTCGTAGAAAGGACAGCGAGCACTGACGATTTGGACCTCGGCGTCATGTTCGAGATAGTTCAGCTGAGCAACGATGTTCCAACGGTCGAGCTGGCCCTGATTGATCTGCTGGGTGCCGTGATAGAGGCCGCTGGTGTCGCCGAGCCCGACGGTATTGGCGGTGGCGAACAGGCGAAAGGAAGGATGGGGACGGATGACCTTGTTCTGATCCAGAAGCGTTAGCCGTCCTTCGACTTCAAGGACCCGCTGGATCACGAACATAACGTCTGGCCGCCCAGCGTCATATTCGTCGAACACCAGAGCCACCGGGTTCTGCAGCGCCCAGGGCAGCATGCCCTCTCGATATTCAGTCACCTGCTTGCCCTCGCGCAACACGATCGCATCCTTGCCGACGAGATCGATTCGCGAGATGTGGCTATCCAGGTTGACCCGGATGCAAGGCCAGTTGAGCTGAGCCGCCACCTGCTCGATGTGGGTGGATTTTCCGGTGCCGTGATAGCCTTGGATCATCACGCGACGGTTATACGCGAAACCCGCCAGAATCGCTAAGGTGGTGTCGTGATCGAAGCGGTAAGCCTCGTCGATGTCGGGCACGTAATCCGTCGTCTGCGAATAGGCCGGCACCTGCAGGTCGGAATCGATGCCGAAGGTCTGGCGGATCGAAATTTTGATGTCAGGCGACCTTGGCAGGTCTTCCAAGCTGATCGACCGACTGCCCCCGGTCTTCGCCGACTCATTCTGCACCGTAGTTCGCTCCCGAAAAAAACGCCGAACTGTCTGTCAGACGATCCGGTCAGTGCTCCGTAAGTAGGTATAGGCCTCGTTGATCAACTTCAACCGTTCTTCCGCCGCCTTGTCGCCCTGATTGACGTCCGGATGATGTTTTTTCACGAGTTCCTTATAGCGCGCTTTCAGTTCATCCGGCGTCGCATCATGCTCAAGGCCCATAACCTTGAGCATGCGTTCTTTCTTGCCGAACCTGCTGGTCGGTCGATCCCACTCCGCCTTCGCCTCGGCTCCGTCGGTTCCGGGCCCATTGATCAGCACTTCGAAGGGATCTTGCCAACGCCAGCCGTCACCGTGCTGATCGCCGGCATTGCCCATCTTCCATGTGGGCCGATGCCAGGTGACGTCTTCCCGCATATAAGCCTCGATTTCGGCCTGATTCATGCCAGAGAAGAAGTCCCAGCCACGATTGTAAGCGCGAACATGCTCCAGGCAGAAGAAGAAGAACGTGCGTAGATGCTCGCGCGATTTGGGTGCACGATAGTCGCCAACCCTCTTACATCCAGGCCAGTCACAGACCTTGTGGGCCTGTTCTTTTTCGCCTGGAAGTTCGAGGATGGCATCTGCGCGTCGTCGTCGTTGACTCATCCAGGCACTATGGCGAGATGGCAAGGGACGGGCAAGGCCTGAGCCGCCGCCAGCAAGGCTATGGCTGGCGAAAAGCGTGTAAGAAGAAGGGGCGCGCCGGTCCGAAATCAAAAGTCCGACAAGAGGTCGGCGTCTAAGAGCGGCCCTTTGAGATCGGCTGTCCCGATCGCGATATCGGCAACCCGCAGGTCTTGCTGTGGGCGACTTCACATGCCTTCGTTCTCAGGTCAGGGCACCCCATGCCGATGCCAAGAAAAAAGCCCGATGATCGACGGAACATCGGGCCTGGACAACGCTTATTTTGGCGCCGGATTGATGGAGCAACCCAGCTCACGAACACCGGCGACGCTCGATTGCATCGCCGGTGCGAGCCGGTATCAGCGGTTTTCGGGGTCGGAGAGGGCTCGGGCCAGTGAGCAGATGGCTTCCTGGTGCTTCCGGGTCGGGATCCCGATGAAGTTCCTGGCAAGCTCCAGCAGCATGCGCTGCTGCGGCGTGGCCTTGAACGCATCATTGCTGTTGAGACCGTCGAAAAAATAACCGACGTCGACGCCGAGAGCCTGGGCAATGTGATAGAGGCGGCCGGCCGCTACTCTATTGATACCCTTCTCGTATTTGTGGGCCTGCTGATAGGTGACCCCGATCAGTTCGGCCATCTGCTGCTGCGTGAGACCGAGCATGATCCGGCGCTCGCGCATCCGGGCACCCACATGTCTGTCGATATCCTGAGCGCGTGATCGGCCCGGACCGGGGCTCGGGGTCGGCTTGACCATTACAGTCGCCATTTTTACTCTCCATCCCTCAAAACAAAACGAGTTGACAAGGCGCAGTCCTGCAAGATTGTGCACCACCCACCAGCGTGCGATCTCACAGGGGCCGGTCCCAGACCTCTACTTCAAGTTACAGGTGAGACCTTTCTAAATCGTAAAGCGTTGAACGCTTCGATAACCTTCCCGTAAGGGGGCTATTGATAGAATTTTAGCTAAATTTCAGGTAATCGCAATAGGAAAGTTCAAACTCATGGTGGCCTACCTCGGCGTGCATGCCCAGAAACTGAACAAAATCACACTGATATTCATGGTTTCTTCATGCTGGAGTAGAACTTGAGTTCGCCCATGTGACCTGGCCGATCGATCGTCTATCTGGAAGAGAACAATCATGAGAATTGCCCAAATCATCGAGACGAAGCTGACCGAAGCGCTGGCCCCGAGCAGGCTCGACCTGACCGACGAATCGGCGCTTCACGCCGGGCATGCGGGTGCGCGGCCGGAAGGCGAGAGCCATTTTCGATTGCTGGTCGTGAGCGAGCGATTCGAAAATTGCAGCAGAGTAGAAAGACAGCGCCTGATCTATCAGGTTCTAGGTGATCTTATGGTTACGGATATCCATGCGCTTTCAATCAAGGCGTTGACGCCTGCCGAGGCGGTTGAGCGAACTTGAACGACGATCAGGAAGTCGTCTCGGGTCTGCCGGACCACAGGCGATGGCGGGCGAGATAAGAGGGCACCACCGTTTCGATGGGCGTCGGCGCGATGCCGAGATCGTCTAACGTCAGGGCCTCCTCGCCGACCACATTGTCGGATTTCAAGAGCTCGAGCTGATCCCTGGTCAGCGGCGGCACCGGGAGCAGCTCCATCAGACGCGCCTGAAGGGCGGCCACGCCGAACGGCAGATTGAGGAGCATCCGCTTGCGGCCGATCACCTCTAGCATGTAGCGCAGCAGCTCTTCGAAGCTGTAGGTCTTGGGCCCGCCGATCTCGAAGGTCCGGCCGGCGGCGGCGCTTTGCTCAAGTCCGGCCACGATCGCGCGGGCGACATCGCCGACATAAACCGGCTGAAATCTGGTCTTGCCGCCGCCGATCAGCGGCAAAGCCGGCAGCAGACGGGCCATGGCGGCGAAGCGGTTGAAGAAGTTGTCCTCAGGCCCGACGACGATGCTCGGGCGCATGATGACGGCTTCGGCGAAAGCCTCTCTGATCGCCGCCTCGCCTCTGGCTTTGCTCCTAGCATAGGCGCTGGACGACTGCTCATCGGCGCCGATCGCGGAGACATGCACCATATGATTGACGCCGATATCAGCAGCGGCGCGCGCGATCCGGCCGGGAAGCTCGCCGTGAACCTCCTCGAAGCGCTGCCTCCTCGTCTCGTAGAGAATGCCGACAAGGTTGACCACCGCCGACGAGCCTTCCAGCAAGCGGCCAAGGGAGGCTTCGTCATCGCCGCTGAAGGGCTGAACAACGATCTGGCCGACATCGCCGAGCGGCTGCAGATGGCCGGCAAGCCCGGGTGCTCGGCTGACCACGCGGATACGCCAATCTCTGGCTGCGAGCTCGCGGCAAAGGTGGCGGCCGATGAAACCGGCGCCGCCGAAGATCGTGATCAGCTTGTCATCCATTCCGGGTGAGCCTCCTTTTCGGGCAACGACCTGAACCATGGGCTGTCCTTCGTCAACCATAACCGCCGCCGGAAAAATCGGGATGCGG
This sequence comes from Pseudomonadota bacterium, assembly GCA_039197065.1. GTDB lineage: Bacteria > Pseudomonadota > Alphaproteobacteria > Geminicoccales > Geminicoccaceae > JANQPX01. The sequence continues at coordinate 219,124 of JBCCUL010000008.1, read as the reverse complement.
AAAAAAGCCGCTGGCGCCGGCAAATAGCGTTTGTCATATGCTGGAGGCTGGTGATCGGTTGACGGGTTGGTCGATAGCGCTTAAATCCCCAAAGCAGCACGGGCCCAGGTGGCGGAATTGGTAGACGCACTAGCTTCAGGTGCTAGCGGTCGTATGGCCGTGGAGGTTCGAGTCCTCTCCTGGGCACCATTTCACTTATCGGCTTACGGTTAACGAGAAATTAACCCGGTGAGGTCTAAACCTCGTCGGCGTTGTTGGATTTGGGTTCGCTGATGTTGTTGGATTTGGGTTCGCTGATGTTGTTGGATTTGGGTTCGCTGATGTTGTATCGCTTCCGAAACAGAGCATGAGCGCATGTCGATAGAATATCATGTTGGGGATTTGCCGGCCGACGTCGATCTTGGCGGGATCGTGGCGATCGATACCGAAACGCTTGGTCTCGATCCGCGGCGCGACCGCCTCTGCGTGGTGCAGATGTCGGCGGGCGATGGCCATTGCCACGTCGTTCATTTCCCGACGCCGCATTATGAGGCGCCTCATCTCCTTCGTATGCTGAACGATCCGAATGTTCTGAAGCTCTTTCATTTCGCGCGCTTCGATCTCGCAGTGCTCAGGAACTATCTCGGCGCTGACTGCCGGCCGGTCTACTGTACGAAAGTCGCCTCGAAGATCGCGCGCACCTATACCGATCGCCATGGCCTGAAACATCTCTGTCACGAGCTGCTCGGTATCGATCTTTCCAAGCAAATGCAAAGCTCGGACTGGGGAGCGCCGCGTCTGAGCCAGGCCCAGCTCGACTACGCCTCGCACGATGTTTTGCATCTGCATGCGCTGCGTGAGCGCCTCGAGGAGATGCTGGAGCGAGAACAGCGCCACCACCTGCTGCAGCCTTGCCTCGACTTCCTGCCCCATCGGGCGATTCTCGATTTGGCAGGCTGGTCATCGACCGATATTTTCGCGCATTCGTGATGCTATCGCGGCTGATCATCGCGCCTCCATTGATCTTCTCCCAATCCGGTGATCAGATATCGTTACGCGTCGACATCAGCAGATGGGTTGATCGCCAGTCATGAGCGCGTTGCCAGCACCAAAAATCGCGCCCACCGTCAAAGGCGCCTCCGTCGCCGTCGCCACCGGGCGCCGGGTCCTCAATATCGAAGCCGACGCCCTCTTGGCGACTGCGGCGTCGCTCGATGGCGCGTTCACGGCCGTGGTCGAGACGATGGCCGCGATCAAGGGCCGCGTGATCGTTACGGGCATGGGCAAAAGCGGACATATCGGGCGGAAGATCGCTGCAACCTTCGCCTCCACCGGCACGCCTGCACTGTTCGTCCATCCGGCCGAGGCCAGCCATGGCGATCTTGGGATGATCACGGCCGATGATCTGGTGCTGGCGCTTTCCAATTCGGGGGAAACCCCGGAACTTGCCGACATCGTCGCCTATTGCCGCCGTTTCTCCATCTCGCTGATCGCGATCGTGGGCAGGGCGAGGAGCGCTCTTGCCGATGCCGCCGATCTCGTTCTCTTCCTACCGGATCGCGCCGAGGCTTGTCCGATGGGGCTGGCGCCAACGACGTCGACCACCGCGACCCTGGCGCTCGCCGACGCTTTGGCGATTGCGCTCCTGGAGCATAACGGGTTCGACGCGCAGCGCTTCGGCGTGTTCCATCCCGGCGGTAAGCTCGGCCGAAGGCTCATCAAAGTCGATCAGCTCATGCATCGGGGCGATGCTCTGCCTCTGGTCGACCTCGACGCCACCACCGGCGATGCGATTTTGGAGATGAGCACCAAGCATTTCGGCTGCGTCGGCGTGCTCGACCAGAAGCGGGAGCTTGCCGGCATCATCACGGATGGCGACCTTCGCCGGCACATGGCGCCCGATCTCCTCGGCCGTTCCGCAGCCGAGGTCATGACCCCGTCGCCGCGCACCATTCGGCCGGAAGCGCTGGCGGCGGAGGCGCTGGCGGTGATGAACCACCCCGATCGTCCCATCACCGTCATGTTCGTTCTCGAAGCCGGACGGCCGGTGGGCATTTTGCACATGCATGATTGCTTAAGGGCAGGCGTGGCATGAGCAGAGATGTTGCGACCGGGATAAAGAACACTCCGCATCTCGGCGGCCGTCACAGTCGGCGTGTCGATCGTCTCCGCTTTCTTCTGCCGGCCATAGCCTTCCTCCTGCTCGGTGTGGTGGTGGCCTGGCCCTGGCTCACCGGCGGGTATCACGGTCTGATCGTTCCGGTGTTCAAGAGCGCCGCCGATCATGGCAGCGATGCCATGCGGATGCTGAAGCCGCGTTATGTCGGCAAGACGGAGGCTTCCGAGCCTTATGAGGTCACGGCATCGTCTGCATTTCTCGACCCGGCCGATCCTGATCGCATTCATCTCGATCAGCTGCGCGCGATCCTCGAGCAGACCGGCGATGCGCCGGTGCATTTGCGCGCGGATGAGGGCATCTATCTTCGAAAGCGCGATCGGCTGGAACTGGATGGCGATCTCGAACTGACCTTTGGCGATGGTTACCGCTTCACGACGGAAAGTGCCAAGGTCGATCTCGGGCGGGGCCATGTGGCGGGTGGCGAACCCGTCGATGGCGAGGGGCCGGTCGGCACGCTTGCGGCCGATGGGTTCGATATCGAGGATGGCGGCAAGCGTCTTCGTTTCGAGGGCCGCGTGCAGGTCACGATCTGGCCTGGGGAGCCGGCGATATGAGAGATTGGCTGCACGCGCTGAAAGCAGGCCGCTTCATGCTTCCAGCAATGCTTGCATCCTTCGCCGGCTATGCCTCGCCTGGCGCGGTGACGGCGACCGGTCAGTCGCTGGAGCATGACAGCAGCCTGCCGATCGAAATCTCCGCCGACAGCCTTGAGGTCGCGCAGGAAGAGCAGGTCGCGACGTTCGCCGGCAATGTCGACGCGGTGCAGGGCGATCTGGTGCTCAGCGCCGACAAGCTCGAAGTGCACTACGAAGGCAAGAGCGGCGGCGTCGGGATTGCAGCGGGCAGTGGCGGCGCGATCCGACGGATCGATGCGGAAGGCCGTGTGATCATCGCATCCCCGGAAGAGACCGCCGAGGGCGATCAGGGAACCTATGACGTTCTGGCCAGAACGGTGACGCTTGAAGGCAAGGTGGTGCTCACGCGTGGCGCCAATGTGATTCGCGGCGAGCGGTTGGAAATGGATCTGGCCAGCGGCAAGTCGCGCATCGTCGGCACCGAGACATCGGTCGCCGGCGGGACGGATGAGCCCTCCGGCGAGCGGGTGAAGGCCCTTTTCACACCGAAGACCAGGGAAGATGACGGCGAGCCGCCGGTGCCGGAGGCACGGCCGGAATGAGTGCTGCCGCATCTGCGATTGATGATCGAAGCGGCGAGCGTCCAGGACCTCGTCTCGTCGCCGAATCCAAAGGCCTGGCTGCCAGCAATCTCGGCAAGCAGTTCAAGCAGCGTCCTGTTCTCCGCGATGTCAGTCTGCATGTGCGTCGTGGTGAGGCCGTCGGTCTTCTCGGCCCGAATGGCGCCGGCAAGACGACATGTTTCTACATCATTACCGGCCTTCTGCAGCCGGACTACGGCTCGATCAGCCTGGACGGTGGCGATATCACCTCGCTGCCCATGTATCGACGCGCGCGCCTCGGCATCGGTTATCTGCCGCAGGAAGCCTCGATTTTTCGCGGGCTGAGCGTCGAAGCTAACATCCGCGCGGTTCTGGAGGTTGCCGAGCCGGTGCGCAGTAAGCGGGAGGCGAAGCTCGACGAGCTTCTCGCCGAGTTCTCGCTCAGCCATCTCAGGCGAGCGCCGGCGCTCGCCCTGTCGGGCGGTGAGCGGCGGCGGGTGGAGATTGCCCGGGCCCTGGCCTCTGATCCGAGTTTTATGCTCCTTGACGAGCCGCTGGCCGGTATCGATCCGATCAATGTCGCCGAAATCCGCGATCTGGTCGGACATCTCAAGGATCGTGGCCTCGGTGTCCTGATTACCGACCATAATGTTCGAGATACACTAGATCTTATCGATCGAGCCTACATACTGCATGAGGGGCATGTCCTGATGGAGGGTGCCCCGAACAAGATTGTGGCCGACGAAGGGGTGCGCCGGGTCTATCTCGGAGAACGGTTCAGCCTTTAGCGGTCATGGCCAAGGGATTGCGGTAAAAAAGGCTGATATGCGGGGATTTTTCCTGAAGTTTTCTTTCGACCTGCCGGTGATGCGCGTCGTCGAGCCGACGAAATTGGGCTCCTACGCGTCTCCGCCGTCCGGTCAGGCGTGCTGTCGCCAGCCGCCGAAGCTGCGTTAGGCGCCGCCAGCGATGTCCGCCTCGCTTCGTCTCGATCTTCGGCAAAGCCAAAGCCTGGTGATGACGCCGCAGTTGCAGCAGGCCATCAAGCTGCTGCAGCTCGGCAATCTGGAACTGAGCGCCTATATCGAGCAGGAGCTCGAGCAGAATCCCTTCCTGGAGAAGCGCGACGAGACAGCCGAGCCATCAGGTGAGCAACCGGTCAGCACGCCTGGCGATGATGGCGCCGGCACCCTTAGCGGCACGCCGGATTTCGTCACCAACGACCAAGTGAGCGGTGAGGGTTGGTCGGGTTCCGGCGAGGATGGCTGGAGCAAGGCCGAGCATGACGCACCGCTGCAGGGGGTGGCGGTGGAGCATGTCAGCGACAGCTTCAGCTATGTCGGCCGTGGCGGCTCGATGGCGTTCGATGACGAAGGTGAAAGTCTGGAGAGCCGGACGGCGCGGCCGAAGACCCTTCAGGAGCATCTTGTCGAGCAGATGCTCCTGGATCTGGAAGCCGGTCCCGAGCGTTTGATCGCGCATCACCTGATCGATCTGGTCGATGAGGCCGGTTATCTCAGGGGCGACCTCGACGACGTCGTTGAGCGTCTCGGCTGCGATCCTGATCTGGCGGGTGAGGTTCTCGCCAAGCTGCAGCGCTTCGATCCGCCGGGTGTCTGTGCGCGGTCCCTGAAGGAATGCCTGGCGCTTCAGTTGCGCGACCGCAGCCGGCTTGACCCGGCCATGGAGATTTTGCTGGAGCACCTGGATGCGCTGGCGCGAGCTGATATCGCGCAGCTGCACCGGATCTGCGGCGTCCTGCCCGATGACATTCCGGAGATGATCGCCGAGATCAAGGCGCTGAACCCAAGACCGGGTTCAGGCTTTGCCGATCTGCCGATCGACGCGGTGGTGCCGGATATCTTCATTCTGCCCACGCCGACCGGCTGGCGGGTTGAATTGAACACGGCAACGTTACCGCGATTGATCGTCAATAACGACTATCATACCCACGTACGCAAAAATGCCGATGACGCCAAAGCCAAGGAGTTTGTCAGCGAGCATTTTCAGTCCGCCAACTGGCTCATCAAGGCGCTCGATCAGCGGGCGCGCACCGTACTCAAGGTGACAGAAGCCGTGGTTGAGAGGCAAGGTGAATTCTTGAGCCATGGGGTCAGTCACCTGAAGCCGCTTGTGCTCCGCGACATCGCTGTTGCGATCGACATGCATGAGAGCACGGTATCCCGCGCCACCGCCGATAAATTCGTGGCGACGCCGCGTGGCACCTATCCGTTTAAGTACTTCTTTTCCAATGCTTTGCCGTCCGCTGACGGTGAAGGCGGTCATGCCGCGGAGGCGATCCGGCAGAAGGTCAGGGAGCTGATCGACGCGGAGGAGCCCGATGGTGTGCTTTCCGATGATCAGATCGTAGGGCTATTGCGCGAAAGCGGTATATCAATTGCCAGGAGAACGGTGGCAAAATATCGCGAGTCGTTAGCAATTCCTTCATCTGTTCAACGTAGAAGGGAGAAGTCATTAAAGCTTGCGTAATGGGTACTTTCACTCCATTTTCTCGGTGGGCTGGAAAAGGGGACGGGGGGAGGAAACAGGCGGTGAAGACCGGCTTCCGATCGATTTTTCTCTGTTCCAGCTGCCATGCCGCCCCCATTTGAATGGTGGTGACAGGCCACGACGAGAGAGCGATGGGCTCTGGCCTCGGTTCGACATATGCCGATGGGTTCATCGCCGAAACGCCCCGGTGAGCGCCTTGCTCCAACGGGAAAGATACCGTGATGACATTGGCCATGCCTTCGGGCTCAGGCCAAAATGGAGACGCAAGACGGTCCTGACATGATCGATATTGCTGATATCCTCTCGCCCCAAGGGGTGATCGTCGACCTGACGTCATGCAGTAGCAAGCGACAGGTCCTCAAAGAACTCGCCGACTATGCCGCCAAGCTGGTTGATGTCGACGCGCAGCAGTTGCTGGAAGCGTTGATGGAGCGCGAGCGGCTGGGAACGACCGGCGTTGGCCACGGTATCGCCATACCCCATGCGCGTCTCGATAAGCTGGACAAGGTGGTGGGCCTGTTCGCCCGCCTCGAGCAGCCGATCGATTTCGAAGCGCTCGATGATCAGCCCTCGGATCTGATCTTCATGCTGTTGGCGCCTAACTCGGCAGATGCCGACAGTCTGAAGGCGCTTGCCCGCGTCTCCCGCGTGCTGCGTGACCGCGGCTTGCAACAGCGATTGCGTCAGACGAAGGACGCGGATGCCGTTTACCGTATGCTCACCGAGAAGTCGGAATCTCACGCGGCCTGATTGGTGGCGGCCCTGTCTGGTGGAAGCGCCTGTTTGTTGGAAACGATGGTGAAACGCCGGGGCATCAGCAGATGGTGACGCAATCAATGGCTTCCGAAGCAGGCTCTTCGCCGGTTTCGACCGATCCTGATCAACGGGATCAAGTTTCCTCCTTGTTCATCCATGCCTCCGCGGTCCGTTTCCAGAAAAAGGGTGTTCTGCTGCTTGGCCCGTCGACAAGCGGAAAGTCGGATCTGGCCTTGCGCCTGATCGATGCCGGGGCTGTCCTGATCGCCGACGATCAGGTGCGTCTCAGCCTCGATGGTGATCGGCTGCATGCGGGACCGCCCCAGATACTTGCAGGGCTGATCGAACTCCGTGGTATGGGGATCATGCGCGTTCCCTTCGAAGAGGGGGCGCTTGATCTTGTGGTCGATCTGAAGCCGGCAGCGTCGGCGTTCGATCCGTTGCCCGAGCCCGCCTCGATGTCCTGGCTGGGTGTCGACCTCCCCAAGATCGAGCTGGATGCTACCGCACCGTCTGCAGTCGCCAGGATCAAGATGGCCCTGAATGCCGAACGGGTCTTTTGATATGCCTGCTGATCGCATCGTTTTGGTTACCGGCATGGCGGGCGCCGGCCGCACCACGGCGCTTAAGGCGTTGGAGGATCTCGGCTATGAGGCGGTCGACAATTTGCCGGCCTCGCTTTTGACGAATCTTCTTCGACCGGTCGACAATGTCCAGCGCCATCTTGCGATCGGCATCGATTCGAGAAGCCGGGCCTTCGACCCGGACGAGCTGCTGAAATGGCTGAACGCCGACTTGGACGCGCCGGACGCCGACATCCGCATGCTCTTCTTGGATTGCGACGACGAGGTTCTGGCGCGGCGCTTTACCGAGACGCGACGACGCCATCCGCTGGCGCCGGACCGGTCGGTCGCTGACGGTATCGCGCGTGAGCGCAGCCTGATGGCCCGGCTGCGTGCTGGCGCGGACCTGGTCATCGACACCAGCCATCTTTCGCCGGGCGAACTGCGTCAGCTCACGTCAGGTCATTTCGCGATCGGCGGTGACGACCATCTGGTGATTTCCGTGGTTTCGTTCAGCTATCGAAAGGGTTTGCCAAGAGAGGCGGATCTGGTATTCGACGTTCGGTTTCTGACTAACCCGCATTACGACACCCGGTTGCGCCCGATGACCGGTGTCGACCTGCCGGTCCAGAACTACATCGATGCCGATCCCAAGTTTCGAAAGCTTTTACAGGATCTTGAGGACTTTCTGATACCGTTGCTGCCCGCCTATCAACTTGAGGGAAAAAGTTATTTGACCATCGCATTCGGATGTACCGGCGGACGGCATCGATCGATTGCGACCGCCGAAATTTTCGCGGAAAGGTTGCGGCTGGCTGGCTGGCCTGCTCAGATCCGCCATCGCGACACGCCGGAGGTCAATCCGGGCGCCGGCGACAAGCGCCAGCCCGGCCTGAAGGCGAAAGGGATTCTCTGATGATCCAGCGGAACACAGCATGATTGGCCTGGTTCTCGTCACCCATGGTCGTCTTGCCGAAGAATTTATCGCCGCGACCCAGCATGTCGTCGGTCCCCAGGACAATATGCGGGCGATTTCCATGGGGCCTGAGGATGACAGCGAACAACGCCGTCAGGACATCATGGATGCGGTCGCCGAGGTCGATACGGGCTCCGGTGTGATCGTCCTGACCGATCTCTTTGGGGGGACACCTTCGAATCTTGCCATTTCCATCATGGAGAAGGCTCATATCGAGGTGATAGCCGGCGTCAATCTCCCGATGATGATCAAGCTGGCCAGCGTGCGTAAGACGGAAAGCCTGCAGCAGGCGGTGGTGAGCGCTCAGGATGCGGGCAAAAAATATATCAACGTCGCCAGCACGCTCCTGAACGTCGGTCAGGCCAAATAGGCTCGATGACCACACCCAAGCCGATCGTTCCCGGCGATTTCCACCGCCTGGTCAAGGTGGTCAATCAAAAGGGCCTGCATGCGCGCGCCGCCCGCAAATTCGTGTTGACCGCGCAGGAGTTCAACGCCGACATCAAGGTCGGTCATGGCGGTCTCGTTGTGCCGGCAACCTCGATCATGGGCCTGCTGATGCTCGCCGCAGCGACCGGCGCCATCCTCGAGATCGGCGCTAGCGGCGATGATGCCGAGCTTGCCCTCGACGAGCTGGAACAGCTGGTCGCCGAAGGGTTCGAGGAACCCTGATACCGACCGCATCGCGTTTTCATCGACAGGCTGTCAGGCGACGTCGTTAATCGCGGTACGTTTTCCGACCTTTAAGCCTTCGTTCAGATCTTCATGTCATGTTGTTTCGCGGTCCATGCGATCCTGGGAATCCGACCGCCCGATGGGCGATTTCGGGCAAGGTTCGGGGTTCCAGGATCACATGGACCAACAAGATGCGGAGAATGATAGCGAAGTCGGGTCGAAGAAGGAGGTCGGATCGAAGAAGAATGAACGCGGCAGGCCGTCCGCAGTCATCGGTCAGAACGTTATGCGGCTTGGGGCAAGGCGGATTAGCTTGCTCCCAGTCCGCCCTTGTGTTTTAAACCGAGCCGCACAAATAAGGTGTTGCGTTTCAGGGGCGGTATGACCCAAAGCGCGTCCCTTCCCTCATATTGACCGAGCGAAAAGCAGCTATGACCGACTTCAACGACTACAAGGTCGCCGACATCAGCCTTGCCGACTGGGGCCATAAAGAGATCGCGATCGCCGAGAAGGAAATGCCCGGCCTCATGGCGATCCAGGAAGAGTATGGCGACAGGCGGCCGCTGGACGGTGCACGCATCGCCGGCTGCCTGCATATGACCATTCAGACGGCTGTGCTCATCAAGACCCTGGTGCATCTTGGCGCCACCGTGCGTTGGAGTTCCTGCAACATCTTTTCGACGCAGGACCATGCCGCCGCTGCGATCGCCGACCTCGGCATTCCCGTCTTCGCCTGGAAGGGTGAGACCGAGGAGGAATATGATTGGTGCGTCAGGAAGACCATCGACGGTCACCCGGAATGGCGTCCCAACATGATCCTGGATGATGGCGGCGATCTCACCCAGATCATGCACGACGACTATCCGCAATTGATGGAAGCTGTGCGTGGCATCTCCGAGGAGACCACAACCGGCGTGCACCGGCTCTATGAGATGGCCAAGGAAGGCACGCTCAAATGCCCGGCGATCAACGTCAATGACAGCGTGACCAAGTCGAAATTCGACAATAAATATGGCTGCCGCGAGAGCCTGGTGGATGCCGTCCGGCGTGCGACCGACGTCATGATGGCGGGCAAGGTCGCCGTGGTCGCCGGCTTTGGCGATGTCGGCAAGGGCAGTGCGGAGAGCATGCGGAATGCCGGTGCCCGCGTGATGGTCACCGAGGCCGATCCGATCTGCGCGCTGCAGGCGGCGATGGAGGGCTACGAGGTCGTCACCATGGAGGAGGCCGCACCCCGCGCCGACATCTTCGTGACCGCCACCGGCAATACCGACATCATCACCCTCGACCATATGCGGGAGATGAAGGACAGCGCGATCGTCTGCAATATCGGTCATTTCGACAATGAGATTCAGATCGAAGCGCTGAACAACATGAAGTGGACCGAGATCAAACCGCAGGTCGATCTGGTCGAGTTCCCCGACGGCAAGACCATCATCGTGCTGGCCAAGGGGCGTCTAGTTAACCTCGGCTGCGCCACCGGCCATCCTAGCTTCGTGATGAGTGCTTCCTTCACCAACCAGGTGCTGGCGCAGATCGAGCTTTGGCAGAACGCGGAGAACTACGAGCGGCAGGTCTACGTTCTGCCCAAGCATCTCGACGAGAAGGTCGCAGCACTCCACCTGGAGAAGGTCGGCGCATCGCTCACCAAGCTTAGCGAAAAGCAGGCCGCCTATATCGGCGTCACCCCCCAAGGCCCCTTCAAGCCCGAAGCCTACCGCTACTGATGGCGCGGCCATCGGCGTCGACTTGGTGCTGAGCCAAGCTCGTGGATGGCGGTCTCTTTCTTGAACTCCGTGATCTCTCTGCAACCCGTGGGCTTGCAGCGAGATTGGCGGGGGCGCTTCAAGGTGGTGATCTTATCGCGCTAAAGGGTGACCTCGGTGTCGGCAAGAGCGAACTTGCGCGCGCGGTCATTCAGGCCAGGGCCGGCGCAGCCATCGAGGTGCCAAGCCCGACATTCACGATCATGCAGGACTATCCGTTGGATGGGCTGACCATTCGCCATATCGACCTTTACCGCATCGCCGATCCCGACGAGTTGCTGGAGCTCGGCCTGGAAGAGGCGCCGGCAGAGGATGAGGCCTGGCTGGTCGAGTGGCCGGAACGAGCCGCAGGGCGGCTTGCCGGAACTTGCCTGAACCTCGCTCTGGAGGAGGGCGATCAGCCCGACGCGCGTGTCGCCCACATCGAGGGCGACGAAGGCTGGATAACCCGCATGCCCGTCTTGGCATCATGACAAACCGCAACGCTACCATCGAAGCGTTCCTGCAAGTCCACGGTCAAGGCCGTGCCTTGAGAGAAAAATTAGCGGGAGATGCGTCGGCTAGGCGGTATGAGCGGCTGGTGGACGGCATGGTGCCCGCTATCTTGATGGACTGCCCGCCGGATCGGCTGGATGTGCGGCCCTTTTTGAAGATCGCGACCTGGCTTCGAGGTGTCGGATTTTCTGCACCTTTGATCTTCGCGGCGGATGAGGATGCTGGCCTCGTGCTGATGGAAGATCTGGGCGATGATCTGTTCAGCCGGATGTGCGCCGCTGGCGGGGAGGGTGTCGACGAAGAGACGCTGTACGCTGCCGGGGTCGACGTGCTGGTGGCTTTGCAGGATCTCGACCCGCCCGAAGATCTGCCGGTCTACGATGACGATAAGATGTTGGAAGAGGCGAGCCGCTTCACGCGTTGGTACGTCCCCGATCTGAACGATCGTGCCCAGACCGACTATCTCGATATCTGGCGGGAACTCTTGCCGTCGACGCGCGTCGGGCCGGCGGCCTTCGTCTATGTCGACTATCACGCTGACAATCTTCTTTGGATGGAGAAGAGGGAAGGACTCGCCAAGGTCGGCCTTCTCGATTTTCAGGATGGGCGTCTGGGGCCGCCGGCTTACGATCTGGTTTCGCTCCTCGAAGATGCGCGCCGAGATGTGTCGCCTGGTCTCGCCGAGGCTATGATCCAACGCTACCTGACGGCACGGCCTGATCTGGATGCGGCCGCATTCCGAACGTCTTACGCCGTGCTTGGTGCACAGCGCAATTGCAAGATCCTCGGGCTGTTTTCGCGGTTGGCGCTGGAGGAGGGCAAGACGCAGTATCTCGCCCTTCAGGACAGGGTGAGCGCTCACCTGCAGCGCGATCTTGCCCACCCCAGCCTGGCGGCGCTGGCCGCCTGGTTCGACGATCATATCGCGTTGAATATCGCCAGCTGACAATCAACAGTGTACAAACGCGCCCATGTTGCGGGTGTCGACCATTCCCGCTGGCGTGCCGTTCGTCGATGCGCTGGCGTCAGGTCTTCTCGTCGAGGCTGGCGGCGATGCGCTGGCGCTTGCGGATATGCTCGTGCTGCTGCCCAATCGCCGCGCCTGCAGGAGCCTGCGCGACGCCTTTTGGCGTGTCGGGCAAGGCAAGGCGCTCGCCCTGCCGGCGATCCAGCCGATCGGCGATCTCGATACCGATGAACTCCTGATCGATGCCGAGAGCGAGCTCGACTTGCCGCCGGCAATTGGGGGACTTCGGCGCAGATTGCTGCTGACCCGGCTGCTGATGCGGGCGAAAGCGTTGGACCTGACGGCGGATCAGGCGGGCCGTCTCGCCGATGATCTGGCCGATCTCCTGGACGAGCTTCAGACGGAACGGGTGTCTTTCGAGACGCTCAACGACGTCGTACCTGAGATGTTTGCCGATCACTGGCAGCAAAGCCTGCAGATCCTTCAGATCGTCGGCAGCTATTGGCTGGACATTCTCGCCGATGAGGGGGCGCTCGATCCTGCGGAGCGTCGCCACCTCATGCTGACCGCCCTTGCCGAGCGCTGGGCGGCGGCGCGGCCGGAAAGGCGGATCGTGGCCGCGGGATCGACCGGCAGCATCCCGGCGACGCGTCTGCTTTTGAAGACGATCGCGTCCTTGCCGAGGGGCGAGGTCGTGCTGCCGGGCTTGGATGTGGACATCGATGAGGCGAGCTGGCAGGCGATCGCGCCGCAGCACCCTCAGCATGGGCTGAAGGATCTTCTCGACTTTTTTGGCGTGGCGCGTGGCGAGGTGGAGCCCTGGCATCCCGTCGACCAGGATTTCGAGGTGGATTCGCGACCGGACCTGCTTCGGGACGTGATGCTGCCGAGCGGGGTGGGCGACGGTTGGCGGGCGGCCTCCAAGATCGAGCCAGACGCGCTCGAAAGCTTGACCCTTGCCGAGCATCCGGATCCGGCGATCGAGGCGGTGGTGATCGCTCTTCGTCTGAGAGCGGCGCTCCTGGAGGAGGGGCGCACAGCGGCCTTGATCACGCCGGACCGGGCGCTGGCGCGCCGTGTCGTGGTCGAGCTCAGACGGTTCGGCATCATGATCGACGACAGCGCCGGCATGCCGCTCGACTGTACCGCGCCAGGCAGCTTTCTGCTGCTGACGGCGCATCTCGTGATCGACGAGATCCGGCCGGTGGCGCTGCTCTCGGTCCTGAAACATCCGCTGATGCGCGCCGGCCTCGATGCGGAGGTGGTGCGCAGACGGGCGAGAGCGCTGGATCGTCTCTGCCTGCGCGGCCCTGCGATCATCGGCGGGTTTCGCGAGATCATCGGCGAGCTTTCCGAGCTTCGAAGGTCCGTCGGCGACGACCAACCGGACCGCCAGGCGGAGCTGCTGGAGCTTCGGGACTGGCTCGAATCCCTGGCGGGGCTGGCAGAGCCCTTTGCCGATCTCGCTCGCGAAGAGACGGCGCCGCTTGGCGAGCTTGCCGCAGCACACCTGCATTTCGCCGAAGCGCTGGCTGCGGTCGACGGCAGTGCGGAGGCGCTTTGGGCGAAGGAGGCGGGCGAGGCGGCGGCGGGGCTCCTGCGCGAGCTTCTCGAAGCGGCGGATCCGGAAGATCGTCTGCCGCCGGCCGCCTATCCGGCGCTGCTCGCGAGCCTGATGGCTGCACGCCCGGTGCGCCCCAAACGTCCGGCGCATCCGCGGCTCGCCATTCTGGGACAGCTTGAGGCGAGGCTGCAGCAGGCGGATCTAACCATTCTCGCCGGCCTGAACGAAGGTGTCTGGCCGCGCGCGACGGAGCCCGGTCCCTGGCTCAACCCCTCCATGCGCGAGAGCTTGGGGCTGCCGCCGCTGGAGAGACGGATCGGGCAGGCGGCGCATGATTTCGTGCAGGCGGCGGCCAGCGGCGAGGTGATGCTGTCCCGTGCCGAGAAGGATTTGGACGGCAGTCCGACCGTGCCGTCCCGCTGGCTGGTGCGGCTGAAGGCGCTGCTCGCGGGCCAGGGCATCGACGCAGCGGCTATCGCGGAAAATCCCGATTGGCAGACCTGGGCGTCGAGGCTGGATGTGCCGGGCGATGCGGTTCGACCGGAACGGCAGCCGAAGCCGAAGCCGCCGGTGGAGGCGCGGCCGCGGAAGCTCTCGGTAAGCGATATCGGGCTTTGGATGACCAATCCTTACGGCCTTTACGCCAGGAGTATCCTGAAGCTGAAGCCGCTGGAAGCGCTTGAGGCCGATCCAGGGGCGGGCGATCGGGGCACCATCATCCACGAGGCGCTGGAACGTTTCGTCAGGGCCTGTCCGGCCGGGCTGCCGGACCGGCCGATGGACCGGCTTCGGGACTATGGGCGAGAGGCCTTTGCCCGCTTCAACAAGCGCCCGCAGGTAAGCGCGCTCTGGTGGCCGCGGTTTCTGGAGGCTGCCGGCTGGATCATCGCGATGGAGGAAGAGCTTCGCCCTGATGTCGTGGCGGTGTTCGCCGAGGTGAAGGGCGAGCTTCTCATCGAGGCGACTGCCGGAGCGTTTCGGCTGACGGCGCGCGCCGATCGTCTGGAACAACGCCTGGATGGCCGCGTGGTGGTCGTCGATTACAAGACCGGGAACCCACCGAACGCCAAGGACATGGCGCTTGGCCTTGCGCCGCAATTGCCGCTGGAAGGGGCTATCCTGCAGGCGGGCGGCTTTGCCGATCTTGGGGGGGATCTGGGCGAGCTCCAGTTCTGGCAGCTCTCCGGCAATGAAGACGGCGGCCGGCTGGAAAAGCGTTCACGTGAGCTGGTGGCGGCGGCGCTCGAGGGCTTGTCGGCGCTGGTTCGTCATTACGACGATGCTGCGACGGCCTATCCCGCCGCCTACAGACCGCCGACCGCGGCGCGACCCGGCGATTACGATCACCTGGCGAGGCTCGGCGAATGGCCCAACTGACCGTCATGCCCGGAGCGGCTCGCCCCAGGCCGACGCCGGAGCAGCATCTTGCCGCCGATCCCGAAAGCTCGGTCTGGGTGAGTGCTTCGGCCGGCACCGGCAAGACGCGGGTTCTATCCAACCGTCTGCTCCGGCTTTTGCTCGACGGCAGCGATCCCGCAGGCATCCTCTGCCTCACCTACACCAAGGCCGGGGCGGCCGAGATGGCGAGGCGCGTGCAGGAGGATCTTGCAGACCTCGCGACCATGCCGGATGCGGTGCTTTCGGCGGCGCTCGACAATCTCCTCGGCAAGGCGCCCGGCGCCGAGGAGATCGCGCGCGCCAGGGGCGGCCTGCTTTCGGTGCTTGATCTGCCGGGCGGGCTTCGGATCATGACGATCCACAGCTTTTGCCAGTCCCTCCTCTACCGTTTTCCGCTGGAGGCCGGCGTCAGCCCGCATTTCGAGCTGCTCGAGCCGCGCGCCGCGGCGGCGCTGATGCGTGAGGCGCGGGATGCTGTCCTGATCCAGAAGGACAGGGCGCTTCGCCGCGCGATCGATAAGCTGGCTGTGGCGCTCGGCGAGCATTCGCTGGGCGAGGGGCTGGCGGCGCTGGATGGCAGGCGCGCCGAGCTTACCAGGCTGCTTGGCGAGCATGACGGTGACATCGAGGCCCTGGTGGCCAGGGTTTATTCAACACTCGATGTCGAGCCTGGCGAGACGGCCGATGGTCTGCGGAAGGCGATCTGCAGCGATTCGGCGCTTGACGAGCCGGCCCTGCTCGCGGCGGCCAGCGCGCTGGCTTCGGGCAAGAAGACGGATGTCGACGCCGCATCCCGGATCCAGCCCTGGATCGAGGCTGATGAGGACGGCCGTCTCCGGCAGCTTTCGGACTATCAGCTCGCCTTTCTGACCAAGGATAAAAAGCCGAGGAAAAAGCTCGCCAACAAGGATGTCAGCGAAGGGTTCCCGCAGGTCATGCCGGTGCTCGAAGCGGAGCAGGCGCGCTTGCTGGCCGCAGCCGAGCGGGAAAAGGCGGTGGTCGTCGCCGAGCGGACGGCGGCCCTGCTGCGCGTCGGGGCGGCGATCATCCAGGTCTATGAGCGGCGAAAGCAGGCGGAAGGCAAGCTCGACTACGCGGATCTCATCGACAAGAGCCGGCAGCTGCTCATCGATCCCGCCGCCGGCGACTGGGTGCGTTACAAGCTGGATCAGCGCATCGATCATCTCCTGATTGACGAGAGCCAGGACACCAGTCCGGATCAATGGGACATCGTCCAGGCGCTGATCGCGGACTTTTGGGTAGGCGAAGGCGCGCGCTCGCACCCGCCGACGCTGTTCGTGGTCGGTGATGAAAAGCAGTCGATTTTCGGCTTTCAGGGCGCCGACGTCGATACCTATCAGCGGCTGCGCTCCGACCTTGGCGCGCGCGCCTCGTCGGCGGGCATGACGTTTAGGGACACGCCGCTGGCCCGCTCCTTTCGCTCGGCGCCTGCCATCCTCGAAGCGGTCGATGCGGTGTTTGCCGATGCCGCGATCGGCGCCGGCGTCCATGGCGGTGCCGGGACGATGCAGCATCTCGCCTTCAAGCAGGAGGCGAAGGGTGAGGTCGAGGTCTGGCCGCTGATCGCCGGTGAAACGGCGGAGGAGGAGGTCGCGGCTTGGGCGCTGCCCGATCAAAGCCATGTCGCGGATAGCGCCGAACTCAGGCTGGCTCGGACCATCGCACTCCAGATCCAGACCTGGCTTAGAGACGGCGCGAGGCTCGCCAATCAGGACCGGGCGATCGAGGCGGGCGACATCATGATCCTCCTGCCGAGGCGGGGCGTGCTGCAGGATCGCCTCGTGCGCGAGCTGAAACGGAACGGCGTGCCGGTGGCGGGTGCTGATCGCATCGGGCTCACCGAAGAGCTTGTGGTGATGGATCTGATGGCGCTCGGCGACGCCTTGTTGCTGCCGGAAGACGATCTGACCGTGGCGACGGTGCTGAGAAGCCCGCTTTTCGGGTTCAGCGACGAACAGCTCTTCAAGCTCGCCTATGATCGGGGGGAGCGGCCGCTTTACCGACGGCTTGGCGACCTTCGCGACGCCGATCCTGCCTTCGCCGAAGCTGATGATCGTTTTCACGAACTGCTGGCCAGGGTCGACTATGTCCCGCCCTTTGAGTTTTTTGCCCGTTTTCTCGCCGAAGGTGCGCCCAATGGCAGGCGGCGTCTGCTCAGCCGGCTGGGGCAGGCGGCGGTTCTCCCGATCGAGGCTTTTCTAGCGCAGGCGATCGCCTATGAGCGCAGCCATCCCCCCTCGATGCAGGGTTTTCTGCATTGGCTGCGCGCCGACAGTGAAGCGATCAAACGTGATGCCGATGCGGCCCGAAAAGAGGTGCGCATCATGACCGTGCATGGCGCCAAGGGCCTGGAGGCGCCGATCGTCTTTCTCGCGGACGCCGCTTATCGGAAGACGATGCAGAAGGACCGGCTGCTCTGGCGGGATGACGGCCTGCCGCTCTGGAAGATGCGCGAGCCGCTGCGCGACGCCCAGAGCGAAGCGATCTATGCGGAACAGGAGGCGCGGCAGCAGGCGGAACATCGCCGGCTTCTCTACGTCGCTATGACCCGCGCCGAGGAACGGCTGATCGTCGCAGGCTGTGCGCGCAAGGAAAAGACCGAGCAGGCCGCGCCGTCCACCTGGTATGAGATGATCCGCGCGGGCCTCAGGCGGTTGCCGACGACGGTCAAGGAGACGGTGATGTTGCCGGGCGGGATCAGGGGCGAGAGCCTTCGGTTCGGGGACCATGACGAGAAGGACATGTCAGCCAGGCAGACGGCGCTGCCCTTTGCGCTGGATCAGCAGGCTTCGGCGCCGCCGCCGGATTGGCTGGCGGCGGCGGCGCGCGGGGAGCTGAAGGCGGATCTGCTTCGTCCCTCTGTCGATCCCATGGCCGATGATCCGCCTGCGGCCTCACCGCTTTCGGATGACGGACAGCGTCGCTTCGGTCGTGGGCTCCTCATCCATAAGCTTCTGCAGATCCTGCCCGATCTGCCGCTTGCTGCGCGCGCAGCCGCCATGCAGCGCTATCTCGACAAGCCCGGGCATGGCCTGAACGCGTCGATGAGGGAGGCGATCGCCGGCGAGGTGGAGGCGATCCTTGACAATGCCGCCTGGAGCGATCTTTTCGGTCCATCCTCCCGCGCCGAGGTCGCGCTTGTCGGCGAGGTCGACGGCCGGCCGGTCAGCGGTCAGGTGGATCGCCTTTCGGTGCTGGATGACGAGGTTCTGGTGGTGGACTACAAGACCAACCGCCCACCACCCCGCGAACTGGATGACGTGCCCGCCGGATATGGCCGTCAGATGGCGATTTACCGAGCTTTGCTGCGCCAGATCTATCCTGATCGTTACGTGCGCTGCGCGCTGCTCTGGACCGAAGGGCCGCGTCTCATGCTGCTGGACGATGCCTGGCTCGATGCTTTCGGGTCGACTTGACAATCACAGGCGAAGCACCACCTCCGCTTGACGCTCTTGCCCTGGTCCACCTACTCTCAGGGACAAGAGCCGAGCCTGCTGGTGCAGAGCTGCGATGGAACAAACCCTTATCGGGATACAACGATGGCGATTATCGAAACCTCCGATTCGTCTTTCGAGGCCGACGTACTCAAGTCGGATACGCCTGTGGTCGTCGACTTTTGGGCGGAATGGTGCGGACCGTGCAAGAGCATAGCCCCCCACCTCGAAGAGCTTGCCACCGAGAAAGGCGAGCAGATCAAAGTCGCCAAGGTGAACATCGACGACAACCCGCTGACGCCGACCAAATACGGGGTGCGCGGTATTCCGACCCTGATGCTGTTCAAGGACGGCGAACTCGCGGCGACCAAGGTTGGCGCCGTGCCGAAAAGCAAGCTTTTCGAATGGGTTGACGACAGCGTCTGATCGTGAAACGGCCCCGGATCGAACCGATTTAGGCGTAGCCGGGGCCGCTTGATCGTTGTTTTCGCTCTTGATCGCGATGATCTTGCTTGCTCGTGACGGCGGGCACTTTACTTCTAGTGTGGTATCCTGGAAAAACGAGGTTTGAGACATCGTACCATGTGATGCTCGGACCCAAGAAAAGCCAACGCCGCCTTATTCGGAAACCGCCGATGCGCTTTGCCTTTCCGGCAAGAATATCGACTGTCGCTGCCATGATGACCGTAGTTTCGATGACGGTCGGATCGGCAGACGCCGAAGTTCCGAAGGAAGATGCTGCCGATCGCTTCAGCCGCAATATCATGTCGACGCTCACCGAAGAGAATGCGGCGGATCTGGCGTTGCTGACGCAGTTTTATGTAGATCGCGACATGGAGCCGGTCTGGGTCAATGACGAGCGCGCGACCGAGCGGGCCCATGATCTGCTGCATATTCTGGAAAATTCGGTTTACGACGGCCTCAATCCGGACGACTACGACATCCGCACCATCGGGAAGCTGATCAGCTCCGAGAATGCAAACGAGCTCGCCGAGCTGGATCTTCGTCTCAGTCTCAGCCTGATGCAGTTGCTGTCGGATCTCGGCTCGGGGCGAACGGAGCCGAGCACGATCGATCCCGAGCTGTTCGTCTATCCTCAGGACATCGACAAGACCGAGGCGATCAAGGCTGCGGCCGATGCTGAGAATATCGGCGTCTTCGTCGGCGGTTATCGTCCCCTGCAGGTGGACTATTGGCGTCTGAAAGGGGCGCTCGCCAATTATCGAGCGATGGCGCGCACCGGCGGCTGGCCGACGATCGAGTCGGGGCCGTTGCTGGACGAGGGCAAGCGCTCCAAACGGGTGGTTCAGCTGCGTCGGCGTCTGGAGCGCGAAGGCGATCTCTCGCGCACCGACGATGCGTCGTCGCCGGCCGATCCCGAACTGTTCGATCAAGCGCTCGTCGAAGCGGTCAAAGCGTTTCAGGATCGTTACGGCCTGGAGCAGGACGGAAGGGTGGGGCCGAATACGCTTAGGGCTCTGAACACGCCGATCGAGGAGCGCATCGAGCAGCTCGTGCTCAGTCTGGAACGTCGCCGTTGGATGCCTGACAGTACGGCGTCGCGCTACATCTACGTGAACCTCGCCGACTTCCACCTGCAGCTGATCGACAACGGCAAGGTCGCTTACGAATCCCCTGTTGTGATCGGCAGTCTCTACAACAAGACGCCGGTTTTCTCGGCCGACATGACCTATCTGGTTATCAATCCCTATTGGAACGTGCCGCCGAGCATCGCCAAGGACGAGCTCCTGACCAAGGCGAAGGCCGATCCCGACTATTTTCTGAAGAACGGGTTCGATGTCTTCGAAAACTGGAACCTGCACGCGGCGAAGCTGGATTCGACCCGCATCGACTGGTCGGCGGTGCGCTCGGAAGCGTTCGGTTACAAGCTGAGGCAGCGGCCCGGTCCGACCAATGCGCTCGGGCGGCTCAAATTCATGCTGCCGAATGAATACAACATTTATCTTCATGACACCCCTGAGCGTGCGCATTTCGATGAGCATCAGCGCAGTTTCAGCCATGGCTGCGTGCGCGTCGCCGATCCGGAAGGGCTGGCCGATGCAATTCTCGAGGGGCAGTCGGGCTGGACGCTCGACGGGATCGTTGACGCGGTCGGCAGCGGCGAGCGCACGCAGGTCAATCTCGATCAGTCCCTGCCGGTTCAGATCACCTATCTGACCGCCTGGGTCGATGACGACAATCGGGTGCACTTCCGGAACGACGTCTATGACCGGGACCAGATCTTGGCGGATGCGCTGACCGACAATCCCAGGCGGCGCGGTATCTTCGCCGAGGGGACCAGCACCGAAGCCTACCTCGCTGACGAGGTCCTAGCACCGGAAGCGGCGACGGCGGCGCAATAGGCCGCCGTCTCCACCCTGCTGAACGCGGCTTTACCTCAGAGCTCGAAGCCGCGAAGGGCCATGGCGCGCTGCCACTTGGTGGCGATGTCGTCGTCGAACAGCAGGGTGTCATCGGCGTCGACGACATACCAGGCCCCTGACGTGATCTCGTTCTCCAGCTGCTCCGAGGCCCAGCCGGCATAGCCGAGGATCAAGAGGCTTTCGCTCGGCCCTTTGCCCAAGGCGAGGTCGGTCAGCACGTCGTCCGAGCTGGAGACAGCCAGGTGATTGCCGACATCGACGGTGGTGCTGTTGTGGTAGTCGCTTCTATGCAGAACGAGGCTGCTCTCCGGCTCCACAGGTCCGCCGTAATGCATCTTCACCTGAGCGTCCGTGCTGAACTCGCCTTCGATGCCGAAGGCGTCAAGCAGCCTGCCGACCGGGCCCTTGGCCATGAGACGGTTGATCACCAGGCCCATGGCGCCGAAGGCATCGTGGTGCACCAGGTAGACGACGGACTGGCGAAAATTGGGATCGTTCAGATCTGGCGAGGCGACCAGATAGCGGCCGGTCAGTGTCGTCGAGCGTCCATTGGGGTTGTCGTTTTCGTTCGCCGCCAGGAGCGGTGCGCTTCCAAGAAGCCCGATGCTCAGAACGACCATGAGGAGCTTTTTGACGATGGCCATAGGTGCGTTTCCCTCGATCCAGCGTTGCCCTCCTATTAACTATTGG
Organism: Pseudomonadota bacterium; assembly: GCA_039197065.1. Classification (GTDB taxonomy): domain Bacteria; phylum Pseudomonadota; class Alphaproteobacteria; order Geminicoccales; family Geminicoccaceae; genus JANQPX01. The sequence continues at coordinate 197,589 of JBCCUL010000008.1, read as the reverse complement.
CGCGCAAAACGTGCCCGGCAAGGTAGAGGGATCCGCATATCAGGACGCGAACGGGGGATTGAGCCTGTTTTGCGATCGTCGACAAGGCCGTCTCGACGCTCTCAGCGGCCTCGGCCTTAATGCCGAGATTTTGAGCGTCGCGCACCACATCAGCCGGGTCGAGACTGGCATGTTCATCCGGCACGGGCACGGCTTTGAGAGAGGCGACGCCTTTGGCCAGCGGCGTCAGAAATCCAAGGGAATCCTTGGTGTTGATCATGCCGACCACCAGATGAAGCGGCCTTTGATCGTCGCCCTCGAAATAGGCCGCGAGCGCTTCGCCGGCTCCGGGGTTATGACCGCCGTCCAGCCAGATCGAAGAGCCCGTCTGCAGGGCCTGGATCAGCGGTCCCCTGGTGAGCAGCTGCAGCCTTGCCGGCCAATGCGCTTTTTCCAGGCCCTGGGCGATCGATTGGGGCGATGGCGCCAGGTCGCCGAGGTTCAAGGCGGCGGCGATCGCAAGGCCTGCATTGCCGATCTGATGCTCGCCGGGCAGTGCTGGAAGCGGCAGATCGAGGCTGGTGGAACCGACCTCGACATGCAGGCGCTCGCCGGCTTGCCGGGACGTCCAGTCCCGTCCATGCTGGATCAGCGGGGCGTTGAGCGCCTGGGCGCGCGCCGCGATCACCTCGAGGCTCTCCGGCGCTTGCGGACCGAGGGCGCAGGGCACGTTCTTCTTTAGAATGCCGGCTTTCTCGCCTGCGATCTGATAGAGATGCTCGCCGAGATAGGCCTGATGATCCAGGGAAACCGGCGTGATCAGGGTGAACAGCGGCTGATCGACGACATTGGTCGCATCCAGCCGGCCGCCGAGCCCGGTTTCCAGCAGCAGAATGTCGGCCGCCCGTTCGGCGAAGGCGGCGAGCGCCGCTGCCGTGGTGATCTCGAAAAACGTGATCGGCAGACCCTGATTGGCCTGTTCGACCCGATCGAGCACGTCGGCGAAGGCTTGCTCGGTAATCGGCTCGCGGTCGAACAGGATGCGCTCGTTGAAGCGCACCAGATGCGGCGAGACGTAGCGTTGCACGCGCTTGCCGTCGGCGGCGAGCATCGCATCCAGCATGGCGAGCGTGGAGCCCTTGCCGTTGGTGCCGGCGATATGCACGACGGGCGGCAGCCGGCGTTCCGGGTGATCGAGAGCTTCTAAGAGACGTTCGAGGCGACCGAGCGAGAGGTCGATCGCCTTGGGGTGCAGTTTCTGCAGCCGTGTGAGGATCAGGTCGCTGTCCGGATTCGTCATCTCTAACGGTCCCTGACCAGGCGTTTTAGGCGCAGCGCCGCGGGCGGCGTCAACCGCCTGCGGTCTCCCCGGACGATGAGCCGGTTTTGGCGTCGGCAGGCGTTTCGCCACCGTCAACCACGGTCACATTGCCATCGCCGTCGATGACCTCGACCTTGCTGTGGTCCTCGATCACTTCGACCAGTCCGGGCGCTGCCGGCGGTGGATGCTGGCCGGCGCCGTTCTCCTGTTTGTCGCCGGTCTGCATCAAGAGGCCGAGAATGCGGCCAAGCTTCTCCTTCAGCTCGAAACGGTGAACGACCATGTCGATCATCCCATGGTCGAGCAGATATTCGGCCGTCTGGAAGTCGTTCGGCAGGCTTTCGCGAATGGTCTGCTCGATCACCCGTCGGCCTGCAAAGCCGATCTGCGCGCCGGGTTCGGCGATCGCGATGTCGCCGAGCATGGCGAAGGACGCCGTGACGCCTCCGGTGGTCGGATCGGTGAGGATGGTGATGTAGGGAAGGCCCGCTTCCTTCACCTCCTCGACCGCGATCGTGGTGCGCGGCATCTGCATCAGGGAAAGAGCACCTTCCTGCATGCGCGCCCCGCCTGACGCGGTGATCACGATGAAGGCCGCTTCCTGCATGAGGGCGAGCCGTGCTGCAGCCAGCAGCCCTTCGCCCAGCGCGACGCCCATGGAGCCGGCCATGAACTCGAAATTCATGACGGCGATGACGGCGGTCTGGCCGTCGATCTTGCCATGCGCCGCCTCGACCGCATCGGAACGGCCGGTCTTGGTCTGGGCTTCCTTCAGGCGATCGGAATAGCGCTTGCGGTCCCTGAATTTCAGCGGATCGGGCTCGGATTTCGGAAGTTCGATCTGATTCCAGCTGTCTTCGTCGAACAGGGCCTTGAAGCGAAAGTCCGGTCCGACGCGGAAGTGATAGTCACAATGCGGGCAGACCTGTTGATTGGCGGCGAGATCCCGATGGAACAGCATCTTCTCGCATCTGGGACAGTTGACCCAGAGATTCTCCGGCACTTCGGGCTTGCTCCCGACCAGCGCCTTGATCTTGGGCCGTACATAATTCGTCAGCCAATTCATCGGGGCACGGCCCCGCGCGCGGACTTGACGGCGCTTGCGAGGTGGCTGACTTGCTCCAGCAGGGCGTCGACGAGCCTTGCGTCAGGCTTTCCGTTTTCGTCCAGACTGGATGCGATCTTGTCGACCAGGGCGGAACCTACGACGGCGGCGTCCGCCACCTTGGCGATTTCGCCGGCTTGTTCCGGGGTGCGGATGCCGAAGCCGACGGCGATCGGAAGCTCGCTGTGGGCCCGGATGCGTTCGACGGCCTGGCTGACACGATCGACGGTCGGGGCGCCGACACCGGTGATGCCGGTCATTGAGACGTAGTAGATGAACCCCGAGGTGTTGGCGAGCACGGCGGGCAGGCGCTCGTCATCTGTGGTCGGCGTGGCCAGGCGAATGAAGGCGATACCGTGTTCCAGGGCGGGGATGCAGAGCTCGTCATCCTCCTCCGGCGGCAGGTCGACGACGATCAGGCCGTCGACGCCGGCGGCTTTGGCGTCCTTCAGGAAGCGCTCGGCGCCGTAGTGATAGATCGGGTTGTAATAGCCCATCAGGATGATCGGCGTGTGGTCGTCCTTCCGGCGGAAACCGCTGACCATATCCAACGTCTTGGCAAGGCCCATGCCGGCCTCGAGCGCCCGAAGCGCTCCGGCCTGGATCGAGGGGCCGTCAGCCATGGGATCGGTAAAGGGCATGCCGATCTCGATGATGTCGGCGCCGGCGCCCGGCAGCCCGTCGATGATCCGCGTCGAGGTCTCGATGTCGGGATCGCCGGCGCAGAGATAGGTGACGAGGCCGGCGCGACCTGCCTCCTTCAGCTGGGCGAAACGCGCCTCGATCCGCCCTGACATGGCGATGTCCCCGGTCATATCTGGGCTCCAATGGCTTCGGCGACAGTGAAGATGTCCTTGTCCCCGCGACCGCAGAGATTCATCACGATGATGTGATCCTTCGGCAGGCCGGGCGCAATCTTCATGACATGGGCGAGCGCATGGGCCGGCTCAAGCGCCGGAAGAATGCCCTCCAAGCGGCTGCAGAGCTGGAAGGCTTCCAAGGCTTCCTTGTCGGTCACCGGCACGTAGCTGGCGCGGCCCTGGTCGTTCAGCCAGGAATGCTCGGGCCCGATGCCGGGATAGTCGAGGCCTGCGGAGATCGAGGTCGGCTCGACCACCTGGCCGTCGTCGTCCTGGAGCAGATACGACCTTGATCCATGCAGCACGCCAGGCGTGCCGCCGGTGATCGCGGCCGCATGCTCGCCGGTTTCGATGCCGTGGCCTGCCGCCTCGACGCCGATGATCGCGACGTCCTTGTCGTCGAGGAAGGGGTGAAACAGGCCGATGGCGTTGGAGCCGCCGCCGATCGCGGCGATCAGCGTATCCGGCAGACGGCCTTCCGCCGCCATCATCTGCTCGCGGACTTCCTGGCCGATGATGCACTGAAAGTCGCGGACCATCGCCGGGTAGGGGTGCGGACCCGCGGCCGTGCCGATCAGGTAGAAGGTGTCCTCGACATTGGTGACCCAGTCGCGAAGAGCTTCGTTCATCGCGTCTTTAAGCGTGGATGAGCCTGACGTGACCGGCACCACCTCGGCGCCGAGCAGCTTCATGCGAAACACGTTGGGCTGCTGACGCTCGATATCGACCGCGCCCATATAGACGACGCATTGGTAACCCAGCTTTGCGCAGACCGTCGCGGTGGCGACGCCATGCTGCCCGGCACCGGTCTCGGCGATGATGCGCTTCTTGCCCATGCGTCGCGCCAGCAGGATCTGGCCGATGCAGTTGTTGATCTTGTGGGCGCCGGTGTGATTAAGCTCGTCCCGCTTGAAATAGATCTTGGCGCCGCCGAGTTCCGCGGTCAGGCGTTCGGCGAGATAAAGCGGGCTCGGCCGTCCCGTATAGTCCTTCGCCCAGGTCTTCAGTTCCGCCGCAAAGCCGGGATCTTTCTTCGCCTCCTCATAGGCCTTTTCGAGCTCGAGGATCAGCGGCATCAGCGTCTCGGCGACGAAGCGGCCGCCATGGATGCCGAAGCGGCCGCGATCGTCGGGGCCGTTTCTTAGGCTGTTGGCGAGGGTCATGGTCGTTTACTCGTAGGCAGGGAACTCATGGGATTTCCGGACTGGCTCTAGAGGATCACGCGGTCGCGGGCAGATCCGAGGCGCGCTGCAGAAAGGATCTGATCTTTTTAACGTCCTTTTGGCCGGGCGCGCTTTCGACACCGGAGGCGACATCGACGGCGGTCGCATGGCAGAGCCTGACCGCGTCGTCGAGATTGGACGCATCGAGCCCGCCGGACAAGATCCAGGGGATGTCGAGGTCAAGATTTTCCAGAAGTCGCCAGTCGAAACTGAGGCCGTTGCCGCCAGGGAGGTTGCCTGGCGTTTTGGGCGGCTTGGCGTCGAACAGGATGATGTCGGCGACCTCGGCATAGGCTTTCAAGGGGCGGAGATCATCCGCATCGCCGATGCGAAGGGCCTTGATCACCATCTTTCCGGTCCTGGCTTTCACGTCCCGAACCCGCTCTGGCGTCTCCTTACCATGCAGCTGGATCGCATCGAGTGCGTCCAGCACCTGGTCGACGAGGCGGTCGTCGGGGTCGACAGTGACGCCGACCGTCATGCAGTCGGCCGATACCGGGCGGCCAAGCTCGATCGCTTGCTCGATCGTGATCGCGCGCGGGGAGGGGGGGTAGAAGTTGAAGCCGATATAGCGAGCGCCGCCTTCAAGTGCGGCGTCCACCGTCAGGTGGTCTCTGAGGCCGCAGATTTTGACGTCGATGGGCATCAGCTGGAGACCGGCATGGTTCAGGCGGCGAGCCTTGCCGCTTCGATCTCGTCGTTGATGGCGATGGCCGCGGCGCGCGGGCTGCCGGCGGCCGTGATCGGGCGGCCGATCACCAGATAGTCGGCGCCGGCCTTGACCGCTTCGCCAGGGGTCAGCGTGCGTTTTTGATCGCCGGCTGCCGATCCCGCAGGCCTGATGCCAGGAACCACCAGCTTCAGGCTGTCGCCGAACGCTTCGCGCAGCGGGCCGATCTCGCGCGGCGAGCAGATCATGCCGTCCAAGCCGGTTTTCTTGGCAAGACCGCCAAGGCGCAGCACCTGTTCCTCGGTCGATCCCTCGATGCCGACGGCGGCAAGGTCCTTGTCGTCCATGCTGGTCAAGACGGAGACGCCGAGGAGCAGCGGCCGATCCGCGCCCATGCTGCCCACCGCATCAGCGGCGGCCCAGAGCATGGCAGGGCCGCCTTGAAGATGAAGCGTCAGCATGCTGACGCCGAGATCGGCTGCGGCCTTCACGGCGCCGGCGACGGTGTTGGGGATGTCGTGGAATTTCAGATCCAGAAAGACCGGAAGGCCTAGATCGACGATGCTGCGCACGCCGGACGGACCGTTGGCGGTGACGAATTCGAGGCCGAGCTTCAGGCCGCCGATCGGCTGCCTGGTCAGCGAACGCGCGAGCAGCAGGGCTCCCGAAAGATCAGCTCGGTCGATCGCGCAGAAGACAGGTGAGGTCGAGGTCATGAATAGCCGTTTCGTTGAATGACCGACTTATAGCAAAGACCGGTGCTTATGCCAAAGCCTGGAAACAGGCTGGATCCCCATTCCTTCGCGCCGGCCCGCAGCCAATGCGCATTCGTCGGTGATCAGCCGTCGAACAGGCTCGGTCAGCTCGCGATTTGCTTCAAGGCCGGTGCGGCAGCGAGCCTTGCAGCCTTGGCCTCCTCATAGGCCTTGGCTTCAGCCGCTTCTTCCTTCTGCTTGATCATGCGCAGCTGACCTTCGAGGTCCTCGGCCTTGCGGCGCATCTGACGGCCGTCACGACGCTTGCGCATGCCGCCAAGCCAGGCGCCAAGTCCGCCGAGGATGGCACCCACCACGAGCCCGAACATGAAGACCCAGAAGAGCTGCACATTGATGGTTTCAGGCAGGGGCCAAAGCGCCATATCGACGGTCTGGCGATTGCTGACGGCAAAGGAAACGATGATCACCAGGCCGACAAGGCCGAGCAGCAGACGGAAGATTTTCGTCATAGCCTCACTCTCAGTACCGAAATTTTGTCGGTGCGGCTGCCAGGAGACGTCGAAATTCCCACTCGCCGGAGCACCCAGGGATGCCTTCCTGTCGACCCACCTGAAGCCGCATCGTGGGTCAAGCTTTCGGTAAGGTCAATCGCTATTCAGGCGTTCGCGAAGCTCTTTGCCGGTCTTGAAGTAGGGGACGACTTTGTCCGGCACCGAGACCTCGGCGCCCGTTCTTGGATTGCGCCCGACACGCGCTTCGCGTTCACGCACCGAGAAAGCGCCGAAACCGCGAAGTTCGACGCGATCGCGATTGGCGAGCGCATCGGTCACCTCGTCGAAGACTGTGGAAACGATCTTTTCGATGTCGCGTTGAGTGAGATGAGGATTGGCGTCGGCGAGGCGTTTGATCAGGTCTGATTTGGTCATATACGAAGCTCTGACAGCTGAGGCGAGGGCGAGAGGCCGGGAAGGCTATCGTTAGAACGTGCCAAAGCGTTGAGATCGCGTCAAGATTTGGGTGCGCCCCAGGTGAACGGGACGCACCCTCACTTATACTTTCGCCCGGAGGTTTACTCCGAGGACTTGGCGTCGCCGCCATCCTCGTCCTGGGCCTGCCTGCTCTTGATGGCCGGGCCGAGGATGTCGCCGAGCGAGGCGCCGCTGTCGGAGGAACCGAATTCGGCCATCGCCTGCTTCTCGTCGGCGATCTCGAGCGCCTTGACCGAGAGGGTGAGGCGGCGGTTGTTCGAGTCGATATTGGTGACACGCGCATCCAACTTTTCACCGACGGCGAAGCGATCCGGACGCTGCTCGCCGCGATCACGGGCCAGCTCCGCCTTGCGGATGAAGCCGGGCGCGCCATCGCTGGTCTCGACCTCGAGACCGCCGGTGGTGACCTCGGTCACGGTGCAGGTGACCCGGTCGCCGCGCTTGACGCCGGAAGTCGCACCCTTGAACGGATCGTCGGTCAGCTGCTTGATGCCGAGCGAGATGCGCTCCTTGTCGGTGTCGACGTCGAGCACCACGGCCTTGACCACGTCACCGCGGTTATACTGCGCAACCGCTTCTTCGGCAGGCTTCTCCCAATCCAGATCGGAGAGGTGAACCATGCCGTCGATGTCCTGGTCGAGACCGATGAACAGACCGAACTCGGTGATGTTCTTGATCTCGCCTTCGACCTCGGTGCCGGACGGGTATTTGTCCTTGAAGCTGTCCCAGGGGTTGTCCATGGTCTGCTTCAGGCCGAGCGAAATGCGGCGCTTGTCGGGATCGACCTCCAGCACCATCACCTCGACTTCCTGGCTGGTGGAGACGATCTTGCCGGGATGGACGTTCTTCTTGGTCCAGCTCATCTCGGAGACGTGCACCAGACCCTCGACGCCCGGCTCCAGCTCCACGAAGGCGCCGTAATCGGTAATGTTGGTGACGCGACCAGTGAACCGGGTGGACACCGGGTACTTCATGTCGACGCCTTCCCAGGGGTCGGCTTCGAGCTGCTTCATGCCAAGCGAGATACGCTGGGTCTCGCGGTTGAAGCGGATCACCTGGACGTTCACGGTCTGGCCGACGGAGAGCACCTCGGTCGGGTGGTTGACCCGGCGCCAGGAGATGTCGGTAACGTGCAGAAGACCGTCGAGGCCGCCGAGATCGACGAAGGCGCCGTAATCGGTGATGTTCTTGACCACGCCCTGGAGGATCTGGCCTTCGGACAGGGTGGCGAGCAGCTCGTTGCGTTGTTCGGCACGGCTTTCTTCGAGCACGGCGCGGCGGGAAACCACGATATTGCCGCGCCGGCGATCCATCTTCAGGATCTGGAAGGGCTCATCCTTGTTCAGGAGCGGCGAGACGTCGCGCACCGGGCGGATGTCGACCTGACTGCCGGGCAGGAAGGCGACGGCGCCGCCGAGATCGACGGCGAAACCGCCCTTGACCCGGCCGAAGATGTGGCCCTGAACCTTGGCGGTGTCGTTGAACGCCTTTTCGAGCTTGTTCCAGCTTTCCTCACGCCTCGCCTTGTCGCGGGAGAGGATCGCTTCACCATTCCGGTTTTCGAACCGTTCGACATAGATCTCGAAACTGTCGCCGACTTTGACTTCGACGGGATTTCCCTGCGTCGAGAATTCCTTGATCGGCACCCGTCCTTCGGCTTTCAATCCCACATCGACGAGCGCTTCGTCGTTCTCGATGGCGATCACAGTACCGGTAACGACGGTGCCTTCGATCTTGTCTTTCTGCTGGAAACTCTCTTCCAGCATGGCGGCGAAATCTTCCATGGGCGCCTGCTGGTCGGCTACGGTCTCGGCTACGGTCATAAGGTCTTCCTAGGTCCACGCGCGACGGGCCAACGCCCGCTGCGGTAAGCCGGCTTGGTGTTGCCGGGTTGGGGTTGATCGATCATGTCGGATGAGCTCTGATGGTCAGGCGGAGGACGAACGCTCGGCGACAAAAGCCGCCGCTGTTTCGAACGCCAACTCGATGGATTGATCCGTGGTATCGAGAATAAACGCGTCCTCTGCCGGCACCAATGGCGCGACCGCACGCGAACGATCGCGTGCGTCACGCTGACACAGCTCTTCCAAAACGTGCTCATAGATAGCAGCGACACCGCGCTCCTGCAACTGTTTACAGCGCCGCTCCGCACGCTTCTCGACCGTCGCGGTGACGAAGATCTTGTGGGTCGCGTCCGGACGCACCACCGTGCCGATGTCCCGGCCGACGAGAACGGCCCCTTCGCCGTCTTCGCCGAAGCGTCGCTGCAGCTCGAGGAGAGCGGTGCGCACGGCAGGAATGACCGCGACTTTGGAAGCGGTCTGGCCGATGATCTCGGTCATCAGAGCTGCCGGATCGAGGTCCTCGGCGTTGATCGCTCTTGCGGCCAGCACCGGTGCTTGGCCATCGGTGGAGGCGCCCGTTTCCAAGAGCTTTCGGGCGGTCGCCCTGTAGAGGAGGCCGGTATCGAGGAAGGCGAGATCGAAATGCGTGGCGAGCCTGGAGGCAAGCGTGGTCTTGCCGGAGCCTGCAGGGCCGTCGATCGCGACGATGCGTTGCTTTGTTGTCGTCATGTCATCCCTGGTCTCGGGCCTTCGAAGGTTCGGAGGATGGAGACTACGTTATCGCTTCGATTCGGGCGCCGAGGCCGTTCATCAGCTCGGCAAACCCGGGAAAACTGGTATCGATGGTTTCAGCGCCGGTCACCTCGATCGGTTTCCTGGTGATCGAGCCGAGGATCAAAAAGCTCATCGCGATGCGGTGATCATGCTGGGCATCGATGGTGCAGCCGCCGGCGGGCGGTCCGTCGCATCCCTCGATCACCAGGCTGTCTTCGCCCCGCTCGACGCGTACGCCGGCGGCTTCGAGGCCATCGGCGATGGCGGCGAAGCGGTCGCTTTCTTTCACCTTGAGTTCGCCGAGGCCGTTCAGACGGGTCTTTCCTCTGGCGCAGGCGGCGGCCATCGCCAGGATCGGATATTCATCGATCATCGACGGCGCCCGTTCCGGCGGCACGTCGATGGCGTTGAGCGCGCCGTGGGCGACGTTGAGCCAGGAGACCGGTTCGCCCGAGATCATCTCGCCATTGCCGCGTTCGAGCGAAACGCCCATTTCGTCGAGACAGGGCAGGAGGCCGGTGCGCAGCGCGTTGACGCCGACATTGTCGATCCTGGTATCGGAACCGGGAGAGAGTGCGGCGGCGACCAGAAGAAACGCCGCCGAGGACGGGTCCCCGGGCACGGAAAGGTCACGCGCCGAAAGCTCGGGCTGCCCCGCCACCGAGACCGAAAGCCGTCCGTCGTCAAGAGGCTCCGTCTCAACCTTCGCGCCGAGATGAAGCAGCATGCGCTCGGTGTGATCGCGCGACGGGGCAGGCTCGATCACCGTGGTCCTCCCCGGTGCGTGCAGGCCGGCAAGGAGGAGGGCCGATTTCACCTGCGCCGACGCATTCGGCTGCTCATAGCGGATCGGCGTGAGATCGGTGCGGCCGGTCAGGGCCAGCGGCAGACGCTCGCCGCTCTTGGCGAGCACGCGGGCCCCCATCTCGGCGAGCGGTCGGGTCACCCGACCCATGGGGCGGCGGCGCAGTGACGCGTCGCCGGTCATGAACGTGGTAAAGGGCTGCCCTGCCAAAAGGCCACAGAGAAGGCGGGCGCCGGTGCCGGCATTGCCGAGATCGAGCACGCCATCCGGCTCCGAGAGCCCGCCGATGCCGACGCCGTGAACGCGCCAATCGCCGTCTTCGTCTTTCGCTATGTCGACGCCGAGATCGCCAAGCGCGCTCCGGGTCGCCATGACGTCGCCGCTTTCCAGAAGGCCGGAGATCTTGGTCTCGCCGACGGTCATGGCTGCAAGCATCAAAGAGCGGTGCGACAGGGACTTGTCGCCTGGCACCTGCACCTCCCCCTTGAGCGCGCCCGCTGCGCTTGCCCTTAATCGCACGCTGGAAATTTCCCTCTCACTGGCGTGGTTTTGCGGTCGACGTTCGGAAAATTCGTCTTATGTCCCGCGGATCGTCGAATTTGCTTTTGACAGTTCCCGCTGTTCATGGCAATCGCTCTCCCTCGAAAGCCAGTCATATCTATTGCGTTAGGAGTGCCGCGTGGCGAAGGCCGAGTGGGGAACCAAAAGGGTCTGTTTGAGTTGCAGTGCTCGTTTTTACGACATGATGCGCGATCCAATCACCTGTCCATCATGCGGAGCGGTCTTTGATCCGACCGCCAATTTGAAGACGCGCCGAACCCGGACGTCGACGAAAGTCTCTGCTGAGGACAAGAAAGAATCGAAGAAAGCCGCTAAAGTCGAAGAGGAGGAAGAAGACGACATCGAGGTCGAGGCCGACGACGAGGAAGAGGTGGCTCTCGATGATGATGACGAGGACGGCGATGGCGACGCTGACGACGATGATGTCGTGCCCGGCGACGACGATGATGACGACGAGGAAAACCAAAGCGCCATCGAGGATGTCTCGGAGCTTGGCGACGACGATGTCAGTGACGTGATCGACGCGGATGTCGAGGACGACGACAACACGAACTGAAAAGGATGCAGTTGGGCCTTGCCAAGACCGTCATCTTGGCCTAACTCATCGTGCCTGGAAGCAGCCGGCAGCGGCTGCGCCGTCTTAGGGGGCCATAGCTCAGTTGGGAGAGCGCTTGAATGGCATTCAAGAGGTCGGCGGTTCGATTCCGCCTGGCTCCACCACTTCTTCCTTGCGGGTAGCCGCCAAACCAATCCTACCCGCACGGTGCCGGTTCGAGATTTTTCCTCTCACCTTCACCATCCTAAGACGACACTGAGCCCGATCGTCCAGGCGTCCGGGGTTGTTTCTGTTGTATCTGCGATCGTGCTGTTCGAGCCATTACGCTCGATCGACGTCTCACGCGTCAAGGCAGCAGCCGCAGCAACGCGATGAACAGTGCAGGCACGCCGACAGCAACGACTGCAAACAGCAGAACGGGCAGTGCCTGATCGTCTGCACTGCTCATCACCATCCACGCCACGATCGCAAGTCCACTCGCAATCAACAGCACATTGCGAGCGATTGCGCCGCCAAGCAGCAGAATTCCGATGGTCGAGGCTAACGCCACGATCACGCCGACCGTGCCCCAACCGAGTTGCTGAATACCGGTGGCGAGACTTGGGGCCTCCCCCAACGTGCTGAAGGCGGCATTGGTGCTTATGAATACGGCGAGCGTGATCAGCCCGAGCACGAAGAACTCGGTTATGACGGCACCGATGGTGTTCATGATGCACGGGACGTGGTCAGACCTCGACAGTGGAGGCACGGGGCGAAGCGCTTCGCGCTGCGCCTTGATCCGCCGGATTGTGGCCGGCAGGCGTCCGATGAACACCACGAGCGCCAGGAAAACGGTCAGCCAAAAATAAAACACTATATTTTTGTGATTTCCGTTTCATTGACGCCAAGTCACGCGTAATTGTTCTCAAAAAGACGAGCGCGGTTAATTAGCTGATCTCAAAGGTCGTGGCGAGTAAAATTTTCGAAATCTAAAGTTATCGAAAAATAACTCCGATGATTGTCTCCATTTAGTTTTTATTTTATTGATTAATAAATTAAAAATGTAATTAAAATATGTTTTAAAGCAATTATAAATAGATTTAGAGCGATAACGCTCTGATCCTGCTGCGTAAATTAAACGGCGGTCGCTCGAAATCGGCCGGATGCAGGGCCATATTCTAGCTGCTGACTCCGGTCGGAAATTCTGTGTCTGGCCCTTGGGAGAGTGTCGATGATGGCAAAGTTGCAGATGATGGTGGGAGTTTTTGCCTTGGCTTTTGCTTTGGCGGCTGCGCCGGTCACGGCGACAGAAGACAGGTTCATCTATGTCGACCGCATGCCGTCGATGCAGGGCGAGCCCGAGAGCAGAGAGGCTTATGAGGACCCGGAAAATGGTCACCGGGTCGTGCAGACGCTCTACTCAGAGGAATTCGAGCACGCCTTCATCAAAACCTACCTCTTTGAACTCGCCTGCCTGGACGAAGCGGAGACGGCGCTGCGCACCTATATCGTCGCCGTCAAATACCCGCCGAAGAAGCCATCCTCCTTTGCCGTCGCCACGCTCCACGATGTTTTCAAGGAAGTTTATGTGGAGGACTGGAACGGCCGCATCAGGCTTTACGAGGATGTCGGTGGCCAGGCCATGCTGACCCTCACCGAACGCTTCAAACCCACCTGCAGCCCCATCTAGCGGCGACGCGCCGCGGCGTTGACTTTGATCACGTCACCTTGAGGCATGGTCGTTGCGGCTGGGCGAGGCCGGGGCGCCGGGTCTATGTTGGCGGATGTTCAGACGCATATTCGCTATTTCGATGCTTCTGTTTGCGTTGCCGCTCGAAGCGGCTGAGCGGCATGAGGTCGGGCCCTGGCCGGTGGTCTCACGGCTGATCGGCTATGGCGATCGCATCTGGTTCGCGAACAGCGTGAAAGGCGTAAACCACAATTCCGCCGATCTCTACAGCATTGCGATCGAGGGCGGGCCGCCTCGCTATGAGGGACACCTGTTCAGCCAGGACGCCGGCGATCCGGTCGTCCACCGTGGCCTTCTCTACTGGCCGCTTGAAGATGCGCGCGCCGAGCCCGGCATCGGCGCCTTCGACGTCACCGACGGCGAGCGCTGGGACCACGGCCTGATCCCGACCGAGCAGGCCTATCACAACCACGCTATGGTCGAGAGCGGCGACAGGCTTTACGCGGCGCCGTCGGCCTGGAAGGGCTCGGTTGCGCTTTCCGAGGACGGGGGCGGGACATGGCGCACGGTCTATGTGCACCCGACGCCGGATCGTCGTGTCAGCCGCATCACGTCTCTCGTTGTCACTGATGACGGCATTTACGGAACCTTGAACGCGCCCGAGGGCCAGGCGCTGATCAGGGTCGATGACGGTTCCGGCGAGCCGGTGCCTGGCTGGCCGTCCGGCAGGAGCCACGGGCTGACCGCTCACGACGGCCGGTTGTTCGGGATCGCTGGCAATCCTGATGCAGGTAGCATCGGCCTCTGGACGTGGGATGGAGAGCTTTCGGAACAGGCCTGGGTCCCGACCGAGGGCTGGGTGCCGCGGGCGCTTGCCAGTGACGGCGAGAAGCTTTGGATGGCTGGTGACGATGCGGGCGGCGCATCGCTCTGGAGCAGTCCGGATGGGCGTGACTGGATCGAGATGGCGGCGCTTGAGATGGGCAGCCCGCGCGATCTGGTAGCCTATCGTGGTGTGATCGCGATAGGCGGGCGAGGCACAAACGACCGAGGTGTTCTCTGGACATATGGGCCATCACCTCATGTAAAGCCTGTGGCGGCCACGCCACCGCCACCGTCACCGCGGTGGCCGTTGCTGCGGCCGGCGGCGCCGGACGGCTTCCGTTGGGCAAGTGCTGCCGAGCACCTAGATGCGCTGCTGGCCAATCCCAGGAGCTATGAACGCTATGGCCAGCCGCTTAAGGACGCGATCGACGGTCTCCCGCGACGGGACGTGCCTGATGACTTTTATCCGAACCGCCTGAAAGCCTTCATGCCCGCCGAACCGCTTCCGATGTTCGGCAGCATCATGCTGGACGGGATGGCGGTCATGGGCCGCTGGCGCGTCTATTGGGGCATGGGCCTCGCCCGCTCCGGCAAGGTCGATCCGGCCGACATCCTCCGCCCCTGGGACTACACGCCGAACGGCCCCTTCAAGTTCTTCTCAACCCCGGAAATCGCCATCTGGGCCGCCCGCTGGGTCGGCAGGGCCGACAGCCTGATTTTAGACGCGCTCGTCGCACGCCTCGAAGACGATGCGACGCCGCTCTGGCTCAAGGGCGACGCCGTCGGCGCCCTCTTCAGTCTCACCGGCCAGCGCCTCGGCTACGACGCCAAGGCGTGGCGAAGCTGGCTGGATGGAAACTGAAGTGTCGGGAGCCAGGCATGATCAGCTTTGGCCGGCGCTCAGCCATCGGGCCTCGAAACGGAACGAGTTGGCGGTCAACGGAGCGTCGAAGCGCAGCGCTTCATCCATTCTTAACCCATCCATGTCGTGGTCATGACCTGGTCCATGCGATCCTGGGATTCCGAGCCCGGCCCAACTGACCTATCTTGCGGTCGGATTCCCAGGATCGCATGGACCTTGAAGCAAGGTCGCATGAAGATGTGAACGAAGGCTTAACAGGTTGCGGGAAAAGGATGGCGATGGGCTACGCGAGCAACATTTTTGTCTGCTGAGGCGATGAAATGATCGCTTATCAGTTGATATAGGACCATTTGCCAACGTAGGCAGGCGCAGATGGGGCCGCGGTCGGGCGCGTCAGACTTTTTCTGCAGCCTGTTAAGGGGCGGAAGAAAGCCTACGGTTGACGACCGCGGCTGGATGGCTTGTCGATGACAACCGGGCCTGGCTGATACAGGTCGTTGTCGAGGATCATTTTCCGGGATCGAGGTCCGGTGCCATGAGACCTTCGCAAACGCTCAAACCTGCCGCGCGGTCGATTGGGTTTGGCGCGGTCCCTTTCAAAGCTCGCTGGATGTTGGATGCAGAGCGATGGATCAGGGGCATCCTGGTGACTTGCACGTCGGCCGGTCTCGTTTTGGCAGGCGACATCAACGCGGCGAGCGCCGGATCCGACCGAGCGCAGAGCGATTTCATCGCCATCGACGGTGGCGTGCTGACGACGGGAGATCCTGAGGGCGATGCGAATGAAGTCGAGCGTCGGGTCAAGATCGGGGCTTTTCAACTGATGCGTCACGAGGTCACCAATCGGGCGTTCGCCGAATTCGTCGAGGATACCGGCCATGTGACCGACCCTGAGCGGGCTGGCGCCGGCTATGTCTGGACCGGTCGCTGGCGGTTGGTGGAGGGGGCGGACTGGCGGCATCCCTTCGGGCCGAGTTCGGATATCGAAGGCAAGGCTGATCACCCTGTTATCCAGGTGTCGGCCAATGATGCGGCCGCGTTTTGCGCGCATTATGGCTGGCGCCTGCCGAGCGAGGAGGAGTGGGAGTTTGCCGCGCGCGGCGAGGACCGAAGGCGCTATCCCTGGGGCAACACACCACCGGAACAGTCAACGAGCCGGCCGTCGCTAGCGAATTTCGGGACGGTGCCCTGCTGCGCCGCCGATGATACGGATGGGAATCTGACCACGGCGCCGATCGGCGCCTATCCCCTGGGTGCCGGACCTTTCGGTCATCTGGATCTTGCCGGCAATGTCTGGGAGTGGACGTCCAGCCGATTTCCCGGGAAGCCCGAGCATGTAGTGATCCGGGGCGGGGGCTGGGGGAACAATCCCTATTGCCTGCGCACGTCCTACCGGCACGGCAACCCGGATCACTTCGGTCTCGATATGGTCGGCTTTCGCTGCGCCGGCGGCGACGCGCCCGGGCGTTGAGGTTGGGCTTCAGGCTGCTCGGGCGCGCTGGAAGGCCTTGCCTTCATCGTCGAACAGGTAGCAGGTCTCGGAGCGAATGCCGACCGGGACGGTCTCGCCGGTGGCTATCTTGGCGTCGCCATCCGTCTTGATCACCAGAGGTTCGGCGCCGCCGCGCTCGAGATAGGCGTAGGTCTCGCCGCCCAGATGCTCGACTGCGATCGCCTCGCCTTTGACTTCGGCATCGCCCTTGCCTTCGTTCATGCCGCCATCGATCAGATGCTCGGGGCGAACGCCGAGGGTGACTTTCTGACCAGCTTCAGCGCCATCGCCCGAGACGGCGGCGATCACCTGCTCGCCGCTTGGAAGAGCAACCGTAACGGCATTGCCCGTGGCGCTCGCCACTTCGCCTTCCAGAAAATTCATCTTGGGCGAGCCGATGAAGCCGGCGACGAACAGGTTTTGCGGGTGATGATAGAGGTCGAGCGGCGAGCCATATTGCTCGACATGGCCGCCGTTCAGGACGACGATCTTGTCGGCGAGCGTCATCGCCTCGACCTGATCATGGGTGACGTAGATCATGGTGGCGTCGAGGGCGTTATGCAGCTTGGCGATCTCGATGCGCATCTGCACGCGAAGCGCAGCGTCCAGGTTTGAGAGCGGCTCGTCGAACAGGAAGACGCGCGGATCGCGCACGATCGCCCGGCCGATGGCGACGCGCTGGCGCTGGCCGCCGGAAAGCTGCTTCGGTTTGCGGTCGAGGAGATGCTCGATCTGGAGGATGCCGGCCGCTTTCTTCACCCGATCCTCGACGCCTGACGCATCCACCTTCGCGAGCTTCAGGCCGAAGGCCATATTCTCGTAGACGCTCATATGCGGGTAGAGAGCGTAGGACTGGAAGACCATGGCTATGCCGCGCTCGGCGGGGGCGAGTTCATTCACCTCCTCGCCGTCGAACATCATGGCACCCGATGTTATGTCTTCGAGGCCGGCGACCAGGCGAAGCAGCGTGGACTTGCGCAGCCCGATGGGCCGACGAACACGATGAAGTCCTTGTTCCGGATGTCGAGGTCGATGCCCTTGATGACGTGGACATTGCCGAACGCCTTGTGCACGTTCCGCATGGTGATCGCCGCCATCGTTTTTCTCCTTTGCCCTCTTGCTTTGGTTAATCCTGCAGCCGGCCGAAAAAGCCGCCATAGCCGGGAAGGGTAATGCGCCTCTCTTCGACAGCGGCCGTGAAGCCCGAGGCCGGCAGCGCATCGACCTTCGAAGGCGCCTCGAACGTCCGGGCGGCCTCGCCGAGATTGAAGACGGAGAGCAGATGCTGCTCACCCGCTTCTCTGGTCAGGGCCAGGAGCGGTGCTTCGGCCTCTAGAAACCGGATATCGCCTTTCAACAAAGCGGGCTGCTCGCGGCGCCAACGCAGGAATGTCCGGGTGCGTTCCAGCACCGATTGTGGATCCGCTCCCTGACGGTCGACCGCGCGCGGCAGGTGATCGACCGGCACCGGCAGCCAGGGCTTTCCTTCCGTAAACCCCGCATGGGGCGCCGTGCCCGCCCAGGGGATGGGCGTGCGGCAGCCGTCTCGGCCTTTGAAAGCCGGGAAGAAGCTGATGCCGTAGGGGTCGCGGAGGTCCTCGAAGGCGAGATCCGCTTCGGTGAGGCCGAGCTCCTCACCCTGATAGAGGCAGATCGTACCGCGCAGACTGCAGAGGATCGCCGTGATGAGCGGCTGCCAGGCGGCGGCCTCTTGATGGGCCCCGAAGCGCGAGACTGCCCGGGTGACGTCGTGATTGCTCATCGAATAGCAGGGCCAGCCGCCGCCGATATGGCGTTCGACATCCTTCACGACATCGCTGATCGACGCGGGATCGGCGTTCGACGTCAGCAATTCGAAGGTGTAGGCGACATTGAGGCCGCCGCCGTCGGTATAGGCGGCCAGCCGTTCCGCCGAACGATCGCCGCTCATCTCGCCGAGCAGGAACGCATCGTAGCGGTCGGCAAGGGCGTGCAGCGGGCGCAGCACCTTGTCGGAGAGGTCTGGATGGTTCTTCTGATGAAGGTGGATCTGGCGCGCGAACGGCATGCCGGCGACCATGCCGCCGACATCGGCGCCGCTTCCCGGGCGTACCGGGTTGTCCCGGAGTTCCGGGTCATGCAGGGCGAAGTCGATGGCATCGACGCGAAAGCCGTCGACGCCGCGCTCCAGCCAGAATTCGGCCTCGGCGAGCATGGCGTGCCGGACGTCGGGATGATGCCAGTTGAGCTGGGGCTGGGAGCTTAGGAAATTGTGGAGGTAATACTGGCCGCGCCGGGGTTCATAGGTCCAGGCCACCCCTCCGAAAATCGAAAGCCAGTTGTTGGGCGGCGTCCCGTCCTCCCTGGGCTCGGCGAAAACGTACCAGTCCGCCTTGGCGTTGTCCCGGCTCTGGCGTGCTTCCTGGAACCAGGCGTGGCGGTCGGAGGTATGGCTTGGCACGAGGTCGACCAGGAGCTTCAGCCCGAGCCCATGCGCTCTTTGCAGCAGGCTGTCGAAATCGCCGAGCGATCCGAACATGGGGTCGACCGAACGATAGTCTTCGACATCATAGCCATAGTCCTCCATGGGCGACTTCATGAAGGGCGAGATCCATAAGGCATCGACGCCGAGGGATGCGATATGCTCGAGCCGCTGGTTAATGCCGGCGAGATCGCCGATACCGTCGCCATTGGTGTCCTGAAAGCTGCGTGGATAGACCTGATAGATGACGGCTCCGCGCCACCACTCGCTCGCTGGTCGATCGGTCATCATTTTTTCTCTCTCGCAGTCTCATCCGTCAGGCGGATGGCGATGCGCCGTCGGAGCGCTTTCAGCGGTGTGTCTCCTTTGATCACCATACCGGCCAACATATCATCGTCCGACAAGCATTTCTTAACCTTTCCCTGCGATGATGCTTGCTGGTCCATGCGACCCTGGGAATCCGAGCCTCGCCCCCACCTTTTCAGCGGTCGAACGCACTCCCAGGATCCCATGGACCATGAAGACGGTCGTTTTAGCATGGTGGAGTCAAGAAAGTCTGAAGGGTGTGGCGGTCGACGGTCGCAAACTTGCCGTTGCTTCGAAGGGAAGGCTGTTTCGCTCATATGTGTCGGTTTGTCGGCTTTCGAACCTGTTAACATGGGTTGGACCCCAGCAATTGGTGTCCAAGCCGACGCCGATGGCCGCACCATCTGAGTGGTTGCGTTTTGCGGCGGAGCTTTCTGCGTTCTCAAACTTGGCCGCATACCGTGGCACTTGGTTGCAGCGGTCTGGGGCGATGCGGATGGCCACGCCATCGGAGCGATCGCGTTTTGTGGCGCGGTGTTCTGCGCTCTCAGGCTTGGCCGCATGCCGTGGTGCTTGGTTGTAGCGGTCTGGAGCGATGCGGATGGCCCCGCCACCGGAGCAATAACTTGCTGAGGCGGAGCTTTCTGCGCTGTCAGGCTTGGTCGCATACCGTGGGGCTTGGTTGCAGCAGTCTGGAGCGATGCGGATGGCCCTGCCACGGGAGCAATAGCGTGCTGAGGCAGAGCTTTCTGCGCTCTCAGGCTTGGTCGCATACCGTGGTGCTTGGTTGCAGCGGTCCGAGTCGATGAGGATGGCCATGCCATCGGAGCAATAGCATGCTGAGGCGGAGCTTTCTGCATTCTCAAGCTTGGCCGCATACCGTCGAGCTTGGCTCCTGCGGTCCGAGTCCATGAGGTGCGCATCGCACTCAGCCTTTGACGGCGCCGGCGGTTAGGCCGGAGACTATGCGGCGTTGGAAGATGAGGACGAGGATGATCAGCGGCACCGTGACGATGACGGAGGCTGCCATGATGTTGCCCCAGGGGAGTTCGTAGGAGCTGGCGCCGGATATCAGGGCAATCGCGACGGGGACCGTCCGCATTTCGCCGGAGAGCGTGAAGGTGAGGGCGAAGAGGAACTCGTTCCAGGCGGCGATGAAGGCGAGGAGGCCTGTGGTCGCGAGGGCTGGTCCCATCAGCGGCATGAAGACCTTGGTGACGATGGTGAACGGTTTTGCGCCGTCGACCACGGCGGCTTGCTACAGCTCTTTCGGCAGTTCGCGCATGAAGGTGGTCAGCACCCAGACGGTGAAGGGCAGGGTGAAGATCATGTAGGAGAGGGTGAGCGAGAGGAGGTTGTTGTAGAGGCCGAGTGCTCGCACCAGTTCGAACATGCCCGAGAGAACGGCGATCTGCGGGAACATCGAGACGCCGAGGATGGTGAAGAGGAGGAGGGTCCTGCCTCTGAACTGGATGCGGCCCAAGGCGTAGGAGGCGGCGACGGCGAGGCCGAGCGACAGGACGACGGTGGAGACCGCGACGAAGATGGAGTTCAGGATGTTGCGGCCGAAGGGCTGTTCGCTGAAGACCGCCGCGTAGTTCTCCCAGGCCGGCACGCTCGGCCAGAACTCGACCTTGAACAGCTCGGAGCCGGCTTTCAGCGACGAGACAATCGCCCAGTAGAAGGGGAAGACCGTGTAGAAGACGATGACGGCCAGGAGGAGGTAGAAGGCGGCCTTGCCGAGGAGCTTTTTGGCTTTGCGGTTCATGTTAGTTCTCCTCCCGGCCGACGCCGCCGAGGGTCAGGTAGATGACGGTGAAAAGCGCGATGATCAGGAAGAGCAGGGTCGCTGCCGCAGAGCCGTAGCCGACGTCCTGGAAGTCGACCAGCTGCTGGCGGGCGTAGACCGACATGGACATGGTGTCCTTGTTGTTGCCGGACATGACGTAGATCAGGTCGAAGATGCGAAGGGCGTCCAGGATGCGGAAGATGATCGCGACGAGCAGCGCCGGCTTCAGCAGGGGAAGCATGATCTTGAAAAAGACCTTGATGGGGTGGACGCCGTCGACCTTGGCGCTCTCGTAGCACTCGTTGGGGAGCATCTGCAGGCCGGCCAGGATCAGGAGCGCCATGAAGGGCGTGGTCTTCCAGACATCGACGATGATCACCGCGGCGAGCGCCGTGTCCGGGGAGGCGGTCCAGGCGATCGGCTCGCTGATCAGGCCGAGCCCCTGGAGCATGGCATTGATCACGCCGAACACGTCGTGGAACATCCAGCCCCACATTTGGGCGGAGACGACGGTCGGTATGGCCCATGGGATAAGAACAGCGGCGCGAAGGAGGCCTCGGCCTCGGAAATGGGCATCCAGCGCAAGGGCTATTCCGAGGCCGAGGATCGTCTCGATCGTGACCGAGATCGAGGCGAACACGAACGTATTCCAGACCGCGTTCCACCATTCGGGATCGGTCAGGAGATATTGATAGTTGAGAAAGCCAACGAATTCGGCGCCTTCGAGATCGGAGAGGTTGGCGTCCGTGAAGTCAAACCAGATGGTGCGCGGCAGCGGCCAGCCGGCGACGAGCGCCAGCACGATCAGCATCGGCGCAATGAACAGCCAGGCTGACCTGACCCGTTGCCGGGTGAGGCGTGACGCTGTCGCCGCTCTGGTCAGGTCAGCTGGTGGATCTGTTGTGATGGCTGTGTTCATGACACATGCTCAGCGGCCCGAGCCGGGCCTGGCTTGACTTGGTGTCAGATCGAGGGGCGATGGCTTATGTCCGTCGTCCGATGTCTGACCGATGAAAATTGTTGCTTGGCTTCACGAATTGTTAACCAAATGCTGTCACGAAGGCGTTGTCTTGCTGGTCCATGCGATCCTGGGAGTCCGTGCGCGACCATTGTTTTCGATCGGTGGGCGGACTCCCAGGATCGCATGGACCAGGGACGATCATGGAGATCGACGGTTAAGGAAGGGTTAAGGCTGCACATTCTGTGGTCGTTCTGGTGGTCGACGAGGAAAGGTTCCACCGAACCTGTTTCGAGGTCTCGCCGGCTGCCGTTGAGTTTTCAGAGGCTGGGCAGAGGCATCGGGCCCGCCGCCTGCAGGAACCTTTTACGCTGACCGGACCCGCAAATCGAAACGCTGAGACTTGATTTAGCGACCGTGACGGCGTTTGGGCCTCCGCCTTTCCACTGGCTTCGAAGCAGCTGACAGGCGTGGTGCTCATGTCAGACATCGCACTCTCTTGTTCCGCACCTGTCGGGACATGGCCGGCCAACCGGATCCGCAAATCGAAGCGCCGATGTTCGGCCCAAACATCGTGAAAGCGCTCGGACCGCTGCCTCTGTGCCGCTTTCAGTGCAGCTGATATCCGTGGTGCTCACGTCAGAAGTCCTCGTTCCGCGTCTACCCAAGCATCCCGGGCCGACAGGACCCGCAAATCGAAACGCCGAGGTTCGGCCCGCACGCCGCGACAGCGTCCGGGCCGACGCCTCTGGCGTCTACCAGCGGCCGCCGCGGGAGAGGCGGTCGAGCCTGCTTTCGAGGGCGGCGAGGCGGTCGGCCGCCGGGGACTTGCCGCTCAGCACGTCATGGGCGGCGTTGAAGAACTCGGAGCTGACCTGATTGTATTTTCCGCCGGTCACCTTGGAGGGGCGGGGGACGGCGTTGGTGAAGGTGTCGTAGAAATCGCCGAAGAACGGGGTGGCTTCGAGCACGTCGGCGTCCTGGTAGAGGCTGGCGATGGTCGGGTTGTAGGATCCTTTGATCGCCCGGCGCTTCTGTTCTTCCAGACTGGTAAGATATTTGACCAGATCGGCGGCGATATCGGCGTTTTCCGAATATTTGGAGACGGCGAGCTGTCAGCCGCCGAGCACGCCGGTGTTCTTGCCGTCGGCGCCGCCTTTGGGAAGCGCTGTGACGCCGATCTTGCCCTTGATGCTGCTGTCGTCGGCATTGCCGAGAGACCAGGCGTAGGGCCAGTTGCGCATGAAGACCGCGTTGCCGGACTGGAAGACGCCGCGCGCTTCCTCCTCGGCATAGTTTAGAACGCCTTCAGGTGCGATCTCGCCGATCCAGGTGGCGGCGGTGTCGAGCGCCAGGGCGGCTTGCTCGTTATTGATGGTGATCGTGCCGTCCTCGGCAACGATCTCGCCGCCATTATAGCTGTCGACCCATTCGAGCGCATCGCAGGTGAGGCCCTCATAGGCTTTCGCCTGGAACACGAAGCTACACATCTTGTCGTTGCCCTCGGCGCGCTCGGCGTCCTGGATTTCCTTGGCGGTTGCCGCCAGGTCCTCCCAGGTTTCCGGCGGCTGCTTGCCGTATTTCTCGAGGAGGTCGGTGCGGTAGTAGAGAATGCCGGCATCGGTGAACCAGGGCATGGCGACGAAGCTGCCGTCGACGGTGTTGTTGTCGATGATAGCTTCGAAATGCTGGCCGCGGGTGTCTTCATCGATGTATTCGCCGAGATCGATGAAGTGGTTGGCCAGGATGCCCGGCCAGATCACGTCGATCTGATAGACATCGATATCCGAAGAGTTGGCGGCCAGAATTTGCTGATCGAGGGCGAGACGCTCGGTCGCCGAATTCGGTGTGGAAATGATCTCGACGGTGTTGCCGGTGGCTTCCGCCCAGGCGTTGGCGCCTTCCTGGCAGAGCTCGAGATCCATGCCGACGGCGCCGCAGGAGATGGCGATTTCGGTAGCATCTGCGCCGTTCGACGCGCCAACCGCCGATGGTTGCCAATAGCGCCATGGCGCTGCCCATGAGCAAGCCTTGTGTCCTCATCCCTAGCGTCCCTAATCGACGTTACTGCCAGACCTATTCGTTCAGGCATTCGCGGTTTTGTCGACATCGCTTCTCATACCACCATAAATGCATGGCATGGCCAGACAACATGTCATCGCCGCATATTTTTTCAAACCGATTTGGAAAGCGTGCTTCAAATCGGTTTGGAGATCAAGGCGCTAGTTTGCCGAGAGTGTCCCAGGCCATGATATCGGATGGACTGTTAGTCTAGGGCGATGTCCAGTGATTGGCGCTCGATCAGCTCCGGCTGCCAGATCTCCTGGTGGCGTTCGGGATCTGCGCCCTGCGCAAGCCTGCTGACGATTTCGGCGAGGCGCTTGCCGACCGCAGCGTGGGGTTGCCTGATGGTGGCGAGAGGCGGTTTGGTTCGTGCGGCCTCCGGGATGTCGTCATGGCCGATCACGGAGATATCCTTGCCGACGGCAAGGCCGTAATCGGCAATGGCTCGAAGGGCGCCTATCGCTTCCAGATCGGTGGCGCAGACGATGGCGGTCGGCGGGTCGTCCTGGTCGAGCAGACGCCTGGTCGCGGCATTGCCGAAGGCTTCGCCGCCGTCGCCCTCGACAATGAAGGCGTCTCGGACGGAGAGATCTGCGGCTTTCAGGGCTGCCGCATAGCCGGTTTGCCGATGCCAGGCGAAGGTGAGCGTTGCCGCCGGCGGGCCGACGAACGCAATCTTTCGATGACCGAGCGCGATCGAGCGTTCGGTTGCCATACGGCCGGCGGCCTCGCCGTCCATATCGACGAAAGCATAGCCTTGAATGTCCTCGGTGCGGCCGTGGCAGACGAACGGAATCTTCATGTCCAGGAGATAGTCGACCCGTGGATCCCGGCGGCGGGTGCGCTCCACGATCATCGCATCGACGCGGCGACCGCCGACCATGCGCTTCAAGGCGGCCAGCTCCGCATCGCCGGGATCGGCGGCGCTCAGGAGAAGGTCGAGGCCGTTGTCGGTCAGCGTTCGGCTGAGATGGGTCACCAGGTCGACGAAGAAGGCATCGCCGAAGTGGCGAAGATCGCTCGAGATGATCAGGCCGACGGTATCCAGCCGGCCGGAGCGCAGGCGCTGGGCGAGCGGATTCGGCTGGTAGCCATGGGCGATGGCCGCCTCTTCCACCCGTGCCCTGGTCTTGGCGCTGACATCACTGTAACCCGCCAGAGCTCGGGAGACGGTGGTTTTCGAAAGGCCGAGGCGTTCGGCGAACTCGTCCAGATTCAAGCGGGGATCCTGGGTTAGGAGCATCCAAACCGATTTGAGAGGCCTCAGTCTGGGTCATGGGCTCGGCTGCGGTCAAGCCGTTGGGCTGGATCGCCTGTTTCGGGCGTCAGCATAGGGACACGTACAGGCGCCCGTCATCGAAGCCTGTCGACATGTCTGTTCATACCCCTTGGCGAAATCAACAGACATGCTATCGTCTTTGCAAATAAACAGACAATCTATGGAGGCTTATACGATGTCTTGGACTCTGCACTCCAGTGCCATTGCTCTCGCCGCTGCAGCTCTCGCAATCGCCGCTTCCCCTGCCGACGGCAAGGTCGAAGGCGAGACGATCGTCCTGGGCGCTGCGATTTCGCTGACCGGCAAATATTCGACCGACGGCGTTCACGCCCAGAACGGTTACGAGATCGCCATCGACAAGATCAACGAGATGGGCGGCGTGACCGTCGATGGGAAAAGCTACCAGCTGGACGTCATCTATTACGACGACGAGTCGACGCCTGCGCGCGGCGCGCAGCTCGCCGAGCGGCTGATCCAGCAGGATGGCGTTCAGTTCATGCTCGGGCCGTACAGTTCCGGCCTGACCAAAGCGATAGCACCCGTGACCGAGCAGTTCGGCGTGCCGATGATCGAGGCCGAAGGGGCGTCGCGTTCGCTCTTCACCCAGGGGTACAAATATCTCTTCGCCGTGCTTTCCACCTCAGAGCAGTATCTCCGCACGGCCATTGCCCTTGCCGCCGAGCAGGCCGAAGCCGATGGCAGGGATCCTGCCGATCTCAAGGTCGCCATGGCGTTCGAGAACGATCCTTTCTCCCTCGATGTGCGCGAGGGCGTGCTGGAGGACGTTAACAAGTTCGGCATGGAGGTCGTCGTTGACGACAAGCTGCCGCGCGATCTTGCTGATAT
Organism: Pseudomonadota bacterium; assembly: GCA_039197065.1. Lineage (GTDB taxonomy): Bacteria > Pseudomonadota > Alphaproteobacteria > Geminicoccales > Geminicoccaceae > JANQPX01. The sequence continues at coordinate 171,635 of JBCCUL010000008.1, read as the reverse complement.
GTCGGCGACGCTCACCAAGGTGCGCGCGCTGAAGCCTGATGTTCTCGTCGTATCCGGCCATGCCAAGGGTGCTGCCACGCTCGCGCGTCAGGTCGGTGAGATGAATATCCAGGTGCCGATGATCGCGCTCACCCATTGTGAGTCGGCGGACATCGTCGGAAAGTTCGGCGACAGTGTGAACGGCTTCTTCTGCCCGACCCAATGGGCCGAGACGCTGACCTATTCGGACGAGTATTTCGGCAGCGCCGCCGATTACGACGCAGCCTTCAAGGAGATGTTCGCCGACTACGCGACCGTTCCTTACCAGGCAGCACAGGCCTCGGCGGCGGTCCTCGTCTGGAAGGACGCCTTCGAGCGCGCCAATACCTTCGATGTCGAAACCGTGCGTCAGTCGATCGCCGACACCGAGATGGACACCTTCTATGGCGGCATCAAATTCGCACCGGAGGGTAACAATATCGCCAAGCCCATGGTGCTCCGTCAGATCCAAGACGGTCAGTATCACGTGGTCGCACCGACGGAATGGGCCGCAACCAAGGCCAATCTGAGCTTTGCCCAATAGGCGTGCCGGGGAGCGGTGATCACAACGCTGATGAACGCCGCTCCGCACCCGCCATGTCCTGGGCGAGCGCCTGATGCTGGGTAATCTTTCTCTCCTCTATCTGGCGCCGACGCTGAACATTCAGCTTCTGCTGGACGGCTTGTTCGTCGGCGCCATCTTCGCCCTTGCAGCCTACGGTCTTGCGCTGGTCTGGGGCGTGATGAACCTCAAAAACCTGGCTCAGGGCGACTTCGTCATCATGGGCGGCTACATCGCCTGGTGGCTCGGAACGCAGGGCGTTCACCCGTTGTTTGGGTTGCCGGTGGCTGCAGTCGTCATGTTCGGGTTTGGCTGGCTGGTCTATCGGGTCGTGATCTGCCGGGTCGTGGACAAGGACCTGTTCACGTCGCTGCTCGCGACCTTCGGGCTGGCGATCATGCTGCAGCAGCTCCTGAACCTCCTCTTTGGTCCGGACACTCAGACCGCCAATGCCGGTTTCGAGACGCTGTTTCTGTTCGACAATCAGGTGACCGTCACCCAGATCCGGCTGATCTCCTTGGTGCTCTGCCTGGTGCTGGCGCTCGGCCTCGTGCTCTTCATGAAGCGCTCGCGCATCGGCCAAGCGATTCGGGCGACGGCGCAGGATCCGCGCGCCGCCAAGGTGATGGGCATCGATACCGATCGCGTCTACGCCTTCACCTTCTCGCTCAACGCGGCGATCTGCGGCGTGGCCGGCGCGCTGGTCTCGATGATCTGGGTGATCCAGCCTTTTTTCGGCATCACCCATTCGATCCGCTCCTTCGTGATCGTAACGGCGGCAGGGCTCGGCAATCTGCCGGGCGTTGTGCTCTCCGGCATCGGGCTCGGTATCGCGGAGCAATTCGGCGGCTTCGTCCTCGGCGCTGAGTTTCAGCAGGCGATCGTGGTCGGCCTGCTGATCGCCGTCCTGATCTGGCGTCAGATTCAGATGGGCCGCCATCGGCAGGTGGTGCAGTAATCATGTCGAGAGCCGCCACCTATTCGCCCGCTGACATCGCGATCTTCGTTGCGATTCTGGTGATCGGCCTGATCGTTCCCTATTTCGTGCCCGCCTACACCTTCCAGATTGCCGTCCTGTTTCTCATGGTGGTGTTCGCGCTCACCTGGGACATCATGGGTGGCCAGATGGGCTACAATTCGCTCGGCAACATCTTTTTCTTCGGCGCCGGGATGTATGTCTCGTCCGTCGTGCAGATCGGGCTCTTTTACGATGTCGCGGAGTACACGGCCCATTTCGGCGCGGTCAAAGTCGAGTTCACGCCAGCCCAGTACTATATCGGCCTGACCGCGGGCATCGCGGCCGCCGCCCTGTTCGCCATGGTTTCCGCCGTGGCGCTCGGCTGGATCGTGTTCGGCCTGCGCGGTCCCTATTTCGCGATCGGCACGCTTGGCATCGCGATCGCCGCCGGCGAGCTGGTCGGGGCATGGGACTATGTCGGCGGCGGCGGCGGCATGTCGCTTCCGGTCTATCCCGGCGACATCCAGGGGCGTTCTTATTTCTTCTACCTTTTGAACTTCGCGCTCGCGATCGTCACCTTTCTCTGCCTACGCTGGCTCTACTCGACCCGTTTCGGCCTCGCGATCAACGCCATCCGCGATGACGAGGAAAAAGCCGAAGGGATGGGCATCCACACCAAACGCTACAAGACCGTGGCCTGGGCGATCTCCGCATTTTTTCTCGGCATCTCCGGCGGCATCTTCGGCAATATGACCGGCTTCATCGAGCCGCTGGAAGTTGCCTTCCCGACGGTGACCTTCGGCATCTTCATGGTGCTGATGGCGCTATTGGGCGGCAAGGGCACGCTTTGGGGCCCCGTCCTCGGCGCCACGCTCTTCCACATCATCAAGGAGGTCACCTGGACCTATCTCCTCGGCTGGCAGTGGGTCACCCTCGGTGCGCTGATCATCCTCAACGTCATCTTCTTCCAGCAGGGCATTCTCGGCTGGGCCATGGAAAAATGGCCGAAATTCTTCGGCATCGTCGTCGAGGAGAACGAGACGGTCGAACAAGACACCGGCGGCAAGTCAACGCCGGCGCGCGTCGCGCCATGATTAGTGTGAGGAATGTCTCAAAGAGCTTTGGCGGCGTGGTGGCCAATCATGACATTTCGATCGATGTCGCCGAGGGGCAGATCACGGGGCTGATCGGGCCGAACGGCTCGGGGAAGACCACGCTCTTCAATTCGATCGTCGGCTATCATCCCATCGACGAGGGTTCGATCAAGTTCAAGGATGTCGAGATTTCCGACTACCGTGTGCAGGACATCGCGCGGCTCGGCCTGGTGCGCACCTTTCAGCAGACGCGCATCTATTCGAAGATGAACTGTCTCGACAACATGCTGATCTCGGTGCCCCATCGCCGGCTCGGCTGGCGCGACATGTTCGCACCTCAGTCCGGTGACGACCAGGATCGCGCCCTGCATCTCCTCGAGTTCGTCGGGCTCTACAAGAAGCGTTTCCTTGCCGCGGGCGATCTCTCCTTCGGTCAGCAAAAGCTCCTGGAATTCGCGATGGCGCTGATGAACGAGCCCGAGATCCTGCTGCTGGACGAACCGACCGCCGGGATCAACCCGACCCTGATCAATGGCCTGATCGACCGGCTGAAGCGCGCCAACACCGACTTCGGCATCACGCTGTTCGTCATTGAGCATAATATGCGCGTGATCATGAACATGGCGGATCACGTCCATTGCCTCGCCCATGGCGAGCTGCTCGCCTCCGGACCGCCTGACGAGATCCAGAACGACCAGCGCGTCATCGACGCTTACTTGGGGGCACATTAGTGGCCGTGGACTCCGCCAAGTCGACGAAGCCCTCGTCGGGCTCGGACAGAGCGGCGGGCTATCATGGCGGCGATATCGATACGGTCATCTCGGTCGACGACGTCAATCGCGAAGCCAGGGCGATCGCCGAGACGGTCACCAAGGAGCAGATCCTGGGTCTGGTCGAGGGGGAACCGTTTCTGCAGCTCGACGAGCTGCGCGCCGGCTATGGCAAGATGGAGATCCTGCACGGCATCGATCTTGCGGTCGGTAAGGGCCAGTCACTCTGTCTGATCGGTCCGAACGGCGCCGGCAAGTCGACGATCCTGCATGCCATCTTCGGCTTCTGCACAGTGTTTTCCGGCAGGATCCTGACCGCCAGCGATGGCAATGAGCGGGACGTGGCCTCGCTGACCTCGAGCCAGAAGCTGAAGGAAGCGGGCATCGCCTACATCCTTCAGGACAAGTCGGTTTTTCCCGGCATGACCGTCGAGGAAAATCTCTGGATGGGCGGCTATCTCATGGATCAGCCGGCCGAGGCCAAGGAGGCGGCGGAGCGTGTCTTCGACAAATATCCAAGGCTGGCGGAGCGGCGAAAGCATCAGGCGAAAGTGCTCTCCGGCGGCGAGCGCCGCCTGCTCGAGATTTCCCGCGCTCTGGTCATGAATCCGGACATTCTCCTGGTGGACGAACCGTCGATCGGCCTCGAGCCGCGCTTCATCGACATGGTTTTCGAGATCCTGGACGACCTCCAGCATGTCGAAGGCAAGACCATTCTGATGGTCGAGCAGAACGCCAAGAAGGGCCTTGAGTTCGCCGACATCGGCTATGTCCTGGTTTCCGGCGAACTCGCGATTGCCGGCAAAGGCGACGACCTTCTCGCCAATCCCGACGTCGGCCGTTTGTTCCTTGGCGGGTAGGCGCGACGCGCGTCTTCGGCAGGCTCTCAAAAACTCTTCGATAGCAATTGATTAAAATCCTTTTTTGTTGGAGATAGGTCCGGTCGCCGCAACCGTTTGCACCTGGGAAATCTCGACATGACCGCCTTGTCGCTTGGCCAGCAAAATCGTTTGAGAAAGCTCTATCGCGATCCCAGGCCGCTGGAGCGGATCCAGGTGCATTACGATTTGGAGCGGCGTCTCGCGGATCGCCTGAGAGAGAGCGATGTCGAGGCGCGAAAGGTGCTCTACGGCGAGCTGTATGACGAGCTTTTCTCATCTCTTCCCGATCATCCCCAGCATTTCAGGCGCGAGAGCGATCAGCTCTCCAATGTCAGGAACCAGCTCCGACTGCTAAAGCCGCTGGTGCGGGCAGGGGATGTGTTCGTCGAGGTGGGGGCAGGGGACTGCCAGCTTTCCTACCTGATCGCCCCCGACGTCCAGCGCGCGATCGGCGTCGATGTCAGCGACAAGGTCTACGATCCGACGAAGGCGCCTGAAAACTTCGATTTCGTGAAGTCCGATGGGCTGACGCTCGGCCTTGAGGCGGAGAGCGCCGATTTCGTCTACAGCAACCAGCTGATGGAACATCTGCATGTGGACGACGCCAAGCAGCAGCTGATCGATATCCACCGCACGCTCCGGCCGGGCGGGCGCTATTTCTGCACCACGCCGAATGCGATCTCGGGGCCGAGCGACGTGTCCCGCTATTTCGACAGGACGGCGACCGGCTTTCACATGAAGGAATACCGTTACCGGGAGCTGATCGATCTCTTCCGCGCAGTCGGCTTCAAGAAGTTCTCGGTGATCATCTCGGCGGCCGGCCGAAAGCTCGCGACAGTCCCGCCCTCACTCGCGACGCCGATCGAAGCGACGCTCGCCATGCTTCCCTGGCCGATCCGCCAGCGCGTCGCTCGCTTCAAGCCTGTGCGCATCTTCCTCGGCATCAAGCTGATCGCTGTGAAGTAGGGAGCAGGCCTCGGAAACGGCGCGCTTCTGGTAGCCGGGCAGACCCGGCACCAGAGTTGTGTTCATCAAGATCTGTCCGATCAGATCAGGTCCACCGACGACCTCGTGGCCGCCGGATGCCCGGCAAGCGCGGTTTATGTCTGCCGATGATAGGGACGCTGGGCGTGGGACGAGGTGGTTCGGATCTTGCGGCCTTCGGACTGTGTGGCCAGGCATATGACGGCCTGGACATTGGTCTTGATATACCGCCAGAGCAGCCGCTGCGGTTCCTGCATCATGCGCCAGAACCACTCCATGCAGATCCGCTGCATCCATCGGGGCGCGCGTTTGTTCACGCCGGCAAGAAAGTCAAACAGGCCGCCGCAGGTCTTGATCCAGCCGACGCCGCGCAGACGATCACGGTTGCGGAGCGCAAAGTACTCCTGATGCGGCCTTCCGAGGGCAAGCCAAAGGACATCCGTCCCGGCGGCGACGATCTCGGCGCAGATGCGCTCCTCGTCATCCCGCGTGAAATAACCGTGATGCCGACCGACCCAGTCGACATCGGGATAGTGCTTCCGCGCGCGATCGAAGGCCTCCCGATTGACCTCCTCCTTGCCCCCGAGCATGTAGAAACGCAACTTCGAGGTCTGACCGGAGCGGGCGGCGTCGTGAAAGAAATCCGTCGTCGGCACCCGCTCGGGAAGTGGCTTGCCCGTTACGAACTTCGAGGCGAGCACGACCGACATGCCATCGGCATGGATGAGATCGGCCTGCCGAATCGCCGAGTTGAAGGCCTGGTCGCTGCTGGCCAGCGCAATGCCTTGCCCGTTGGAAGAAAAGACGAGCCTCGGCGGTTGGTGTCGTCCGCGGCGATCGAGGCAGTCCGTCACCATGAAATCAGCCAATCCGTCACGGGTCACGACGGCGGTTTCGAGACCACCGAGCAGGACACTCTCGATTTGGTTGAATAATCGTCCGTCGCCGTCTTCATGACGTTTTTTTCTGGTCGGCGACTCAGGCGATGTCGAGATCGGCGACATGTCGACAGGGGAGTCGTTATCTGTCCGTATGCTGGCCCGGACAAAGGCGTCTTCGCTCATGACGTTCCTCATGGTCACTTTATTCGATTACTTGGGCGCAATCACGGCAATCGCCGGTCAAGTGTCTTTTGGGAGTTAACTCCAAGTTGATATCTTCACTCGCATTTTATAACGTAAGGTCGAACAAAGCGCTGATCCTGAACGTTGAGAACGATTTTTTGCAAGCATAAGAGAATCTTAAGGTTAAAGAGAATTTATCGAGTTAATTCTGTGCATACAAGATAATTAAGAGATATAATTACTAGGCGAAATTCTATTATTGGTTTAATTCAGCTGCCTGTCACCCTGGCATGTCCATTTCATTGTCAGGAAGCCAAAAAAGTGGGCTTGCGAATGATGCTTTTCTGAGCACTTCTCATTTTTCTTCTGATGAGAGACTGACGCTGTTCTTAAGTCTCCATGGTTTAAATTAACTAGGCGACGTGATCTTGGGTGCGTTCAAGCCTTTCTGTTCCGAACTCGTCTTGCTGAATGACTCTCTCCTGGATATTGTCGAGCTCCGTCAGCCTGACTCCAACTCAAAGCCCTCACCGTCAGCTTCCCATCGTCGTGCTCGGACAGGTCTTCGCCGATCGCGGTCTCGACGCCACTGACATGTCGGAACCGACAATGAAACAGCTTCAAGACATTGCCCCCGGCGACGATCAGCCTGTCCTCATGGAACGGGTGCTCGACTATCTGAGAAGCCATCATGGAGACATCTGGTCGCTGCTGCTCGACGGGCGCGACGAGATCGATCCCGAACGCGATGTCCTGCAGGACATCAATGACGTCATTTATTGTCTCTATCTTCTCGATTGGCCGGTACAGCCGAGCACGGTGGGCGTCGAGGCGCTGACGCGTCGGATCAAGTCGGTCAACCTGGCCGGCGGTCTTAATGGTCAGCAGGCCGAGCGCACGCTCAGCGTTCACGGCACCGCCTACACGCTCGGCGCCCTGGCGCTTTTGAAGACTCGCGGGCATGACGTTTTCGGTGAGGTGCTGACGCCTCAAAGCTGGAGCCTTGATCGTCTCATCGACCCGGCGACCCTGCTGCCGGTCTGGCCAGCAAAATGGTCCCATCATACCTGGCGGGTCAGCCACTGGGTCGGCGGCAGCCTGGCGATTTTGCATGAACTCTGGCGCAACATGCCCGAGGCCTGCGAAGCGCACCGCGCCCCTGCCGTCGGAGATGTTCTCCAGGCCGTCGATGGATTGATCGACGAGCGAACCGGCGTGCTGGCGTGCTATCGCTCCCGCTTGCTGCAGATGGCGTTTCGCCAGGCCTATCGCCTGCGTCATGATCCGCTGCTCGGCGACATCGGTGGTGTCGTGCATGTCCACTGGGTGAACTATGCCCATCGTCGACCGTTCAAGGCGGGGGAGCGGCTCTTCGATCTTGCCCGTAGCGCCATGCTCGATCGCTGGCCTTTCATGGAGGCCGTGCCCTATTGCCTCGATTTCGATGTCGTCCAGATCGTGCGCGCTTCCGCGCCGAGCGACCTGCCGACCAGGGAACTTGGGGCTCTTCGAACCCGGGCGACCGCTTATGCGCTCGATATCAAGAGATTTCTCTCTGATGAGCTGACGGCGACCTATGGTCTGCACAAGCTTCCAGGAGCGCTCGCCACCATGCATGAATGCGTCCTGATCAACCCGTCGATATTCCTGGACGATATAGGCCTGTCGACCGGCAGCGGACGGCCGAAGGATATTATGAGCGAGGTTGCCTGGCTTTAGGCGCATCATGGAAAGCACCCTCTCTTCCGAAAGGACCGACAGGGAGCGAACGGCATCCTGGCCGAATCCGGTGCCCGACATCGCATGAAGGATCGCAAGCAGCTCGGCCGAGTGGCCCTGGTGCTTACGGCCGTCGTCGTCATGCTGGTCAATCTGACGCCGTTGCAGGTCGAAGGCTCGCTGGCATCAGGGTTGGCCGAGCTCGCAGGCGGGCTGACGCTTCACTCCGGCGATCAGGTCTCGATATCGCTGGTGCAGCGCACGCTGGTCTATCTGCCGCTGGGCCTTCTTGCCTATGCCGTTTTCCATCGGCGCGGCACGGAGAGGCCTGCTCATTGGTACGGACCGGCCTTCACGCGCACAGTCCTCTTGGTCGCGGCGGTCAGTCTGGTCGTTGAGATACTTCAGGCCTTCGTCTCGGTGCGTCATGCCTTTTTGACCGACGCCCTTCTGGTCATGGCGATCGGCGTCTTGGCGGCGCTCATCGGCGAGATCGCCCTCGGGTTCGCCGCCCGCCGCCGGCGTGCGTTCGCAGAGCTCTTCGTCCTCGGCAATGTCCTGGTCCTGTCGGCCCTGCTGATCACCAGGGGCGGCGCCGATCTGGAGAGCTGGGACTGCGGTTATCCGCTGATCATCGGCAACGAAGCCACCGAAGACCGCCCCTGGCGCGGTCGGCTGCGCGGCCTCGCGATCTACCCTCAAGCCCTTACCGACAGCGACGTTTCCGCCCTCTCAGCCGGTTTCATCGCGGCGGATTCTAAAATCAGACGTCACGCGATGGGCGTCGGTCTCGCCGTCGTCTTTCCCGAGGACGACAATGCCATCCGCGAAGCTGGGGACAGGCATGCGGTTGCAGACGAAGGCGGGCATCTCGGCGTGGCTGACGGCACGCTCGAGATCGACCGGCCGATGCTGTTCGAGGTGAAGAAGGAACTCGGTGGGCTCTGTGACCAGATCAAGGCTGCCGATGCGTTTACCATCGAAGCCGAGCTTGCCAGCCTTGCCCTCGACCAGCAGGGACCGGCGCGGATCGTGAGCATGTCGATCGATCAGCAACGGCGCAACTTTACCCTTGGGCAGGACGGTGGACGTCTGTCGCTGCGTATTCGCAACACAGTCAACGGCGACAATGGAATCGAGCGGCAGGTCTTCACGGAGGACGGCGTCTTGTCCGGTAGCTGGCAGCACTGGATCGCACGCTACGATCAAGGGGTGACAACGCTCTTCGTGGACGGCGTCGAGGTGCCGCCGGCCCTGGATTACGAATCGGTCATCCTGATCGGCGGCCACCGCAGCGTCCATCTCGCCCTGGTCTCCAGCCTGTTTTCCCTATTCGTCGGCGCCGCCGCGTTCGGATGGCTCGGCGGGATGAGGCGCACTCTTTCCTCTTCTTTGCGGGCGATGGTGTCGACCATGCTCGCTTTGTCGCCCCAGCTGGCGTCGATCCTGGCGATCGGCGTGACCAGCGCGCGTTTCCCGGAGACATCCGTGCTGCTGGCAATCGTTGCCGCCACCTGTCTCGGCGTGGTCGGGGCTTGGCGTCTCGGCCTCGGAAGCGGCGATGCACGACGTCAATTTGGGTGATGGCGGTTTGAGGCCGGTGAGTTGGTCAGGCCGCCGTTAGCCGGCGTTGGCGCGGGGCTTCAGGGAAGGCTGCTTCCAGATAGTGATCGAGAGCGGCATCCGTGCTGAACGCTTCGGCGCGCGCGATCAGCGGCTGGATCGGGCGCTGGCGATCGAGGGCTGTGGCCAGTGCTTGAGCGAAGGCGCTGACGTCGCCGGGCGGGGTGAGTGGCGCCAGGCTGCCGCCCTCGAGAATTTCGTCAGGACCGCTCGGGCAGTCGGTGGATACGACCGAGGCGCCGCAGGCCATGGCCTCGATCAGTACGGTGGGCAGGCCTTCCCAGTCTGAGGAGAGCGCGAAAACGGCGGCTTGGCTCATATAGGCGAACGGATTGTCGACGAATCCGGGAAGCGCGATGTTGTCGCCATGGCCGGTGTCGTCGGCGAGCCGCCGGAGTTCGTCGCGGAGTTTGCCTTCGCCCAGGATCATGAGGCGCGCAGTCCGGGTTCGACGGAGTTCGGCGAACGCGCGGATCAGCAGGGGAAAATTCTTCTGTTCGGTCAGCCGTCCGACGCCGAGGATCACCGGCGGCTGGCCATCCTCGAACCAGGGATGATCCGGCGTCTCGAGCCGCTGCTTATGCAGGCTGGCGGTGACCACCGGATTGTAGAACACGTCGACGCCGTCGCTGGGAAAGCCGGTCACCGCCACGAAATCGGCTTTGACCCCTTCCGAGACCGCCCCGACCCTGTCCGCGAGACGGTAGACTTTGGGGGCGACGGCATAGGCCAGACGCACGAAGCCGCTCTTTCGCTTGATGTTCTTCGACATCTGGTTGTGCTCGACCAGAATCAGGCGCGGCTTGTGACGGGCGAGCTTTCGGCCGAGCGTGGCGGCGACGTTGACATGGGTGAGCGCCGAGATGACGACGTCCGGCTTGGCTTGGTCGAAATAGTCGCGAAAGCCGAACAGGCTGGTCAGCGTGCGGCCCTGGCGAAGGGGCCAGAGGCGCACCCGTGGGTCGAGGCTGGCGAAATAGGCGTCCTCGCCCCGCCGGTTGATCAGCACCAGATCCACGTCCAGGCCGCGTTCCGCCATGCCATTGGCCAGCCAGATGGTGACCCGCTCGGCGCCGCCATTGCGCAGGTCCTGTATGAGAAACGCGATGCGACGTCCGGCGCCGTCCGTCATCCGTCAGATGCCCGCCTTATCGTCCATGGGTCAGGCTCCGAGCCGCTGACGAAGACGCGTCGGCAGCCCGGTCAGACCAGGCGCCAGCGCCAGGACGGGCTCGCGCAGCAGGCCGCGCCAGTGATTGCGCCAAGCGATCGAGCGCAGCAACACTGCAAAGCAGCCGATCTGCTCGCCGGCCGGGACGTTGCGCAGGATGGCCGCCGCTGCCTTGCCGTAGATCGTCCAAAGCCGCCAGGCGCGCTTCTTTGATTGCCCCGGCTGGTACCAATTGAGCTGCGCCTGCGCGCCGTGAAAGGTGCGGGTGAAGCGCGCCTCGTGATCCTGATTGAAGAACAGGGGTTCATCCACGCAGAGAAAGCGCCCTTTGAGTGCGAGCTCGTTTAAAAGCGTGCGGTCATGGGCGACATGGGGCCCGAGCAGCTCGGTTTCCGCCAGAGCGTCGCGGCGCATCAGGCCGAAGACTTCGATGCAGCGCAGCGCCTTCAGCCGGCCCGCCAGCCTGCGTTTTCGTTGCGGCAAGCCGGTCTCGAAAGCACCCGGATCATAGACTTCGAGGCATTGACCCTCCGGATCGACGATTTCCGTGATCGAATGGCTGAGCACGGCATCGGGTGCGGCCTTCAGCGCGGCGTGGGTTTTCTCGAGATAGGTCGGCGCGAAGGTGTCGTCATGGGCCGCCCATTTGAAAAACACGCCGCGGCTTTCGTGGAAGGTCGATCGGAAATTGGCGGCGGCACCGATGTTCTCGGGATGGCGGATGTAGCGGATCCGCCCGTCCTGGCTGGCATAGCGCTCGCAGATCGCGCGCGTGCCGTCGCTCGAATCGTTGTCGCAGATGACCAGCTCGAAATTTTCGAAGGTCTGGGCGAGGACGGAGGTGATGGCCCGTTCCAGATAGTTGTCGCCGTTATAGACCGGCATGCCGATGCTGATTTCCGGGCTCGTATCAGGCGCCATGGTCATCCTCGTCCTAGAAGCTGTAACCAAAGGTCTCGATGTCTTGCCGATAGCGCCTGGCGATGATGTCCCGGCACTCGGCATCGTAGGCCGAGCGGTAGCTGTGGGGATCGTCGGAGACGCCGGTTCGGTTGATGTGCAGCACGTCGAGATGGCCGAGACCGACCTCCTCCAGGAAGTCCTCGATGTCGGCCTTGAAACGTTCGAACTTGCCGATCTTGGTGCACAATAACCGTCCGGTCTCCGGATCGGAGAGCAGTCTGGTCTGCGAGATCCAATGGCGGTCGGCGACGTCGTCCCGTCCGTGCTCGCTGCCGAGCCAGCGGACGAATTCTGGGAACGACATGACCGGGCTCAAATCGGGATAGCGCGAGCAGATCGCCAGATCGCCGAGACGTGACGAGAGCACCTTGTTGCGGTAGCAGGACAGCACGCGCGACCAGGGATTGCGCACCAGGGAAAACACCGTGTAGTCGGGCTCCAGCTCGGCGAGGCAGGCATGCAGCGGAGCGTGCACGAAGGCGATGTCGGCGCCGCCTTTCTTCTCGGCGTCCAGGGTCTGGAGCATCACCTTCAAGGTCTTGGTGCCGACCTTGGGTATGGGCGCAATCAAAAAGCGGCGGTTCCTTGAGATGATCTTGCGCGTGGCGACGTCGGCTTTGGGCTGGGCGCCATGCTGTGACCAAAGCCGCCTGGAGGCGCGCAGGCATTTCTGAGCGACGCCGAGGCCCGTGCCTGGTCGCAGCCCGCAAGTGGCGAGGTCATAGCCGCGAATATACTGCTTCAACGTCGGCGCCCTGGAATGGAAGAATTTCTGTCGTCGCCAACCGGCTCATGGGGTGTCGGCAGGTTTTCCTACATTGCCGGCAGGACGATCATGCGTAACTCCAACGCCTTTTAGTAAAAAGCGAAGCATCGTGCAATCTCTACCGGAGGCTGTGAGGTGCAACATGATCGAAACACGACATTTTTACGCCCGTTCCTGCTGTTCGGCCGGCATGACCAATGATCCGGCAGGGGCGGAGCTGGGCGGTGGCGTTCGGCCTTCTATGACGTCGGCGAATCCGTCGGTCTGGCGATCCAGGCTAAACGCCGCCGATCTTGCTTTGGCGGCCGCGCCCAAGGCCGCAGAACGCTCGGGGTCGCCCGCCAGATCGTCGATGGTTCGGCTCCAGAGCGCTGGATCGTCGAGGTCGAGGATGACGCCGGCTGACATGCCGTTCGGCTCGACCACGGTTTCGCGTTGCTCCGGCCGTTCGCTGACGATCACCGGGGTGCCGTCATGCATCGCTTCGAGCAAGGCGTTGGACTGGCCTTCATAGAGGGAGGGCAGGATGAATGTATCGGCGGCGCGGAACAGATCGGGGATATCCGACTTGGCAACCGCGCCCAGAAGGTGCAGGCGGTCGCGTGTGTCCGTGCGCTCGATCATGGCGTTCACTTCGTCCCAAAGCGGCCCGTCGCCCGCGGCGACGATCATGCCCGATTGCAGGCCCTCGGCGATGCGCACTACAAAGGGATAGTTCTTTTGCGGTTTCATGCGTCCGATGGTCAGGGCGACGAACCGATCGTCCGGCAGGCCGAACTTCCGTCTCGCTTCGTTGCGCGTCAATGAGGACGGCGTCCAGTCGATGCCGTTGCAGACGACGCCGATGCGCTTTTTGTAGGCGCGGGGATGACGGTCATAGGAGCGGCGAACCTCCTCGGCGACGGCGATCACTGAGCTGTAGACGCCGAGCGTGCCGATCACGGTATCGGCGTGACGCAGCGCAGCGCCGCCGGTCCAGTAGGGGGCCCGGTGCGAGGCGATGCGCCTACGGACGCCTGCCAAAAGCGCCAGGCTCTGACCAAGGACATTGGCCAGCGGCAAGAAGGACACCAGGGCGTCGGGCCTGGCGCGTCGGAGCTCGACGAAGAGTTTTCGCGCGATTGTGAGATATTGCCGGGCCGTCGGCTTGGTCACGTCGAGGAGGATGCGCACGCCGGGATCGATCTCGGCGGGCTTGGCCTCCGCGTAAAGAAACCAGACCTCGGTCTCATAGTCCCGCTCTCTGAGGCTGCGCGCTACCCTAAGCGCCGCCTCCTGAGCGCCGGCGACGTTCAGGAAAGAGGCGAGAAAGATCACTTTCTTTTTAGCCATGGGACGTCTTTCGTTTCCTCGTTGGTCTTAGCCGGCGGCGGTTTCTTCGAGGCGCCCCGGTGAGGGCGACCTGGCCGGCGGGTCGAGCAGGGATCGGTAGACCGCCTCGACGGCGCCGACGTGACGGGTGATCGAAAACCCGTCCTCGGCCATGGTTCTGGCGTTTGCGGTCAGCGCTTGGGCATCGTCGGGCCGGTCCAGAAGCCCGGCGATCGCCTCCGCGAAGCCCTCACGGTCCTCGGTCGGCACCAAGAGGCCTGTTGCGCCATGCTCCATCACCTCGACATAGCCGCCCTCGTCGGCGGCGACCACCGGAACGCCTGCGAGCATCGCTTCGATCACGGTGCGGCCAAACGGTTCCTCGTCGGCGGTGACGACCAAGGCGTCGCAGCCGGCAAGTGTCGGGCCGATCGGGTCGCGAAAGCCGAGCATGCGAATGGCAGGTCCGGCATCCTCCAGCGTCCTTAGCCATGACGGGTCGTCACGCAGATTGCCGGGCCCGCCGCAGAGAACGCCGAAGATGGCCTCATCCGATCGATCGGCGCGCAGGCGCTGCACGATCTCGACGAAACGCTCCGGGTGCTTGCGCCTGTTGATCGTGCCGATCCAGCAGAGCAGGGTGCTGTCGGCGGGCAGGCCGAGTTCCGCGCGCAGCGCCGCGCGGCGGGCGTCGCGGTCCGGCAAAGGTTCGTCGGTGTCGAAGGGGTTGTAGATGAGCTCGGCGCGCCGTCCGACTTCCGCAGGCAGGCGGTCCTGCAGATAGCGCGAGATCGCCACGATGCGCGTGGCGAAGCGCATCATGATCCGGGTGACGATACTTCTACCGTAGATGCCGCGGCAGTGCAGGAGCATCGGCCGTCTGGCGAGCAGAGCGCCCCAGACCCAGAGCTGGAAGGCCTTATGGTCCTGGACGTGGATGAGGTCGAGGCCGTGTTTCCTGATCAGACGCATGGTCGGCAGCAGGGACTGGAACGAGGCGAGCAGGCGTCGCAGGGGCGAACCCTCCCAGCGCCTGATGGCGGCCATGGATTCGATGACGAACGGCGTTGAGCGCCGTCTCAGAAAATCCGCCACCTCGCCGTCGCTGTGCAGGATGACCACCGGCTCGAAAACCGCCGGGTCGAGCCCGTCCAGCAGGAGCATGGTCGAAACATGGCTGCCGCCGATGAGCTCGCCGCTAAAGGGCACACCTATCCGTTTTTTCTTCATTGCTAAAAACTTGGTCGATGGCGATGGTCAAGGGAATCCCCACCGTTGCCGGCGGGTGCTGGAATTGAGGCGTGGATGATGAAGCGACGCGACACTGCCGGAGACGACGAGGCGCGTCGCTCGGCTCCGACGCGCGGTATGGTACATCGGTCATTCTCCGTTGCAAGATGTGTAGGACGTGAATGACGCCGGAGCACATGACAATCGCGTGTTGTTTCGCTAAGGAAGCCGGATGAATACGACGCCGATGCCGGTGGCCGGCCTGGCCATGCCCAGGATTCCCTGGATCCTGCAGGGCTATGTCGTGCTGACGTTCCTGCTCAGCGCCGGCGGCCTGAACGGGCTGCTGCTCGCCAACGCCACGGAAAGCCTGAACGATTCGAACACGCTGCGCCTGGCGATTGCGCTGGTGCTTTACCTGACGGCAGCCGCCCTCCTGTTCTATCGTCACGCCGAAAGGTTCATGGCCCTGGTGACCCGTCAGTGGGGCCTGGTGCTCCTCCTCATCTATATCTGCGCGTCATGCCTTTGGTCGACGGAGACCGTGCCGACCTTCCGCCGCGCCCTGGCCTTTTGCCTGTCGACCCTATTCTGCGCCTATGTCGTGCTCGAGTTCAATCTTCGGCAGATTCTGCGTCTGATCGCCATCGCCTGTTTCATCTTGGCCTGCATTTCACTCTTCAATCTGGCGATGGATCCGGCGGAGCTGATCTCCACCGACGCCCGCAAATTCGGGTCCTGGAGCAACGGTCTGACCGGGCTCACCTTCTACGGCCGCATGATGGCGATCAGCAGCTTGGTGTTCTGGTTCGTCAAGAACGACGACGGGCCCTGGCGCTGGTTCGGCTGGTTCGGCTTTCTGCTGTCCATGCTCATTCTGTTCAAGACCCAGACGGCGTCGGCGACAATCGGCGTGGTCGGAACGCTCGGGGTTATCGTCGCATTCGGCGTGATCCGGCGCATGCGCTTTTCCATCGGCACCCTCTTGCTGGTCGGGGTGGTCATCACGCTGCCTCTCGCCGGCCTGATGCTGTTCGCCTCGGACCTGTTCTTTGAGGCCATCGGGCGCGATCCCACGCTCACCAACCGCACGCGCATCTGGAGCGTCGCCACGACCTACGCGGCGGAGGAGCATCCCTGGCTGGGATCCGGCTTTCGCGCCTTTTGGACCGACAGCCATTCGGCGATCGTGCGCTTCTTGATCTTCGGCAGCCGCCACACCGACTACGGCAACGGACATAGCGGCTATATGGATCTCTGGCTGGAGCTGGGCGTGCCCGGCGCCGTCGGCTTCGTCCTGATACTGCTGGCGGCACTGGCGCGCAGCCTCTATCTGGCGCTCTATCATCCCGACGATCTGATGATCTTCTTCCCGGCCTTCATGGCCTTCATCCTGATCTACAACATCACCGAGAAGGTCTATCTCGAGCACACCGACCTTTCGTCGATGACCTTGATGATCGTGATCATGAAGACCGCCTGGCTATGCGCCCTTCGCGACGACAGCAGCTGAGGATGGTTCCTCGGCGGGCGTCGCCTCGACGCGCCGTCCACCGCGCTTCTTCGCGAGCTGATGGCGAAGCGCGATAAGGTCTTTCAGACCCGAACGACCCTGGGGGAAGGCGAGCGAGATCAGCCCCATGATGGCATAGGCGGCGAGGATCGCCAGCGCGAGTTCCGCGGCGGCGCCAAGGTCGAGCCGCCGGTGCATGATCTCCAGAACCAAGAGGGTCGGCGGGATGCCGGCGAGATAGGGCAGGATCGCCCGGAGGGCATCCTTGAGACGCACCGGCCCGATTCGTGTCGACCAGATCCAGATGGCCGGGGTCACGATCAGGAGCTGCGTGCCGGCATAGGCGGCGACGACCCCAATCAGTCCGTAGGGCAGGCCGGCGATCACCGCGGCGAGCAGCAGCAGCGAGCGCGTCCAGGCCCAGGCCACCATCTCGCCGGGACGACCCTGGGTGAAGAAGAGCCAGGCCAGAGGGTGGTTGATCAGCTGTGACAGGGTCACCGGCGCCAGCAAAGCGAAGATCGGAGCCACGGCGCTCCAGCCTTCGCCGAACGCCAGCAGCACCACCTCGTCCGAGAACACCACGAAGCTGACCAGGCCCGGCGCGGCGATGACCGCGAGGCCCTGCAGGATGGTGACGAAGGCCTTGCGGTAGCGCTGATCGTCGTCCTGCAGCCGGCTGAGCAGGGGAATGCCGACGTTCTGCAGCGGCTTGTGCAGCTGCGCCGTGGGATAGACCAGTAGGCGGTTGGCACGATCATAGAGACCGAGCGAGACCTCGCCCAGGACCTTGCCGAGCAGGATCGTCGTGCTGTTATTGGCGACGTAATGGGCCATTTTCGCCCCGGCGACGCTGCCGCCGAAACGAAGCAGTTCGCCGATTTTCTCGGCGGAGCGCGGCCGCCCCGGCAGCCATCGGGCCAGCGCCCAGAAGAGCACCGTTTCGATCGCGGCCCTGGCGATCACCATCAGGACGAGAGCCCAGTAATTCTGGAGGATCATCGCAGCGACGATTCCGGTCGCGAAGCCTAGTACTGCGGCGGTGAGCTGGACGAAGGCGACTTTCTTGAAGGCCATGCGTCGGGTCAGCAGGTTCTCGTGCATGCTGCCGAGACCACCCAGAAGAATGACGCTGCTATAGGCGATGGTGATCGCGACAAGGACCTCCCGATCGTAGAACCAGGCGACCGCCGGCGCGAGCAGCGCCATGGTCAGGGACAGGCCGGCGCAGACCGCGAGTTGGATCCAGAACAGCGCGTTGAGCTGACTGGTCTTCAGGTCCTGGCGCTGGATGACGGCGTCGCCGAGGCCGATCGTCTTGATCAGCACGGCCAGGGCCTGGACCGGGGCGACCATCGCCACGATGCCGAAATCCGCCGGCGCCAGCAGCCTCGCCAGGATCATCACCGAGGCGACCTGCAGGACCATCTGGAACGCTTGAGCACCTAAAATGATCGTGCTACCACGCACCGCGCGGCCTTTCAGATCCTTGGTCGGCGCTTGGACGGGGGTGTCAGACATTGACGAGGCGATGGGTCCACGGCCCGAATTTATTCGTTGCTGGTGCGCCCAAATGCGGCACGACGTCGATGGCCGCCTATCTGGATCAGCATCCTGATATCTATTTTGCCGAGCGAAAGGAACCTTTCTTTTTCAGCTCGGACCTGCCCCATGCGCGCGCGGTTACCGATGAGCAGGACTACCTCGCTCTTTTCGCCGATGGCGCTGAGCAGCGCTACCGCGCCGAGGGATCGACCTGGTATCTCTATTCGGCCAGGGCGGCGGCCGCCATCAAGGAAGCCAGCCCCGAGGCGCGCATCATCGTCATGCTGCGCGATCCTCTCGACCTGATCGTCTCGCAGTTCCGATACAACCAGATCAAGGGCAATGAGAACATCAGGACCGTCGACGAGGCGATCCTGGCCGAGGCTGACCGACGGGCGGGGCGGCGCATTCCGGCGAGCAACCGGATCGAGGCGGCTCTGCATTACACCGCCATGGTCGATTTCGCGCCGCAATTACAGCGCTATTGGGACATGTTCGGCCGGGAGCGCGTTCACGTCATTCTGTTCGACGAGCTCGAGGACACCGCCGGCTGCGTGGGCCGCGTGTTCGACTTTCTCGGCCTGCCCGACATGTCCGCGATCGACCTCACGCCGGAAAACGAGACCAGCACCCTGCCGCGCCGCCGTTTCCAGGGGCTCTATCGCACCATGGTGACCAACAAGGGGCTTGCCGGACAGGCGAAGCGGCTGCTGCCTAGGTCATTGAAGAGCCGGATCTGGAATGTTCTGGACGGGCTGAACCGGGATGCCGGCGATCGTCATGTCGGCGCTGGCGCGGCCAAGCCCGCGCTCAGTCCTGGCCTGCGCGCCGAACTGGCAAAGACGCTTCGTCCCTGCATCGATCAGCTGGCTCGAATGCTGGACAGGGACCTGTCCCATTGGGCAGCGTCTAATCACCCGGCGCCAGGCGGCATCGCCGCCGAAGACAGCCGCATGGCTGCCGATCGCCCGCTCTGAGCCGGGATTTGGATCGGGAAGGGTGCCGGCAAAGCCACATTTTCGGTAACGGTTCCGTCAAATCTGATGCCTGAAGCACATAGCCTCTAGTCTATCCGGTTTTTTTCTCTATTTTGTCGTAAATCCTCGCCATTCGGCCGCCGGCAATCTCGACAATCTTCCTATTCGTGAGAGGCTTTTGGCTCAACAAATCATCAATTACGACAGCTATCGACCGAGAGAGCCGGAAGCCCAGGCCGAATCCTGGAGGCCGCGCGGCGGCGGGATCATGCCCAGCGACTGGCAAATGATCTCACTATCGGAGCTGTTTGCCAGGATCCGCAGGCGCGCAGTGCTGATCGGCCTGTTCGTGTTCATCGCGACGGTGCTGACCTACAATTTGGTCTCCGGCCTGACGCCGCTCTACCAGTCCTCGACACAGCTTATTCTCGAGCCCCAGAACGCCGCGGCGCTCGGGCTCGAGCAGACGCTCGGTTTTGGCTCGCTCGACGAGCGCTCGATCCAGAGCAAGATGGCTGAACTGCGGTCGTCGAACTTTCTCGAGGGTGTCGCCGGCCAGTTCGGGCTGCTCGAAGTCGAAGAGTTTAATCCGCCGCCTGCGCCCACGCCGGCGTGGCGACGTGCGCTGACCGATATGGGCCTGCTCAGCGAGCCGGAGCCGGTCGACGAGCAGATCTTGCGTCGAACGCTCGAGATCAGGATGATCGAGCGGCTGCGCAAGAAGATCTCGGTGCAGTTGGTCGGCGTTTCCAATGTCATCGAGATCGGGGTCAAGTCCGAAAATCCGGAGCTTGCGGCCAGATTGGCCAACGAGATCGCGGACACCTACATCACCACCAATCTCGAAACGCGCTACCGCGCCGCCGAGCGCACCGCCGGGTGGTTTGCCGATAAGGTCACCAGCCTCAAGGAGGACGTCGAAGCCGCTGAGACCGCGATCGCCAGCTATCGCGCCGAAAACGGGCTGATTGAGACCAATCAGGGCGATCAGGTCGGGCAGCAGATCGCGGAACTGACCAGCCAGCTGGTCCTCGCGGAAACCGAACGAACGGCGCGCGAGACCGAGCTTCGCCGGATCCTCGGCCTCAAGGGCAATCCCAGCCAGCTCGAAACGACGTTCGACACGGCCGGCAACCCCATCCTTCAGAGCCTCAGGGATCAGATCCTGACCAAGCGCTCCGAGGTTCAGCAGCTCTCGACCGATTTCGGCGAGAACCATCCGACCATGATCTCCGCACGCAACGAACTCGCCGATCTGCAAAGATCCCTGGCGGCCGAGGTCGAGCGGATCGTCCGGGATGCGGAGGACAATCTCGCGATCGCCCAGGCGCGCGAAGAGCGTTTGCTGGAAATCCTGCAGGACCGGCAAAATCAGGCGTCCACCAGCAATCATGCGCGGGTGACGCTCGCGACGCTGGAACGCGATGCGGCCGCCAAACGCACGCTGCTCGAAGGTTTCCTCGGCCGTCAGACGGAAGTGACGGCGCAGGAGGACTTCCTCGCGGAAAAGCCCGAAGCGCGCGTCATCGCCGATGCCGAACCGGCCCTTCGACCGATTTTCCCGCCGACCAAACTCGCCGTCATCGGCGCCTTCCTGGCCGCGTTGGTCTTCGCCTGCCTGCTGGCGATCCTGGCGGAGGAGTTCGACAACTCCTATCGCAGCGCCGATCAGCTCGAGCGCCGGTTCCCCAATATCAAGGTCGTCGGCACGGTGCCGATCTTCGGCCGTTCGGAACGCGCGCCGAAAAAGGTCGCCATGGCGGTCATCAAATCGCCGAACACGCCCTATGCCGAATCCATTCGCTCTCTCGCCGGCCGTCTGACGAGCCACGTTCAGAGCGATACAAGCAACAACGTCTTCCTGTTCACATCCGCGGAGCCCGGCGAGGGTAAGACCTCGACGATTTCCAGCACCGCCCGGCAACTGGCGCTGAACGGCCAGAAGACCGTGTTGATCGACTGCGATCTCAGACGGCCATCCCTGCCGAAGACCTTCGGGATCCAGCCGCCTGTGAACGGCCTGATCCCCTATCTGAACGATCAGATGCGGTTTGACGGCCTGATCACGACGGACGATGCCACATCGCTGGATTTAATCTATTCCGGCGGCCATACGCATGATGTCTTCCGATTGATCAGCAGCGATCTGATGTTCAACATGATCAGCGAACTGCGCCGTCGCTACGACATCGTCATGATCGACTCGCCGCCGGTCATGGCGGTCGACGACGTCAACTATCTGAGGAATTTCGCCAGCAGGCTTCTGTTTTGCATCCGCTGGGGCAAGACCCGCCGACGCACCGTCGATCGTGCCTTGACCAACCTGCTGGAAGGCGAAAGCAGCCAGCCGATCGAACTCGTCTTGTCCCGCATGGATGCCGTGCGCCATGCGAGCTACGACTACGGCGATGCCGGCGTCTACGCCGGTAGTAACGCGCGTTACTACTCAGCCTGAGCGCACCCATGAAACGATCGATTCTGGCCTTGATCCTGGCGCTGACGGCGAGCGGATCGAGCGCTGCCCAGGAAAAGGGCTTTGGCACCCAGACCGACGGCGGTCTGGAGGGCAGGGTGGTAATCGTCAGCAATCTGGACGATGACGGTCCGGGATCGCTGCGCGCCGCCGTCGCGGAGAAAGGTCCGAAGGTCGTCGTTTTCGAGGTTGCCGGCGTCATTCGGCTGAAAAGCAAGCTGGTGGTCGGCGAGCCGGATATCACCATCGCCGGGCAGACCGCGCCGGCGCCGGGCATCAGCATCGCTAATGCCGGCGTCGTGGTCAAAACCCATGACGTGGTGATCGAGCATCTGAAGTTCCGCATCGGCGACGGTCCCGGCCCCGACCCGCAGAACCGGGACGCTATCGCAGTCGATGGCGCCAAGGATGGTGGCCGGGACGTGCGCAATGTGGTGATCGACAACTGCTCGATAAGCTGGGCCATCGACGAAGGGGTGCAGTTCTATCGGGACGGCGTCCGCGACGTTACGATCAGAGACAGCATCATCGCCGCCAACCTGTCCGACTCGCTCCATCCCAAGGGGCGTCACTCGATGGGGCTACTGGTCGGCAACGGGGCGGATCGCGTCTCGGTGATCAACAATATCTTCGCTCATAACAGCTTTCGCAATCCGGCGGTCAGCGGAGGCAGTCGAGCCTTCGTGGCCAATAATCTCATCTACAATTACAAACATCGGGCCATCCAGTTCTATGGCGGCGGCGGGGGACGCCCGGTTGAAGCGACGATCGTCGGCAATGTCGCTCTGGTCGGTCCCGACCACACCAAGGATGCGCTCGTTTACCTGCCCGACAAAGTCAATCCCGGCACCAGGATTCACCTCGCGGACAATCGCGGAACCGCGGGCGACAGGCCCGAGGACTATCTGCTTATCGCGGATGAGGTGCTGGATCATGTCGACGTCGTCGCCGAACCGCCGCTCTGGCCGGACGGTTTCGTCGCAGAGGCTTCCGGCACGGTGCTGGAGGCGGCGCTGAGCAGGGCCGGTGCTTGGCCTGCTGCTCGGGATCCTATCGATCAGGCGTTCATCGACGACATTCGAAACGGCACCGGTGAGATTATCGACAAGCCGCCAAGCGGCGTTCTCGACCACGGTGTCGTCCGGCGTCCGCTCGACGTCCCGGACGACCTCCAGAGCGATCCGGACGGAGACGGTCGAACGGTACTCGAGGAATGGCTCGAGGACTTTCGCCGGCTGGTCGAAGCCCCTGCCTGAGCGCGTCTTTTAGCCCGGTGCAAAGACGCTGCAGCGACGCTGACAGGCTCATCTGACCGACGTCGCCGCAGGCTGTTCTGAGCAGTTCCGTGTTTACGAGACATATCTCAAAAAAAATCCACTCAAAAACGTGTTTTTACCCTTTATTAACAAGAAAAAATTGACCATGAATAACGGCGTAGGAATTCGTACCGTGATACGAATTCTGGCGCTTTTTGACGGCGTTGCAACGTTCTCTGAACGTTATGCGTCAGCCCGCCCCGCTACCCTCAAGTCAAACAAAACAAACACAGATAAACAATGAAGATAGCAATTCTGGCAGGTGGCCGCGGAAGCCGTCTTGCCGAAGAAACGGACGTTAAGTCCAAGGCCATGGTGCCCATCGGTGACGAGCCGGTGCTCTGGCATATCATGTGCCACTACGCGCATTTCGGGTTTGCCGACTTCGTTGTCGCGCTCGGCTACAAGGCCGAGTCGGTCCAGGATTATTTCCGGGCGACAGGCGAGGCGCGTCCCGAAAGCGAGCTTGCGCCCGAGCATAGCTGCTTTGTCAAAGACGGTCTGACGGTCGAGCTGGTGGACACCGGCCCGGACACTCAGAACGGCGGGCGCATCAAGCGGCTCGCTCCCTATCTCGCCGATCGAACCTTCATGCTGACCTGGTGTGATGGTCTTACCGATATCGACATCCGTCAGCTCCTGGCGTTTCACCAGGATCACGGCGGGTTGGCGACGCTCAGCGCCGTGCACCCGCCGGCGCGTTTCGGCCGCCTGATGCTCGACGGATCCAAGGTCGATGATTTTCAAGAGAAGACGGTCGACCCGAACGAGTGGATCAACGGCGCCTATTTCGTCCTTGAACCGGGCGTCCTCGAGTTGATCGACGACGACAGGACCCATTTCGAAAGCCAGACGCTCGCAAGGCTGGCTCGGGATGGTGAACTGATGGCGTATCGGCACGAAGGTTTCTGGCAGTGCATGGATACGCTTAAGGAAGCAAAGACCCTCGACGCTCTGTGGCGAGAGGGCAAGGTACCTTGGAAAAAATAAAAGAGATTGGAGGAAGTCATGCGCGTGTTGGTGACGGGCAACGCCGGCTATATCGGATCGATTCTGGTGCCCATGCTCGAGGAAGCGGGACATCAGGTGCGCGGCATGGACACCTGTCTGTTCCGCGACTGCGCCCTTGTGCCGTTCGAGCTGCCGCCGACCCAGGAAAAGGACGTGCGCGACGTCACCACGGCTGATCTCGACGGTATCGACGCCATCATCCACCTCGCCGGGCTCGCCAATGATCCGCTCGGGGATCTGGATCCGCCCGCGACCTATGAGATCAATCAGGAAGCGACGGTCCGCCTGGCCAAATGCGCCAAGGAAGCCGGCATCAAGCGCTTTCTCTACGCCTCCACCTGCAGCGTCTACGGGGCGGCCGGCGACGACTTCATCGACGAGAACAGCGAGCCCAATCCGGTGACGCCTTACGGCCGCTCGAAGATCATGGCCGAGCGCGATCTGACCCCGATGGCCGATGAGAACTTCTGCCCGGTCTTCCTGCGCGCCGCCACCGCTTACGGTGTGTCCCCCTATCTCCGCTTCGATCTCGCGCTCAACAATCTGGTCGCTTGGGCCTACACCACCCATCAGGTCTACCTGAAGAGCGACGGCATGGCGTGGCGTCCGCTGGTTCACATCCGAGACATCGCCCAGGCCTATGTCGTGCTGCTGACCGCACCCGAAGAGGTGGTGCGCTGCGAGGCGTTCAATGTCGGCGACAGTAACGAGAACTACCGGATCAAGGACCTTGCCGAGATCGTGAAGGACGGCGTTCCCGACTCGGAGCTGGTGATGGCCGATGGCGCCTCACCCGACCATCGCTGCTACCGCGTGCGCTGCGACAAGATCCGGGATCTCGTGCCGGCCTACCGTCCGAACTGGACGGCGAAGCGCGGCGTCGACGAGGTCTACCAGGCCATTCTCGGCAGTGGCCTGAAGGCCGAGGATTTCGAGGGTGCGCAATATAATCGCATCGCCCATGTGCGCTCGCTGATCAACAAGGGCAAGATCGGCACCGATCTTCGCTGGCTGCAGCCGGCTGAGAGCAAGGCCGTCGAGGCGGCGGAATGAGGCCAAGCCCGGGCTACCGGATCGAGACCGCCTGCCGCTGCTGCGGCAGCGAGCGGATGACCACGATCCTGTCGCTCGGGGAAGCGCCGCTTGCCGATCTGCTGGTGAGCCCGGAGAAGCAGGATGAGGTCGACCTCAAAGTGCCGCTCGATCTGATGCTCTGCGAGGACTGCAGCCTCGTTCAGATCAGCGCCACGGTCGACCCGGAGATCCTGTTCGGCGGCGACTACCCCTATTTCTCCTCGGTCTCCGAAAGCCTCCTTGCCCATTCGCGCGCCAATGCGCTGGAGCTGATGGAGAGAAAGGGCCTTGGCGCCAACAGTCTTGTGGTCGAGATCGCCAGCAATGACGGCTATCTGCTTCGTAACTTCAAGGAAGCGGGCATTCCGGTCCTCGGGATCGATCCGGCGAAGGATCCGGCGGCGGCGGCCGAAGCGATTGGGGTTAAGACGCTGAACACGTTCTTCGGAAGTGAGCTCGCCAAGGAACTCGCCGCCGAGGGCACACGCGCGGACATCATGATCGCCAACAACGTGCTCGCCCATGTCGCCGATCTGAACGGCCTGGTCGAAGGCTTCGCGACCCTTCTGAAGGACGACGGCCTCGCCGTGATGGAGATGCCCTATCTGGTGGATCTGATCGATCACGCCGAGTTCGACACGATCTATCACCAGCATCTCTGCTATTTCTCGGTGACCGCCCTCGATCATCTGTTCCGCCGCCATGGCCTCGTCCTTCAGGACATCAGGCGTCTGCCCATCCATGGCGGCTCGCTTCGGATCTTCGTCGGCCGGGAGGATCGGCAAAGCGAGGCCGTCCAGGGGCTGATGGAGGAGGAGCGCGCGCGCGGTCTCGAGAAGCCTGAGGCTTATCGAGACTTCGTCGCCAAGGTCGAGCATGTGAAGGAGGGCCTTGCCGCCATCCTGGATGAGGCCAAAGCGCGCGGCGAACGCATCGTCGGCTACGGCGCCGCCGCCAAGGCGACCACGCTCATGGCCTATTGCGGCATCACGCGCGACCAGCTCGATTACGTCGTCGACCGCAATCCCTACAAACATGGCAAGTTCATGCCGGGCAATCGCCTGGAGATCTTCCCGGTCGAAAAGCTCCTCGAAGACCAGCCAGACTGCGTCCTGATCCTGCCCTGGAACTTCGCGGAAGAGATTCTGGCGCAGCAGGAGACGTTTCGTATGCGCGGCGGTCGGTTCATTTTGCCCATACCGGAGCCAACTTATCTGGATGCGTCCGCGCATGGCGAGGAGACCGCACCGCTTCCGCCAACCGCCACCAGCTACCGGGCCGCAGCCGGAGGTGCACGATGACCGGCGGCATCACGGAACGGCGTATCGATGCCGTGCAGGCGTTCGCCAACACGGTCACGGTCTCCGGCCGTTGCTGCTCGGCCTGCATGAGCGAAGACACGCGCATCTTTTACGAAGTCGAAGGCGTGCCGACCCAGCAAGTGACCCTGATGAAGACGCGCGAGGAGGCGCTCGCCTGCCCTAAGGGCGATCTCAGGCTCGCGGTCTGCAATGCTTGCGGCTTCATATGGAACAGCGCCTTCGATCCCGCCCTTCTCGACTATCAGGGCGATTACGAGGCGACTCAGGCCCACTCGCCCACCTTCAACGCCTTCCATAAGCGCCTCGCCGAAGACATGGTCGAGCGCTACGGGCTTCGCGGCAAGGACGTGATCGAGATCGGCTGCGGCCACGGCGAATGTGTGGCGATCCTGTGCGAGCAGGGAGTGAAGAGCGCCACCGGCTTCGATCCGGTGATCCTGGACACCGCGCCGCCCCACCCCAACGCCAAGCTCGTCGCCGAGTTCTACACCGAGGCCCACGAGCATCTGAAGCCGGACTTCGCGTTTTCCAAAATGGTGATGGAGCACATTCCGGACCCGCATCGCTTTCTCACCATGCTGCGCCGCGCCATCGGCGACCGGCCGGAGGCGATCGCGTTTGCGATGATGCCGGATGGCGGCCGCGTGCTGTCGATCCGCGCATTCTGGGATATCTATTACGAGCACTGCGCCTATTTCACGCTCGGCGCGCTCGCTCGGACTTTCCGCGCTTCCGGCTTCGACGTCACCGGTCTGAGCACCGCCTATGGCGGCCAGTATGCGATGATCAGTGCGCGGCCGTCGCTCGGCGACAGCCAGGTGACACGCCTTCCCGAGGAGGAGACCGTCGAAGAGACCCTGGCCATGGTGGCCGACTTCGAGGAGAAGGTGAGGGCGGACAGGGCGCATTGGCAAAACTGGATCAATGAGCGACTCGATTCAGGTAAGCGCATCGTGCTCTGGGGCGGCGGTTCAAAGGCAGTCGCCTTTCTCAGCAGCCTGGATCTGAAGGACGGGATCGACTACGCGGTCGACATCAACCCGAAGCGCTGCGGCACCTTTCTGGCAGGCGTCGGTCAGGAGATCGTCACGCCGGCAACCCTTATCGAGCAACGTCCCGACCATGTGATCGTCATGAACCCGATCTACATGGACGAAATCCGCGCCGATCTCCGATCGATGGATCTCGATCCCGAGATGGTGCCGATGGAGACCCTCTAAGCCGTCGATTTGCCCGGGATGATGTCCAAAAAACTATTTCGGACCTCGGATTGGGCAGTGGACGCCCCAGCGCGTTCGATTCGGCTCAAGAACGCGCTGCAAGATCAACCGCCGCCTTATCGTCCATGTCGTTGGGCTTGCTGGTGCCACTGATCATGTCTCCGGATATCGCCATAGCCAGGATTATGGTGATGAATGGGCCTTCATCGGCTTCGGTTGGATCAAGCGTGCTAAGCGGGATTCGAGATCGAAGACGGCGCAGAGCCGGCAGAGCGATCCGCTAGAGCTTCTTCCGATCATGTTTGATCGGAACATGGGCCTTTTGCTTGCCGCCGTTCCGAGAGGAACGTGACGATCTCCGAAGAGCCAGAAGGTATGACGGAATCGTCTGGGCAGTCTTTAACGCGGTGTTAACGGTGATCCGGTAAAATCGAATTCTTGGTCCATGCGATCCTGGGAATCCGTGCCCGGCCCGACCTCCTCCGCCAGCGCTCGGATTCCCAGGATCGCATGGACCAGATCGTCATCTTGCCGAGGAAGGATTAAGGAGACGTTAAGGCCGATAGTGGCGTTTTTGCTGCTGATGCTGTCAGGTGATGGGAGCGAGGCCTTTGAGCGGGGGAGAACAATGACCATGACACGATCGGAGCTTCGTGAGCGGCTGGCTAGGCGGCCGAGAGTTACGCTCGCGCATTTGTCGACGCCGCTCGACCATGCCCCTCGATTTCGCGCGGCGCTGCAAGGCCCGGCTGGTGTCCCCGACACCTGGATCAAGCGGGACGATATGACGGGGCTTGCCTTTGGCGGCAACAAGACGCGGCAGCTCGAGTTCGTGTTTGCGGACATGCTGCGACAAGGCTGCGACGTGCTGGTGGCCGGCGCCTATACCCAATCCAATTGGTGTCGTCAGATGACGGCAGCCTGCAAAAAACTCGGCCTCGATATCGCGCTCGTGCTACTGCACGGGGAGAAAGGGCCGGCGGTTCAGGGCAATTTGCTGCTCGACCATCTGATGGGGGCGGATGTCACCGTCGTCGATCTTGAGACGATGGAGGACCTGCAGCCCCATCTCGACGCCAAGGGCGAAGAGCTTAGGAGGGCAGGGCGAAAGCCCTATGTGATCAAGCCGCTCGGCGTTGACAGCCTGGCGATCGGAGCACTCGGCTATGTCAACGCGGCGATCGAGCTTGACGAGCAGCTTGAGACGGCCGGCATCGCGCCAAGCCACCTTTATCTCTGCGGCGCCAACATGACGCCCGCCGGCATGGCGCTCGGGTTCAAGGCGCTCGGACGGGACATTCAGCTGGTGAACGTCACGCCGATCAAATGGACCGAGCCTCGCGATGAGAGCATTGCCAAAATCGCCAACGCGACGGCCGGTTTGCTCGATCTCGATATTCGGCTCGATGCAAGCGAGATCGAGAGCCACGACGGCTATATCGGCGAGCGCTACGGCGTCGTGACCGAAGCGGGCAGGGACGCGCTCGAGCTACTGGCGCGGACCGAGGGGATCATTCTGGACCCGGTCTATAGCGCCAAGGCGCTCGCGGGGCTGATCGACCATGTACGACATGGATCGTTGAATGGAGACGATAGCGTCGTCTTTCTCCATACGGGCGGCACGCCCGCGCTCTTCGCGTACGCTGGCGATCTCGGGCTCGGCTGAGGATCAGGAAAAACGCTCGGCGCGGTAGGCTGAAAGATCGATATTGGCGCGGCGGTCCGTCAGGACGTCCGCGATGATCTCGCCGGTCTTCGGCGCCATGCCGAGGCCGAAATGGCTGTGGCCGAAGGCGCCGTAGAG
The DNA here is from genome assembly GCA_039197065.1 of Pseudomonadota bacterium. GTDB lineage: Bacteria > Pseudomonadota > Alphaproteobacteria > Geminicoccales > Geminicoccaceae > JANQPX01. The sequence continues at coordinate 142,266 of JBCCUL010000008.1, read as the reverse complement.
ATTGGCGAAGCCCGGGAGCGCGCCGATGCAGGGGAGGCTGTCCGGGAAGGAGGGCCGCACGCCCATCCACCTTTCGGTGCTGTCGACATTGAGATCCGGCAACATGGCCTTGGTCAGTGTCTTCAGCATGTCGGCGCGGCGATAGTCCGGCGGGGCGTCGAGACCGGCAAACTCGGCGGTGCCGGCGCTTCGAATGCCCGAGGTCATGGCTGAGATGACGAATTTTCTGTCGAGATCCATGACGGAATGACGAAGCTCGACGCACGGATTTCTGAATTCGATATGATAGCCGCGCTCGAACTCCAGCGGGAGGCGTATGCCGAGCGCTTCGAGAAGACGCGTCGACCAGGCGCCCGCCGTAATCAGCAGTTTCGAGGCGGTGAGCGTTTCGGCTGTGGTCTCGATCAGCCATCCGCCGCCGTCATCCGGCTTGATTGCCTGGACGTCATGGCGAAGAAACTCGGCACCCTGCGCGAGCGCCTTTTCGGCAAGCGTCTTCCCGATCTCGCCTGGGTGGAGCGCGCGTGCCTGATCATGGATCACCAGGCCTGACTGGTAGTCCGACGACAGCGCTGGCTCGATCTCGCGGAGCTGCTCGCCGTCGACCAGTTCCATCGGCGTGCCGTGGCGTTCCCGGAGGCGATAGCCGAGAGCATCGGGGCCTGGCTTCACCGGGTTGCGCTGAGCCTGAACGTAATAGCAGTCCTGCAGCAGGTGCTCCTTGCCAGTGCCCGCCAGATGGCGTCGGTAGAGCTCGACATTGGGTTGGGTCAGCTGGTTCATGGCGTCGGCGATTTTCTCGACCTGATCGACGCGACCCGCCTTCAGAAAGCGGAGCGCCCAAGGGAGAAATTTCGGCAGGTAGCGCCAGCGGATCGAAAGCGGACCCAGCGGATCGAGCAGGGCGCTCGGCAAGGTCCGCCACGTCCCTGGCAGGGACATCGGCACGCAGGACCAGGGCGAGATCACGCCGGCATTGCCATAGCTCGCGCCTTCGGCGGGGCCGGCGCGGTCGATCAGGCGAACGGTGGCGCCGCGTTCCAGTAATGATAGCGCCGAGCAGATGCCGACGATACCGGCGCCGATGATGGTGACGTCATGCGGCTTGATGTCGTCAGCCATCGATCAAGACGCCAGGCCAGGCTCAGGTTTCGGCTTCGCCAGGATCTGCATGACAATCACCGGCGCCAGAAGGGCCAGGGCCACGAGGTCGGCCTGCAGGCTCGGGGCGATGAAGATCAGACCGGCAAGGGCGGACAGGATCCGTTGAACAGCACCCATCGACGCCCTGAAATAGCCGACGACGGCGGCCGAAAGCGCGACCACGCCGGCGATGCAACTCGTTGCTGTGTAGGAGAATTCGACAAAGTCGAAGCCGGTCGACGAGACGAACAGGAGCACCGGCGCATAGACGAACGCCATGGGTGCGATGACCTTGCCGAGGCCGAGCGTGAACGCGGATATGCCCGTTCGGAACGGGTTGGAATTGGCGATCGCAGCTGCGGCATAGGCGGAGGTGCAGACGGGCGGCGTGATCTCGGCGACGACACCGTAATACAGCACGAACATATGGCTCGCGATCGGCGGCACGCCGAGTTGGGCGAGCGCAGGCTGGGCGACGGAGACCAGCATGATGTAGAGCGCCGTCGTCGGAATGCCAGCGCCCATCAGAATGCAGGCGATCGCGATGAAGACGAGGCTGATGAAAAGCGTCAGATCTTCGATGCCGAAGAAGGTAAGCGCACCGCCTAAGCTCAGGACCGAATAGAGGTCGGTCCCGAGCGCCGACGCACCTTGGGTCACCATGAAACCGATTCTGAACCCAATACCGGTGGTATTGATGACGCCGACGACGATGCCGACGGCGGCAGACGCGGCGCCGACGGCGAGCGCGTATTTCACGCCGGTCTCGAAGGTGTCGGCCATCTCGCCGATCAGGACGCGCCGCTGCGGGTTGAAGGTGGCGAGCACGGCGCCGGCGATCAGGATCGCGGACATAACGAAATCGAACCCGCCGCCCAGATATTTCCAGACGACGAAGGCGATGAAGGCGGCGGCGTAGATGAGCGTCGCGGGTTCCTTCGCGCGGCTCATGCCGGCGACGAGGGCGAGCGAGATGCCGCAAAAGGCTGACATGAACGGCGTGTAGCCCGAGAACAGCACCACCAGGAGGCCGACCAGCGGCACGATATTGGCCCAGCCGTCGCGCCAGACGGTGGCGAGCTTCGGCAGCATGTCGGGGGCGAGGCCTTTGAGGCTGAGCCGCTTCGCCATCAGATGCACCACGGCGAAGACGCCGACATAGTGGAGGATGGCCGGGAAGATCGCGGCGATGACGATGGTGGTGTAGGGGACTTCCAGGAACTCAGCCATGATGAAGGCCGCGGCCCCCATGATCGGCGGTGTGATCTGACCGCCTGCTGATGCCGCGGCCTCGACGCCGCCTGCGAAATGGCCGGGATAGCCGAGCCGTTTCATGTTCGGGATGGTGAGCGCACCGGTCGACACCGTATTCGCGACCGAGGAGCCGGAGATCGTGCCGAAGAAGGCCGAGGAGACGACGGAGACCTTCGCGGGGCCGCCCATATAGCGGCCGGCGAGGATCGTGGCGTTGTCGATGAAGAGCTGGCCAAGCCCCGTTCGCTGCGCGATCACGCCGAAGAGGACGAAGTGAAAGACGATGGTCGAGACGACCCAGAGCGTCACGCCGAAGATGCCCTCCTGGGGGAAGTACATCGACGAGACGAAGGTGTTGAAGTTCACGCCGGGATGCTGAAGGATTCCCGGGAAATACTGACCGAGCAGGGCATAGGCGATGAAGCAGCAGATGATCATCGGCAGCACCCAGCCGAGCGTGCGTCTTGCGATGTCGAGGACGAGCAGGATGAGGATGCAGCCGAACAGCATGTCGTAGCCGTTCGGGTTGCCCATCCTGAAGGTCTGTTCCTCGATGCCAAGGAACGGGATGCCGCGCCAGGCGAGGCCGAGATAGAGGGCGGATGCGACGCCGAGCACCATCAGGATGACGTCGAGATAGGGAACGCCGCCGAGCCGTAGCGGGCCGGTCTTGAGGTCGAACGCCCCCTTTGTCTTGATCGCCGGATAAAGCGCGTAGGTCAAAATGAACAGGCCGGAAAGATGCCAGCCCATATGCCAGTAATCGGGCGGAAGCGCAAAACCGGCGGTCAGGTAATGGTAGATGGCGAAGGCAAGCGCGACCCAGCGAAGAACCTGGGCGAAGCCGGGGGCGACCTTCCGGGTGGCAGCACCCTCATCATATCTGCGTTCGATATCGGCGAGTTCCTGCTCAGAAAGCTCGCCGTCGATGCGCCCTTCCGCCATGGCCGCCTCTCTTTTTTCGGGTCATGTCGGCAGCCGGACGGCAGAGCGCCGCCCGGCTGCCGATCAGAGGTCGGTCCGTCTTTACTTCAGAAGACCAGCTTCCTTGTAGAACTTCTCAGCGCCCGCATGCAGCGGCACGCCCAGCGCCTCGATGCCGTCGAGGGCGGTGTCCGGGGTGATCTGCTTGCCCTTGGCATGGCCGTTGTCGAGCAGCTTCCGTGTGTTGTCGTTCCAGAGCGCCGACGTGATGCCGTAGACCAGCTCTTCGTCAAGATCGGAGGAGACGACCAGGAGGGCCGAAACCGCCGACGTCTTCACCTCGTAATCGACGCCTTCATAGACCCCTTCAGGGATCGACGAGGGAATGTAGGCGGGGATGATCTCGTTGATCTTGGCGAGATCCTCGTCGGTGAAGGAGTGGAGCTCCATACCCTTGGTGCTGGAGAGCTGCACCATCGCAGCCACCGGCCAGCCGGCGGCGTAGAAATAGGCGTCGAGCTGACCATCGGCGAGACGCTCGGCCGACTGGCTGTTGTTGAGCTCGGCCTCTTCCATGTTATCGCGGGTGACGCCCCAGGCTTCGAGCATCTGCAGCACGGCGACCTGCGTGCCCGAGCCCGCCTGAGCGATGCCGACACGCTTGCCTTCGAGGTCGGCAAGGCTCTCGATCGAGGAGCCCTGCGGCAGCACCAGATGCAGGTCCTCGGGGAAGAGATTGGCGACGATGCGCAGTTTTTCGTGCGGCTTGCCGTCGAACTTGCCCTCGCCGAGATACATGGAGCGGGTGACGTCGGCCGCGGCCATGCCGGCTTCGAGCTCGCCGTTCTGGACCGCGGTGTTGTTGAAGACCGAGGCGGTGGTCGACTGCGCAATCGCGATCAGCCCCGGCACGCCGCACTGGCCGCCTTCGTCACAGGGACGCGCACCCGGAGGCGAGGAGATGCCGTTCGCGATCGTACCGCCGATCGGGAAGTAGGTGCCGCCCGCACTGCCGGTGCCGATACGGAAGAAGGTGGGTTCCTGCGCCTGAGCGACGCCGGCAGACATAAGACCGGCCGCAAGGGCGACGCCGGTCAGGGTTCGATAGAAGGTCATGAGCAAAGCTCCCTATTTTGTGATTTTTATGCAGCGTGGACTTCACGTCTCGCCGCTCACTGGCTCCGAGCTTTGCTTCGTCCGTGCGATATTGCAAGCTTCTGATTGTTAAATGATTTGATTGCCTAATTTATAGGTCGAGTTGCCAATTTTTCAGCACTTGGCGTCGGGCGGCTCTGTCTGCCCCCAGAACGGGTTCCGGGCTGGCTTGAGGAGCAATCGAAAGGTGAGAGGGGCGGCTGCGATGTTCGGCGTGACACTGGATTTCGCCATCATTGCCGTCGAGACGGCCGCAGCTTGGTGAGTTTGATCGGAGGCGCCGGTCTTGATGTCCAACACCCGGCCATCTTGCTGCTGAAGATACCCCCGTCAGCTATCCCGACAAGGAACAGCATGCCTTTGGGTGGTCAAGTCCTTTCGTCGAAGGCTGCCGAAATCCAATCGGTTGATCACACCGCTTGAGGTGATCGCACCACTAATGGAGGAGCATGGAGGTGGTGGCGTCGCGAATTTTGCGCAGCGCCTTGATCACCTCTTCACCATCCTCGGCGGTTTGATCGAACACGCCGGCGCGCTCCAGTACATCGAGGGCATCGGCGATTGCCATGCGTTCGTCCTGCGACATCTCGCTGGGTAGCTTGTCGTGGCCTTCGTCTTTCTCCGGCGTCGTCGTCGCCATGTCGTTGCGATGCTTGACCACGGCATTGAACAGGGTCTGGCGCAGATGTTCGGCGGACAGGTTGCGCTTGCCGAGAAAATCCGTCAGGCCGGAACCGATCGCATGTTCCGCCAGGTCTTCGGAGGGCTCGCCGGTCAGCATGACCATCGGCGTGCCGGCGCCTCCGTGGCTTGCGGCGATCTGGGCGGCAAGGTCCACCCCGTCGGCGCCAGGCAGACGGTAATCGAGCAGGATACAGTCGAATTTTTCTACCGCGACCATGCCGAGCGCCGTCGGCACATCCTGAGCTTCAGCTAGGCTGACCTCGGTATTCATCTGGTTGATCAGACGCTTGATCCGGGTCCGGTCGAGCCGACTGTCGTCGACGATGAGTAGACGCATTGTTCCTCGCTTACCGCATAGGGCTCGAGGGCAGAACGACGCGCAGCGACGACTAACGTTCGGCGAGCGCCGTCTCCCCAGGGATATGAAGAGAAGATAAAGCGGTAAGTGTTTATTTTCCGTTTATGATGATGAATTTAGATATTGCTGCCCGAAGACCAGCATCTCGCAACGTTCCCATGGCTTGTCGTACCGTCAAGAATCATGAAAATAACAAAACCATAGATTGATTAACTTCAGACAAAGATATAATTTAAAGTTTTAGTAGTGATAACGAAAATCGCTGCTGACGATTGCGAGATCCGATGATGCGTGTTGCCCAGAACCGGGTGCGGGTGGCGGTGCTTAGCCTTTTTGCCTGCTTTCTGACGTCCCTCTCGTCGCATGCGGCAGATGAACGGGCAGCACCTGTTCTGGTCGGTCTTGATGCCGACATGTCAGCAGCTGCGGCATTGGGCGGCGAAGCGATCAGGCGCGGTGCGGCCATTGCTATCGACGAAATCAACCAGGCCGGAGGCGTGCTCGGTCGCCCGCTGGAACTGGTGGTGCGCGATCATCGCGGCAATCCGGACCGTGGGGTCGACAATATCAAAGAACTCGCTTTGATGGACGATCTTGTCGCCGTCATGGGTGGCATCCACACGCCGGTCGCCATGGCCGAGCTCGAAATCATCCACGAGCACAACCTCCTCTATCTCGGGCCTTGGGCGGCCGGCACATTCGTCGTCGACAACGATTATGACCCCAACTTCGTATTTCGGGTATCGGCGCGTGATGAATATGCGGGGGAATTTCTGATCGATGCCGCCTTCAAACGGGGCTATCGACGCCCTGCTCTCCTTCTCTGGCAGACCGCCTGGGGGCGTTCCAACGAAGTCGCGATGACGACAGCGCTCGAAAACCGCAGCGAGGAGCCGGCAGCAATCCAGTGGTTCAATACCGGCGCCCAAAGCGTCGCCGGTCAGCTGGAGGCGATCAAACTTGCCGGCGCTGACGTGGTCATGCTGGTCGCGGCACCTGGCGGTGTGATCACGGCGGTGCATGATATGGCGGCTCTTCCGCCCGCTGAGCGCTTGCCGATCATTGCTCATTGGGGATTTACGGGAAGTGAACTCCAACAGGCGACGCTCGACGATCTCAAGGATGTCGATCTGACGTTCCTGCAGACATTTTCATTCTTCGATCCTCCCTTTGCCGATCGTGCCGACAGGGTGCTAGCGGCCTATTGCCGGCATTTCCAAGCTTGTGACGGGCCGTCATCGATATTGGCCCCAACAGGGACGGCACACGCTTACGATCTCGTTCATCTCCTGGCGCTTGCGATCGATGCCGCCGGCACGAACGATCGGGATCGGGTCCGTGACGCGATGGCGACCCTCGAACGTTACGACGGTTTGGTCCGCCTCTATGACCCGCCTTTTTCGGCGGATGATCATGACGCGCTCGGGCCCGAGGATCTCCGTCTCGCCGCCTATGACAAGAACGGCGTGATCGTGCCGCTTGGCCTGCTCGGAAAATGAAAGCAGCGCCGGAGTCGCTGGTTTCCCGCACCCTTTGGCGGGTGCTGCCGGCGATTGTGGTCGTTCAACTCGTGATCGGCTGGCTCGCCTGGTCAGCGATGCATCAACTGGTCTCGAATGAACTTCATGATCGGCTGCATCGACAGGCCGAGCAATATGCGCAGTTGATCGCCTTCAAGCTCGATACGGTGATCGGCACGGCGACGTCGGTCGCGGAGAATGACCTGATCGTCAACGGCATCATGGATGCGCAGGGGCGCGACCAGTATATGCCGGTTTTCTTCGAGACCGCCCAGGTTCCCGGCCTTTCCGACGCCGAGATGACGCTCGCCGATTACAAGGGCCGGCGCATCGCCTCCAATCGGCCGGATGTCGACTATACGGAGGCCCCCTGGCTGAACGCCGTTCTCGGCGGTGAAACCTGGCACCAGGTCGAAAACCAAGGCTTCATCGTCGCGGCCCCCGTCATGATTGCGGACCATGGCGAAGGCGTCATCGTGATACGCTATGGCTCGGTGCAGCTGGCGAAACTGCTCACCATTCCGACCAGAGTCGATGCCATCAGCATCTTCGCGGAAGACGCTCGTCCACTCTACAGCTCGAATGCGGCGTTCTCCGGCGCCGGCTCGTCGGCTCGAGAGGCGGGCCCGGTCTGGGCGGTGATATCGACCGCAGTGCCCGGATTCGATGGCCTGCTGCTTCTGGTCGCGGAGCGGCGCGCCAAAGCGCTGGCCGCCATCAATCGGCTGGGCTGGTTCTTGGGGGCGACCATGGTGCTCAGCATCTCCGCGGTCGTCATCGCCATCGGTGCGACGGCGGTGATCGGCACCAGGCCTGTCCTGGGTTTTATCGACAATGTCGAGCGGATCACCCGCACCGGCGATCTCGATCAGACGATCTCATCCGGCGGCACGAAGGAATTCCATCGTCTGTCGGAGGCCTTCAATCGCATGCTGACGGCGCTTAGAACGACCACCGCATCACGCGACGAACTGCAGCGGATCAACCAAGCGCTCGACCAGGCGAATGAGCGGCTTGAAGAGAGTGAGACGCGCTTTCAGCTCGCGGTCGAGGGTTCCTCGGTCGGCATCTGGGACTGGGATGCCCGAACCGATACGTTTTTCTGGTCCGACCGCATGAAGGCCTTGATCGGTGTGAGCGACGAGACGTTCACGCCGGACTTGCGATCTTTCCAAGAGCGTCTTCATCCCGACGACTACGACCGGGTCATGGAGAGCCGGCGCCGGCACCTGGCGGGCGAAGGCGACTACGATAACGAATGCCGGTTGAGAAAAGAGGATGGCAGCTATATGTGGCTGCATATCCGCGGCCAGGCGGTCTGGGACGAGGCCGGCAATGTGGTGCGGCTTGCCGGCTCGTCCGAAGACATATCGGAACGCAAGGCCGATATGCTCAGGCTCGACCGGTATGCGCGCGAGCTGGAGCGCAGCAATCGTGAGCTGGACGACTTTGCGCATATCGCCTCGCATGATTTAAAAGAGCCGCTGCGCGCCATCTCCAACCATGCGCGATTCCTTCGGGAAGACTATCAGGGGAAGCTTGAGCAGGACGGTGAAAATCGTCTGAACCGTCTGATCAAGCTCAGTCGGCGCATGGAACAGCTTATCGCGGATCTGCTGTACTTCTCACGCCTCGGCCGCAGCGAGGAAGCCAATGAGCCTGTCGATCTCAATCTGGTCATCGCCGATATCGAGGTCAGCCTTGCCGACATGATGCGCCAGCGCAATGCGAGGCTGGTGATGCCTTTGCCGCTAGCCTCCGTCATCGCGGGCCGGCATCAAATGGCAACCGTACTCCAGAACCTGATCACCAACGCCATCAAATATAATGATTCCGAGGAAAAGGTCGTTGAAATCGGCGTCGCCTCCAGCGATCGGCACGAGCGGAGCGACGATGCGACCGTCTTCTATGTGAGGGACAATGGCATCGGCATCGAGGAAGCCTTTAAGGAAGACATTTTCCGTATCTTCAAGCGGCTGAACAACGAGAAGGCTTACGGCGAGGGCACGGGTGCCGGACTGACCTTCGTCAAGAAAATCATCGAAAGCCGAAATGGCGGGATCTGGCTGGAATCGACGCCAGGTGAGGGCACGACATTTTTCTTCACTCTTAACGGACAGGCCGCATGACTCCGATTGAAGGCACGCAGACCATTTTGATCGTTGACGACAGCGACGATGACTTCGATGCGACGGTGCGCGCGCTGACGAAGGGCCGCAATTTGTGCAACCCACTGCACCGCTGCGAGGATGGTCAGGAAACGCTGGACTACCTCTTTAGAACAGGACGATATTCACCGCCGGCCAACGCTCCAAAGCCCGGCATCATCCTGCTCGATCTCAACATGCCGGGCATCGACGGTCGAACCGTTCTCACCAAGATCAAGGGCGCCCCTTTGCTCCGTAGCATTCCCGTGATCGTCATGACCAACTCCGATGACGCACAGGATATCAACGCCTGCTACGATATGGGCGCCAACACCTATATCCAAAAGCCACTGGACTGGCCGAGCTTTTTCGAAGCGGTGAACCGTTTGAAGGAGTACTGGTTCGAGATTGCCTTGCTGCCAAGGATCGTCGAATGACCGAGCTTGCCCACGTTCTGATCATCGACGATAGCGAGGATGATCGCGATCATTACGTCCGGCTCCTGGAGAGAGAGCTTCAGGTTGAGACGATTGATCTCGCGGAAAACGGCGAGCGGGGCGTGGCCCTGTATCAAGAGCGCCCCGCCGACTGTGTCCTGCTCGACTTCAATATGCCTGGCCACAATGGGCTTGCCGTGCTTGAGCGCCTAAAAGCGATCGATCCTTATGTCTCGGTCGTGATGATGACCGGCGGCGGCAACGAAGACATCGCGGTTGCGGTCATGAAGGCGGGCGCGCTCGAATACGTCATCAAGGATACGATCAACGGCGCGGTCCTGAGAAGGGCGCTGGTCAACGCCACGGAAAAGGCGTCCCTGGTCAAGAGGCTCGCCGTGCAGCGCGAAGAGCAAACCGCCTTCATCCGCGTTCTGGTGCATGATATCCGAGCACCCCTTCGAGGATTGACCGGATTTACCGATATTCTCAGCGAGGACCTCGAAGCGGGCGAGTATGACGACGTTCCCGAGCATCTGGAGATGATCAAACTTTCCGCGATGCGCATGAACGCTCTGGTCGACACGCTTGCGCATTACGCTCTTCTTGATCGGGATATCAAATTCGATGTGGTCGCGTTGGGTGATATCGTGAATCAGGTGCTGGACCACCTGCATATGACGTTCGAGGAGCGGTCTGCGAAGATCGATCTCGCGCCCCTGCCGGACGTGACCGGCCATGGGCCGCAGCTTGTGCAGCTTTTCCAAAATCTTATCGGCAATGGCATCAAATATAATGATCAGGCAGACCCGTTGATCCGGGTTTCGGCAGAGCGCATGGGGGAGGACTGGCTGATTACGATTGAAGATAACGGCATCGGAATTCCTGAGGACAAGCTCAAAGCCGTGTTCGAGCCTTTCCAGCGTCTCTGGAGCCAGGACGACTATGAAGGCACCGGCCTCGGTCTTGCGATCTGCCGGAAGATCGTCGAACGCCATGGCGGGCGTATCTGGTGCATGTCGGAACTGGGCAGCGGGAGTCGTTTTTCTTTCACTCTACCATCGGCGCTGGCGGCCGAAGACCAAAAAAGCTGACTTAGAGCCTGTTTTGAAAGTTATCGAATGATTTCATCTTGTTGCAATCGAGGTCAGGCGAGGAAGAGGTTGCAGAACGATGCGGCGCATCGGTCAAGGCCGATGACGCGGCCTGGGCCGGCTGCAACGCGACCCTGCGGGTGGCCTTGTCCTTGGCACCTGCGTTGTTCCTTGCCGCTTACGGTGCGCCGCACCGCGGCGCGACAAGCTCCTCGCATCCGCCGAAGAACAAGGCCATGAGATTACTCGATAGCTTTCAAAACGGGCTCTTAGCCTGGCCGATGCTTCGAACACGCGCTGGCCCTCGATCGACGTCGGGTGCTGTGATAGCGTTTTAAGGTCTAAGCATCTTTTGACCAGGGGAGAGCAGGACCGATGGAGACGGTTTCCGGGTCGCGGCTGACCGAAGCGCCCTCTGAGCAGGAACTGCAAATGTTGGCTCGGCTTGCCTGGCGTCCGGCCTGGTCGATCAGAAGCCGGCAAGGAAGCGTTTCGCTGATTTTGGCCTGGTGGCGGAGGTGGCGAGCCTCAGGGCCGCTTTGGCCGTCATGACAGGCGCTGACTGGTCGGCCGCCGTCCATGCGGTGTTTCGCGACAAAGCCATTCGGCAGATCGGCACCGTGCCGGATGCCGGCCTTACCCGACTTCTTGAGCTTTGCACCGCCGACAATGCCATGCGGGTCATGACGCTCACCCGCGAGGACGAGGGGGTCGGTCTTGTCACCGGCGCCTGGTTCGGCGGCGAGCGGGCGGCGCTCTTGATGCAGTCCAGCGGCGTCGGCAACGTCATCAACGCGCTTTCGTTGCCGTCGATTATGAAGGCGCCCTGCCTGATGCTGGTGACCATGCGCGGTCAATGGGGCGAGGCCAATAGCTGGCAGGTGCCGATGGGGCAAGCGACTCCCGGTGTGCTCGAGGCCATGGGCGTGACCTGCTATCCCGTGGATCGCGCCGAGGATGTGGGTGAGGCCGTGTCGGCCGCGGCGGATATGGCGTTCAAAGCAGGCGTGCCCGTTGCCGTGCTGATCGGCCAGCGTGTGATCGGTAGCAAAGCCTTCGAGGCCGGAACCGACAAGACAGCCGACAGCGGTGAAGGCGCATTATGAGCGAACTTTTGACCGACAATGGGCGCTTCGATCGTCGAAAGCTCGTCGCGTATCTCCTGAAGCGGCGCGGCGAGGCGTTGATGGTCGGCGGGCTCGGGGCGCCGACCTGGGACCTTGCCGCTGCCGATGGGGATGACCGCGCCGATGGGAATGATTGCAATGTCTATCTCTGGGGCGGCATGGGGCTTGCCTGCTCGATCGGCCTTGGTCTCGCCCTTGCCCAGCCAACGCGCCGTGTCCTGGTGGTCACCGGCGACGGCGAGATGATGATGGGCATCGGTTCGCTCGCAACGGCTGCTGCGGCGGCGCCCGGCAATCTCGCTATCCTGGTTCTGGACAATCAGGCCTTTGGTGAGACCGGCAAGCAGGCCGGGCTCACCGCCGGACCCACGGACATCGCGCGCATGGCGGAAGGGGCTGGGATCGCTGCCGTCATGACGCTGGATGCTCCAGGTGATCTGCCGGCACTCGAGACGCTGCTGTTCGACGAACCGGGCCCTGTTCTAGCGGTCGCGCCGATTGCGCTCACCAACGACCCGTTGGTGCTCCCAACCAACAACGGTGCGGCGATGGCGGCCCGCTTTCGGGGCGCGCTGGGTCTGAGGGATTAGCGTCGACCTCTTGACGTGATCATACCGCTAGAGCGGGGCAGGCGGGGTGACACCCAGCCTTTCGGCATGAGGTTGGAGACCATCCATGATGCCGGGGTGAAGCACGAGGCCATGCTCGAGAGCCTCGCGTTTGCGGGCAAGGGCGCGTTCGCCCGGCAGGCGCACCGCTTCGCCGCCTGGAACGGACGGGGTCTCGCGGCAGGCGTCCGAGATCCAGCCCATCTGTCGCGTATAGCCCGAAAGGCCCCCGAAGGCGTCGGGATCGAACACCTGGATAAAGACCGATGCCCCCCAGGCGGTTGTTTCATCAGCGCGTCCGAAGCCGCCCAGCCCCTGGGTCAGCGCCTCGATCATCAAGGCGAGACCATAGCCTTTGTGTCCGTATTCGGTGCCGCCGAGCGGCAGGATCGTGCCGGGCGGATCGGCGAGCACTGCTGCAGGATCATCCGTTGGATGGCCGTCTGCATCCAGCGCCCAGGCGCCTGGATAGCGTTCGCCGGCACCCTTCAGCCTGCCGGTCATGCCATTGGTGGTGATCGAGGCGCTGATGTCCACAAGGATCGGATCGCCGCCGGTCGGCATGCCGATCGCGATCGGATCAGGCGTGAAAATCGCTCGCCGTCCGCCAAAGGGGGCGACGCTGCATTCGGAGGGATCGGAACTCGCGATGATCGCCATGCAGCCCGCATCGGTCGCACGGGAGAGATAGGCGGCGAGACAGGCGATGTGATGGGAATGTCTGATGACCACGGTGGCGCTGCCATGGGTTTTCGCGCGCTCGATGCCGAGATCGAGGCCCATCGCCGTCAGCCAGACGCCCGGCAGGCGCCGACCGTCCCAGGTGACCACAGCACCCCGGTCCGCGATCACGTCTGGATCGCCATCGACGGTCATCAACCCTTTTTCGATGCTGTCGAGATAAGCGCCGGCAAGCTGAAGCCCATGGGTGCTGTGGCCCATAAGATCCGCTTCCACCAGCAGGCGGCCGACGATGTCGGCACGGTCCGGCGGCAGACCCGCACTTTCGAAGAGACGGGCGCCAAAGATGATCAGGTCGGCGGCTTGATAGGCGGGGGCGGGTGCTGTCGTCATCCTGAAGTCCATCGATCAACGGTTTATGGTGTGTCTGTTCGGGGACTGATCGTGATCGCCGATGATCATCATAGAAGACGGAAGGGCAGGCGGGTAGGTGACGGGTTGGAGGGTGAACAAATCAAGAATATTTATTTAGGGGTCAAAGATTTCATTTAAATCAACCAAAAGTATTATTCAGCATGTTGCCAGATATGGCTTGTCCTTTCTTGACTTTCTTGTGGATATCGCGCCTTTATTCGTGGTTCTGCAGCAAGGCTAACCAAGAACTTTTCTAGGGGAACGTTGGCGTGTACAGGTCGGGTGAGTGGTGGCTAGAGCCAACTACGTAGTCGAAGAACCTCATCCCTCGCCAAAGTCTCGGGTCGATTTATTCGGTGTCTCCATTGACGCCGTCTCGATGGACGAGGCCGTTCGGCGGGTTTTGAGCTGGATCGATGAGCCTTTCAAGGCTTGTCGCTACGTCGTGACGCCCAATGCCGACCATACCGTCATGCTGCAGGAACATCAGGGGCTGCGCGATGCTTATCTGAAAGCCGATATGGTCCTGGCCGACGGGTTTCCGGTCATCCTGGCATCGCGTCTGCTTGGTCGGCGGCTGCCGGAGAGGGTGGCGGGTTCAGACCTGGTGCCGGCCGTGTTCGCCGCTGCGGATCCTAAGCGGCCGCTGCGCACATTTCTGCTCGGCGCTGCGCCGGGTGTTGCCGAGCGCGCCGCCGAGCGCGTCGAAGCGACCTGGCCGGGTGTCGACGTCGTCGATACCTACAGTCCACCCTTCGGCTTCGAGCATGACGAGGTGGAGCAGGAGCGCATTCTGACGCTAGTGCGCGCGGCCCGCCCCGACGTTCTCGTCGTCGGCCTGGGCGCGCCCAAACAGGAGGTCTGGGTCCACAAGCAGCGCGGCAAGATCGAGGCTTCAGTGGTCCTGTGCGTCGGCGCGACCATCGATTTCCTGGCGGGCGAACGCTCGCGCGCGCCTGTCTGGCTGCAGCGCATTCATCTCGAATGGTTCTATCGGATGATGGGCGAGCCGCGCCGCTTGTTCTGGCGATACGCCCGGGACGCCTGGGTGTTTCCGCAATTGGTCTGGCGCGAATGGCGCTCATCAATCCCGAGCGCCCATAAGCCGACGAAATGAGCGCTGGAGTTCGACCCGGTTAAAACCTGCGTCCCGCAGTCTGATCTATCGCGGTCCGCTGTTTTCACCCTTTCTCTTCCAGCCTTTGCTATCGATAACCGAACTCCCAGGGTCGCATGGACCTCTAGCCATCATGGCAGGTGATGGTTAACGAAAGATTGACGCGTGCCGTGATGCCGAAAGAAAAGTGGCGCACCGCCGGTGAGCAGTGCGCCATCTTCATGCTGCGTCCGTGCCGATCTCGACGGATCGGTCAGGGGCGTCGATTGCTTACTCGGTGTAGTAGGCAGCGGTGTCCTGATAATACTCCATCGGCGCTTTGTAGCCGTGCGAGGCGGCGCCTTTGAGATCGACGTCGGTCAGGATCAGCTCAACCCGTGGGGTTCGTTCGGCGAGCGGGCCGATCAGGTCGCGGACATAAGCGATCTTGGTGTGCTGCCAGCGGGTCACGAACAGCACCATCGAGCTTTCCGCAGCCACCAGGAACGGATCGGCCAGCGCCGCCACCGGCGGCGTATCCAGAATAACCGTGTCGAAGCGACCTTTCAGGGTTTCAAGAAGCTCGCGGATGGTTTGCGTGTTCCATCGGTCAGGATGGGTCAGTTCGCCCGATCCTGCGGTGATCGTGTAGAACTCGCTGCCTTCAGGACGCTTGCAGCGCAAAGGCTCCGTGCCTTCGAGCCAGTCCGAAAGACCGGCGATGCGGCCAAGACCGGTATGGACGTGGATCTTCGGGCGGCGGAAGTCGGTGTCGACCAGGACGACCGAGCGGCCGGTATTGGCGACCACTTCGGCGAAGCAGAGCGACATGGTGGTCTTGCCGTCGCCGGGCTGGGCTGAGGTCAGCATCACGGTGTGCTGGTCTTCAGGCAATGTGGCGACGGTCTGACGATAGGCGTTTCTCACGCTCGCCGAGAAGTGAGCATAGGGCGTCGCGGTGATCAGGTGGTGCAGGTTCTCGACCTGCCGGCCGCGCGAGCCTTCCCGCCTTGGGATCACCCAAACACCGGAATTCGGCGCGATCGCCTTCAGATCATCCGGTTCGCGGATCACGCGCCTGGAGACTTCGCGGAACATGGCGAATGAGCTCGATACAAGAAAACCACCGACCAGACAGACAAGTCCCAGGAGCGAGCGCGGCAGGCCCGACGGCTCATTGGGAATTTCCGCGCGCGAGACCACGCGGAGTTCAGCGGGCTGTGCACGGATATCTTCGCGGCCGGCGACCTGCTGCAGACGGCCGAGGAAGCCTTCGAGCACCTCATTACCGATGCGCGCTTCCTTCTCAAGATCACGCAGTTCGACGCCGCGCAGATTGGCGTCCGACAATTCCTGCTTTTGCTGCGCAAGCACCTGCTGAAGGGCCGAGACGCGCTGCTGGGCGCCGCGGGACTGGTTGCGGAAGCCGGCGACGATATTGTTGATCTCATTGTCGACCGAGCGCTGAGTGAGCGCGATCTGCTCTTTCTTGGACACCAGCAGCGGATGATTCTGGCCGTAGGTCGCTTCGAGATCGGCGAGCTCGGCTTGAAACAGACTGATCTGGGTGCGCAGTTCCCGAACCGATTCGGCATCCGCGATGTCGGTCACGGCGAAGGGATTGTTGCGCTGGAGAGCGGCCTCGATCGATCCGACTTTGGAGGAGAGAGCGATGCTTTCCAGCTCGGCCGCGGTGAGCTGTGTCTGCGTTTCGGTGATCTTCTGCTCGATCAGACGGGTGCCGCCACTCTGCAGCAGACCGGAGTCCCGGCGGAAGTTCTCGACGGCCTGGTCGGCTGCGGACGACTTCTCACGCAGCGAAGCCGCCTGCTCGACCATCCACTGAACGGCGTCATTGCCGATGGCGACCTGCTCTTCGCGCTGCTGATTGACATAGGCATCGGCGATCGCGTTGGCGCCGGCTGCGGCCCGCTCGGGTTCGGTGTGCTTAAACGTCACCTCGATCAGGCGGGAGCGGCCAAGCGCTGTGACCTCGGCGCCGCTGGAAAAGGAGCGAAGTTCGGGCGACAGGCGTGTGGCGAGCTGACTTTCCCCCTGAACGGCACCGTCATCGCTCGCCCAGAGATCAGAAGGCATCGGGATGGCGGCGGCGACCGACGAGAGAAACCCGCCGGAGCTGTCGTTGTTGTCGTAGAGCTGGACGCCCTTGTCGGACAAGTCCTTGACGGCACGGCGCAGAACGTTGGCGCTCTTTATCAGCTCGACATGGCTGAGAAGCGATTCGGCGTCGGCCGATCCATCTTCGAGGATCGCCTCAGCTTCGGGAACGTTGAGACCCCGGTCGTCCACGAGGATCATCGCCGATGCGGCGTACTGGTCCTCCTTCATGCTCAAAACACCGACGCCTAGCAGCGTCAGCACGGTCGTGCCCAACAGAACGAAGTAGCGCTGCGCCAGAACGGCACGCACAAGCTGACCGACGTCGAGTTTCCAGTCATTAATCATGAAGAGAGCTTTCTCCGGCCTAGAGGCGTTGACCTCGACGACAAACACGCGCCCTCAGTCAAGCTGGTCTTTGGAGCTTCCATCACCTTGAACAAGATCTGAAACGATCCCATCCTTTTTGTCCGATCCGAGGCTTCAAAAGCGACCTATCCCCATGGCGATCGGGGTGATGTCGGGCCCAAACAACATCGTGACGGGTCCTATTGGCAGAATCGCCTACGCGTTCAGCAGCCAAGCTGCAACCATCCAAACACTGCCAACGACGCTTTTTTCGTCATGTGATGATCGGCAGCCATACCAGATTTTAACGAACCAAACATGTGATAAACCAAACTTGCACGGCTGGTAGACGTGGTACTTGATGTCGCCTCGGGTGGCAAGATCAGCTTGTTGGGAACCCTGCAATGAACCAATAACCTATAAGTTATTTTTCTTATGAATTATCTCCTTAAGGGATAATTCATAAGAGGAGCCCGGTTTCGTAAACGAAAAAGTTTTCTTGCGGACATCGTGATGCAACTGGAGTTCGTGTTCTTTTCATAGCGACCAGGCTATCGAATACTATGGCCTGCGCAGGCTATCTGGAAAAATGATCAAGCTGTCATTGACGTCGCAGGCCTAAATGCCCGGATCAGCACTTGAATACGCAGGCATTGGCCTCTGTCAGCTTGTAAGTCGATCGAGACGGTTAGAGCAGCGATGGGCGCGCATGAGACCTTTGGGTGGATCGACAGAGCAAGGCTGATTGACCTGATGTCAGTGACGCGGACGACGTTAACTGGGCTGCGGGGGCTTGACGGAGTGAGGTGGAGTTTGGCTGTATCAGCGCGTTCAAGCTCATATCGTCATGGTCAACAGACGTAGAGCCCGTCGTCTTTTGCGCCTCTAGATCATTCCAAACGTCATCCTAGCGACCATCCGGGGTGTGCAGCGGTCATCCGCTTCGAGCAGCGCCCCGGCAAGAAAGAACAGACGCCATGACCTCTCGTCGTTTTCCCGACTTCTATATCTTGGGAGCACCGAAGGCCGGCACGTCGTCGCTCGCCCAGTATCTCGACGAGCATCCCGGCATTTTCGTCTCGAAGCCGAAGGAACCGCGATTTTTCGCCGAGGATTTCGACGATCGGGAGATCGCGGACGAGCGGGCTTATCTGGAACTGTTCGATGCAGCGGACGAGGATGCCATCCTCGGCGAGGCGACCACCGATTATCTCGTTTCAGAAGTCGCCGTGGACCGCATTCTCGCCAAGCGGCCCGATGCCAAGTTCATCGTCATGCTGCGCAATCCCATTCATATGGTGCCGGCGATGCATGCGCAGGAGCGGAAAAACGGCTATGAGACCGTCGCCGATCCAGCGAAGGCTTGGGCGCTGCTCGCCGAGCGCAAGGCAGGGCGTCATATCCCCTCACTCTGCAACGAGCCCAAGCGACTTTTCTATGATGATCGCTGCCGCCTCGGCGAGCAGATGGAGCGCCTGAAGAGCAAGGTTGCGGAGGATCGCCTCCTGGTCATTTTCATGGAGGATTTTGCAGCCGACACCGAGCGGGTCTACAGGGAAGCTCAGTCGTTCATCGGGATCAGTGCTTACGAGCCGCGCGAATTTCCGATCGTCAACCAACGCCACCATATCAAGCATCCGGCCATGCTGCAGCTTTGGAAGCTCGGGATGACCGCCAAGGACAAGCTTGGCCTCAAGACGAATTTCGGCGTTCTCAGCAAGGTCCAGGCCATGGGCTTGTCGAGCAAGCCGACCGATGGTTCGTCTCCCGCGGGCCGTCTCGCGTTTCAGCATGTGCTGCGTGACGCCTTCGAGGCGGATGTCGAAAAGCTGGCAGCGCTTACCGGGAGAGATCTTTCCGCTTGGCTGAACCTCGACGAACAGGTTCGTGAGAAACCAGTTGCCGCCGCCTCTCGTTAGCATCGTCATTCCCATCTACAACCGCGCAGACCTGATCGCTGATGCAATCAGGAGTTGCTTTAGTCAGTCCTATCATACCGTCGAAATTATTCTGGTGGATGACGGCTCCACCGACGATTTGGCTTCGGCGATCGCACCATTCGCCGAGGATCAGCGTCTTCGGCTCGTCCGGCATCAGCGCAATCAAGGCGTGTCGGCGGCGCGCAATAGCGGCGTGCGCGCCGCTCGAGGCAAGTTCGTCGCTTTTTTGGATTCCGATGATGTCTGGCTGCCCACTAAGCTCGAAAAGCAACTCATCCAGATCGCATCCGAATCGACGCCGAATGTCATCTCGGGAACGCTGACCGAGATTTGCGCCGGCGGACGTGTTCGAGCGATACGTCCGAAGCGGCGCAAAACCCGAGAGATCGCCCTCGGTGATTATCTCTTCGTCGATGAGGTGCAGCGGCGATTGCCGATGGTGGACTGGCCAGCCGGTTCGCTCACGGGCGGCTGCTTTGCCCAGACCAGCTCTCTGCTTTTGCCGACGGCTCTCGCAGCCTCGACCCCTTTCCGCACGACCCTCGACCAATATGAGGACATGGCCTTTCTTTTGGATCTCGATCGAAAGGGCGTCGAGTTTATCCTGATAGAGGAGCCTTTGACGCGCCAGAACGATGACGATCGACCGGGCAGGCTGGGCGGCGTCGATGATCTGGCGAGAGGCGGGCGCTTTCTCGAGGCCATCGGCGACGCGCTCTCGGCAGACGCGCGGCTGGCCTTCGAGGTGACGCATCTTGCTCATCTTTATGAGCGAGATCGATGGGCCAAGACCATAGCTCCCGCGTTCAAGGCCTTGAGTCGCGGCGTCATCGGGCCAAGATCGCTGCTCGGAATTCTGTCCCGCAGTCTGATGGGGCAGGCCAGCCAAAAAGCGCTGCGTGATCGGCTGGCGGCGTTCGGTTCATTGGCCCATGATCGCAAAGCTGCTTGAGTGATGTCGGCTTTTATGACCGCTTCTGAACTTCCGGCTACGTCTTTTCCTATGCTTGATACACATCGATAACGGCAGGTTTTATGGCTTCAGTTGATCAGGCTGAGTACTACTCAATCAACCGCCTCCGATGGAACACGTTGGTTTTCACGGGCGGTAAAGGGATCAATGCGACTCTCAGTATCGGGATCTTCGCACTGATCGCTTCCAGTCTCTCGAAAAACGACTTTGCGATCTATGCTTGGCTGCTCGCCTTTGTCGAACTTGCGACCTATCTCTCGCGCTTCGGCATCAACTGGGCGGTCGACCGGTATGTGCCGCAGCTGCGCTCCACCCTGAATTCCCATTCGCTGCGCCGGTTCATCATCATCATGACAAGCCTCAGGCTGGGCGTGATCCTGGCGATGGCAGGCGTCTTTTACTGGGTGGGCAAATACTTCCTGACCGTCTCAGATCATGAGGATTGGATCCCTGCCTTCACCCTCTACGTCATCATTCTGATCCCGTTTGCACTGATGACATTTTTGAGAGACATCGTCTTCCAGGCGCTGCTTCAGCAGGCGCATAGCCAAGGCAACACCACGATCCGCCATCTGGTTTTTCTGGCTGCACTGTTCATAGTCTGGCTCATGGCGGGGCAATTGACCCTCAACCACGTCATCATCGGCGAGATCTTGGCAACCGTCGTTGCCGCCGTTGCCGCCTTCTTTCAGCTTCGCTATCTCCTCGGCCAGTTTCCCTATGACGCCACACCAACATCGGACAGGATGCCGTCCTGGCGAACGATCACGCAGTTCGCCGCCAACAGCTATGCCAACGAAGTGCTGCGCATGTCCGGCAGCGGCTATGCCGTGATGACCGCGGCCCCCCATCTGCTCACCACCCTCGCCGTTGCGCCTTACGGCTTTTGCCAGACGCTCTTCACCCAGCTGAACCGGTTTCTGCCGGCGCATCTGTTCTCCGGCCTTTATCGTCCCCGGCTTGTGTCCCAATACACCAAGACCGGAAGCTTCGATGATCTGAATCGGCAGCTCATCATCATTCTCAAGGTGTCTAACTACATCCTCGCAGCGGCCATCGCGATCTTCGCGGTCTATGGCGCCGAGATTCTGGCCTTGTTGTCGGGCGGCAAATATGCCGATGCTCACGGTTTGATGCTGCTGTTCCTGCTGCTGATGCTGATCGACAATCACCGCCAGGTGCTGCTGGCCTTGTGCAATACGATCGAGAAGGTCTCCTATATGAGCAGGGCCTCGCTATTCCTGCCTCTGGTGGTCCCGATCGCGATCGTTCTGGTCTATGCAGGGCTCGAAGCATCCGGGCTGGTTCTGGCCCTTGTGATTGCGGATGCTCTTTGTGTCGCTGCGATCATTTATCAGCTCAGGAGCAACGGGTATCGCCTGCAGGCGGGCTTGTCCGGGCAATTGCGCATTCTGGCGGCGGGACTGGTCACCGTCGCGATCGGCTGGTTCTTCCACAGCTATCATCCCGATACCTGGCTCTGGAACGTCGTAGGCATGGCGGTGACGGGTAGTGCTTTCATGGCCGTCGCCAGGGTTCTCCGCCCCATGTCCGAACGGGAACGCTCGACGATCGAGCGCATGGCCGGACGGCGCATCTACGTGCTCTAGCCTGGTTCGAAGCCTCGGCGACGGCCGAAATAACGGCCGCCCCAAGCGCTGAGATGACGGCGTCGCTCCCCTTTTTCTGCCAGATCCGGATTTTGTTGCGCTTGTTCAGAGAGCGTTCAGCAATCTGTGTCTAAAAAGTCAAACAACAGCCAAGAGGCGGTCTTTGGCGTCGTCGAGAAAGGCCCTTCGGGGTGACGAAAGCCAAGGCTGGTGAAGGGCTTCCGACAGATCGTGACATCGGGATTGGAGATTTTGTGGCTTTTGAACAACGCTATGTATCGATTTCGACACATATGCACCGATTAGGCCTATCCAATCCCGAACAAGCAGCGTTATAAGATCAGACATACAGACCGACGAGGGAAGGACACAAAGCGATGCGACGGCTTATTTTGATTGGAATTCTCGCCCTGGCCTTCACCTGCGCCATCTCGCTGACGGTGCCGTCCCACTACAGCCATTCGTCACCGGCTTCCATCAGCGACCAACTGTTGCAAATCGACCAGAACTCGCTCGGCAATCCCTTTGGCTGAGCTGTCTTTACCGCTGGTTTCGTTTTGTTCACAGTTGGTTGCTTGAAGCTTAAAAACGATCGGCGAACGGGTGCGGCTCTAACTGTTGCTTGTTTGCCATAATTCCGATGACAAGGATCTCCAGCGGCAACGTCAGGTCTTCGGCAGACCGCAGGTCCACTTCTTAACGTCCCATCCCGGCATCACTCTCATCCATGTTATCAGGCGAAACTGTGCATGATGCATGCACATTCCGATGCCCGTCGGCGCCTCGAACGGAAGATGGAATTCTTCGCATTTGGTCGGCTGGCCGGCAAGGCAGGCGATGATCAGCAGCTCATACATGATACCAACCTAGTCTCTGGCAACAGGTCCGCCTGTCGGCGTAAGGCCGCGCTCCTGCTCAAGCAGCGGTGAGCTCCGAAACAATCTTTCCTATATGACCCGTCGTGATCGGGCGGCAAGGCGGCACGCACGTCCAAGCTGCCCCATTCCGCATCATCGAAGGCCCTAGGCGAACAACAAAAGCTCAGTTAACGTGCTTTTGACGCTGGCAGTGATCAAAAATGCGGCAAAAATCGGGAAGGTGGTAACAAAACCGGCTGTTTTCGTCCTGGCACAAGGATTGCTGGTAATGACACGGTTCAGCGGACGGGCAAAGCCAATGCCCCCTAGTCCGAAGAAAGTTGCAGGACGGTGTCGCCGGTAGGGGTGGGAGGCCTAACAGGAATTGGTCAAAGCGGCCGATGTCGAGCTTGCAGCCGTCGTTAAGCGATATGGCGCAACGATCGCTGTCGATGGCGTGTCCCTGCGCATTCCCGGCGGTAGCTATTGCTGTCTCCTGGGACCGAGCGGCTGCGGGAAGACGACCACGCTGAGATTGATCGCCGGTCACGAACGGCTTTCCGATGGCGATATCGCCATCGGAGGCGAGGTGGTCAACGATCTGCCGCCGGCGCAGCGCGGCACCGCGATGATGTTCCAGAACTACGCGCTGTTTCCGCATTTGAACTGCCTCGATAATGTCGCCTTCGGATTGAAGATGCGCGGCGTTCCGACTGCTGAGCGACATGCGAAAGCGAAAGAACTCCTGGAACTCGTGCACATGGAAGCCTATGCCGAGCGTCAGCCGGCTCAGCTATCCGGTGGCCAGCAGCAGCGTGTGGCGCTTGCGCGCGCGCTTACCACCAACCCGAGCGTGTTGCTCTTGGATGAGCCGCTCTCCGCCCTCGATCCGTTTTTGCGCATTCGCATGCGTGAGGAGTTGAAGCGCCTCCAGATGGAACTTGGCATCAGCTTCGTCCACGTGACCCACAGCCAGGAAGAAGCGATGGCGCTGGCGGATCTGGTGGTCGTCATGAATGACGGCGAGATCGAACAGACCGGCGCGCCACGCGAAGTCTATAATCAGCCGAAATCCCCCTTCGTCGCCCGTTTCATCGGCGGCCACAATGTGCTGTCGGGTAAGGTCGATGCGGCCGACGGTGATCAACTGGTTCTGCGCGGGCCGGGTGGCGAGCGGTTCAGCGTCGGGAAAACATCCGAGGCGGCGTCTGGCAGCGAGGTCACCTTTGCGCTTCGCGCTGACAAGATCGGGCTCCAGCCTGACGCGGACGCCGACACCGCCAATCATCTCGCTGCAACCGTCGGGCTGGTGGAATATCAAGGCGCGCTCGTCGCCCTTCGCCTGCACGCCGATGGCTTCGACGAGTTCTCGATTACCATGGACGAAGCGCGTTTCTTCGATCGACCGGTCGCCGTCGGCGATCGGGTGACCGTAGGCTGGGATGCGAAGGATGCGCATCTGCTCAGCTGAGGAATGAACCAACGAGTAAATAAGAAGGAGGATCTCATGACCGACAAGACTAAGAAGTTGGACAAGGTTAAGCCTGACGCCGCCGGCGTCTCGCGCCGCACGGTTCTGAAGGGCACCGCCGCCACCGTAGGCCTTGCAGCCGGCGCTGGCGTGATCGACGGTTTTCCGGCAGTTCACGCGGACGATCCGATCACCATCCGCTATGCCGGCACCGGCGTGAACGCGTTCCGCGAGCTTGCCGAGAAGTGCAAGGAAGATATCGGTATCGACATCCAGTACACCACGCTGACCTCGGACGACGTGGTCAAGCGCGCGGTCACCCAGCCGACCTCGTTCGACCTGCTGGACAGCGAATACTGGATGCTGAAGAAGATCGTGCCCTCCGGCAATCTGAAGGGCATGGATACATCCAAGATCGCCAATTATGACAAGGTCGTGCCGATCTTCACCAAGGGTGAATTGCCCGATGGCACCAAGACCTCCCGCACCGGCATCGCGCCGATCAAGGTCAGCTATCTGACAGGCGGCGAGTCCACTGAGTTCGCGGAAGAACCCACGGACTTCATGACCCTGATCCCGACGGTCTACAATGCCGATACGCTCGGCATCCGCCCTGATCTGATCGGCCGGCCGATCGAGACCTGGGCCGAGCTGCTGAACCCGGAATTCCAGGGCAAGGCCTCGATCCTCAACATCCCGGCGATCGGCATCATGGACGCCGGCATGGTCGCCCAGGCCACCGGCGAGGTGACCTACGAAGACATGGGCAACATGACCACCGAGGAGATCGACAAGACCATCGCGCTCATGATCGAAGCCAAGCAGGCCGGCCAGTTCCGGGCGCTTTGGAAGGAGTTCAATGAGAGCGTCAATCTGATGGCTTCGGGCGAGGTGGTGATCCAGTCCATGTGGTCGCCCGCGATCACCAAGGTGCGCCAGCAGGGCATTCCTTGCGTCTACCAGCCCTTGAAGGAAGGCTACCGCGCCTGGGCCGCCGGTCTCGGCATCCCGACCCATGTGGAAGGCAAGATGCTTGATGCCTGCTACGAGTTCATCAACTGGTATCTCTCGGGCTGGGCCGGCGCTTTCCTCAATCGCCAGGGCTACTACACCGCCGTGCTCGAAACAGCGCAGTCGCAGATGGAAGGCTGGGAGTGGGACTACTGGATGGAGGGCAAGGAAGCCGCCAACCCGGTGGTCAGCCCGACCGGCGAGGAAATCGCCAAGGCCGGCGAGATCCGCGATGGCGGCTCCTACTGGGATCGCATGGGCGCCGTCGCCGTCTGGAACACGGTGATGGACGAGGACCGCTACATGGTCCGCAAATGGAACGAGTTCGTCGCGGCGTAGCACGCCGGGGCTGGACTTGCCTGACACGGGTGGAGACGTTCGTGGATAGCTTCAGACGAGAAGTCACACACGAGGCGTCATGCCCGGGCTTGACCCGGGCATCCACCTGTCAGGCGGACGGCTGGCTTGCAAAGGAGGACACGATTGGCCGTCAGTGACGAAGCAAGTCAAGGCAGTGCGCCTCGCACTGGGGCAAGTCAATGACGGGGCGCATCGCCCCTTATCTTCAGGTGGGGCCGCTGGCGCTCGTCTTTCTGGCCTTTTTCATCGTTCCGATGATTCTGGTGGTGGTGGTCTCGTTCTTTGACTACCAGGCCTATCAGATCCTGATCCCCGACTTCACCACCCAGAATTACGACGACGTCTTTTCCTCGAACGTCACCTGGAAGACCTATTGGAAAACGGTTCAATTCTGCCTCATTGTTTGGCTGATCACCCTGATTCTTGGCTTCACCATCGCCTATTTCCTCGCCTTCCACGTCAAGACGTTGACCTGGCAGATCGCACTCTTTCTCCTCTGCACCATCCCTTTCTGGACCTCGAACGTGATCCGTATGATCTCCTGGATCCCGTTGCTTGGTCGAAACGGTCTGGTCAATAACGCCCTGATCGATGTGGGCATCGTCGATGAGCCGCAGGAGTGGCTGCTCTATTCGGACTTCTCGGTGATCCTGGGCTTCGTCCACCTCTACACGCTCTTCATGATCGTTCCGATCTTCAACTCCATGCTCCGCATCGACAAAAGCCTGCTCGAAGCCGCCTATGACGCCGGCGCGAGTGGCTGGCAGACGCTCTGGAACGTCGTCATCCCTCTTTGCAAACCCGGCATCGCCATCGGTTCAATCTTCGTGCTTACGATCGTCATGGGCGACTTCGTGACCGTCAACGTGCTTGGCGGCGGCAAGGTCGCTTCGATCGGCAAGGCGATCTGGACCGAGCTTTCCTACCTCCAATTCCCGCCGGCGGCCGCGAATGCGATCGTGCTTTTGGGCTTGGTGATCCTGATGATCGTGGCGCTTATGCGCATCGTCGACATCAGGAAGGAACTCTGATCGGCTCTTGCGGCCATAAGGCAGGGGCGCTACCGTCCGCAGCCCAATAAGACCGGCTGCGCAAGGATGAGGCAGCGGGTCCAAAAAATGCCTATGGAGGAACCATGCCGCAGAACGGTGGCATCCGTTGGTCGCTCGGGATCATGACGATCGTGATCGCCTGTGTGGTCAGTGTCGCACTGGCCGAAGTCGGGCTGCGGCTGGCCGGAATCAGTTTTCCAGTCTTCGATGTCTATGACGATGTCCGTGGCGTGAAACTCATGCCCGGCCAGTCCGGTTGGTACCGAAAGGAAGGGGAGGCCTTCCTCGAGATCAACAGCCTGGGCTATCGCGACGGGGAGCATGATCTGACACCGCCGCCGGGCACCTTCCGTATTGCTGTTTTGGGCGACAGCTTCACCGAAGCACGGCAGATGCCGATCGAGGAGACCTATTGGCATCGTCTGGGCGAGGCGCTTGAGGCTTGTTCCGCACTCGGCGGCAAGGCTGTCGAGGTGATGAATTTCGGCATCGGCGGCTACAGCACCACCCAGTCCCTCCTGGTCTATGAGACGGATGCTCGACGCTTTGAGCCGGATCTGGTCCTGCTCGGTTTCTTTGCCGGCAATGACGTTCGGGAAAATTCGCGGGCGCTTTCCGTCGGCAGGACCGACTGGAAGATGCACAGGCCCTTTCATGATCTGAAAGATGGCGAACTTAGCCTGACACCGCCGGCGCCGCTGCCGGTCTGGAAACAGGTCGTCTATACCGGCGTGCAGAGCTCGAGAGTGCTGCAGTTGGTCAACGAGGTGCGCCGTCACTGGAGCGTTTGGAAGAAGGGGCAGGATCGGAAAGAAGGGGCTGGGGCCATCGAAGCTGGCATCGAGACCGATGTCTATCATCCGCTCGATGGCGGTGATGTCGATCCGGATCTGGTCGAGGCCTGGGCGCTGACGGAGCGATTGCTCAGCGAGATCGATAAGAAGGTCAAAGCCGATGGCGCGACCTTCATGGTGGTGACGATCCCGACATCCATCGAGACCCACCCGACGTCAGCCCATCGTGAGGGCCTTATCGCCAAGCTTGGGGTCGACGATCTGTTGTTTCCGGATCGTCAGCTCGCGAGCTTCGGTAAAAGAGGCGGTTATCCCGTGTTCCCTCTGGTTGCGGATATGCAGGCCGTTGCAGGCGACCGTCATTTCCACGGCTTCGAGAACACGGCGCTTGGCTATGGCCATATGAACCCTGTCGGCCATGAGGTGATGGCCGAGCTTCTGGCGCCGAAGGTCTGTGACGAACTGGGCGACGGCGATGCGCTTTCGGCTCAAAAGCGCGCATCTGCAGATCGCTGAGCGGGTTATCGTTACGCTACAGTAGCGACCTCGGTTCAAGACGCGCTTTGCTGCTCGATCTTGGCCGCTGGCACCTTATCTTTGGCCGATGACGGCTCTCGCTTGCGGCCCTCGCTGCGCTTTTTGGGCAGGGGCTGGAATTTCAGCTTCACTCTGAGCCCGGGCGCGTTGTCGTCGAGGGTCAATTCGGCGTCGTGAAGCTTGGCGACGGCATTGACCAGGCTGAGACCGAGGCCGTTTCCTGCGGTGGTCCGCGTCTTGTCGAGGCGGACGAAGCGCTCGAGGACCCGTTCGCGATCATCGGCGGGAATGCCGGGACCCTGATCAGCGATGGTAATCGCTGGCCCTGCCTCGAGCGTGACCGTGATCGCACCGCCTTCCGGCGTGTATTTGATGGCATTGTCCAGAAGATTGGCGAGCGTTTGCGACAGCAGATGGCGGTTGGCCTGTATCCTCTGGTCGGCGGCCAGCGTCGTGTCGATCGTCTGCTGCCGGTCCTCGGCAAGCGGCTGATAGAGCTCGACGACGTCGCCCACGATCTGGCCCAGGTCCACCTCCTCGAACGCGGCGCGCTCGCTGCCGGCTTCGGCGCGGGCGATCGCGAGAAGGGCGTTGAACGTGCCGATCATGGTTTCCGCATCGCTCAGCGTCTGCTCGAGCACGGGGCGCAGGGCCTCGCGGTCCTCCTCGGCGAGCAGCGCCACCTCGATGCGTGAACGCATGCGGTTGAGCGGCGTTCTGAGATCGTGGGCGATATTGTCGGTGACCTGACGCATGCCGTTCAGGAGGCGCTCGATCTGTTCGAGCATGGCGTTGAGATTGGCGGCGAGCTGGTCGAACTCGTCGCGCGATCCCTTGAGCGCGATGCGCCGGCTGAGATCGCCCGCCATGATGCGCTCGGTCGTGCGGTTGATCCCATCCACCCGGCGAAGAAGCCCGCGGCTCATCAGGAGGCCGCCGGCCATGCCGAGCAGCAAGGTGAGCCCGATGCCCCAGCCTAGCGCCTTTTTGATCTGGGTCTGCAACTGCAGGCGATCTTCGACCTCGCGCCCCACCAGCAGGCGATAGCCGCCGCGCAGACGGAAACGCTGGGCGACGGCGCGCCGGTTTTCCGCCCTGAGGCCCTCCGGCTCGACGGTAATCGGAAAGGTCATCCAGCCATCCGCGCCAGGCGTGGCGTCCGGCCAGCGGTCGATATTGCCAGCAACCCAGCGGCCGGCCTGGTCGGTCAAGAGATAGATGCTGGCGCGGTGCGGCTGAGCGGCGCTTCGCTGTTCGATGACCTGGCTCAGCCTGGGGAGGCCTTGTGTTCTGTATTGCTCGGCGAGGCCGGCGATTTCCGCCTGGATGGTTTCCGTGGTCTGCCGGGTCATGAAGCCGGCGGTCGCGAAATAGAGATAGCCGAGCAGTGCCAGCGCCGAGAGGCCGAACAGGCCGAGATAGATCAGCGTCAGCCGAAAGGCGGTGGTGTCAAGAAGTCTGATCGGGCGCACGCAGACAATATCCCGCGCCGCGTACCGTATGGATCAGCGGCTGGTCGAAATCGCGGTCGATCTTCTGGCGAAGGCGGCTGATATGCACGTCGATGACATTGGTCTGCGGATCGAAATGATAGTCCCAGACCTTCTCCAGCAGCATGGTGCGGGTCATGACCTGGCCGGCATGGCGCATCATCACCTCGAGGAGCTGAAACTCCTTGGTCTGAAGGTCGATCACCTGCTCGCCGCGGGTAACCTTCCGACCCAGGAGATCCATTTCCAGATCGGCGATCTTGAGCGTGGTCGACACCGGCGCCGCCTGGGGGCGCCGCCCCAGGGTTTCAATACGGGCGAGCAGCTCGGCGAAAGCGTAAGGCTTCACCAGATAGTCATCGCCGCCGGCGCGAAGCCCCTTAACGCGGTCATCGACTTCGCCGAGGGCCGAGAGGAAGAGCACCGGCGTCGCATTGCCGGTGGCGCGCAGATGCTGCACGAGGCTGAGGCCGTCCAGGCCGGGCAGCATGCGGTCGACGATCAGCACGTCGAACGCATCCGCGGCCGCCTTGATCAGCCCATCGCGCCCGTTGTCCGCCTGCTCCACGTGATGGCCGCTTTCCTTCAGGCCCTTGACGAGGTAGTCGGCGGCATCGGCATCGTCTTCGATCAATAGGATTTGCATAGACGACATCTTAGAGCCCATTTTGCGAGTTATCGAGTGATTTCATGGCCTTGTCCATGAGTGGCTGCGAGGAGCTTGGCGCGCCGCGGTGCGGCGCACCGCAAGTGTCAAGGGACGACGCAGACGCCAGGGACAAGGCCACCCGAAGGGTCGCGCCGCAACCGGTCCAGGCCGCGTCATCGACCTTGACCGATACGCCGTATCGCCCTGCGGCCTCTTTCTTGCCTGATCTCGATTGCAACACGATGAAATCATTCAATAAGTCTCAAAATGGGCTCTTAGACATAGCGGAACCGGCGGCAAGCCACCGGTTCCACTTCCCTTCGTTTCCAGTCAAGCTCCGCGACAGCGTCCTCGCCGCAGAGCGCGCCTGCCGCGCGGCCGCACCCGCCGTGTTCGCTAGGCCTGGTCGATGCGGACGGCGATGAAGCGGTCCTGGTCGCCGCGCTTGATCAGGAGGAGGATGGCCTTCTCGCCGCGCTCGGCGGCGGCCTTAACGGCATCGGCGACCGTTT
Organism: Pseudomonadota bacterium; assembly: GCA_039197065.1. Classification (GTDB taxonomy): domain Bacteria; phylum Pseudomonadota; class Alphaproteobacteria; order Geminicoccales; family Geminicoccaceae; genus JANQPX01. Next base: position 111,905 of record JBCCUL010000008.1, on the reverse strand, counting down.
TGGGATCGGTGACCGACTGATTGTCCGCTTCGATGATCACGTCACCCTGACGGAGCCCTTTTTCGGCGGCAGGGCTGCCGGGCAGAACGTTGGTGACCACGGCGCCATCGGTGCCTTGAGGCAGATCCATCTCGGACCTGATCTGGTCGTCGAGCCTGGCCAGCGCCAAGCCGAGCTTGGGCGCGTCTTCGTCCAGCTGCTCGTCGCTGTCCAAGCTCGCCATCGTCTGCTCGGTGGGCATTTGCGCGATTTCGACGGTCAGCGTCTGCTCGCCACCATCACGCCAGACGACGACCTCGGTCTCCGTGCCAGGAACAGTGTCGGCGACCACGCGGGTAAGATCGCGCAGCGTCTCGATCGTCTGACCGTCATAGCTGATGATGACGTCGCCCTGCTCGATGCCGAAAGCGGCGGCAGGGCCGTCCTCGGTGACGCGAGCGATCAGTGCGCCGCGGGCGTCGTCGAGGCCGAGACCTTCGGCAAGATCGTCGTCGACGGCCTGGATGTGAACGCCGAGCCAGCCGCGCTCGACCTGGCCGTCGTCTTCGAGATCGGCGACGATTTTTTGGGTGAGGTTTGCGGGGATCGCGAAACCGATGCCGACATTGCCGCCGGTCGGGCTGTGGATCGCCGTATTGACGCCGATCACCTCGCCTTCAAGGTTGAAGGTCGGGCCGCCGGAATTGCCACGATTGATCGGCGCGTCGATCTGCAGGAAGTCGTCATAGCGACCAGCGCCGATCTCGCGCGCTTTCGCCGAGACGATGCCCGAGGTCACGGTGCCGCCAAGGCCGAAGGGATTGCCGATGGCGATGACGGCATCGCCGACGCGCACGCTGTCGCTGTTTGCGAATTTGGCGACCGGCAGGGGCTGCTCGGCTTCGATGCGAAGAAGAGCGAGGTCGGTGTCCGGATCAGTGCCGACCACCTCGGCCTCGAACTCACGGCCGTCGTTCAGCGTCACCGTCACTTCGTCGGCATTCTGAATGACGTGGTCGTTGGTGACGATCAGACCGCTTTCGTCGATGATGAAACCGGACCCGGCGCCGGAAACCGGGCCTCGTCCGTAGGGCATCGGGCCGCGTGGACCGGGCATGCCGCGTTCGCCGAAGAAACGCTCCATAAATCGTTGCATTTCCTCATCCATGCCGCCGAATTCACGCGGGGGGAGCGCGCGTTCGGCGACAGGGTCGGCATCCCGGTCCACCATTGTGGTCACGGTGACCACGCTCGGCATGATCTGCTCGATCAAATCCGCATAGCCGGCCCAGGGCGCGCTGGTGAGCGGCGTCGGGGTCTCGGCATGGCTGGTCGGCACGGCATTGATGCCGGCGAGCAGACCAATGGCTGCAGCGGAGGACAAAGCGAGGGCAAGGGCCGGTCCACGCCGCTGCTTGGGTTCCTTGGTTATCTTCTCAAAGCTGTTCATCGATGTCTCCATCCATATGCCTGGCCTTGCCTCTTCAGGGTCTTGACCAGGCTTGATTTCAGGCACTCGAGACAGCGATGTGGTGCTGATGCGTGAACAATGTCTTTCGCGGAGATGACGTTTTTTTCATCTTGCCGGAAGGGCCCGGTTTCAGGCGACTTTGGCCTCGTCCAGTTCCGCAAGATGGCCACCGGCGGCAACCCAGGCTTCGGTCACGAAGTCGGTGTAGCGTTCCTGGAAGTGCTTGGTGGCGAAGCGCTCGGCATTGGTCCGACAATGATCCGGCGTGATCACGTCGCCCTCGCGTTCGAAGCGATGGACGGCGCGCTGGATGGCTTCCGGCGTCTGCGCGTCGAAAAACAGGCCGGTCGGCCTCGCACCGCCGACATCGCGCACGGTTTCCAGCGCTCCGCCAGCACCATAGGCGATCACCGGCGTGCCCGCGGCCTGCGCTTCGACCGGTGTGATGCCGAAGTCTTCTTCAGGCGCGAAGATGAAGGCCTTGGCCTCACGCATCTCACGCGCCAGCGTCTCGAAGGGCTGGGGCGGGAGAAAGGTGATGTTGGACGTCGCCCTGGCCTGCGCCGCTTTCAGGCCCGGCCCGTCGCCGATGACCCGGAGACGCTTTTCCGGCATGCCGATGAAGGCGTCGACGATCGTCTCGGTGTGCTTGTAGGGAACGAAGCGCGACGCCGCGAGATAGTGGTCTTCTTTTTCGGCTTTGAGCGTGAAGCGATCCACGTCGACCGGCGGATGGATCACCTCGCTCTCCCGTCGATAGGTCTTTTCGATACGCCTTGCCACATAGGCGGAGTTCGCGATGAACCGGTCGACGCCGTTCACGGTCCTCAGGTCCCAGATGCGAAGGCGGTGCATCAGATAGCGGGCGAGCGCGCCCTTGATCCCGCGATCGAGGCCGGATTGCTTGAGATAGTCGTGCTGCAATTCCCAGGCATAGCGCATCGGCGTGTGCACATAGGCGATGTGCAGCTGGTTCGGTCCGGTCAGCACGCCCTTGGCGACCGCATGGCTGCTGGAGAGCACCAGGTCGTAGCCGCTGAGGTCGAACTGCTCGATCGCCAGCGGGAAAAGCGGCAGATAGTGGCGAAAGCGCGGCGAGCTGCCGAAGGGGAGGCGCTGAATGAAGGAGGTGGTGATCTTCGTCCCGTCGAGAAAACGTCTCGCTTCGCCGGTCATGATATCGACCAGCGTGAAGACGTCCGCGCCTGGAAAACAGGCGAGCATCTCGGCCGCGACCCGTTCCGATCCGTAGAAATGATCGAACCATTCGTGCACCACGGCGATGCGCGCCGGGCGGCCGTCCGAGCGGAGGAGGCGAGGCGGGTTTTCGGACGGGCTCATGAGGCCTGCTCGGCTTCGAGTTCGAGGGTGAGCCAGCTTTCCTCCGCCTCGTCGAGCTGGCTCTGAACTTTGGTCAGCTCGTCAGACTTCGCGGCGAACAGATCCGGATTTTTGGTAAAGAGATCGGGATCGGCAAGCGTCGATTCCAGCGCCTTTTTTTCCGTCTCGAGCCGATCGATCCGCTTCTCCAGCCTGGCGCGATCCCGTTCCAGCTGCTTGGCCAGCCTCCCCGCCTGGCGATGATCCCTCTTCGGCAACGACGTCGTCTCAGCCGGATCCGACTGCTTAAGTCGACCGTCTGCCGGCGGCAGTTGGCGGAGGTAGTCGGTGTAGCCGCCTGCATATTCCCGTGCCCTGCCGTCGCCTTCGAAGGCGATGGTGCTGGTGACGAGACGATCGAGGAAGTCGCGGTCGTGGCTGACGAGGAGCAGCGTGCCGTCGAAGTCGGTCAGCATCTCCTGCAGGAGATCGAGGGTCTCCATGTCGAGATCGTTGGTGGGCTCGTCCATGACCAGGAGATTGGCCGGCTTGGCCAGCTGCTTTGCGAGCAGCAGCCGATTGCGCTCGCCGCCGGATAGCGCCTTCAAGGGGGTGCGCAGTTGTTCCGGCCGAAACAGAAAGTCCCGGAGATAACCGACGACATGGCGAAATCGTCCCTGCACCTCGACCTGATCGCCGCCGTCCGGACAGAGTGTCTGCCAGGGGCTTTTGGCAGGATCGAGCGTGTCGCGTCGCTGGTCGATCGAGGCGACATCGAGCTTGGTGCCGAGGCGAACCTCGCCCTCATCCGGGACGAGGTCGCTGGTCAGGAGCTTGATCAGCGTGGTCTTGCCGGCACCGTTCGGTCCGATAATGCCGACCCGGTCACCGCGCATGATGCGTGTCGAGAAATCCTTGATAATGGTCCGTTCGCCGAAGGATTTACTGATCGATGTCGCTTCGATCACCAGACGCCCGCTGACGTTTGCGCTCTGCCCTTCCAGTTTGACCTGACCCTCGGGGCGAACATGCTCGGCGCGCTCCTGGCGCATGGCATGCAGGCGTCGAAGGCGGCCCTGATTGCGTTTTCGGCGCGCGGTGACGCCGAAATGCACCCATTCGGTTTCGGCTTCAATCGCCTTGTTCAAGCGGTGAAGCTCCGCCTCCTCCTGGGCAAGAACCTCCTGCGACCACGTCTCGAAGCCATCGAAGCCCTGATCCAGAACCCGAACCTGGCCGCGGTCCAGCCACCAGGTGCGTTTCGAAAGCGATGAGAGAAAGCGCCGGTCATGGCTGATCATGACGATGGCGCCGCGAAAGGAGCGGAGATCGCCTTCGAGACGTTCGATCGCCTGTATGTCCAGATGGTTGGTCGGCTCATCCAAAAGCAGGATCTCGGGATCGCCGATAAGCGCGCGTGCAAGCGCGATGCGCCTGGCTTCTCCGCCGGAAACGGCGCCCGTTGCAAGGTCGGGATCGATGTCGAAGCGGGCGAGCGCCCAGAGGGCGAGATGGCGGTTCGTCTCCGGGTGCTGATCGTCGGACAGGCTCTCAAGCGTTGCCTCGATGGCCGTTGTTTCCGCTGGAAGCTTGGGGTCCTGCGGCAGGTAGGCGACGGTGGTGCGCGCCTGCAGGAAACGCTCACCGCCGTCCAGTTCGATCTGACCGGCGATCGCTTTCAGCAGGGTCGACTTGCCCGCACCGTTTCGGCCGACCAGGCAGATGCGATCGTCCCGTCCGATCGCGGCGTCGAGATCCGCGAACAGAGTCTGAGCGCCGATTTTGAGATGCGCGTTGCGCAGGCTGAGCAGAGGTGGGGCCATGTCGTCCGACGTTGAAGAGACGATCGTCGGGCGAATGCCGCCCGACGCAAAAAGCGATCATGGCCCCTTTAGCATGGCCGACGCCAACGCCCAAGCCGATCCAATCCGCTGGGCGGATGGCCGTTTCGCCGGGCGATGACGAAACGGCGGTTCAGACCGCCGATGGATCCGGCTGGATCAGGATCTCGACCCGGCGGTTCAGCTGACGGCCGGCTTCGGTGTCGTTGTCGGCGCGGGGCTGGGTCTCGCCTAGGCCTTCGGCGCGCATCATGTTGTTGGGGACGCCGCGTGACGCCAATTCGCTGACCACCGATTCCGCGCGACGCACCGAGAGCCCCTGATTATAGGCATCGGAGCCGCTGCTGTCGGTATGGCCGACGATCGTCACCTGGTTGCGATCATATTTGGCGAGAACATTGGCAAGCTTGGTCAGGCTGGGCGCGAAAGCGGGCTTGATCGCCGCGCTGTCGAAATCGAAAGACACTTCGCTGTCCAGCGTCAGTTTCAGGAGATCGTCCCTGACACGCTCGATCTCGATCTGATTCGCTTCCTGCTCGCGGGCCAGCTCCTCTTCGAACTCACGCTCCTGTTTGTCGAAAAGGTAGCCGATGCCGCCGCCAGCCGCAGCACCCGCGACCGCGCCCGCAATGGTGCCGCCGGTGCGACTGCCCTTTTTGTCGAGCCGGTTGCCGATGATGCCGCCTGCCACCGCGCCGATCGCACCGCCGACAGCCGTCCTGTTGACGGACTGGGTGCCGTCAGGATTGGTCGTGCAGCTTGCGAGCATGAAGCATCCGAGAGCGAGCCATGCCGTCTTCATCATTCCGTTATCTCCAATTGGGGAAGGATGCTGTCCTGAAACCCCGACTGAGCCATTCCTGCCGATTCATGCATAAACTAGGTTAACGGGATATTAACGGTGTATCCGCATGTCGAGGGAGTTCACGGTTTTTTGATCAGTCCAGGCCTTCTTCGGTGATCGCCCGCTGCAGCGAGGCGAGCTCTGCCAAATCATGCAGGAAGGGGGTGGTGCAGAACGGGCCGAGCTTGAAGGGGGCCGCCTTGGTCACCAGGCCCGTGCGCGAAGCCGCCAGGAGGATTTCCGCCACATGCTGCTGATCGGTGAACATGCGGGGCACCAGGTCGTCGATCATCTGCGACCAGGCCTTGTTGTCCCGGTCTTTCGAGATACCGAGTTCGTCCAGTTCGACGGTCTTTTCCAAAAGGCAGGTGACGACGCAGATCTCTTCGACGGTCAGCGAGGCGACGGCATCGGCATAGCGGAGAAAATCCGAGGCCTTGGACCTCGAGCGCGCGGCTAGCCCGCGGATCACCTTGGCCATGATTCGCAGGTTGATCTGAGAGGTGCCTTCCTGCGCAGCTCGGATGTAGCGCAGCACCATGCCGGCAGCTTCCTCGACTTCACCCACCCGGGTCAGGCGCCGTTTGATCTGGCGAAGCTCGCTGTCGAGAATGTCTTCCGCTTCCTCCAGCCGCCAGCTCATCACCCGGCCGAGCGCTGAGCTCAGGCGCCCATCGCTGCCGGATGATGCGACCCAGAGCTCCCTGGCGAGCATGGCGAAGCTGTCTGGCAGTTTATTGTTCACGAAGCTCTGGGTGGTGGGGTCATGATTCTCTTGCTGATCATGGCGTTGCTGTGCGGACTTCATCTGGATACTCATTTGGCCCTGAAACGGTGACGAGCTTATTAGCGCTGTGGATTATCCATAGCCATCTAGCGCCTTCAAATAAAGGCTTTTATCGATGCTCAACTAAAGCGCTATGAGTTGCCGCCGATCGACCGGGCTCTCGGAATGCTCGGCGTCAGTCCGCGAACGGGTCTCGCAGAAGGATGGTATCGTCACGATCCGGACTGGTGGAAAGAAGGGCGACAGGCGCTTCGACCAGCTCTTCCAGGCGCTTGATATATTTCACGGCCTGTGCCGGCAGGTCTGCGAAGCTGCGCGCGCCGCGCGTGCTGTCCGACCAGCCTTCCAGCTCTTCATAGATCGGCTTGACCCCTGCCTGCGTGCTGACGCTGCTCGGCAGATGATGCAGGGTCTGGCCGTAATGGTGATAGGCGGTGCAGATCTTGAGCGTTTCCATGCCATCCAGCACGTCCAGCTTGGTGAGCGCCATGCCATGGATGCCGCCGACCTTGATGGCCTGGCGCACCATGACTGCATCGAACCAGCCGCAGCGGCGCGGCCGCTGGGTGACCGTGCCGAACTCGTTGCCGCGCTCGCCGAGACCTTGGCCGACCTCATCGTCGAGTTCCGTGGGGAAGGGGCCTTCGCCGACCCGCGTGGTGTAGGCCTTGGTGATGCCCAGCACGTAGCCGACGGCATCCGGCCCCGTCCCGGAACCGGAGGCGGCAGCAGCCGCCAGCGTGTTCGAAGAGGTCACGAAGGGATAGGTGCCGTGGTCGACATCGAGCATAGCGCCTTGTGCCCCCTCGAACAGGATTCTCGCGCCCCGCCTGCGAAGCTCAGCTAGTCGGAGCCAGACCGGTTCGGTATAGGGCAGCAGCTTTGGGGCGAGATCGAGAAGCTGCTGTGCCAAGGGGCCCGGCTCGATTTTCTCCTCGCCCAGGCCGCGGCGAAGGGCATTGTGATGCAGCAACAAGTCATCGATCTTGCGCGCTAGCAAGTCGGGATCGGCGAGGTCGCACATGCGGATGGCGCGGCGTGCGATCTTGTCCTCATAGGCGGGGCCGATGCCGCGTCCGGTCGTGCCGATCTTGCCCACACCGCTGTTCTGCTCGGACTTCACGCGTTCCTTGGCGCGATCCAGCTCACCGTGGATCGGCAGGATCAACGGCGCGTTCTCGGCGATGCGCAGGCTCTCGGGACCGACCGACACACCCTGGCTGCGCAGCCCTTCGATCTCTTTGAGAAGCGCCCAGGGATCGACCACCACGCCATTGCCGATGATCGAGAGCTTGCCCTTTCTGACCACGCCAGAAGGAAGTGCTGAAAGTTTATAGGTTTCGCCTTCGATGACCAGGGTATGGCCCGCATTATGCCCGCCCTGGAACCGCACCACCACCTCGGCACGCTCGGACAGCCAGTCGACGATCTTGCCCTTACCCTCGTCGCCCCATTGGGAGCCGACCACCGCGACATTGGCCATTCGAAAACTCCAAAAAGCGGACGCGCCGCCATGCGCGGCAAGCCCTGCCGCAGCTGTTGATCACGAAACCGATGTCCGAGTGCACGAAACCCCACCACCCGTCAAGGGTAGGGCGGCTGGGCCGCCCGCCTGGACTTGTGGCGCGGGCTGCGTTGGCTCCGTTTGGAATGCCTCGCCTTGCTTGAAAGCCGGGCGCTCTTGTTTTGTTAGGGATGGCTTCTGTATCACTGATGAAGAAGGTGGGAGGGGCAGAGAAGGTTCAGATGATGAGCAGTTCAGAAAAACCGATGATCGCGCTTGCCATGGGGGATCCGGCCGGGATCGGCGCGGAGCTGGCGGCGCGCCTGCTGGCCGACCAGGATATTGCGGATGCCGCCGATGTTCTCCTGATCGGCGATCGCCGCGTGCTTGCGCTGGGCGAGCGCCAGGCCGGCATCGAGGGCAGCGTTCCTGACCTCGATGGTTTTGCCGAGCATGGTCAGTGTCTTGCAGATCTCGGTCATCTCGATCCTGCCGATATCGAAGTGGGGCAGTCTTCGGTGGCCGGCGGTGACTTTGCACTCGTGAACTTCCGGGTCGCGCTCAAGATGGCGGCGGCCGGGATCGCGGATGCGGTGGCCTTCACCCCCTTCAACAAGCACTCCATGCGCCTCGCCGAAGAGGACTATGTCGACGAGATCGGCTTCATCAAGCGCACCATCGGTGCAGCCAAAGACGGCAGTGAATTCAATATTCTGGAGGAGGTCTGGAACGCGCGGGTGACCTCGCATATCCCGCTTTCCGAAGTCGCTTCGCATATCACGCCGGAGCGGATCGAGAAGGCGATTGACCTGACCCTGGAGAGCATGCAGGCGGTCGGCTTCGAACGGCCGCGCCTCGCGGTCGCCGGGCTCAATCCTCATGCCGGTGACGGCGGTAATTTCGGGCGGGAGGAGATCGAGATCATCGAGCCTGCGGTGCGTGCGGCTGCGGACAGGCAGCTTGCCGTCGAAGGGCCGTTTTCGCCCGATACCGTGTTCCTGCGCGCGCAGGCCGGGCTGCACGACGCGGTGCTCACCATGTATCACGACCAGGGCCAGATCGCGATGAAACTGATGGGTTTCGATCGCGGCATCACGCTGATCGGCGGCTACCCCTTCCCGATCACCACGCCTGCCCATGGCACCGCATTCGACATCGCAGGCCAAGGCAAGGCCAACCCCGAAGCTTCCAAGCGCGCCCTCCTGATCGGCGCCGACATGGCCCGCCAATTCGCCGGCGACAACGGCTTTCCCGATCGCGCCACGCGAATAGAGGCAGTCCGCGGCTTTTTCAGGGGCGGGCGAGCTTAGTGCTGTTCAATATCTGCTGGAGCGGCCACTTCGGATAACACGCCCGTGGACGTCCACCCAAACTTGGCGGCATACCGCCGGTTTGGGCGTCGACGGTGGGAAACAAACGATGTTGTCACACCACTAAAAGCCCGCGCACATTGCGGCGACGTTCGATTCGCTGCTGTTGCCTTCATTGATGCACGTCAGGGCGATACTGACGTTAAGGGCGGTCTGCTGAATGGCGAGGTTCTTGGTGGCTGTGTCGCTCACGACACCCGGGATTCCGCCTTTGACGTTGAACTTGGTGATGGAGCCACCGCCGCCGGCCGCATCCTGGAGGTCGACCTTGACGGCTAGCTCCGAAACAACCTGACCCGCTTCGATGCCCGCCGTGTCGGAGACCAGTTCGCCGAGTGCAGAGAGCCTTGGATTGATGGTTTCGAAGTCGGCGATCACGGCAGCCAGCTTGTAGTCATGCGGTTGGTCGATCTTTACGACCTTGGTGAAGTTGCCCTTGCCGAGCATCGTCACCAATTGGCGGCCGAGCTGCTTTTCCGCTTTTTCAAGGAGTGGCGAGGATGCCACCGAGGACGTAAGTTCGAGGCCGAGAACTTTGCCCTCCTCAATCGTCGTCACCGGTTTTTGCGTAACCTGTGCGACCGGCGGGATCTCAACGTCACCGGTGGCGCAGGCGCCGAGGGACAGCAGAGCGACAGCGGCTGCACCGAACTTCTTGATCATCATGGTAGTCCTCGCTTGCATGAATGTGCGGGAAACGGTCTCCGAATTGCCGTTCCGCGGTCTTGCAGGGCGAACGGTCGATCGGTGACTTTCCGGATGAGTTCTCAAAGAGCTAGGAATCGAGCCCTTCAAGGATACGTTCGACCGAGAGGTCGACCAGTTCGACCGGCTGGTAAATGAGGTCGGCTTGACCGCCGAGTTCGGCTGAGAAGCGATCCTTCTTCTTGGACGCAGCATCGACGACGAACGCCGAGACGACCTCCTGGCTCGCCTGGTCTTTGAGGGTGATCTCCAACTCGGCAACATCGCCGTAAAGGGCAGATGTCTTGTTGTCGCCATAAAGCTCAAGATGCGCATCGCGGACCTTGATCAGCATATCGTAGTCAGCCTGCTCGCCGCTTTCGACGACGTTGCCGAACAGACCCTCATAGGTGAGGAGACCGGGCAATGTCTGGTTCAGATGCTTGGCAAGGACATAGGCTTCGCGTTCGTCGACCGGCGCATCCTCGGCCGGTTCAACGGCGGGCGCTTCGACATGGATCGCGACGGTCGATCCCGGGGCGATGGCAGCCTTGGCCGGTGTCAGTGTTTCGACGGTCGATTTAGGGCTTGCGCAGCTTGCCAGAAAGACGGCTGCAATCAGCGGCAGGGCTCGCATCAAGAAAATTTCCCTAAAAGTTTGAAATTCGAGAATGGTTTGTTAGTGCCGAAAAATATAAAAGTAAATTGTCAGAATCTATTTATTATCTTTATTTTTATCTCTTGATGGTTCTGTTCTCTTTGTAAATGAACTTTGGAAGTCTTGGGTATATCCTTATGGGTGATGCGGATCTGCTTCTCGATCATTTCTTCTCAAGAAATCTTCTCGGCAATCATCGAGATCATTTCGAACATCACGGAGGCTGCGACCATCGCCGTAATGTTGTTGGGATGGTCCTTGGTGGGCATGAGGCAGACGACGTCCCCGCCGATGATGTTCATGCCGCGGACGGCATGAAGCAGCGCCATCGCTTCGTCGATGTCGAAGCCTTTGACGCCGGGCTCGATATTGGCGACGGCAGGGGCGACCGTGGGATCGAGACAGTCGAGATCGAAGGTAATGTAGACGGGACGCCCGTCAAGCACGTCTCTCGCCTCGGCGATCACATCGGCGCTGCCGCGCTTTCGATAGTCGGCCATGGTGACGATGTTGTAGCCGTAGTCATAGGACGGCTGGAGCCAGTCCAGGGTTCGAGGATGACCTCGAAGGCCGATCTGCATGGAACGGGTGGGATCCACCTGGCCCTGATCGGCGAGGTAAGCGCCCCAATGGGCAGCGGATTTCTTGGCGCCGAGGAAATGGTCGACCTTGGTGAACACATCGGTATGGGCATCGAGGTGGAGGAGGCTCACAGGCTCGCCGCCGGCAAGCTTGCCTTTGCCCAGCGCCTGCAGAATGCCGCCGCTGATCGAGTGATCCCCGCCGATCGACACAGGCCGGGCGGCGACCGCGTCGACTTGCCTGAAGAAGCTGGTGATGTCCTCGATACACGCCTCATTGTCGTTGGCGCGCGGGAAGGGGACGTCGCCGATATCGTGGATGCGTGCCAGAGCCCAGGGATCGATGCCGAAGCCGCCGTGAACACGGCGCTGCAAGGCGGAAATGTTGCGCACTGCGCGCGGGCCCAGATGCTGATCCCGCTCGGTGGTGCCGTTGCCTGTGGAGTGCGGCACGCCCGCAAGCGCGATGTCGCATCCCTCCACCGCCTCATGCGGACAGCGAAACAGCGTCGGCACGCCCCACCAGTAAAGATTGTTCATCATGCTCGCGTCGTGAGCATCAGCCATGGCATGACCACCTCATTGACGTTGAACCGACATCGCCGAAAGCGTCCGGCGAGGGAAGGGTATGCGATCCTCCCGAGACGATAACCTCTACTTACCCGAGACGAGCCCGCATACCCGTCACAGCCTTGGCACGTTCATCGACGAAGCCCATAAGTCAATGAGGTGGTCAAACCACCTCGCCGGGGACGCCATAGCTTGGGGCGGCTTCGGGGGCGAGGGCGCGGGTGATATAGGCGTCGATCTGCGGCTTGTAGACCTGCCAGATCGAGCGGAGACCGCTTATGGGATCGTCTTGGGTCCAGTCGATGCGCAGATCGACGATGGGCCAGGGCACCTGATCGACGATCAGCATGCCGATCGAATGGACCGGCCCTTCCTCGCCGCCGGCATCGAGGGCGCCCTGCATCGCATCTAGCAGGCGATCGCCGAGATGCTGGTCCGGGGTCTTGGCGAAGGCGTCGAGCATGGCGGCAGGCACGGCTTCGCTCTTCAGGAGATTGCCGGCGGCCGCCGCGTCTTTCCCCTCCGCCGCGGCATAGATGCCAAGCGTCCGGGCACCTGAAAACGTCGCGCTGCGCCCGTCGGCGCCGATGGCGGTGAGCTGACGGTGAGCGATGTGATCGGCGCTGGCGGTGATCTCGTCGAGCGTCGCCCTGGCGGACCTGCCGCTTGCCATCAGATCAAGGCCGCGCGGCCCGAGGCTCGGATCGGTGACGTTCTGGGTCGAAAAGGCGCCGACGCCGGCGCGCGCATGGGCGCATCTTGCCGCAACCGCCGGTGATGAGGACGAGACCGCCATGCCGAACATGCCTGTCCGGGCGCAGCGTGCGACGATCGAGAATGTCATGGCGGCTCTCATCTCTGGCTTTAGGTTTTGCATGCGCTTTTGGCGCTAACACAGATCCGACGGGCGGTCCATGAAGGCCGTATGGAAAGTCAGAGAGACCGTATGAACAATGGTCGGCGATCTATCAATGTAAGGTTTCGCAACTGCTGTGACATCCGCGTGACTTGTGCTAAACGAAAGACAAGCGGCACGAACAAGACCGTCATTTATAGATGGGTCTGATTTGGGAGATCAGGTTGATGAGCCGGCTTTGGGCATTTGCATGTTGTTGTCTGATTATTGCCGCCCCTGCCGCCTCCGCCCAAGTGATTGAATGCCCGGGCGCTTTGCCGGCGGCTCACCTCAAGAAGGAGCAGACGATCAAGGTGGCCGAGCGCCTGCTGGGGCGTTTTACCGCCGCACTCGGTCTGCATGGGCTCGGCGCCGTCGACGAGACCGCCATCGTCGAGGTTTACCGGGATCAGCCGGAGCAGCTGCTCACCAAGCTCACCTATCTGACGCTTCAATGTCAGATGGTCCTGCTCGATTCGACCATGACCGCCGATGCGCGGCGGAGCGCCGTGCGCCGTGTCTTTCTCGACTATGTGCTCGAGCCCGCGGACCCGTCCGTCGCGAGCCTCGCCGCTTATGTCAACGGCGTCGCCACCAATGGCAAGGCGTCGGACGAGGATGCGACGATCGAAAACGAGATCATGCGCATCGAGATGGTGCTGGCGCAATCGGCGCGCGGTCAGTGGCGAGAGCGCTGGTTCCTCGATCCGCCGGCGCGGAAGGATGGCAAGCCTCATCGCCGCTGGTCGGTGATCATCGCCTCGCCGCGCTTTGAGGACGACGGCTGGCAGGTGCTGCGCGATCACCTGGCGCGCTGGCCGGATATCCATTTCGAGCTGGACGGCCCCTATGACCTGGATAGCCCGCATTACGCGGTCGTCGTCGGCCGCGGTCTCGGCGAGAACACTGCAAGCCAGCTCCTGGAGCGCATTAAGGCCAAGGGCCTGCCTGCAGATTCCTACCTATGGCGAGCACCGCCGCCGCCACCGGCGGACGGTGAGAATGGGGACAAGCGTTCCTAGATGGTGATTTCTTAATGAACTCGATGCTCGTCGATCGATTCCATTATGGTCGCAAGCGGTGTGTCTAATATAAGATGAGACATAATTGGTATGTCATTGAATAAGAATTTAGTTCGTATGAAATCTGGTAAATAGTACAAATGGTTCCAACGCGCTATGAATGAATGTAATGGTTTAATTCCTTCGCCTGGTTGGAACATTGCAGGGTTTCGAAATTTAACAAATATGCAATCACGGCCATACGGTGTCGCAGTTTGAGAAATTTTTACATTATCCCATTTTATTTTATTTTTAGAGTAATTTCTGACAAAAAGCCCATCTTCGGCAATTTCTAGAGCAGATTTGTCGGATATTATGCGCATCAATCTAGAATAGATGATTGGAGAGGTAATAATGATAAAGATTATGAATAAGAAAAAACCTCCATCAAACGCAAAAGTCAGAAAAGATGCATAAAAAAATACCATTCCAATATGAAGCAAGCTGCTAAATTTGCCATATTTGACGATTAAGCGCCTCTCATTTGTAGATTGCGTGATCATATCAGGTCTTTCTGCAAGTTATTTTAGCAGGCCTTTAGAAATCCAAATGGTCGTCGAAATCCGATGCGTTGTCGGAATCAGCTGTCGACGGGTCGGTGGCATGCCAGGACCAGTTGTCGATCGAGCAGGTCTCGGGGCCGATGATGCAGGCCATTTCAAAGGCGCCGACCAGCGCTTCGGGGCCCTCGATGCTGACGACGGCATGGGTTGCGTCGTAGCGAATACTGCCGGTCAGCGACAGGCGCCTGGCGCGAGTCTGCGCGAATTGGGCAAAGGCGGGGCCAAGACGACCCTCGAAGGACAGGGAGCCCAGGACGCGGCGATGGCCGCCGCGTCCGAACGTCCCGGACGGAATGGTCTCACCGTCCGCCCCGCCTTTTGCCATCGATCACTCGGGGATGCTGCCGTCCACGCCCTGGACCAGCCAGTCGATGCTGAAGATGTCGGGATCGGCAAGCACCTCGCCGGCGGCGACGCGCTCATTGCCATCCTGATCGAGGACCGGACCGGTGAAGGGATGTTCCTCGCCCGAGATGAAGGCGGCTTCGGTCGCCTTGATCATGGCGACCTGCTCCTCGCTCAGATCATCGCTATAGGCGACCACCTCGACCATGCCTTGGGCAAGGCCGCCACGCTCGTCGCCGCCCTTGAACGTACCGTCCAGCTTGGCGCCGACCTCGCGCACGAAGTAATCCGTCCAGTCATGGGTGACGGAGGCGAGCACGGCATCCGGGCCGTAGCTGCTCATGTCGGAGCCGGTATTGACCACGTAGACGCCTTCGGCCTGGGCGACGGTGACCACGGACGGCGTGTCCTGATGCAGGGAGAATAGAACGTCCGCTCCCTGGCTGATCAGGGCGCGCGCGGCTTCCTGGGCCTTGGGCGGATCGAACCAGGTGTTGATCCAGATGACCTTGACCTCGGCGTCGGGATTGACCTTCTGCACGGCAAGGGTGAGCGCGTTCGTCTCGGCGACCACCTCGGGGATGGCGAAGGCGCCGACCACGCCGATGACGTTGCTCTCGGTCATCATGCCGGCAGCAAGCCCGCCAAGATAGAAGCCTTCATAGGCGCGCGACGTGAACGTGCCGAAATTCTCGGTCTGACGAAAGCCGCTGGCGTGGATCATCGCGACATTGGGATTGGCCTGAGCGAGCTTGAGGCCGTCATTCATGTAGCCAAACGAGCCCAGCATAAGGAATTCGGCACCGTCGCTGACCATCTGGTTCATGACGCGCGCGGCGTCCGGTCCCTCGGGCACGCTCTCGACCACGACCGAGGCGACGCGATCGCCATAGGCGGCCTCGACCGCTTCCCGGCCGAGATCGAGCTGCTTCGCCCAGCCGACATCGGCGACCGGGGCCGGGTAGATGTAGCCGACGGTGAGTTCCTGCGCAGCCGCGGTGCCGGCGATGCAGGTCGCCGCCAATGCGGCTATCAGCTTTCCTCTCATTGTTCACTCCTTTTTGCTTGCAGACCGTTCAACGGGTCTGGTGATAGACCTGTCCGAGCGAGACCGGCGCGTTCAACCTGACGCGCGCGGGCTGCATGGACAAGACGGTGATGGCGATGATGGTGACGATATAGGGCACGCTGGAAAGCAGCTGGGAGGGGATGTCGACGCCGGTCGTCTGCACCAGCAGGCCGGACAGCGTCGCGAGCCCGAAGAGATAGGCCCCAAGCGCGATCCTGCCGGCGCGCCAGGTCCCGAAGACCACGAGGGCCACGACGATCCAGCCGCGCCCGGCGATGAGGCCGTCCGCCCAGAGCGTCGCCGAGACGATCGAGATGAAGCCGCCGGCGACACCGGCGCAGAAGCCGCCGTAGAGGACGGCGAAAAACCGAACCCTGCGCACCTTGATGCCGATGCTGTTGGCGGCATCCGGATCTTCGCCGACGGCGCGCAGGCGAAGGCCGAGCTTGGTGGATTTCAGCACCCACCAGGTCGCCAAGGCCATGAGCGGGGCGAGGTAGATCAGGGGCACGTGGCTGAAGAGGCCGGGGCCGATCACCGGCAGATCGGCGAGGAAAGGGACCGGCATTTTCGCCATCGGCGCCACGGTTGCACTGTCATAGGGGCGACCGATGAGGCCGGAAAGACCGATGCCGAGAATGCCGATCGCCAGGCCTGTTGCGACCTGATTGCCAAGCGTCACCAGGACGACGAAGCCGAAGATGGCCGAGAGCGCCATCGCAGCAATGCCGCCTGCCAGCAGGCCCGACCAGTAGCCGCCGCCATGGGTGACGGTGATGAAGGCGGCGATCGCGCCGACGGCCATCAGCCCTTCGATCGAGAGGTTCAGAACGCCGGTTTTCTCCGTGACCAACGCGCCCAGGGCTGCGATCAGGAGCGGCGTTCCGGCGATCAGCGTGCCGGAGAGGAGGAAGGTGAGCGTTTCCATCAGGCCTCCCGCATGGCAGGCAGCCAGCGCAGGCGATAGTCGGTCACGACGCGGGCCGCGATGTAGGAAACCAGCAACAGGCCCTGGAGGACGGTGTTCACGGAATAGGGAACGCCTGCGGATGTCTGCGCGATGTCGCCGCCGACATAGACGACCGCCATGAAGAAGGAGGCGGCGAGGATGCCCCAGGCGTTCAAGCCGCCCAAAAAGGCGACGATGATCGCGGCGAAGCCGTAGCCGGGCGAGACGACGCGCTGCAGCTGGCCGAGCGGTCCGGCGACTTCGAAGGTGCCGGCAATACCTGCGGCAGCACCACCGATCAGAAGGCTGATCCAGATGGCGCGCCGATCACCGAAGCCTGCATAGTGGGCGGCGTCGGGGGCGGCGCCGCCGACCCGAAGCTTGAAGCCGAGGAAAGAGCGCTCCATCAAAAGCCAGGCGCCGACGGTCACCAGGAGCGCGAAGAAGATCGAGGCGTTGACGCGCGTGCCCTCCACCAGGATCGGCAGGGTCGCCGCCAGCGGGAAGGGGGCGGATTGCGGGAAGTTGAAGCCGAAGGGATCACGCAGCGGGCCGGAGACGAGATAGTAGAGAAGCTGCAGCGCGATGCTGTTCAGCATCAGCGTCACCAGGATCTCGTTGGCATTGAACTTGGCGCGCAGGCCGGCCGCGATGGCGCTCCAGGCCATGCCGAACAGGCCGCCGATCATCACCATGGCCGGCAGCATCAGCGGGTTGGTGCTGTCGTTGAACAAGATGGGTAACAGGCTGCCGCCGATCGCGCCCAGGATCAGCTGCCCCTCGGCGCCGATGTTCCAGACCCGTGCGCGAAAGCCGATGGCGAGTGCCTGGGCCAGCAGCAGCAGCGGCGCCATCTTCAAGAAGACCTCGGCGGTGTTGAAGGTCGTGCTGAACGGGGCGACGTAGAGGAAGTAGAGCGCTCGTCCCGGCGGCACGCCGAGGGAGGCCAGGATCAGCGCGCTCGCAACCAGGGTGACCGACACAGCGATCAACGGCGGGAGGAGGGCGAGCACCGGACTGTGGGCCATGCGCGGCTCGATGGTGATCGGCCACCTCATGCCGTGATCTCGTTCTGCGAGGCAGCGCTTTCGCCGGCCATATAGGCGCCGATCAGATCGATGCGCGCGTCGGCGCGTGCGATCGACGGCGAGAGGCGTCCGCGAAAGAGGACATGCAGCCGATCGGAAACGTCGAGGAGATCATCGAGCTCATCCGAGATCAGGATGATGCCGACGCCCGAGGCCCGAAAGTCGGCGAGGCGCTGCAGGATGGCCTGCGCCGCACCGACGTCGACGCCCCAGGTGGGCTGTGCGGCGACGATCACCTTTGGTTCAAGCGCCAGCTCCCGACCGATGATGAATTTCTGCAGATTGCCGCCGGAGAGGCTGCGCGCTTCGGCATCGGGGCCGGAGCAGCGGACGTCCATGTCCCGAATGCAGCTCTCGGCAAAGGTGCGCACGGCGTTACGCCTGACGAAACCCCGATCGGTGAGCGCCTTGCCATGGGCGGTAAGAAGCGCGTTTTCGGCGAGATCCAGCTCCGGGACCGTGCCGCGGCCATGTCGCTCCTCCGGCACATAAGCCAAGCCGAGAGCGCGGCGCTCTGCGCATCCGAGATCCGTGACGTCCTGGCCTAGAAGCTCGATCCGCCCGCCATCGCCGGAGCCGATAAGGGCTTCTC
Source organism: Pseudomonadota bacterium (assembly GCA_039197065.1). GTDB lineage: Bacteria > Pseudomonadota > Alphaproteobacteria > Geminicoccales > Geminicoccaceae > JANQPX01. The sequence continues at coordinate 93,734 of JBCCUL010000008.1, read as the reverse complement.
CAGTCAGGGCCGCAGCCAGCAGCCGCTGACCATTGCCGGATATGCCGGCAATGCCGACGATCTCGCCGCCGCGCAGCTCCAGGTCGATGTCCGCAAGAGAGACGGCAAAGGGATCGTCGGAGGCCATGGACAGATCTTGCACCGACAGCACGGGCTCGGCTGAAAGCGTCGCCGCCTCCCGCGTCGGGTGGGGTATCTCGCGCCCGATCATCAGCTGGGCAAGGCTGGCTTCGCTCTCTTCGGTCGGATCGACGGTGGCGACGTTCTTGCCGCGCCGCATGATGGTGGCGCGATGGCAAAGCTCGCGGATCTCGGCGAGCTTGTGGCTGATGAACAGAACGGCGCAGCCGCTCTCGGCGAGTTTTCGGATGGTCTCGAACAGCGGGGCGATGGCGACCGGCGGCAGAACCGAGGTCGGCTCGTCCAGAATGATCAGCTCCGGCTCCTGCAGAAGGGCGCGCACGATCTCGACCCGTTGGCGCTCGCCCATGGACAGGCCGTGAACCAGGGCGTCCGGCTCGATCGTCAAACCGAAACGCGGGCCGATCTCGACGATTTGCTTACGGACCTTCTCGACACTTTCGGCGCTGGCAAGGGCGATGTTCTCGGCGACCGTCAGGGTTTCGAAGAGCGAAAAATGCTGGAACACCATGCCGATGCCGAGTGCTCTGGCATCCGCCGGTCCCTTGAGATCGACGCGCTCGCCCTTCCAGCGGATCATGCCGGCATCGGGAGCGAGCACGCCGTAGATCATCTTGACCAGCGTCGACTTGCCGGCGCCGTTCTCGCCGAGGATGGCGTGGATTTCGCCCCGACCGACCCGTAAGGAGAGGCCATCGGCAGCAACGGTCTCGCCGAAGCGTTTGGATAATCCGTCCAGGTCGAGAAGCGGGTCGGCCGTCATACGAACTCTGGAATCCCCGACATGGCGTGAAACCGGTCCAACCGCCGAAAGGCATGCATCCAATTTCGAAGGCAGGGATAATCCTCATGGCCAAGCCCGCCATCGCCGGCAAGCGCCACATAGGGGAAGCAGGCGATATCGGCGATCGTCGGCTGGTCGGAGGCGAGCCAGGTTTTGTCGAAGATCGCGCGCTCCGCCAGGTGATCGTCCAGCAGGCGAAACGCCGCCCTCGCGCCTTTGCGCGCCTGGTCGATGTCAAGCCGGTAGCCGAGCGTATCATGCAGTCGGGCGGCGGAGGCGGCCATGAGTTCGCCGCCGGCGAAGGCGAGCCACATCATCACCTCGCCGAACAGCTCGGGGTCCTCCGGCAACCATTGGCCTGAGGGATCGTAGCGCTTGGCGAGGTAAGCAAGAATAGCCTGCGCATCGCGCAAACGAAGCGCGCCGTCTTCGAGCACCGGAAGCTGGCCGAGCGGATTGATCTCCAGGAAATCGGGCTGCTTGTGCTCCCGTCCCGGGTAGAAATCGACCGCGATCTTCTCATGGTCGAGGTCGAGAAAGCCGAGCAGCAAGCGGACTTTGTAGCAACTGCCGGACAGCGTGTAGTCGTAGAGACGAAGCGCCATGATCAGGCGGCCTCCGGCCGCCAGAGGCCGAATTGTACGCCGCTCTGCTTGATCCAGCGCCGATAGGCGACCGAGCTCAGATCCGCCTTGGTCGGAATCTCGGCGCGCGGCGTGAGCGGCAGGAGCCGCGGGCGCTGGTTTTCGAGGATGATCCTGTCTTGGAGAAAAATCGTCTGCTGAAAGTCGATCATACCCGCCATGGAGGATTGTTCGTCGAGCAGCGCCATCGGCGGGTAGGCCAGGCATTCGGTTTCGGTTTTGGGCTGGATAAAGAGGCAAATCGCGTCCAGCCGGTCGTCATAGCCGAGGGCGGTTTTGTAGAGCATGACGCTGAAGAGGGACATGACCCGGTAGGTGTAATGGGTCATCTGCCCAGCGTCCGTGTCCATGGCCGCCTTGGAGGCGCCGGGCTGATAGAACTGGCAGTCGGTCGCCCAGATTTCGTCCAGATCTGTGCGGTGCTCGGTCTTGTAGGTGAGAACCTCGGTCTGATCGACGGCGCCCAGAATATTGGTGTGGACGAAGCAAAAATGCGCCATGTCCAAGAAATTTTCGACGATGCGGTAGGGGCTGGTGTTCACGCCCACCGATCCGCAATTGACGATGCGCCGATCGGGCTCGTCGAATTCGGGGACATCGGGCAAGGGGCGCGGATCATCGCCGAGCGTCGTGAAGATCAGGGCGAACTTCTCGATCAGCGGCAGCTCGCGGCCGGTTGAGCCGTTCTGATTGACGACATGGCAGGCGAGCGCGCCATCGCCGGCGGCCGTTACTCGGATCGGCTGGCCCAGCAGCATGGTGTCATAAGCCTCGCCCTGTGCGACCTGGCCTGGATAGGCGCAAGGCAGCCAATTGTTCAGGGCAACGCTATCGGTCGTAACGGTCATGTCCCCCCTCCCAAGCTTTCAAGATCCTGTCGAAGACGGAGCAATCGTCGTGCCAAGTTCATCCGGGCTTCAGGATCCGCGATGGTCGTCGAGAGATGAAGGGCGGTCTTCTCGGCCTCGATCGGCTGGATCGCGAGCGCGATCTCGTCTCCGTCCGCCACCTTCGCGACCAGCAGGCCCGCTGCGTCAGTGAAGGCGGCATCGGCGAGGCCCGTCGGCGCCGACGTCACCCGCTCCCGAACGGCTTTCTCCGGTAGGTCCAGAAAAATCGAGCGGACCGCATACCAGGAGCGATCGCCTGCAGTTTCGGCCATGGCCTCCGTGCCTGAAGGCGCTGCGAAGACCAGCCCATGGCTGGTGGTGGATGCGTAGATCTTGGTGCAGATCGTCTCGGGCGGTTCAAGGTCCGGATGGGCCGGAATATGCTGGCAGCCGCCCTCACTGCCATATCGCCAGCCATGGTAGAGGCAGGTCAGCGTGTCGCCGCGCACGAAGCCGAAGCTGAGACGCATGCCTCGATGGGGGCATCGATCTTCCCAAACGTGAAAACCGGTGGCCTCGCCCCGCCAGACGACCAAGGGCTCGCCGTTTGCGATGACCGGATGGGCGGACGACACGGGAAATTGCGTTTCCAGGCCGATGGGAACCCAGGGATTCCCGATGCTTGTTGGATCCGACATGGCGGCCTCGTTTCCTCCTTGGGCCGCGTTATCAAAAAGGCTTTCGCGCGAGGAGGAAAGAAAATATTTCAGCGCGCCGCGTTCTTGAACTCCAACGTTGGCCGGTCGGTTCGAAGAACCATCTTTCGGTGAAAAGCTAACGGTCGTCGCCGGTCAGATGCATCAAATGGGATGAAGGGGCCGCCCGGGCGCTCACCGCCGGTCATCCAGCCGAACCTCGTAGCCCTTTGCCGACAGCGCAGCGACCACACGTCCGATCTGCTCCTCGCCGCGCATCTGGAGGACGAGATCGACCAGTGTCGAGCGGACCGAGGAACCGCCGAAGGCGCGCTGGTGGACGATGTCGACGATGTTGCTGTCCAGCTCGCCGAGGACTTGGGTGAGCTCGGAAAGGGCGCCGGGCACGTCGCGGATTTCGACGCCGAGGCGGATCAGGCGGCGGGTCCTGGCCATGCCGCGCTGCAGGATCGAGGACATGATCATCATGTCGATATTGCCGCCGGACAGGATGAGCACGACGCGCTTGCCTTCGAAGATCTCCTGATGAGCGCGAAGGGCGGCGAGGGAGGCGGCGCCCGCCCCTTCGACCACGGTTTTCTCGATCTCCAGGAGGTCGAAAACGGCCTGCTCGATCTGTTCCTCGCTGACGGTGAGCATGTGATCGACATGCTGCCGGATCAGCGGCAGGGTGCGGTCGCCCGGCGATTTGACCGCGATGCCTTCCGCCACCGTCCCGGCCTGCCCGGCAGCGGCGGGGCGCTGGTAATAGGTTTCTGCGATAGAAGCGTAGCGTTCGGCCTGGACGCCGACCACCTGGACGCCGGGCGAGACGCCTTTGATGGCGACGGCCGTGCCGCCCATCAGCCCGCCGCCGCCGGTTGGCACGATGACCGCGTCGACATCGGCAACGCTTTCCAGGATCTCGAGGCCGACCGTGCCCTGGCCTGCGATCACGCGCGGATCGTTGAACGGATGGACGAGGGTGAGGCCCCGTTCGTCGGCCAGTTGCTCGGTAAACGCACGGGTCTCGTCGAACTGGTTGCCATGCAGCAGCACCTCGGCGCCGTGCACCCGTGTCTGTTCGACTTTGGCGTTCGGCGTCGAGCGCGGCATGACGATCGTCGTCGGGATGGCCAGCCGTTTGCCATGATAGGCAAGCGCCTGCGCGTGGTTGCCGGCGGACATGGCGATCACGCCCTTCGCCGTCTCCTCCTCGGTCATCTGCAGGAGACAGTTGAGCGCGCCGCGTTCCTTGAAGGACGAGGTGAACTGCAGGTTCTCGAACTTCAGGAAGACCTCGCTCCCGGTCATCATCGAGAGCGTTTCCGAACGAACGCAGGGTGTCTCGGCGATCTGTCCCTTCAGCCGAGCGGCGGCTTTTTGGACGTCTTCAAGCGTGATGGTCATGGGCTTGCCTCGAGCAGGCGACGAACCGTCGGAGATTGCAAAGCAACATGCAACATGGTCAGCGACGGATGGCAAGCCTGCCTTCAGGCAAGTGACATAGGTGTTTATGAACTGTGCTTGGGAATGCCCTCATAGGCGCGGTCGCCCCAGACATCCTGGACACGCTGTTCGCGCCCGCAGGACCAGCGATAGTAGCGATATCTCACCGGGTTCTTGAGGTAGTAGTCCTGGTGATAATCCTCGGCCGGAAAGAACGTCGCCGTCTCTTTGATCGGCGTCACCACCTCTTTGCTCAGATACGCCTCGGCTGCCTCTTTGGAGGCCTCGGCAAGCTGTCGTTCCGCATCATCGGCGACGAAGATCGCGGTCTGGTAGGACTCGCCCCGATCGCAGAACTGCCCGCCGGGATCGGTGGGGTCGACCGATGACCAGAAAGCGGTCAGCAGTTCCTGATAGCTGATCTTGCCCGGATCATAGGTGATCTGAACGGCTTCCAGATGACCGCTGCCGCCGGCGACCACCTGCTGATAGGTGGGGTTATCGAGCGTGCCGCCGGTATAGCCGGAAATCGTCTCGACCACACCTGGCACGGTGTCGAAGTCCGACTCGACACACCAAAAACATCCGCCGGCGACCGTGAAGGTCTTCAGATCGTCCGCTGCGGCGGCGCTGGCCAAGAGGCTCAGACCCAGCGCGCCTGCAGTCATCTTCAGAGCGTTGACCATAAAAGGAACTCCAATATGTGAACCTGCACGAACATGTCAGCATTACGCGCTTTTGCCAGATCCAGACCTTCAACAACAGGTCACAATGCCGAGACCGCGCCGTAGAGGCTGCGTGGCGCTCAGGCGGCGGATTGCGTTTTGTCCGCCAAGAGCTGCTCGTCGCCGGGCCGCCGGCGCGGAAAGGGCGAAAGCGCGCTCAACAGCAGCCAGTCCGGCAAAGCGCGTTTCAGGTCCGACGATCCTTCGAGACGGATGGCGCCGGCCGCGATCTCGTCCCGCATCGAACGAAAGCCGCGCCAGGCTTCGATGAAACGGCGGATGTCCGACATCACCTTCACGTCCACCTCGAAGCCCGGATGTTTTAGGCACATGTCGACTTTGCCGTCGGTGTTGATCAGCCAGAAGCGGGCGAAGCCCTTGTCGATGCCGGAAAATTCGAACTCGATCACCGTGCGGCCGTCCGGCATGGCCTCGGTGTTCATGCGGGTATGCATGCTCCAGGCGAGAAAGGCAGGATCGAGATCGTCGGTCACCATGTCGCGCGACCAGCGCTGCCCCCAGACCGCCAGATCCATGATGATCGGCTCCAGTTCCTTGCCGGCCTCGGTCAGCCCGTACTCGTAGCCGCGCCCGGTGTCCAACGGCCGGCGGACGATCAATCCGGCATGTTCGAGTTCGGCGAGGCGCTTGGTCAGGAGTGTCGCCGAGATCCTGGGCACGCCGCGGTGAATATCGTTGAAGCGCGTGCAGCCGTCGATCAGGCGACTGACCACGAGAATGGTCCAGCGCTCGCAAAGCAATTCGGCCGCAAGCGCCAGCGGACAATATTGGCCATATCCTCGCGCCATCGATCTCCCTCCCCAAAATTCGCTCGATGAGCCTGGATGAAGGTTTGCAAGGCTTGTGCGCACCTGCAACTACAAAATCTGTAGCACTACAGATATTTCAGTTTTTTTGCCGCCGCCCTGGGATCAAGCTTGGGCAAGCGATCGATTTAAGGATGAAGAACTAAGGAGGATGAGCGCCATGCATGACCTCGAAGCCCTGAAAACCAGCGTTCGCGGCCGCGTTCTCGAGTCCGCCGATCACGGCTTTGACGACGCGAGGGCGATCTGGAATGCGCTGATCGATAAGCGCCCTGCCGTCATCGTTCAGGCCGCCGGCGTCGCCGACGTCATCGCAGCCGCGCGTTTCGGGGAGGCGAGCGGCCTTCCGATCTCGGTGCGCGGCGGTGGGCACAATGTCGCCGGCACAGCGCTTGCCGATGACGGGCTGATGATCGATCTCTCCCCGATGCGCGCCGTCCATGTCGATCCGATCAAGCGAACCGCAAGGGTCCAGGGCGGGGCCACGCTGTACGACCTCGACCACGAGACCAGCGCCTTTGGCCTGGTCACGCCGGGCGGTGTGGTGTCCTCCACCGGCGTCGCCGGGCTTACGCTCGGCGGCGGTTTCGGTTGGCTTGCAAGGCTGCACGGCCTTGCCGCTGACAATCTTGTTGCGGTCGATCTGGTGACCGCGGACGGCGCGCTGATCACAGCGAGCGCGGAGAGCCATCCCGACCTCTTCTGGGGGCTTCGCGGCGGCAGCGGCAATTTCGGCATCGCCACCTCCTTCCTGTTTCGCCTGCACGATCTCCCGGATCCGATTCTCTTCGGCCCCACCGTCTTTCGCCTGGAGGACGCTGGCGACGTGCTCCGCCATTACGGCGCGTTCATCGAGGACGCGCCAAGGGAATGCTGCGTCTGGGCTGATCTGCTGACGGCGCCACCCCTGCCATTCCTGGAGGAGCGTCATCACGGCGCGAAGGTGCTGACGTTGATGCAATGCTATGCCGGCGATCCGGCCGTGGGCGAAGCGGTGCTGGCGCCCATTCGCGACTTCGGTCAGTCGATCGGTCATGCCGTCGGTCCGATGCGCTATGCCGACGCCCAGCAGATCCTGGACCAGACCTACGAAAAGGGGCTTCGCAACTACTGGAAGTCCAGCAATTTCAAGCGGCTGCCGGACGTCACCATCGACAAGCTGGTCTCGATAGCGGCGACCATGCCGACGCCGGAGACGGACATGCTGATCTGTCAGCTCGGCGGTAAGATCGCCGATGTCGCAAGCGACGCCACCGCCTTTCCGCATCGGGACGCAGGTGTCGTCGTCACCCCAGGTGTACGCTGGCGGTCTTCGGCGGATGATGCTCGCTGTCTTGCCTGGATCGAAGAGACGGGCGCCAGCCTGGACGAGGACGCGGATGGCGGCGCTTACGTCAATTTCATCGCCGAGCGCGGGGGGCGGAGTGAAGCGGCCTATGGCTCGAACCTCGCGCGGCTGGAAGCGCTGAAGCGGCGCTATGATCCCAAGAATCTGTTCCGGCAGAACCAGAATATTCGGCCTGCAGCCTAAGCGGATTGTTGTGTGGAGGGCGTTGGCCTAGCGGACAGGAGCGATGTTTCGTCTGTCGCTGTTTGAGAGCCGCGGCTAGAGCTCTTTTCGATCAAGTGGAACTACTTGATCGAAAAGAAAACGCAGTGAAACAAATAGATAGAGCATCTGTTTCGATCGCTTGCGATCGGAAGTTGCTCTAGACGTCTCCCAAGACTGCAGCCATGGTCTCAGCGCCCGATGTTACCGGCACGATCTCGAAGTGGACGAGGTCCGACCATTCGGTAACCCAACGCTGAAGGAGGGTGATGTCCTCGCATTCCATGATCTGGAAGCAGCGGTCCAGATCGGCAGTGATCCAGGAACTTACGAAGGTCAGCCCGTCCGGCAGCGCCCGCCCCTTATCGCGAAGGCGGGTGTAGACGGCCCTGGCGTCCTGGTTGCGAAACGTCTCGATCACCATGAACTGCATGTCGAGCGTCGACCTCGTAAACGTTTACTTCACCCTGCACCAGACAATAGCCGCAACGCCGCCAATCTGAAACCGGGCCGCTCCGAAAAGACCGCGGCAGCGTCAATGCCGAACGGCGTCCGGTCAATGGCCGAGGATCTGGCTCAGGAAGAGCTTGGTGCGGTCGTTTTGCGGGTTGGAGAAGAAGGGTTCTGGCTCGTTCTGCTCGACGACCTGGCCTTCGTCCATGAAGATCACGCGGTGAGCCACCTGGCGGGCGAAGCCCATTTCGTGGGTGACGCAGAGCATGGTCATGCCGTCTTCGGCGAGCTCGATCATGGTGTCGAGCACCTCCTTAATCATCTCGGGATCGAGGGCGGAGGTGGGCTCGTCGAACAACATGATGCGCGGCTTCATGCAAAGGGAGCGGGCAATCGCGACGCGCTGCTGCTGACCGCCGGAGAGCTGACCCGGATATTTGCTCGCCTGTTCCGGGATCTTGACCTTGGTAAGGAAATGCATCGCGGTTTCCTCGGCCTCCTCCTTCGGGGTCTTCCTGACCCAGATTGGCGCGAGCGTGCAGTTTTCCAGGATGGTGAGGTGCGGGAACAGGTTGAAGTGCTGAAAGACCATGCCGACTTCGGAGCGGATCGTGTCGATGTTCTTCAGGTCCGAGGACAGAAGGGTGCCGTCGACCTCGATGCTGCCCTTCTGGTGCTCTTCAAGGGCGTTGATGCAGCGGATCAGCGTCGATTTGCCGGAGCCGGACGGTCCGCAGATGACGATGCGCTCGCCGCGATAGACGGTGAGATTGATGTCCCGGAGCACATGGAACGAGCCATACCACTTGTTCATGTCCTGGATCGTGATAGCGACTTCGTTGCTCAATGTCGGTGCGGCTGAGCCGTTCGAGGCCTGGACGGCGGGATCAGACATGAAGGTTCTCCACGAAAGCGTCGTTCATTTGGCGAGGTCCAGCCGGCACGACCGGTTCGTCGACTTGGGCCGTTACTGGATCAAGCTGAAGGACCTCCATGGAGGCAGCCTTCACTTGGCGAGGTCCAGCCGGCACGGCCGGTTCGTCGACTTGGGCCGTCACTGGATCAGGCTGAAGGACCTCCACGGAGGCGGCCTTCACTTGGCGAGGTCCATTCAACGAGGTCATCGTCATGACCTATGGCCGGTTTCGAGCTTTCGCTCCAGGTAGGCGGAATATTGGGACATGCCGAAGCAGAAGATGAAGAAGAAGACGGCGATGAACACATAGGGCTCGACCACGATGCCGTTCCATTCCTGGGTGGCGCGAATGGTGGTGGTGAGGCCGAGCGGGTCGAGGAGGCCGATGATGATCACCAGCGTCGTGTCCTTGAAGAGGCCGATGCAGTTGTTGACGATGCCCGGGATCGAGATCTTGAGCGCCTGGGGGAGGATGATCAGACGCATGGATTTCCAGTAGTCGAGCCCGAGCGCATGGGCGGCTTCATATTGGCCGCGGGGGAGGGCCGCGAGGCCGCCTCTGATCACCTCGGCCTGATAGGCGGAGGCAAACAGCGTCACCATGATCAAAACGCGCAGGACCAGGTCGAAGGTGGTGCCGGGCGGCAGGAAGTAGTTCAGGACCGTCGAGGCGACGAACAGAAGGGTGATCAGCGGCACGCCGCGGATGAACTCGATGAACATCACCGAGACCGCCTTGATGAAGATCAGGTTCGACTGGCGGCCAAGCGCCAGGGCGACGCCGATCGGGAAGGAGGCGGCAATGCCGGTGACCCCGATGATGAAGGTCAGAAGAAAGCCGCCGAGCTGATCCGAGGAGACCCTCTGAAGGGCGATGGGGAGAATGGCGGAGACGATGTTGTCGAACAGCTCGATGCCGATTGCCCACCAGAGCAGCGTCACCAGAATGCCGATGATCAGGGCCGGCAGCATGCCGCCGATCCTGTTGACGGCATTGAAGGCGAAGAAGCCAATGACCGGTCCGAGCACGATGCCGGCGGCGAACCAGAAGCTGCCGCCCCAGATCAGCCAATAGGCGATGAAGGGGAAGAGAACCGTCAGAATCAGGAAGCGGCGCGGGATGCGGTCGAACAGGACGGGGGCAAGCGCTGCGAGCATGAGGAAGAAGCAGAGGATCGGGCGCCAGATCAAGGCCGCCGGATAGAAGCCGAAGGTGTATTGCATCCAGCGTTCATTGATCATCGCCCAGCAGGCGCCGTCGGCGTTGATCTCGCGGCATTCCCTGAGGCTGCCCGCCGACCAGACGGCGTCGACGAAGGCCCATTTGAAGATCGGCGGCAGGATCCAGGCAATCAGCGCAATCGAGATGACCGAGAGCGCGATGTTGAGCGGCGAAGACGCCAGGTTCTGCCGCGCCCAGAGCATCAGGCCCGAGTCGCGGGCAGGCGGGTCTGACGCGGGGATCTGTTTGTCAGCGACGAAGGCGATGGTGCGGGTGGGATCGCTCATCTCATCTCTCCACCAGCTTGACGCGGTTATTGTACAAGTTCATCGCTGCTGATATCAGCAGCGAAACGATGAGATAGAACAGCATCAGCAGCATCAGACATTCCATCTCGCGGCCTGTCTGATTGAGGGTGATGCCGCCAAGCGTGCCGGTGGCGTCCATATAGCCGACGGCGATCGCCAGCGACGAGTTCTTGGTGAGGTTCAGATACTGCGAGATCAGCGGCGGGATGATCACGCGAAGGGCCTGGGGAAGGACGATCAGGCTCATGATGCGGTTTGGGCGAAAGCCGAGCGCTGCCGCGGCTTCGGTCTGTCCTTTGTTCACCGCCTGGATGCCGGCGCGCACGTTCTCGGCGATGAAGGCGCCGGTGTAGATCGAAAGCGCCAGCCAAAGTGCGATCAGGCTCTCGCGGGCGAAGATGCCGCCCTGGTAGTTGAAGCCCTTGAGTTCGGGATAGCCGAAGTGAAGGCCGAGAACGACCATCAAGACGGCGAACGGCACCAGCAGGATGGCGGTCCTGACCCAGAAGATCGGCTGCGCCTCGCCGGTGGCGTCCTGCTTGGCATGGGCCCATTTGGCATACGCCTTGCCCGCCATGATGCTGAGCGCCAGCACGATCACCACGGCGACGAAGTTGAGATTGAGCCAGAACAGCTCGCCGATGTGGATGGAGCCGAGCGAATTGGTGAACAGCGGCTGCGGGAAATAGAAGCCGCGATTGGTCATCACCAGCGCGCCGTCGAACCAGGGCTCGGCCTGACGTGGTGAGGACAGGGTCTCGTTGATGACGGCGCTGAACAGGATGATCTGCAGCAGCACCGGAACGTTGCGGACCACCTCGATGTAAACCGACATCAACTTGGCCACGAGCCAGTTCTTGGAGAGCCGGAGCACGCCGGCGACCACGCCGATCACGGTGGCGAGGATACAGCCGAGCACCGCGACCAGGAGCGTGTTCAGGATCCCGACCACAGCGGCGCGGGCGTGGCTGGAGCGCGAGGTGTACTCGATCAGGCGCTGGTTGATGTCGTAAGAGGCGGGTTCTCTCAGAAAGCCGAAGCCGAACTCTTTGCCGAGGGCTTCGAGATTGCTGATGGTATTGGAAATCAGCCAGCCGAAGAACAGCATCAGCAGCATGAAGGCGATGACTTGGATGGTGTAGCCCCGATAGCGTGTATCGGAGAGCAGCATGCCTAAGCGAAAGGTCTCAGGTGCTGCGGCTGATGCGACGGCCATGACGCTCCTTTCCAAGCCCTAACTCGAGGGAGGAGCCCCCCTCTTGGAATATTATGAGCAAGAACCGTGCCTTGTGTCGGCGGGCTCTGCTTATTGGTTGAGTATAGGGTCGGATGTCGTTGTCGGAAACGGGCAGAAAAGAAATGGGCGCGTCCCGAAGAACGCGCCCATTGGTTATCCTAGCGGAAGGGCGGGGCGTAGAGGATGCCGCCGTCCGTCCATTGCGCGTTCAGGCCGCGCGCCAGGGCGATGGGGGTGTCCGGACCCAGATGGCGATCGAAGATCTCGCCATAATTGCCGCCGGCGAGAATGGCGCTCTTCGCCCATCCCGACTCCAGGCCGACCATCGCGCCGAGGTCACCCTCGACACCGAGCAGACGGCGGATCTCAGGATCCTCGCTGTTCGCGGCCATGTCCTCGACATTCTCGGCGGTGATGCCCTTTTCTTCGGCAACCACCAGAGCGTTCAGCACCCAGCGGGCGATGTCGCCCCACTGATTGTCGCCGTGGCGAACCACCGGGCCGAGCGGCTCCTTGGAGATGATCTCCGGCAAAATCACATGGGCTGCGGGATCCTCGAAGGTGGCGCGGGTGGCAGCCAGGCCTGAAGCGTCCGTGGTGTAGGCGTCGCAGGCATTGGAGAGATATTTCTGCTGCGCTTCCGCATTGGTTTCGATCGGCACCGGCTCGTAGCTCATGCCGTTGGCGCGGAAGTAGTCCGCAAGGTTGAGCTCGGTGGTGGTGCCGGTCTGGATGCAGATGGTGGCGCCGTCGAGCTCGGTCGCCGAGCTCACGCCGAGCTCCGCGGGGACCATGAAGCCCTGGCCGTCATAGTAGTTGACGCCGATGAAGGTGAACTTCAGGTCGTTGTCGCGGCTGAACGTCCAGGTGGTGTTCCGGGCCAGCACGTCGATCTCGCCGGAAGCGAGCGCGGTGAAACGGGTCTTGCCGGTGGTCGGCGAGAACTTTACCGCTTCGCGATCACCGAAGACCGCAGCAGCGAGGGCGCGGCAGTAGTCGACGTCGAAGCCGTCCCAGCCGCCGGCGTCGTCGGTAAAGGAAAAGCCGGCAAGGCCGGTGGACACGCCGCACTGCAGGTGACCCTTGGCCTTGACGTCATCAAGGGTCGCGGCGCCCGCTGCGCCTGTGGCGAGCAACGCGCCGAGCGCTACCGCCGTCATCGTGATTTTTTGTTTCATCCGGTAATCTCCCAGGATTCATTGAGACGATCGTCGTTCGTTTACAGAACGATAGGGGCGTTATGTCAACAATGAGAGTGAATACCCGCGTATCCAAGAGATAAAAGAAGGGCATCTGCTCATAGACTGAACATTATTCGTTCGTTACTGCCGGATCTTGATGCAAAACCTTATTAGGCAAGCCGGTAGATACGCATCGCATTGTCATAAAAGAGCTTCCGGCGCTCATCAGTCGACATGTCGGCTGTTATGGCCATGAAGCCCGAAAAGATCGTTCGAAAGTCGGCGCATAGGCCATCCACCGGGAAATTGCTCGCGAACATGCATCGGTTCGTGCCGAACATGCTGATGGCATCTCGGACGACAGGCCCATTTGCCGCAGTCGTCCAGGGCTGTCCCGGCTGTCCCAGGCCGGAGATCTTGAGCGCGACATTGCCGGCGTCGGCGAGCGCTCCCATGGCCTGCCTCCAGGCGTCGAGACCTTCGGGGCTGCGATCGGCGGGCAGGCCGGTGTGGTTCAGGATGATCTGCGTCTTTGGAAAATCCCTCGCCAGCTCGAGCGCTGCATCCAGATGCCACCAGGGCGTTTGCAGATCATAGGAGAGCCCGAGCGGCTCCAGTCTGGCAAACCCATCCCGAAACGTCGGATCATCCATCGAGCGGGGGGCGCCCCGCCGCGCGGACTCCGGCGTTGGCGCAGCTGCCGGCTTTTGGCGGATGCCCCGGACCCTTGGGAATTCGGCAAGGGCGGCCAGTGTTTCCGGGGCATCTTCCTGATGCAGCCAGGCCTGGGCGACGATGGCGGCGGGCAGGCCGGCAGCTGATGCAAGCTCGCTGACCCAGCGGGCTTCGCCGACCGGGTCGGTGGGGTCCCACTCCGCTTCGACATAGACGGTCCCGGCGATGTCGAAACCCTCTGCGTCCGTCCGATAGTCGGAAGGCAGATAGTTCTGCTTCAACGCTGAATAATCGCCGTAGCGGAAGGCGATCGGCTCTTCGTCCGAAAGCCAGGGCAGGTAGTTCGCATCCAGATCCCAGAAATGCTGATGCGGATCGATGATGGGAAACGGCGTCATGCCATCAGGGTTTCGGTAAGCGCACTTTCGGGATCGGCAAGATCGTCGACGACCGTGAAATGATTGAGGCCCGCAGCTTCGACCGCTTCGGTTCGAACCCCAAGGCCGCCCCAGACTTCAGCGAGCTGGTGACTTTGCAGGCGAAAGGCGGTCGTCTCATCCGCACCTGCCCAGCAGGTGAGATCGACGCCGTCCAAGGGATCCAGCAGGATCGGGCTCTCGGCGCGGGCTTCGGCCAGGTCGAGCCTGAGATCATCGTTCATCCCCGTCTTGATCAAAGGCCTGAGATCGTGAACCCCGCTGATACTGACGATTTTAGCGACGCGGCTAAAAAGTCCACGGTCCAGCGCGCCGCTGGCAGGGTCCAGCACGTTGCTGGCGAAGCGGGTAACGAGGTGGCCGCCGGCGGAGTGGCCGGCGAGGCGGATGGGCAGGTCGAAGTCTGAGGCGACCTTTTCCAGGAAGCGGGTAACGTCCTTGGTGATGTCGCTGACCCTGACCTCGGGGCAGAGCCGGTAGCTTGGCATGGCGACGGCGGCGCCACGGGCAAGCGGGCCTCTGGCGAGATGGGACCAGAAGGACTTGTCGAAGGCGCGCCAGTACCCCCCATGCACAAAGACGGCAAGCGCCGTCGGGCTGGTTTCGGGCAGGAATAGGTCGTAGCGCTGGCGCTCATGGTCGCCATAGGCCTGATCGATGGTGGCGCGACCATTGGCGGTCATGTCGGTGCGGAAGTCCTCAGCTTCGGCGGTGATCCGGGCGATGAACGCCTCGACTTCGGCCATGCCGACGGCGGCGCGGTTGTCGTAGGCCTGGCTCCAGTCCGCAGGCGGCGTCCAGCGGATGCGTTCGATTCCGGTCATGCGACGCTTACACTCCGAGTTTGGGCCAGGCTCCCGTCAACGCTGTCGCGCGCCGCTGTAGTGACAGGCTTTTGGCCAGTGGCTTTTTCGATGATGGCGGAGCGTTCGCGGTGGCTGAGCACGGCTTCGATGTCGGTGAAGCCGGCGGGCGCGCGTTTTTCCACCTCGTCGATGACGCGCTCCGGGCCGCCCTTGCGGTTGGCCCTGACGATCGCCGCCGTCTTGGTGAGGCGTTCCTTTTCGTAGATGTGTAGCGCCTGCATCGGATGCTCGGCCTGCTGCAAAGCGTCGGCGAGGCAGCGCGCATCGAGGATCGCCTGACTCGCCCCGTTGGAGCCCACCGGGTACATGGGGTGGGCGGCGTCGCCTAGGAGCGTGACGCGCCCGAAGGTCCAGCGGGGCAGGGGATCGCGATCGCACATCGGGTATTCGTAATAGGCGTCCGTGGCGCGCACCAGGGCCTCGATATCGACGCCGGGTACGGCGAAGCGCTTGGCATAAGATAGAACGTCATCGAGGCGGCCGCGCCGCGACCAGCTGTCCTTCGGCGGCGGTTGAGTGGCGCCGTCGGCCACTTTGACGTTGACCACCCAGTTGGTGAGTTTCTTGCCGTTTTCGACATCGGCAATCGGGTAGAGGACGAATTTTGCGCCCATGCCGCCGCCGATGAACATGGTGCGGCCGTCCAAATATTTTTCGAACTTTGTGGCGCCGCGCCACATCATGACGCCGTTCCAGGAAGGAGCGCCTTCCTTCGGATAAAAGATCTGGCGCGCCGCCGAATGGATGCCGTCCGCCGCGACCAGGACGTCGCCGCGCACGGTACGGCTGGAGAGGCCATCGCTGCCGTCGGTCAGATGGACGGTGACGCCGCCTTCGTTCTGGAGAAAGCCGGCGAGGCGCTGGCCGGTCTGCACGGCGTCCGGGCCGAGACGTTCGACGACGGCGTCATAGAGGAGCTTCTGGAAGCGGCCGCGATGGATCGAGAATTGCGGCAGCGGATGGCCGCCATCAATGCCCCTGAACTCGCGCCAGACCTCCTGGCCCTGACGATTGAGGTAGATCAGCTCGCGCGTGCGGATGCCGGCAAGGTCGAGGGTGGGAAGGAGGCCGATTTCGGAAAGCTCGCGGATCGCAACCGGCAGCGTGTTGATGCCGACGCCGAGCTCCCTGACCTCGGAGGCCTGCTCGAAGATCTGAACATCGATCCCGCGCCGCTCCAGCATCAGCGCCAGGGTCAGACCGCCAATCCCGCCGCCTGCGATGATGACTTTCATCGGTGTCGTCTGCCCACAGCCAATCTCCCTCGCGCGTTCGTTTGGCGCTTCAGATGACTATAACCCGCGGTCTCGCTGTTTGTTAATGCTGTGGATGTGGACGCATCTGGATGCTGGCGGTACGGAGAGGGCGAAGGATGGGTTTCAAAAACCGTTGTCAAAAGCGTGCTCAAAAACGGTCATTATTGCAACATTGCAGAAAGCCCGCTCAACTCAAGAGCGTGACAAGCTTCGTTGGATAAATTCCCGCGTCATTCCAACTACATGTTAATTTTTCAATTCAGAAACAGGAATTCCCTTAGAATACTTCAATGTATCCGAAACGTTTAGCGTCATGATTCTTTCTACATTTTCATCATCAACAAAATAATGTAATGTATCTCTCAGCATTTTATTGTCTTTTGTCAGTATTTTTGCAATAAAATCCCATTCCTGACCGAAAATTTCATTAAATTCAAGTATCTCTGATATATTTTTTGCTTTATTAATCATTTTTTGTTGGTCTGATCTCTTTTGACTTTGGCATCTTATCATAACGTAGGCGAGTATATTATATCCAAAATACGAATGTCTAATATCAGTAGAAAATCCTGCAATCAAACCTCGCTCTGTGAGGTTAGACATAATCTTACTTACAGTAGGTGGTGTTGAATGGATTTGTTCTGCAATATCTTTCTGCGAGATGCGGCTATTTTTTTCCAATAAAGAAAGAATATCAAGTTCAATTTTTTTTAACATTGGCATCATCCATACAAAATTTCGCTACCACTAGTTTCAAATTTTTTATTGAAACATGTTTGGATGTCATTGCAGATGTCTTTCATTATAGTATGTCTCCTTGATAGCCGAAGTGAATCAAGAGGGACACCATATCTTGGCCATATAGTTATGCTATTTAACCAATCTACAGATGCCCAAGCGCAGTCGCTTATCAGTATGGGAAAGATGGGAAAATTGTTCGACATATGTTTTCTTATTATGCATGAAAGCTCATAATTCATAATAAAATCAGAATTTAGCGAATTATGTGATATCAACAATACTCCAGCATTGGCTCTCGCCAGTGCTTTTTCTATCTCTGCGCGCCAATCGCCCCTTCTAATTCGGCTGTCTTCCCACACCTCAAGCGTGCCTTGTCTTTCTAGAACTCTAAAATGCCCAACGACAAAGTCTTTCCACCTTCTGTCCTTATGGCTGTACGCTACGAAGACTGTTCGTCTGCTGGTCATTTTTTCCTCGCGGAGAATATGTCTCAGAAAGCGGAATCAACCTGCAAATCTGTTGCCCTCAGTCCCATCATTGTTGCCATATGCAAGCAGATTTTTTATGAAAAGTAAAAGGTTTTGCGTTATGCGATCGAAAATCGACTTGTTTAGAGAAACTTTTTGACGTTCTTCAACATAAAAATTGCACGGTCAAATCTTGGGAAATTGGATATCGCGCTCACTATACGAGCGTGGAAGGTCTATATGTAGACAGCCACACCATCGCTCTGCGGTGAATTTGACTAACGCGCAAAAACGGCCGTTTGTGACGCGATTCAGACCACGACGGATTTCTGCGCCTTCGGTATGCTCAAAAACCCGTGTAAAAACCGGCGATGTTTTGAAACCTCTTTGATCGGTTTCAGATTCCCTCACCATCCTCTTCCGGTGGCGGCAGAAAATCGACCTCATGCTTGGCGGAGACGGCGACGATCTCGGCGGGATCGGCGTCCGGCATATTGTGGAGTTGCCAGAAGAGGTCGTAGAGGCGTCTGGCTGGTGCGACCCAGAAGAGGCATTTGACCGGGCGGTCGCCCTTTGAAAAGAGGCCGTGGGGGATGCCGCGGGGGAGGCGGATCAGGTCGCCGGGCTCGGCGAAGCTTTCGTTACCGTCGAGGAGGAGATCCAGCCGCCCCTCGAACATGTAGATGAACTCGTCCTGGGTCGGGTGGATGTGCGGCGGCACCATGGTGCCGCCGGGCAGGGTGGCGTGCCAGGAGAAGGAGGCTTCGGAGAGCTGCTTCGGCACATAGGTCTGGCCCAAAATGTTCCAGCTGATGTTCTCAATGCCGTCGCCGGCTTTGGTCACGCCGGCCATCATCACGCTCATATCCAACTCCCTGATCTCGACATAACGCCATCAGCGCTTATGTGCTTAAGATACTGTAGCGCATCCATGATGTGTTGAAACCGCTTCAGGGCGGTCAATGAGTGGGAGGATCGATGGCTACGAGACCGCCGCCGCCACCGGGTGCCGCGGCCACCGACAATACGATGCTGCACGTCACTTACGGGCTGTTCGCCGTATCCTTCCTGATCGGCGTCGCCGCGATCGTCGCCGTGGTGCTCGCTTATCTGCAGCGCGGCAAGCCTCTGAACGAGATGCAGGCGTCGCATGTCGAGTGGCAGATCCGTACGTTCTGGTGGGGGCTGCTGTTCGCCGTGATCGGCTTCATCACGCCGTTTTTGCTCGGCTCGATGTTCGTCGGCATGCTGGTCTTCGGTCTGATGCTGGTCTGGTATATCTACCGCATCGCCAAGGGTTGGCTCTGGCTGAAGGATAGCCGAACGGTCGACGATCCGACCGCGCTGATCTGAGCGCCGGCGCGGCGCTGCGTTTGCCGGCGCGGCGCTGAATCTAGATGTGGAGATAGCGCTCGACGACTGCCGATGTCGCGAGCAGTTCCTGGCTGTCACCCTCCCAGACGGTGCGACCCTTCTCGATGATCACATGGCGATCGGCGATGTCGGCGAGGCGTTGGATGTTCTTGTCGATCACCAGGATGGCAATGCCAGTCTCTCTGATGGCGCTAAGGCAGGACCAGATGGTTTCCCGGACGAGAGGCGCCAGGCCCTCGGTGGCTTCGTCCAGGACCAGGAGGGTGGGGTTGGTCATGAGCGCTCGGCCGATCGCCAGCATCTGCTGCTCGCCGCCGGAGAGCTGGCTACCGAGATTTTTGCGGCGCTCCGCGAGCTGGGGAAACAGCTCGTAGACACCGCCGAGTTCCCATGCCCGGGCGGTCGGGACGCCCGACAGCGTCGACTTTGAGCCTGATGCTGGCCTCGCGGTTGCAACCAGGTTCTCTTCGACGGTGAGTGTGGGGAAGATCTGACGGCCTTCGGGGACGAGGCCGAGGCCGGCTTTGGCGATCTGGTGGGGCCTGGCGTTTGTCAGATCTGCGCCGTCAAAGGTAACCCTGCCGCCGGTGGCGGCCAGCAATCCGAAGAGGGTTTTGATCGTGGTGGTCTTGCCCATGCCGTTTCGGCCAATCAGCGTGACGACCTCCTTGGCGCCGATCTCGAAGCTGACATCGAACAGCACCTGGCTGTCGCCATAGCCGCCTGCGAGGCCTTCGATGTTCAACATGGCCTGTCCAATCCTGGCTCAGGCGAGTTATCCCCTGGGCTTGGCATGCCCTCCTCGCCGAGATAGGCGCGTCTGACGTCGGCGTCGGCGCGGATCGCTTCCGGCGGACCCGAGGCGATGATCCGGCCGTAGACCAGGACGCTGATCCGATCGGCGAGCGCGAAGACCGCGTCCATGTCATGCTCGATCAGGAAGGCCGGAAGGCGGCCCTTCAGCCCTTTGATCAGCTCGATCATATCAGCGGATTCTTCCTGGCCGGTGCCGGCAAGCGGTTCGTCCAGGAGGAGGAGCTTGGGCTTGGTGGCAAGCGCGACCGCAAGTTCGAGCTGTCGTTGCTCGCCATGGGACAAGGCGCTGGCGGGCTGATCGGCTCGGTCGGCAATGCCGACAGTTTCAAGGGCTATCATGGCTTCGTCGTTGAGGGCTCGCTCATAGGCGGCCCTGCGGAAGAAGCTGAAGCTGGAGCCGGATCGCGCCTGCACGGCAAGCGCTGCATTCTCGAGCACGGAGAAGCCAGGCAGCAGGGAGGTGATCTGGAAGGTGCGGGCAATGCCGCGCCTGGCGCGCCTCGCCATCGACAGAGCGCTGACGTCTTCCCCCTCAAAAAGAACCCGTCCGGCGTCCGCCGCCAGGCGGCCGGAGAGCTGGTGGATGAGGGTGGTCTTGCCGGCGCCATTCGGCCCGATGATCGCGTGCAGTTCGCCGGGCATGAGGTCGATGCTGACGTCGTCCGTGACCTTGAGCGCGCCATAGGCCTTACGAAGGCCCTCGGTTTTTAGGATAGGGACGCTCACCGGCGATCACGTCCGCTGAACAGGTTAACGAGCATGCCGTGCATGTTGACGAACATTCCGTGGATGCCGCCTTTGCCGTGGAGGACGATCAGGACGAGGATGATGCCGAGGCCGAGCTTCCAATATTGGGAGAAGCTGGAAAGAAACTCCTCGAGCAGCAGAAAGACCGCAGCGCCGAGGATACCGCCGGTGAGCGTGCCCATGCCGCCGACCACCACCATCATGATCAGCTCGCCGGAGCGTTGCCAAGTCATGTAGGCGGGCGAGACGAACTCGGCCTGGTTGGCGAGCAGCGTGCCGGCTGTTGCGGCGAGCATGCCGGCGATCACATAGGCGGTGAGCTGGTAGGGAAAGGGATCGAAGCCGATGGCGTTCATGCGTTCGGCATTGTCGCGCGTACCGCGCAGCACCCGGCCGAACCGCGAGGCGGTCGCCGCCTGCGTTAACAAGAAGCAGGTAAGCAGGAGGGCGAGGACCAGATAGTAAAAGAAAAGATCGTTCTCCAGCCAGGCCTGGCCGAAGAGGGTGGAGCGGGTCTTGAGCGTCAGGCCGTCGTCGCCGCCATAGGCGGAAAGCGAGACCATCAGGAAGTAGGCCATCTGACCGAAGGCGAGCGTGATCATGATGAAGTAGACGCCTTTGGTCCGAAGCGAAATCAAGCCCGTCACCACGCCAAAGGCCGCGGCGGCGGCCATCGCGAAGAGGAGCTGCAGCAAGAAGTCGTTGATCCCATGGCTGGCGGCGATGCCCACAGCATAGGCACCGATGCCGATGAAGGCGGCGTGGCCGAAGGAGACCATCGCGCCGTAGCCGAGGATGAAATCGAGGGAAAGCGCTGCGATCCCGAAGATCATGATGCGGGTCGCGATCACCAGATAGAAGGGATCGACGCCGAGGCTGGTGGCCAGCGGCAGCGCTGCGAAGAGGCCGAACAGGCAGGCGAGGCAGGCAGGGCCTGCCGCCTTGACTTGCCTGAGACCGTGCCTGGGTGACCGTGTTTCCCCAGTCGCCGTCTTTGCCCCCTCGGCCATCGCGCTAGCTGCCCTGTCTCATGGGGAAAAGGCCGGCGGGACGGACGGCCAGGATGGCGGCCATGAGGATGTAGATGAGCATCGGCGTGAGGGTTCGCCCGACCTGCGAGGCGGCGGCCGGTTCGAGAAAGATCTTCAGGAGAATGGGGCCGAAGCTGCGGCCGAGGGTGTCCACCAGGCCGACCAGGAGGGCGGCGATGAAAGCGCCGCGGATCGAGCCAATGCCGCCGATCACGATCACCACGAAGGTGAGGATCAGGATGCCGTCGCCCATATTCGGCTCGACCGAGAGGATGGGGGCGACCATGGCGCCAGCGAAGCCCGCGAGCATGGCGCCGAGGCCGAAGATGATCATGAACAAGCGCCGGATATCGACGCCGAGCGCGGATACCATCGGCGCGTTGGAGGCGCCGGCGCGCAGCAGCATGCCGGTGCGGGTGTGCTGCACCAGAACATACATGCCGATCGCCACCGCGATCCCGGCGGCGATGATCAGGAGGCGGTAGAGGGGGTAACGGAGCTGGCCGAGCACCGGGATGGATCCTGAGATCGCCTCAGGGATGGCGATGCTGATCGGGGCGGCCCCCCAGAGGATCTTCACAGCTTCATGCAGGATCAGAATGACGCCGAAGGTGGCGAGGACCTGATCCAGATGGTCCCGATCATAGAGGTGGCGAAAGATCAGGAATTCCAGGAGGAGACCGAAGGCGAAGGCTGCAGGGAGCGCGATCAGCAGACCAGCGAAGAAGCTGCCGGTGATCTGCGTGAAGGTCACGGCGAGATAGGCCCCGACCATATATTGGACGCCATGGGCGAGATTGATGAAATCCATCACGCCGAACACAAGGGTCAAGCCCGCGGCCACGAGAAACAGCAAAATGCCGAACTGCAGCCCGTTCAACGCCTGGATGACGAGCAGATTAGTCATGGCCCGACGCGGGCCGGCGTTGACTTGGCGTCTCGCAGGGGATGGCGGTGTAAGGAGCCGGGTCGTTGGCGATCATGGATAGGCAGGGGAGGTTCTGATCCTAAGGGGTGAGCGGGCATCGCGCTGGGATTGCCCAGATGCTGCTTGCATCGAAGGCGAAATTCACAGCAGATCTTCATCCTTTCTTCACCAGTCCCTCGGCAAACTCAAGCCCACGGTCCATGCGACCCTGGGAATCCATGCGCCTGAGGCGAGACCTGTTGCGTTCGGATTCCCACGGTCGCATGGACCGTCTGACAGGATGATGGAAGAGGCTTAAGGTCCGGTTAACGGCACGTGTAAACGCTTGCTCGGAGCCCCTGGCTGGGGTGGGAAACGGCGCCCTCTTCATCTTTCGTTAACTCTAGTGCTTTAAGGTCTTGTTGCGGTCCATGAGATCCAGGGAATCTGTGTGCAAGAGCTCTTTTCTCCTGCCGACATGCGAACACCAAAGAATGCATGGGCCAAAGAAGCGACGGCGGTTTTGTTTGAGCAGGTTTGAAAAAAGTGGCCAGGGCGGCCTTATGATCGCTCATAGCAGCGGCACGTCGTAAAGATAGTCGAAGACGATATAGACCCCCAGCGTCATCCAGATCGTGGCGAGCGCCAGGCTTTCGAGAATGGTGAAGCCAAAGACATAGAGCCCATAGGCGATCAGGCCGATCATGGCGTAGTTGGCCAAGCGATATCTGATCGGAACCAGGCCGAAACTGGTAATGAAGGGAATGCCCGGCGGCAATGCCAGATAGGCCTCGAAGAGAAAAAGGGCCAGTATGAACGGGCCTATATAGGAGAGTTCGATGACGCGTTGCCTCCAAGGCAGACCCAGTCGCGTCCTTGGGATGCGCGATCATAGAGTCATCCTTCTCTTTTAGAAGGGACGGCTTACCCTACGCAACGGTTTTCCTGGACGCCTCGATCGACCTCGTGGCCCTTAATCGACAATGTGGAAAGGTGGCCAGAAATCGTGATCGGCAAGGCCGCTTGATGCATCGTCTGCGCGTCGTTTGGCGAGGTTCGGCAGCCACACCTATTCATCGGAATAGCGGGTGCAAGTCCACCATCGGATCAAGGGCCGGTGGCGACCGACCTCACGATGGACCAGATCAGCTTTCGGTCCTCGTCATAATAGAATCGGAGATGGATGCTCTCCGAGACCCAGATACCTCGATAAACGTCGCGGATCACTGCGCCGGTGATGTAGCGCATCTGATTCACCAGATCAGGCCTCTCCCTCTTGAGCGTGCTGTCTGCCCCGGTCGTCGGACCGCTCGTCGTGAAGTCTTCGATGCCCTGCTGCTGGATCAATGCCTCGACCGGTTCAGGAGAGCTGCCCAGCGGCAGCTGCTCGCTGATGGCCTGCCTGAGGTCTTCCATTTTCTGGCGTTGCTCTTCTTCGCTCATGCCGCAGGCACCCAAAGATAACAGTGCCGACGCGAAGATGGCCGGACGAAGCAAGGCTTTCATTGATGGTCAGTTGATCGGCGCTTTGACAGGTGCGCGCTCTGGCAAATCGACGTTCCAGCCGGATACCCAGCCATAGGGATCGTCGGGAACGGGGAACCCGGTGCAATCCAGCATTTCGCTGGCGGCGGTGTTACTGTTCTGCGAATTCGGCCAGGCCCGGTAGTCATGGCCTTCCAACTCGATCTGCTGTCCTGCGGCCTCAAATTTCTTGTCGATGTCATCGCAGGTTCCCGGATAGGTGCCGACACGCACGGATGGATGCGAGTCGCCGTCGCCGTGATGGTCCAGCGCCGTTCTGTTGAATTCTTCGGAATCGGTGATGATGTCGCCATAGGTCGTGCCGTCGGCGGGGTCCTGGACCCGAGCCTCCGGGCCGCCGCGATGTTGTGTTTCGACGCCGTAATAGGGTGCTTCGCCTGCGGGTCGATCGCCGTTTTCACGCGTTACGATATAAGCGTGACGCGCGATGTTGCCGGTAGCTCCGATCGCCTTGGTGGCGGACCTCCACCGTACAGGTCACGTCGATAGGCTCTGACGTGCTCTTATCATCCGCAGCGCTTTGCGGCTGGCTGTCACCGCCTCCGGCTTGACTGATCGCCTCCCCGAAGGCGGCTGCCTGATCGCCATCGACGGACTCCGATCGATGCCGCCTCGGATCGGTTTGCCGATGCCCGGTGAGCTTTCGGACGCACAGTCGGCATCGGCCAGCAAAGGGTGTGGTCAAACAACCACCGCCGCTTCGGCTATGTCTGACGAAGGGCCGCCACGCCGGGGAGCTCCTTGCCTTCCAGCCATTCGAGAAACGCGCCGCCTGCGGTCGAGATGTAGCTGAACTGACCGAGTACGCCGGCATTGGCGAGTGCTGCCACCGTGTCGCCGCCGCCGGCGACGGAGAGCAGCTTGCCCTCCTTGGTCATCTCGGCAGCCGCGATGGCAAGCTCCGTGGTGCCGCCGTCGAAGGGCTCGAGCTCGAAGGCGCCGAGCGGACCGTTCCAAACCACCGTTCGGCATTCCGCCAGGCGATCCTCGAACATCTCGGCACTGATCGGGCCGATATCGAGCATCATGCCGTCTTCCGGGATGAGTTCGACCGGGGCCGTGACCGGATCGACGCCCTCTTTAAATTCCTTGGCGATCGCGCCGTCGATCGGCAGCAGGATCTCGCAGTCTGCCGCTTCCGCCTTCGCCATGATCTCCTTCGCCGTGTCGAGCATGTCATGCTCGCAGAGGGACTTGCCGATCGGCGTGCCCTGCGCGGCGAGGAAGGTATTGGCCATGCCGCCGCCGAGGATCATGACGTCGACCTTCTCGATCAGATTGCCGAGCAGCTCGAGCTTGGTGGAAATCTTGGCGCCGCCGATCACCGCCATCACCGGGTGTTTCGGGTTCTCCAGCGCTTTGGAGAGCGCATCCAGCTCCTGCTGCATCAGCGGACCGGCCACGGCGGGCAGATGTTCGGCGATCCCGGTGATCGAAGCGTGGGATCGATGAGAGCAGGAAAACGCGTCGTTGACGTAGATATCGCCGAGCTCGGCGAGACGAGCGGCGAAGCCTCCGTCGTTGGCCTCCTCGCCTTCGTGGAAGCGAAGATTCTCCAAAAGGAGCAGGTGGCCGTAGCGAAGCGATTTGATCGCCTTTTCCACGTCTGGGCCGACGCAATCCTCAACGAAACCGACATCGATGCCGCGCAGCGACTTGGCGAGTGCCGCCTGCAGAGGCTTGAGCGACATGGCCGCCTGCGGCTTGCCTTTGGGGCGGCCGAAATGGGACATGACCACCACCTTGGCGCCCGCCGCGGAAAGATCGCGCAGACTATCGACCACCCGATCGATCCGTGTGCTGTCGGTAATCTCGCCTTCCTGCATCGGCACGTTCAGATCCACCCGAACGAGCACCGTCCTGCCAGAAATCTTGACATCGGCCAGCGTCCGAAAGCCCGCCATTACACCCAACTCCCCCAAAAATGCTTTTTGATGCAATACGCCCCCGGCCCCGAACGCCCGGAGGGGCTGGAAGCGTATTACAGGTCCGAGAATTAAAGCTTGCCGTAGATCGCCGCGACGTCGCTCATCCGGCAGGAGAAACCCCACTCATTGTCGTACCAGGACGCGACCCGGACGAGATTGCCCTCGATCGCCTTGGTGGCTTTCAGATCGACGGTCGAGCTGGCGCCGTCATGGTTGAGGTCGATCGAGACCAGAGGCTCCTCCGTGACATTGAGAACGCCCTTGAGCGGTCCTTCGGCTGCGGCGCGCAGCGCGTTGTTGATCTCGTCGGCAGATGTCTCGCGCGACGGCACGAAGGTGAGGTCGACCAGGGAGACGTTCGGGGTCGGCACGCGGATGGCGCCGCCGTCCAGCTTGCCCTTGAGCTCCGGCAGAACCAGACCGACCGCCCGGGCGGCGCCGGTTGAGGTCGGGATCATCGAGGTTGCGGCGCCGCGGGCCCGATAGAGATCCTTGTGGAAGGTATCCAGGAGCGCCTGGTCGTTGGTGTAGGAGTGGATCGTCGTCATATGGCCTCTGACGATGCCGACGGTCTCGTTCAGGACCTTGGCGACCGGGGCCAGGCAATTGGTGGTGCAGGACGCATTCGAGACCACCTGGTGACCGGCGGCCAGCTGATCGTGATTGACGCCGTAGACCACGGTCAGGTCGGCGCCGTCGCCAGGCGCGGAGATCAGAACTTTCTTGGCGCCGGCGTCCAGATGCTTGGCGGCGGCCTCGCGCTTGGTGAAAATGCCGGTGCACTCGAACACCACGTCGACGCCGAGATCGCCCCAGGGCAGGCTGGCGACATCGCGCTCGGCGATCACCTTGATCGGCCCGGTGCCGCAATCCAGCGTATCGCCCTCGAGCTGGACATTTGCATTGAACTTGCCGTGCACCGAATCATAGCGCAGGAGATGGGCGTTAGTCTCGGGCGGCGCCAGATCGTTGATGCCGACGACCTGAACGTCGGTCCTGCCGCTTTCGACGATCGCGCGCAGAACATTTCTACCGATGCGGCCAAAGCCGTTGATGGCGACACGAACACTCACAGTCTTCACTCCTCGGTTTTTCAGAAATTGTCCGACACGTTCGGATCGTCATGCGATCCCGGCCGCCTTGATCGTCGTTAGCGCAGATGCTCGCGCACCCTCTTTGCGATCGCATCAGGCGTGATGCCGAATGTTTCGTAAAGCTCCTGATAAGGCGCCGATGCGCCGAAACCATCGATGCCGATAACGTCGGTCCTCTCGTCAGCGACATAGCGGCTCCAGCCATAGGGCGAGGCCGCCTCGACCGCAAGGCGGGGGGCGCTGCCCAGCACATCTCGTCGATAGTTTTCGTCCTGCTCGTCGAACAGCTCCTGGCAGGGCATCGAGACGACCGCGACCGCGATTCCGTCCGCCTCCAGCAAGGCTGCCGCATCGAGTGCGATGCCAACCTCCGAGCCCGTCGCGATCAGCGTCGCCTGACGGGCGCTGTCGGGCTTCTTGATCAGATAGGCGCCATTCGCCGAGCGGTTTTCGTCGCCTGCATCGCGAATGGTCGGCACGCCTTGACGGGTGAGCGCAAGCAGGGACGGACCATCGGCGCGCGCAATCGAAAGCGCCCAGCATTCCGCCGTCTCGATGGCGTCCGCCGGCCGGAAAACCCAAAGCCCTGGGATGGCGCGCAGGCCTGGAAGCTGCTCGATCGGCTGATGGGTCGGCCCGTCTTCGCCAAGGCCGATGCTGTCATGGCTCATCACATAGATGACCCGCTGCTTCATCAGCGCCGAAAGACGGATCGCCGGCTTGCAATAGTCGGTGAAGATCAGGAACGTGCCGCCATAGGGAATGACGCCTCCATGCAGCGCCATGCCGTTCATGGCCGCCGCCATGCCATGTTCGCGCACGCCGTAATGGAGGTAACGGCCGGTCGGCTCTTCCGGCGTTTGCGCAACGAGCGCTTTGGTCTTGGTGAGGTTGGAGCCGGTCAGATCGGCAGAGCCGCCCACCAGTTCAGGCACGGCTGACGTGAAGACTTCCAGCGCCTCCTGGCTTGACTTGCGCGTCGCCCACTTCGGCTTCTCCGCCTCGAGCTTTTCCTTATAGGTCGCGAGCACGTCATCGAGGTCTGTCGCGGACCGGCCTTCGAGCGTGGCGAGAAACTCGTCCTTTGCCGAGGAAGCTTCAAGCCTCGTCTGCCATTCCTCGCGAGCGTCCGCCTGACGACCCCCGATCTCGCGCCAGGCGGAAAGGATTGGTGCTGGAATTTCAAAAGGCGGATGATCCCAGCCAAGCGCTTGTCGCGTCGCCAGGATTTCGTCCCCGCCAAGGGGCGCGCCATGAATGCCGGCCGTACCGCCCTTGCCGGGCGATCCGCGTCCGATTTCGGTTCGGCATGCGATCAGGGAGGGGCGGTCCGAACCCAAGGCCTCGTCGATGGCCGCCTCGATCTGTTCGGGATCATGGCCATCCACCGCCATGACATGCCAGCCATAGGCCTGAAAGCGTCCCTGCTGATGGGTGGACATCGCAAGGGACGTCGGCCCGTCGATCGAGATCTGGTTGTCGTCATAGAGGACGGTAAGGCGGCCAAGTTTCTGATGACCGGCGAGGGCGGCAGCTTCATGGCTGAGGCCCTCCATCAGGTCGCCGTCGCTTGCGATCACATAGGTCCAGTGATCAACCAGCTCACGGCCGAAGCGGGCCGCGAGATGGCGCTCGGCAAAGGCCATGCCGACGGCCGTCGCCAGCCCTTGGCCCAGCGGTCCGGTGGTGGTTTCGACGCCTGGTGTGTGTCCTGTCTCGGGATGGCCGGGGGTCAGCGAGCCTGCCTGACGAAAATTCCGCACCTGCTCGATGGTCATGCCGGGATAGCCGGTCAGATGCAGAAGCGAATAAAGAAGCATCGAGCCGTGTCCCGCTGACAGCACGAAGCGATCGCGATCGGGCCAGTCGGGATGAGCGGCATCGAAGCGGAGGAACTTCGAGAACAGGACGGTGGCGACATCGGCCATACCCATCGGCATGCCGGGATGCCCTGATTTTGCCTGTTCGACCGCGTCCATGGACAGAACGCGGATGGCGTTCGCCAGGTCTTCATGGGAAACGGCGTCGGAGGCGGAATCGGCTTGATGGGGTTCGGTCAGTGAGGTCATTTGTTCATCGTATTTCTGTCATCCGACGTCAGATCCGGATGGACGCGATGGATGGGAAGGAGGTAGTGGCTGAAGGCGCAGAGCACAACCTCGTCAATTCTCGGGAAAAATCAACACTATTCCTTGACGCACCTCAATCAGAGGTCATGTCGAGTTGACGTGCCGCGTGTTCTATGTCAATTGAGATCGCTAAATAGTTGTTTTTTTGACAAGGATTCTCTCAACACGATGTCTGCGCTCGAAATAGCTGAGCAGCACCTGACACAGGCGTTGTCCCGTTTGGAGCAGGTCATGGCGCGGCGTTTGGCTGCGGCCGATCCCGATCAGGCCGCGGTCATCGACAGGTTGTCCGGCGAACGCGATGCGCTTTTGCGTGATGTCGAAAGCCTGCGCACCGAGTGCGAGCGTCTTGGCGAGGCGCTGAAGAGCACGGCGCATGAGCGTGACGACATGAAGGCGACCACCGAAAAGGTGGCGAACCGGCTGGACAGCTCCATCGAGGAACTCGATCGGATGATCGGAGATTAGCGCCATGCCCATGGTCGAGATCACCGTGAACGGCCGCCGGCATTCCGTGCAGTGCGGCGAAGGCGAGGAGGCCAGGGTCAAAGGCCTTGCGAATTATGTCGATCGGAAAGTGGCGGAGCTTGCGGTTGATGGCGCGAAAATCGGCGATGCTCGCTTGATGCTGCTTGCGAGCCTGATGGTCGCTGATGAGCTCTCGGATGCTTATGACAAGATCCAAGAACTCGAAGCCGGTCATAATGGCGCTGCTGCCGTACCGGCAGGCGCTGCCAGCGATCATGAACGCCGCGCCGCCGCCTTGATCGAACAGGTCGCCGAGCAGTTGAATGCTGTTGCAGCCGAGCTCGAGAGAACCTAACTAAGAGGTGGCGGTCGCTACCTGGTGCGTCAGGTCCACAGATCCCTGGGGCCAATGTTCTCTATCTAGGGAGCTGTCCCTGCCGGGGCCGTGGTCTCGGTAATACGGCGCCCACCTGCGTAAGCAGGCCACAGAGGACTTATCGGACCAACGGCCAAGGCGGCTCCGCCACTAATTTCTTTTAACGGCTTCGCCGGTTTTTTGGGGGACGGCTTCGCCGGTTATGGGCATCAACCTTCCGAACCTGGCGGACCAGAAAGCGGATCTACGGAAACGCTGCTATGCTCGTCGCATCGCGATCGACGCGGCTGATTACGACCTTGCAGCGAAGGCTGTCGCAGCATCGATCGACCGGGAGGTCGATATCGACGCCAGCGCTATCGTCGCAGCTTATTGGCCGCTTCCAGGCGAACTCGATCCCCGTCCAGCTCTGAACGCCCTAATCAAGCGTGGCGCCGCCGGCGCCCTGCCGAGGATGGTTGGTGATGGCAAGCCGGTGGTATTCCATGAATGGAAGCCGGGAGACCGACTTCTCGAAGGGCGCTTCAAGGTGATGGAGCCGGCGACCGAGGCGGCGGTCGTCTCGCCTACCGTTGTCCTCGTCCCGCTTCTGGCTTTCGACATGGCATGCCGACGCCTCGGTCACGGCAAGGGCTATTACGACCGTACCATCCAGGCGCTTAAAGAAAGCGATCCCGGCGTCCGGGCGGTGGGCGTGGCGTTTGCGGCGCAGGAGGTTGAGCGGGTGCCTACCGATGCGTACGATCAGACGCTCGATATGGTGATCACGGAAAGAGCGGTGCATCGACCGTGATGATGGGGACCGGACGATCAATCAAAGCGGCGATGGGGGCGCTGATGCTGTCCTTTCTTTTCGGCTGCAGCAGCGCGCCCGAGACGCTCGGTCTCGGAAGCGACGGCCGTCTGGCTCCTTGTCCCGATAGTCCCAATTGCGCCGCCAGCGATACGGATGACGAAACGAAGCGTGTCGATCCGTTCCGCTATGCGGACCAGGCTGCGGCCTGGGGCGCGCTCCAAAAAGCGGTCGCCGATCTGCCGCGCACCACGATCGTCACCGCTGATGACACCTATCTGCACGCCGAATCCAGAAGCCGGATCTTTCGCTTTGTCGATGACCTTGAATTTCAGCTTCGACCCGAAGAGGGGGTGATCGCCGTTCGGTCCGCGGCGCGCACCGGCTATTCCGATTTCGGCGTCAATGCCGAACGCCTGGAGGCTTTGCGCCAGCGCCTGAAAGAGGAAGGCGTACTCCCCTGATCCGCTTGGCGGGTTCCTATACGTCAGAAAACAACGATAATCGAATAAACACAGGGGCAAGCTGCCCCATCAAGTCAACGTAGGGGCGCGTCCGCCCCTGGGAGGCTGCTATGAGCTGGATGCTGCATCACATCAACGTCCCCGCCTTGAAGGTTCAGGAGACGAAGGCCTTTCTGCGCGACATGATCGGCCTTCGAGAGGGGCAGTGGACCTATCCTGACCGCCCGGGCGAGCTGCATCACGACGAGGACAGCATCGCTTATTTCGGCACCGAAAACCGCGGCCTGCATGTGGTGCGCCAGGTAACGAGCTTCGCGAGCGACAACGGCTTCATGC
This sequence comes from Pseudomonadota bacterium, assembly GCA_039197065.1. Lineage (GTDB taxonomy): Bacteria > Pseudomonadota > Alphaproteobacteria > Geminicoccales > Geminicoccaceae > JANQPX01. Next base: position 62,323 of record JBCCUL010000008.1, on the reverse strand, counting down.
ATAATCCTACGGTCGGCGGTCATTTCGCCATCTCCGTGCCGGATCTGGCCGCCGTGCGATCCCGGCTCGACGCCGCCGGCGTCCTTTATTCGGATGCCGGCGTTTATGCCATGGCCGGCGTTCATCAGATCTACGTTTACGATTCTTCTTTCAACGTGATCGAGGTCAATCAGACCGTGGCCCCGTTGCCGGAGGCGACGCTGGAGGCGCAGGATTCCGCCGCCGAAATCCACATCCGCCAGGCCGCGATCCCCGCCCAGGACATCGACGCCTCGGTGACGTTCTTCCATGAACTCATCGGCGGCGACGCGCCGAGCGTCAATGCAGACGGCGCCATCTTCCGGAGCGGCGACCACGCCATAAGGCTGACGCGGGTCACCTCCGGCTACGCCAACGGCGGGAGCGCCGACCCCGCCGCGCGAGAACCCTATTTCACGCTCGCCGTCTCGGATCTGGAAGCCATTAAAGCCAGGCTTGACGGCGCCGCCATCCCGAATAGCGGCCTCATCAACGAGCCCGTCGACGGCAAGGATAGTGTCTTCACCCATGCTCCGGGCATGCGTCTGATGGCCATCGTTCAAGGATAGGGCAACCGTCGGACGACCCGAGCTGAATCGCTACACGCGCTATCAGGCGACGGGTCAGCTCCGGTTCATCTCTTGTTCGCTAGGAGAACAGAGATCGATCGGTGGGGGCCTTGGGCGAGGAGTCCGAAAACAAGGCCGGACAGGCTATATGTCAAAATGGGGATGAAGAGTGAATCAGGAGACATCGACCACTGAAATGTCGATCGATGATCTCAACCATATGATCGTCGAATTCGACCGCAAATACCCAAACGCACTGGATGACGAAGCAATTGAGTACATCACCACATCAAGGAGACTGAAGCTCAAACTCTTCTTGAACCTTTGTGTTTTGGTTCCGGCATCGGCGCTCTCGCTTCTGATAATCCTGGCAAATGGTTTTACGGTGCCCGACCATCCTGCCGACATCATCATGCCATTGTTCTTCGGAATAGTTGCCGCCTTCACGTTACGGATCGCACTCTCGACCTGGAAAACGCTGAAATCCGGCAAGCGCGCTCTGAACCAGTGCGTACTGGTCACTGGGATTACGAAGTCGGATCTACGCGATGTTCGCAGGGCCTATCGCAGAATCCTAGCTTGGCGCGATAGCCGCTTGCGCAGGTACGGCAGCAGCTCTGGCGGCCCTTCGATGATGGGCGGCTGTAGTGCCGGTGGTGCCACCGGTAAAGGAGGCTGCGGCGGCAGTGACGGCGGCTGTGGAGGCGGTTGCGGTGGTGGCGGGTGACACTTACGCTGACGACCCGCTTTGGCGGGACATCGACAGTCTCAGCCTGGACCAGGACGGCTCACAACTGCCATTTTCCGCCCGCCTCGCCCTGGAAAATCGCTGGCCCCGCGACTACGCCCTCCTGGTGATCGAGGAATACAAACGCTTTCTTTATTTGATGTGCCGCGCCGGCCATCCGGTAACGCCGTCCGTCGAGGTGGATCAGGCCTGGCATCTGCATATGCTCTACACCCGAAGCTACTGGCAGGATCTGGCGCCGCGTCTGCCGATCGTGCCCCATCACGGCCCGACCGAAGGCGGCGCCGACGAGGACGAGAAATTCACCGATTGGTATCAGAAAACGCTCTCCTCTTATCAACGTGTCTTCGGCATGACGGCACCTCGTCACGTCTGGCCACCGGCCAGTATCCGCTTTGCCCCGGACCAGCAGTTCGTCTTCGTCGACGCGGGCAAGGTTTACATGATCTCGAAACGCGCCATGCACGAGATCGTCCTGCCGCTAGGTGCTCTCGGCATGATCCTGATCGGCTGGCTGCTCGCCTGACGACTGCGGCATCATGAGATGCCTGCCGCACGCTCTTGCGGTTTGCAGCGTTTTCGCCTTTGCTGCACAGTCGAAATTAACACGGCCGGCCGGAAAACCACCCGGAGAGGCCGGCTCACAGAATGACCGATCACGAGGGGGCGTCCGATGATGAAACTTGGAAAGATCAAAGCCGGATTGTTGGGAGCTGCGCTAACCCTGGCGACCAGCGCCGCCTCGGCCGAAGGCGTCAAAGTCGGCCTGATCTACACGCTCTCCGGCCCGCCGGCCGTCCTCGGCGAACAGGCCCGCGACGGCTTTCTTCTCGCCTTGGAGGATCTCGGCGGCAAGCTCGGCGGCCTTGAGGCCGAGGTCATTGTGGTCGACGACGAGCTGAAGCCGGACAATGCCGTCAACAAGGCCAAGGAGCTGGTCGAGCGAGATCAGGTCGATTTCGTCGTCGGCCCGATCTTTTCGAACATTCTCATGGCGATCATGAAGCCGGTGACCGACAGTGACACCATCCTGATCAGTTCGAACGCCGGCACCTCCAATTTCGCCGGTGCCGAATGCAACCCGAATTTTTTTGTCACGTCATACCAAAATGATCAGAACCACGAGGTCCTGGGCAAATACGCCGAGGATCAGGGCTATGAGCGCGTGTTCCTGATGGCGCCCAACTACCAGGCCGGTAAGGACAGCCTCGCCGGTTTCAAGCGCCACTTCACGGGCGAGGTCACCGACGAGCTCTACACACCGCTCGGCCAGCTCGACTTTTCAGCCGAACTCGCTCAGCTCGCCGCCTCCCAGCCGGACGCCGTCTTCACCTTCATGCCCGGCGGCATGGGCGTGAACCTGGTGAAGCAATATCGACAGGCAGGGCTTGAAACCATCCCGTTCCTCTCCGCCTTCACCGTTGATGAGACCACGCTTCCGGCGCAGCAGGACGCAGCCGTCGGCTTCTTCGGCGGCGCCAACTGGGCGCCCAACATGGACAATGAGGCTTCCAAGGCTTTCGTCGCCGCCTACGAGGAGAAATATGACCGCGTCCCCGGCACTTATGCCATGCAGGCTTATGACGCCGCCAAGCTGATCGACAGCGCGCTGTCCGCGACGGCAGGCAATATGGACGACAAGGATACCCTTCGCGCAGCCCTGAAAGCCGCCGACTTCCAGTCCCTACGCGGCGACTTCACGTTCGGCGACAACCACTACCCCATCCAGGATTTCTACCTGGTCAAAGTCGCCAAGCGCGAGGACGGCAAATACCAGACCGAAATCGCCGAAAAGGTCTTCGACGACTACCAGGACGTTTACGCCAAAGACTGTCCCATGTGACGGCGGGGCCGTCGGCCATTATTCGCCTGGGACTGGCTGGGATTGGCGGGCTTTTGACGAGATTGCCGGGCATGGCGTGTGAGAGCGTTGTGCTTTGGCTGTCTTGTTCTCCTTGACAGAGAATGTGACATCGATCGATAAAATTAATGTTATCAGTATTATTATCAACTTTTATTCAATCATTGGCTTTGAAGAAAGTAATTTAGAGTTGATGATTGAGGGGGATACCATCATGACGCGATTTGGTCTTATCGTTGCTGCCCTCGCGCTCACCAGCACGGCTCACGCCGGCGATTTCGATGCCGCAACCGCTCACGGCCCCTTTATCGATGCCTTCAATGCCCGAGACTGGGACGCCGTGAAAGCGGTTTTCACCGATGATGCCGTCTTCCACCGCGCCTCCGGCGACACCGCTTTCATGGGCCCCGATGCCATCGTCGAGCGCTTCTCGTCGACCATCGGCAATGAGGGCGAATGGAACGTGAAATTCGTCAAGCTGGATTCCACGTCAGCGCTAACGGGAAAGGATGGCAGCGTAGTCGAGCGCGGCGACTTCGCCGTGACCGCTGGCGCCGACGACAGCGGCTGCTACGCAGGTTCCTATATGATGACCTGGAAAACAGCTGATGGCGGCACATGGGGCCTCCAGCACTTCGCGTGGCAGGACGTCGAAGCCGAAACCGCCACCTGCCAATAATCCAGAACGATCAGGCGAGGAGTGGGGAGCGTCCCCCACTCCTTTTTCTTGGCGTGCGGTATCATTTGACACATAAAGAGCGCCATCGATCAGGTCTTGCTATTTGAGAGTGTGTTCTGGCGATGGCGGATGGTGAAGAAAAGCCGCTGATTTTCATCAGCTACAGCCACCGGGATCGTGAGGCGAAGGAATTCGTCGATGATCACCTCGGTGTTCTGCATAACCTTGGCAAAGCGGAAGTCTGGGAAGACGACCAGATCGCGATCGGCGATGACTGGTATGAGGCAATCAAGGAACGGCTGGAAGCCTGTTCGGTCGCGGTTCTGCTGGTTTCGAACCATTTCCTGAAGTCCGAATTCTGCATCCGGGAAGAGGTCAAGACGCTTCTGCAGGAGCGGCGGCGGCGAGGCATGATGATCGCGCCGATCCTCCTTCGTCCCTGTGCCTGGCGGATCGTGACCTGGCTCGCTGCCATTCAGATGCACCCGCGCGAGAACCAGCCCCTTCTCGCTCTTGATCCCATCCGGCAGGACGAGGAACTGACGGCTGTCGTCCTTGCCATCAACGATTATCTGGAAATACAGGCCGCCCTTGTCGCCAAGGCCAGGGAGGCAGCCAGGGCGACCGGCCAGCAGGCCGAAGTCCGTGGCGATTACAATACCGTCGTTCAGGCCCATGGCGACAACATCACCATCAATGTCGTCGCCGGACCGAAAGCCGACACCGAATATCCAACGCTCGCCGAAGACCGCATCGACATCACCCGCCTGCCGACCAGCGGCTATAACGTGGTCGGGCGGGACGATGAGCTGCGGATGCTGGATGAGGCGTTTGAGGGGGGCAGGCTGAACGTTGTTTCGCTGCGCGCCTGGGGCGGTGTGGGGAAGTCGACGCTGGTCAATAAGTGGTGTGAGTATCTGGCCGCGGATAATTTTCGGGGGGCACGGCGCGTCTTTGCGTGGTCGTTTTATAGTCAGGGCGCGCGTGAGCGGGTGACCTCGGCGGATGCGTTTGTCGATGCGGCTCTTCGCTTTTTTGGAGACGACGATCCCGAGGTCGGGTCGGCCTGGGCCAAGGGGGAGCGGCTGGCTGCGCTGGTGGGGCGGGAGAAGGCGTTGCTTTTTCTCGACGGCCTCGAGCCGCTGCAGGATGAGCATCAGGGGATCAAGGACCCGGCGCTGGCCCGGCTGGTCGAATGCCTTGCCGTTGAGAATGCCGGCCTTTGCGTCATCACCACCCGCATGCCGGTCAAGGAACTTCAGGATTTTGACGAGACCACACTCGAAAAGAATCTCGAATATCTATCGAAGGGAGCCGGGCGCGCTCTTCTGCGCATAAAAGGGGTTCGCGGAAGCGATGAGCTGCTGGCAAAAATCAGCGAGGCGTTCGGCAACCACGCCCTAGCGCTTGATCTTCTGGCCAGCTATTTGCGGCTTACAAAATGCGACGTTCGACACGCCCTGAACCTCCCCGACCTGCCCGATGTTTCGTTCGATGACGGCAAACACCCCCGCCGCGTCATGGCCGCATTCGCCAAACGCTTCGGCGAGGGGCCGGAGCTGGATCTGCTCCACATCATGGGCCTGTTCGACCGGCCAGCGGCCGGTGGCTGTATTTCAGCGTTGCGAGAGCCACCGGCGATCTCTGGCCTAACTGATCATCTTGTCCGGGACGGCAGCAATCTTCTTATCGAATGGTGGCACCAAGCGACGGACAAGCAGGAGGTGCCATCCCCGGACGTGATCTGGGAAAGGCTGCTCAATCATCTTCGCGATCTGGGCCTTCTTGCAAAGGCCAGCCATTACACTCCGGATGAGCTGGACGCCCATCCGCTGGTGCGCGAGCACTTCGGCGCACGGCTGCGAGCCAAACGGGAGGAGGCCTGGAAGGCGGGGCATGATCGGCTATACGAGCATTTGAAGGAGCAGGCCGAGCATCGCCCCGACACCCTTGCCGAGATGGCGCCGCTGTTTCAGGCGGTTCACCATGGTTGCCAAGCAGGGCGGCGGCAGGCGGTGCTGGACGAGGTGTATAAGGAGCGCATCGTCCGGCTAAACGAGCACTATCTCGTCCATAAGCTTGGTGCAATCGGTGCGGATCTGGGGCTAGCGGCGTCCTTCTTCGATCCACCCTTTGCCCATCCCGCCGCCGATCTCACCGAACCCGACCGCGCCTGGCTTCTGAGCCAGACTGGATTCCAGCTACGCGCCCTTGGTCGGCTTGGCGAGGCGGTGGCGCCAATGCAGGCGGGGTTGGAGCTGCGGGTCGAGCAGGAGAACTGGACCAGTGCGGCTCGTGCTGCCTCTAACTTCTCGGAGCTACAGCTCGGTTTGGGCGAGGTGGCGGTGGCTTTGGCTTCGGGCGAGGCAGCCGTCGACCATGCCGACCGCAGCGACGACAGCTTCCAGCGCATAAGCAAGCGCACCGTACTTGCCGACGCTAGGCATCAGGCGGGCACACTGGCGGCGGCGCATGAGCTTTTCGAGGAGGCCGAGGCGATTCAGGCAGAATTTCAGCCTAGCTATCCCCGGCTCTACTCGCTCGCGGGCTATCGTTATTGCGACCTGCTGCTCACCATCGGCCGAGCTGAGGCGGCGTGGGAACGGGCACTTCAGTTTTTTGATTGGCGGGTGCCCGGCGACTCGCTCCTCGATATCGCCCTCGACCGGCTATCCCTGGGACGGGTAAAGATGACGCTGGGGGACCAGGACGAAGCCCATCTCCAGCTTGACCAGTCGGTCGACGGCTTGCGCGAGTCGGGTGCGATCCACCACATCCCGCGCGGCCTACTGGCCCGTGCGATTTTCTTCCGCCAGGTCGAAAACTACGCTAAGTCACGGCGAGACCTGGACGAGGTCATGCGTATCGCGACCCGCTCCGGCATGCGTCTCTTTGCGTGCGACTGCCATCTCGAATATGCTCGCCTTGCCGTTGCCGAATGCAACCCCGACGCGGCTCGCGTCCACCTCGAGTCCGCCGAGGCGCTTGTCGACAACTGTGGTTATCACCGCCGCGACCCGGACATTGCTGAACTCAAGGAAGAGCTTTGGCGCTGACGTCCGCTCGGTCGTCATATCAGGGCTTAACCCGGCGATCCACCGTGATGCGATGAGCCTGAGCGCCATCGTCTGGCTGACAAGCGGATGCCCGGGGAAGCTCTGACATGACGGCGTTTGTGGGTGTCGTCGGCGTTAACGTCGGGACGCGGACGTTTGTCCGAGACTCAGGCAAGTCAACCCCGCCCCAGGCAGGGGCATTTTTGGGGGCGCGGTAGGTGAAGGTGGTGTTGGACTGGCTGGCTTCTTTTGTGGCGATTGAGACGAGTTCGTCGTGGAGGGGGAGAAGGAGCAGGCGGGGTCTGTGGCTGTGGCGCGGCCGGCGAAGGCCTGGCAGCGGCAGCCGTCGAAGTCGGTGAATCGGCGATCGCAGTTTTTGCAGGGTTCCTCCATCCAATCCGTGCCGCGAAAGGCCTGGAAGGCGGCGCCTTCGCGCCAGATTTGTTCGAGCGGGCGGTCCTGCACGTTGTCGAAGGTGAGGGTTTCGATGGTTTCGGCGGCGTGGCAGGGGAGGACTTTGCCCGAGGGGGTGATGTTCAGGTTCTGCTTGCCCCAGCCGCCCATGCAGGCCTTGGGGTAGCGGGCTTGTCAGCCCTTGCATTCCCGCCAGGATTTTAGAGCATCATCAGTATGAATCGATGTTTTTGGAATTCTGATAAGAAATCTTGATCGGCAAGGTTTCGTCCGCCATTCTGCTAAATCGTCGCTTGGCGGGTGAGCGCTTCGGAATGATGGGAATCGGTGGGGTGAATCTGACACTTAAACAGTTGCGATACTTCGCAGCACTGGCTGAGACGTTGCATTTCGGGAAGGCGGCGAAGCTTTGCAATGTGTCCCAGCCGGCGCTCAGCATGCAGGTCAAGGATCTGGAAGCCAATCTCGGCGTCGCGCTGGTGGAGCGTGGGGCGAACCGGTTGCTGCTGACCCTGGAAGGCCGTGAAATCGCGAGGCGCGCCAAGGAAATCCTGATGTCGGTTCAGGATCTGGCCGAGCATGTCGCGCATCGCCGCCATCCACTTGCCGGGCGGCTTCGTCTGGGCGTCATTCCCTCGATCGGTCCCTATCTTTTGCCGAAGCTGCTGCCGGAGGCGCACCGGGCCTATCCGGATCTCGAGCTCAGCCTTCGGGAATCGCAGACCCAGACGCTGCTCGATGATCTGCTCGAAGGCCATCTCGATCTTCTGGTGCTGGCGCTGCCGGTGGAGCCTGACGAGATCGATACGATGGCGCTTTTCGACGATCGGTTTTCCGTGGCGCTGCCGCGCGATCACGGGCTTGTTTCGCGCGAGACGGTGACACAGGAAGAACTCGGCGAGGAGCATCTGCTGCTGCTCGAAGAGGGGCATTGCCTGCGCGATCAGGCGCTCGCCATCTGCCAGACCGCCAAGACGGACGAGTTTCGCGCCAGCAGCCTCGCCACCGTGGTGCAGATGGTGGCGAACGGCTATGGCGTGACGATTTTGCCGGCGCTGGCGCTGTCGACGGAAGTTGGGGATCCGGGGCCGATCACCGTCGTGCCCTTTGCCGAGCCCGTGCCGTTTCGCACCATCGGTCTCGCCTGGCGGCGCTCCAGCCCGCATGAAGACGCGTTCGTCGAGCTTGGTGACTTCATCAAACGTCGCATGGCGCCCGCTGCTTAGCTATACCACGACGTCATTTCGGGTTTCATCGGTGGCACGGGTTGATGATCGCCGAAGCAGGCTTATGTTCTGGCCTCTGGAAACGCAAACCGCATCAGCCTTCGGTCCGACCAGGATCGAGCTGTGTTCGCGGCGGGAGAGATCGATGCGATCTGTCGAGGGACGATCAAGCCTTTGGACATCTTCAATGCTGACGGCGCTCTGGGTGCTGGCTGGCGCCGGGCTTGGGGTTGGCGCTGTGGCAGAGACATCGTCCAAGGCGGAGGCCGCCGAGGTTGGCATCGAGCTGATGGCCGAAGGGCTGACCGCGCCCCTCACGCTCGCTGAATTCCCTGATGGCAGCGGCCGTTTCCTGGTGCTCGAACAGGTCGGACGTCTTCGTATCATCGATGCCGACGGCAAGCTCCTGGATGAACCGTTTCTAGATTTTCGCGACCACCTCGATCCGACCATCGAGCCCGGCTTTGACGAGCGCGGCGCCCTCGGCATGGCGTTCCACCCGGACTACGCGGAGAACGGCAAACTCTACGTCTATTACAGCGCACCGCTGCGTGAGGACCACAGTCTCCAGAACGAGGAATGGGGCACGCACACCAGCCATATCGCCGAGATCAAGGTCTCCGCGGACGACCCGAACAAGGCCGATCCCGACTATGAGCGTCTGGTCCTGCAGGTCGATCAGCCGCAATTCGCTCATAATGCCGGCACGCTCGCCTTCGGGCCGAAGGGCATGCTGCATATCGCGCTCGGCGACGGCGGCAGTGCGCCCGACAATGGCGACTATCCGCGCGAAGGGACCAGCCAGGATCCCGGCGATCTCCTGGGCAAGATCCTAAGGATCGACGTCAATCAGGTGAACGGCACCGCCTACGGCATTCCGGACGACAACCCGTTTGTCGGCAAGGAAGGCTATCGGGGCGAGATCTTCGCGAAGGGGTTTCGCAACCCCTATAAGATCGCGTTCGATCCGGACGGATCCGGGCGCCTTTTCGCAGGCGATGTCGGTCAGAACTCCTATGAGGAGATCGATCTGGTGGTGCCCGGTGGCAATTACGGCTGGGCGATCAAAGAGGCGTCTCATTGTTTTGACTGGGACGATTTCGAGGGGCATTTCGAGGGGTGTGACGACGAGGGTTTGATCGACCCGATCATCGAATACAAGAATGGCGGCAAGCATCCGGATGAAAGCGAGGGACGCTCGACGATCGGCGGCGTGATCTATCGTGGCGCGGCCCTGCCCGACTTCGAGGGCAAGCTCGTCTTTGGCGACTGGAGCATTGACGGCGGTGACGCGACCGGCGTGATCTACCTGGCGACGCCGGCGGAAAAGGAAGGCGAGACCTGGGACTATGAGCGCATCGATATCGCGGGCGGTTTTCCTCATTTTCTCCTCGGCATCGCCCATGATCTCGACAACGAGCTCTATCTTCTGGCCCATGACGTTCAGGGGCCGGAGGGCGAAGGCGGCAAGGTTTTCAAGATCGTGCCGCCCAGCTGAGGCTGCTGCCGATCCAGTTGTCGGCTCTATCGCTTTGCTGCGTCGCATTTTCTTATCGGACAGGTGGCTCCACCTGTTCGGGAAAAGCTTTGGCTGCCGTTGACTGTTGGCTGTCATGAAGTCGTCACAACGTTTTTAGTTGTATTGTTCATAAATTTATCGTTAATTCACTTTGGGTTGGTGATGTTTTTGAATGTCATGACTCATGACATTTCGAAGCCATGTTGATCATTGGGGTGATCATGGGTTTTACAGGATCCATTAGCGGCCAAGAAACTTTCCAATGCGGGGAGAATGACCATGGTCATTAGGTCCTTGGTTGCCTCCACAATTCTAGCGGGACAGCTTTTTGTCGGAGGCGCATCGGCACAGGTGCTTCTGTGCCCCAAAGCGCCGCCGCCGGATACTCGCGCCGCCGATATTCCAGCCGAGGCCGAGCGTCTCTTGAAACGTCTCACGATTGCCCTTGATCTGCATGGTCATCGCGGCATCGACGAAGACGAGATCCTGCGGACGCATGCCGAAACACCCAGCGCACTCCTGGGCAAACTTGGCAATGTTGTGGATCGCTGCGTGAAGGAAAGTGGTGATCTCAAGGGTTTCCATGACGCCCTGCCCGGTCTTCGAAAGGCTTTTCTCGCAGCCACCAATATTGCCGATCCCGTCGACGGCGGAAGCGAATCGGGAAGCGAGACCACGGTTCTGGCGACGAAGGAAGCCGAGCGCGTCGAGGAGTCGATCGATCTTTCGGTGCGGGAGCTCTGGAGAAAGCTCTGGTTCCGGCCGGCGGATACGGATGGCGAAAATGATCGACGCTGGGCCGTCATCGTGGCCTCGCCGGCGGACGCGGAGCGTGGATGGGACATGCTTGGCGAACATCAGCGTCGCTGGATCGACGCTTATTTCCAGCTGCATGAGCCCTATTACGAAAGTAACCCGCATCATGCCATCGTCGTAGGGCGCCGGCTGCCGGAGGAGCAGGCGAGCAGATTGCGAAACTATGTCGTCGAGCTTGGCATGGCCTCCGATGCCTATATCTGGGCGCTGCCCGACGAGAGCGTCAATGTGACGGAAGGCAGGACTTTCAAGATCGAGTCCGATGAGGTCGAGAAACCTCCGGACGGTGAACTTGAAGACGTCGGTTCAGCGCTGCTGGGCAGGCTGGAAGACAATACGCGTCGGTGATGATGTCAGCCGGCGCCTAGGCCGGTAACGCCCGGGCTCTCGGCTTCGACGAACGGTTCCCTATGAGTGTTATCCTAAGACACGAAAACGAACCGCGCCCTTGAGCGTCTCGCCGGGTTCGAGAACCTGCAGGCCTGTTTCCAGATCGATCGAACCCGTCATGTTCACGGCGTTGGCGACATGGGTCACCGGCTCGACGCAGACATAGTCCCGTTCCGGCGGCACGAAGACGACGATATGTCGAAAGATCGGATCGGCGTCCATTGCGAGGCGAATGCCGCGATCCGGCCAGTGCAGGAAAGCCTCCACATCGCCTTCAGTGAAGTCATGATCGAGATCGGTCAGGGGGGCGAGTTTCTTCGGCGATGAGAAATTCCAGTTCTCGGGAACTGCGATCCGTTCGACGGGTAGCTTTCTGTCATCCGGCATCCAAACCTCGGCAAGCGGCATCTCCAATGTGAGGTCGTCGGTGCGCGGAAAATAGGGATGATGTCCGAAGCCCGCCGGTATGCGCCGATTGCCGGTATTGGTGATTTCCAATGAGGCGATCAGACCACCGTCGGAGAGTTCGAAGATCTGTCGGCTGGCATAAGCAAACGGAACGTCTGATGGTTCATGGGTGAGAACGGCCCGCGAAGGTTCGGTGGTTTCGGCATGCCAGGCCGACATCCAGCCGTCGCCATGGATGGTATGGGGCTCCGGCGGCATGTTGATCGGAAAGCGGAATGTCCGCCCCTCAAATTCGGCCTTGCCGTCACCGATGCGATTGGAAAACGGCACCAGCGGGAAAGACGCGGCGGCTCGCGGCTCGCCTGTCGCCCAATACTCCTCGGTCGCCGGTCGCATCAGATCGATTCCATCGAAGCGAAACGTGGTGATGCAGCCCCCAAGCGCCGGACAAAGCTCCAGCCGGTAGGGGCCGCTTTCGATGCTCACGATCTCCGAACGTGGCGCCATGTTCGTCTCCTTTGCCAGATCGCCGCACCATAAACGAAAACCGCCCCCGGGCGAGACCCGGAGGCGATCTTTTCGTACATGCTCGGCGCCGAAAACGGGCACCGTCGGGTCAACCGAGCGCCGGCGGCGCCAAGTCACCCCTGCGGCGGGTCGCCGCTAGCCGCCCCAGTCAACCACCAATACAGCTGTCGGCGTTATCCGGCGTGCAGACGTCGAGGCCGGTGTAGGTGGGATCCTCCGGGGTCTCGCCGTTGGTGACCATCTTGTAGAGGGCGTGCATCACGGTGTAGCCCATCTCGAAGGGTCGCTGACCGACCTGACCGAGCGACAAGCCTTCGCCCATCAGTTCCATCTGGACCGGCAGCGTGTCGGCGACCACCAGGGCGAGCGACTTGTCGGCGATCTTGTCCTTGAGCGGCGTTACGGCATTCCTGTAAGCGTCCGGAATGAACTGCGGGAAGCCGCCGGTGGGCACGAAGGCATCGAGATCCGGCATACGCGCCATGGTGTCTTCGAGCTGCTGGACGGAGCGCGGGAAGTCGTCGTCCGTGTAGAGGGGGCAGCCCTCGGCCTCGGTCCAGCCATTGGCGCCTTCGAGACGGTTGCCGGGCGACGTGGTGCCGCTTTCGCCGCTGAGCGTATCGCGAATACCCTGCATGCGCTCATTGTGGTTGGCCGCGGCCGCGCCGCCGGACTGGATGCAGATGGTGCCGCCGTCCGGCTTGACCTCCTGCACGATCTTGGCGAGGTTGACGCCGATATCGTAGTTCTTGGTGCCGATATAGGCGGTTCTGAGATCGGCGTTCTCAGGCAGGAGATCGCTGTCCCAGGTCAGCACGGGAATGCCGGCGTCCTTTGCGGCTTGAAGGGCAGAGGCCATGGCCGCCGCGTTCGAGGGGGCGACCGCAATGCCGTCGACGCCCTTCACGACGAGGTCGTTGACCATCTGCAGCTGCTCTTCGCCGCCGCCATGTTCGCCAGGGCCGATATAGAGGCACTCGATCTTGCCCTCGAGTTCACCCTCGGCCTTCTTGCAGCCGTCACGCGCCTGATCGAAAAACGGGTTATTCACGTTCTTCGGCACGAGCGCGAAGGTGTAGTCTGCGGCATTCGCCGCCCCTGTAAGCGCCATCACGGCAGCGCCCGCCATCAATGTCAGTTTTTTCATCTTGGTCGTTACCTCCCTTAGGTGGACTTAGACAAGTTTCGGTCAGGGCGTCTCGCCCTAGCCGCCTTTTCTTCCGCGCATCCGCTCCAGCAGGACCGCGAAAATGATGAACAGCCCGACGAAGAATTCGTACCAGTTCGAATCGACTCCGAACATGATCAGGCTGTTGCGTATCAGGAAGATGAGGGCGGCGCCGATGAAGGCGCCGTAGGCGCTGCCATGGCCGCCCATAAGGTTGGCGCCGCCGATCACGGTCGCGGCGATCACGAACAGCTCGAAGCTCTTGCCCATGCCGTTGGACGCGGAGCCCTGCCAGCCCGTCATCATCACGGCGGCGAGTGCTGCGGTGAAACCGGCGAGCAGATAGGCCTGGAACTTGATGCGGTCGACCGGCACGCCGGTCAGTCGGGTGGCGCTCTCATTGCCGCCGATCGCGAACAGATAGCGGCCCCAGGCGGTGTAGTTCAGGACGAAGGCCATGATCAGCGTGGCGATCACCAGGATCACGAACATGTTGGAGAGATCGAGCGTGCCGCCGTCGATCCAGGGGAGTGAGATCCTCCCGCCGCCGATCGCCTTGAAGATCACGCCATCCTGACCGAACTGGTAGATGACCCGGTTTTCCGAGAGCACCACGGCCATGGAACGGGCGATCGACAACATGCCGAGGGTGACGACAAACGGCGGCAGCTTCACATAGGCGATCAGCCAGCCATTGATCGAGCCCGCGATCAGGCCGAGCGAAAGGCCGCCGGCGACCGCGATATACCAGGCCTGATCCGCTTCCAGCAGACGGGCCGCGCCGATCGCAGCGAGCGCCATCACCGAGCCGACCGAGAGGTCGATGCCACCCGTCAGGATCACGGCGGTCATGCCCATGGCCATCAGGCCGATGGCGGCGAAGTTGCGGGTGATGTTGAAAAAATTGGCCTTGGTGGCGAAGTTCGGCTCCTGCCAGGCGGTGACGATGCAGATCAGCACCACCGCAACCGTCACCCAGAAGGCCTGGCTGGCGATCGTGTGCTGGAGGAATGTCCTTTCCTGAATACCTGTGACGTCGCCGATCGCGGCGTGACCTTCGGCGGATGAGGGGGCGGTTTCCGGTCGGCTCGACATCGTTTTCTCTACGCCCTCTCGATTGCGCCGGTGATCAGGCCGGTCACCTCTTCGGGCGAGGTGTCCTGGATGGCCTTCTCCGCGACTTTCTCACCGCGTCGAAGGACAGCGACGTGGTCGCAGACGGCGAAAACGTCGGGCATGCGATGGCTGATCAGGATGACGGCGATGTTCTGGTCCTTGAGGCGGCGGATCAGATCGAGCACCTCGGCGACCTGGCGCACGGAAATCGCCGCGGTCGGCTCGTCCATCAGCACGATTTTCGGGTCGGAAAGCCGGGTCCTCGCGATCGCCACCGCCTGACGCTGACCGCCCGACATCTGGCGGACGAGGTCACGCGGGCGCGTCTCGGATTTGAGCTCAGCAAACAGCTCGGCGGCGCGCTCGAACATGCTGGGATAGTCGAGGACTCGAAAGGGGCCGACGCCTTTTTTGATCTCGCGACCGAGATAGACATTGGCGGCGGCGGTCAGGTTGTCGCAAAGAGCGAGATCCTGATAGACCACCTCGATACCGCGCTCGCGGGCGTCGATGGGCTTGGTGAAATGGCAGCTCCGGCCGTCGAGGTCCATGCTTCCCTCGGACGGCGGAAAATTGCCGGCAATGATCTTGACCAGCGTCGATTTACCGGCGCCGTTGTCACCCATCAGCCCCAGAACTTCACCAGGCTCCAGATTGAGATCGACACCCTTCAAAGCCTCGATCGCACCGAAATGCTTGGCAATGCCCCTGAGTTCCAAAAGGGCCATTCCCGGATGTCTCCCTGATGCTCCGCCCGCTTGTCCCTTAGAGGGAGATACGGCCTGATCTCGCTGTTAAACGCCACTATGGCTTGGCGCCGGGTGTTTGGCTAGAGTTCCGCCGGCAATTGTCGACGATGCGACCTACCATGGTGCGAAGCCGCGGGTCTTTTCAGCCGTGACCGTCAGATCTCCGGCCTTTTATGGATTGTTTAGAGGGTAAAGACTGTTTTTATGAATAACAGGTTCAGTTTCGGTTCAGGCTGGTTTGGCTAAATCGATAGCATGACGCAAAGGTTCGGGAGGTCAGCCATGACCATCATGAGGACAAGTTTGATCGCGGCATTCGGTTTGCTGGCCACCGGTTGGCTGGCGCCGGCATCGGCGGGAACCACCGCCGCCGCCAAGCCTGCCATCGCTTTAAGTGACGTGGTTGGGCTGCATCTGGCGACGGACAGGGGCAGCTGGGTCGAGCCGAGGACGCGATGGAAGCGCGGCCAGGACTACAGCTACGATCGCTGGCATGATCGCTATAAAGATCGCCATCATCGCAAGCACTACAAGAAAAAGAAGAAGCGGAAGAAATACTTCAAGCGCGGTTATCGACGCGGCTACGATCGCGGCTATGACCAGGGCTATTACGAAGGTCGACGGCGCTCCTATGATCGTCGGTACTACAATCACCATCGGTATCGCGACTACGGCTTTCGCGGCGGCATCTATTTCGGCAGCCCAGGCTTCCACTTCCGCTACTAGCGGCGGCGCCGCCAGGCTAGAGATGGCAGCGCCATCTGGCTGAACTTGACGACAGTGTCGGCCTGACACTGGAATAGGAGAAAAGAGAGGCTTCGGCGATGGTCGGAGCCTTTTTTCTTAGGCGGGCAGGAAACCGAGTTCCCGCTGTTTCTTCTTGGTGAGGCCTGAGGCGACGATGCGGTGAGATTCCTTGATATACGCTTTGAGCTCGTCGTCTTCGAGACCCGGTTTGTCGTAGTGCTGGATCCACTTCATGCCGCGCGGCGCCAGATAGGGGGCCGGGCGGAGACCCGGCTGTTCCTGCAACATTTCGAAAGCGATCGGGGAGACCTTGAAGGTGATGTGGGGCTCGTCCCCATCATCCCAGCCGGCGATCGCAAACACCTTGCCGCCAACTTTCCAAACATGAGCGCCGCCCCACTGAACGACATGTGTCGTGGCGGGCAGGGTTGCGCAATAGGCGTTGTATTCATCATAGGTCATGCTGGCGTGATCAGCATGTTCCGATCATTCGGTCAAGCGTTCCAGGCGCCGTCATTGTTGATGATGGCGCTGGTCACATTGTCCGTGTTGGGTCCGACCAGATAGGCCACCATCTCGGCAACCTCTTCCGGGCGGCCATAGCGGCCGATCGGTGAACGGGGCAGCATGGCGCCCGCGAGATCGCCGTCTTCGGGGTTCATGTCGGTGTTGATCGGACCCGGCTGGATGCAGTTCACGGTGATGCCCTTCGGTCCGAGATCCCGTGCCCAGGCGCGGGTCAGCCCGGCGATGGCGAACTTGCTCATGGCATAGAGATCCAGGCCGGGAAAAGGCACGCTTTCGCCGAAGATGCTGCCGATATTGACGATGCGGCCGCCTTGATCCATGCGCTCGGCGACGGCTTTCGTCAGAAAATAGACGCCCTTGATATTGACGGCGACATTACGGTCGAAATCCTCCTCGGTGCTTGCCAGCAGATCGGCGCCTGCGAGCAAGGCCGCATTGTTTACGAGAATGTCGATCTGACCTTTCGCTTTCAGGACCCGGTCGACCAGTGCCTGGCCGGCGGCGATATCTCCCGCATCGACCTTCACGGCCTCGCCGCCGCCCGCATCGTCGCATGCTTTGGCCACCTTTGCAGCTTCATCCGATGAGCTGGCATAGGTCAGGGTCACATGGGCGCCGCCGGCTGCAAGACGCTTGGCGATAGCCGCACCGATCCCCCGTGATCCTCCGGTGACGATCGCGACCTTGCCTTGAAGAGTCCCTTGTGTGTCAGCCATTTCATTCCTCCCTAGCATTCATCACCGACGTCACGAACCTGCGCAATGATCGCCGACGACTTTGGCGATGGCGAGCTATTTCTGGTTCAACGCCGACGACTTTCCTGAAGAATTGCACAACAATGAAGGCGGATTAAGCCTATAATATCTGGATGCGATACAGGACAGCGCTAGCCCATCGATCTCAGCCCAGTCACCGCCGTCATCATATCAGGCACACGCCTCCGCCACCCCAACCAAAGCGACGACGTTCAGCATCCAAGCGTTGCTTGGAAAACTTTGAACGAAGCTCTAAACCCCAAAGGGAACTAAAAATAAATCAGGGAGCGAACCATGGCTAAATATGCCGGGGGATGCGATCACGTTCACACGCATGCCGACGCCGAACCGATCGACAAGCACACCTGTCACTGTTCCGTCTGCAAGAAGGTCACGGGACAGCTGACGACCGAGGTGATCTTTTTCAACCATGCTGACCTTGCGGTCGACAATCCGGGCGGTTTGAACCGCGTGCCGTTCAACGCGGATAATCCGGACGGCCCGCTGGAGATCTGCGTCTGCGCTGATTGCGGCACGCCGATCATGCTTGACGACAAGGAGCGGCGGATCAAGGCGGTGATACCCAATCTGATGGGCTTCGATCCGGATAGCCTGAAGACGACCTATCACGCCTTCTTCGACCCGAACATCGGCGTGCCCTGGCCGAATGACGGCCGTCCGGTGCACCCAGGCCTGCACCCCGATTTCGTCTGGCCAACACCCTCATAGTGGCGGTCGCGCGGCCACCTCGTCGACTTATGGCAAGGCCACATCGCTGAGCTCATGCCGCCCCTCACCGACGCTTCGGTGAGGGGCGGCGCTTATTGGCCAGGGCCCATGCCTTTGGCGGCGAGCTCCTGGACCGCCTTTTCGGTCTTGCCGAGGCCATCCA
Source organism: Pseudomonadota bacterium (assembly GCA_039197065.1). Taxonomy (GTDB): domain Bacteria; phylum Pseudomonadota; class Alphaproteobacteria; order Geminicoccales; family Geminicoccaceae; genus JANQPX01. The sequence continues at coordinate 44,136 of JBCCUL010000008.1, read as the reverse complement.
GGCCCATGCCTTTGAGGACATCTCCGGTCTTTGAGAACTGAATGCCCTGATAGCCGACGATCTCGATGCGATTGCCCCAGGGATCGTAAAAGTCCAGAAAGCGCTCCGACACGATCTCGACGCCCATCTCCTCGATGATTTTTCGCACGGCGTCCTTGTCATCGACCACCAGGCCGAAATGCCGGCCGTCATCGCGTGGCTGCGTTCGACCTCTCTGCAGGGCGATGAACTGGTCGCCAAGATCGATAAACGCCGCCCTTTCACTCTTGCTGCGGAGCGTGAAGTCCAGGAATCGGCCATAGAAATCCAACGCCCCCTCGATGTCGCCGACTTCGAGCGCGACATGGTTGACGCCAACGGCACGGGCTTTTCGCGGAGCCATTCGTTTCCTCCTCACCTCCAAGATCAAGTCGCGATCATCGCACCTTATGCCGGCATCAAGCCAGCACATCGATCATCGCGGCCGGCATCTTAACCTTTTCTAAACGTTTCCACCCTACAATCGTCTTTCATCAGGTCCATGCGATCCTGGGAGTCCGTCCGCCCGTGGGGAAGGTTGTACCGGGCGCGGATTCCCAGGATCGCATGGACCAGCGAGGCAGCGCCACGTTATCGGGTGTATGTTAATGAAGGGTGAAGGCTGGCGAGTTTTTGGGGTGACTGGGACGATTTGTTGGCGGTGTCGGTCCGGGGCGCTGGTTGGCTCGTGGAGCGTCTGAACCGTGCTTAGGTCTTAACCATTTCTCAACACCATTGGCCTACAATCGTTTTTCATCAGGTCCATGCGATCCTGGGAATCCATCCGCCCGCTAAGAAGGATGTATCGGGCGTGGATTCCCAGGATCGCATGGACCATGGGCTCGGAGTGTAGTCGTTGGCGGTTAGGTAATGGTTAAGGTGTGGAGGGTGGTGTTGGGTTCGGTGGTGATGGGTGGGGGGGCGATTTGGGCGCTACGCTCATCGGGGCTTACTGGCGAGGGGGCGCGCAAGCTTTGCTGGGGCGTGCGCCGGTCGAGTTCATCGCCGACGCTCGATATGGGCGTCAAAAGCGCGAAGAGTTTCGCTTTTGACTAAGAGGGGATCCCGATCGGATGGGATCGGATACAGGCTCCATTTCTTTGTTTCGCCGCATTTCCTTATCGAACAGGTGTCTTCACCCGTTCGGAAAAAGCTCTAAGGAGGGAAGTTGGTGGCCAGGCCAGTGGTGTGGGTTGGTTCGTGCTGGAGGTTTTTGGCTGGTTTTCAAAGCGTGTTTATGGATCGACGATTTTGGTGTGATGAGGCGGCTACGACTTTAGGACCACGGCAGCGAGAAGGGTGGTGTCGGTGGGGCGTTTAGGGCGGGGCAGCCTTGGTGGACGGCGGTCCAGTCGAAATTGTTGGCGATCCAGAGGAGGAATTCTGGGAGCGGGCCGGTGGCTATTGCGATGAGGGGTGGGGCGTAGGTGATGATGACGAAGACGACCGTGGCGAAGGCGGCCGTGTAGTAGAGCGGGCGCCAGACGCGGAGCTGCATGGTGATGGCGTGGAGGGTGGTCGGGTTGAGCTGACCTTCGAACATGGCCTGGTCTTCGTGCAGGCCCTGAAGGCCGAAGTCCGTCTGCATGGCGCGGGGCCATTTGGCGATGGCGCTGCCGTCGCCACGGATGTCCTGTTTGGGCGGGCGTGAGCCTTGGGTGAGATGTGATGCGCGGGCGCGGTTCGTGAGATGTGCGCCGAAGAGCCAGGATATTCCCCAGAAGACCGGTGCGAAGATTAAGAAGGAGAAGTGCGCTGCCGTGGGGAGCAAGGTAGAGAACAGCATCGAGGTTGCCCAGAGGCCTTCGCCCAGAGGCTCGGTTGCGGCAGCGCATAGGTAATCCCCGACGGCGATTAAGGGGTGGCCTGATAGCCATTGGACGAGACTGCTGAAGGCGTTGATAATGCGTGGGATGGCCCAGGCAAGGCCAATAAGGCAAAGAAGGGCGAAGCCAACGTCGATGACGATGTCTTTCACATAGTGGACGATACGTTTCCAGCGCGGATAGTCACGCTGTTGCGAAATCATCAGCAGACTGTCGCCGAGCCAGCGGCTGACCTGCCAAGACACCCAGTCGAAGAGTGCGTTAACGAACGGTAAAAGGAGAAAAAAGAGAAGAAGGGTGGCGCTGAGAGTGTTTTCTGAGACGCTTTCGTCAAAGCTTCCGCCTAAACCGAAGATCATAATAATAACAGAAAGTCCGGTTATTCCGGAGGCCACGGACATGGCTCCAGTTGACGTTACTAGTGCAGTCAAGATGGCGACAAAAACCGCAAGCGTGACCTGAGATCCGGCGATAGACACGGCTAATCCCGAACACAATGCGGCGAGGCCAAACATGCCTATCGCCATAGTGCCAGCTAAGGATACGGACAACGCGAGAAAAACACTTAAAACAAGGGACAAATCGATGGTTTGGGACAGAGTAAAGGTGAACGTGCCAGCTGCTAATGGCAGAATGACCTGAACCTGGTTACGATGTGCCTTAGGAAACTTCTGCCAAAGGAGTTTGTCCAACCAGGCGTCGGCAAGATCCTCCAGTTGAGACCATCTATGAAACACAGGCAAGAATCCGATTGCGAGCGAGAAAAGTAGCAACACCAGCGGAACTCTTTGCCAGCCTTGAAGAGTTTCGGAAGCAGGTAGGAACTTGACGTCACCAATGGCGCCTGTGCCGCCCAACAGCCAGGAGGTCAGAAGAAAGACGAAGGGATATATCATGGCGAGGGTGAAGCACCAGTTGGCGCTCTTGCTCCACTCGCCACGTCTGCCGTTTTCCAGCCTGAGACTGGCGCGTTTGCCCATCCACGATGTTAGTGTGTTAAGCGCCCCTTCGAGTGCGTCGAGATACATGTCCTTTGGCTTGGGGGCTGTTAGCGCTTTCGCGGCGTCAAGGCGGATCGCTAGCTCTTCTTTCAGGCGGACCTTGTAGCCGCCATAACCGAATAGGGTCAGCCAAAGAGCGAAGAGCCCGACGAGGAAGCCGCCGGCAGCCAAGATCAAATTGAGCGTATCACCATTAAGCGACAAAATTCAGACTCATCTACACTGTATTTACTAGTCGACGGCACCATAGGGATGCGTTCATCCGGGTCAAGCGACGATCACAACGCCCCGCCGGGGACCCATCGTCACTCCTCCCGCGCACCACCGCATCGAACTCCCGCCGCCGGGCGCGTGCCCGGTGCGACCGGTTGGCGTCTTGTGTGGGGGTGGGGGGTGTGCTAATCGACCACTGAATAAATGGGGGACCGCGGAAATGCTGGGTTTTCGCGTGTTTTCGTAGAGATTGCCCAGAACTAGGGAAGCCGTAAGCGTGGCTGCAGCATCATCTGGAGCGTCGGGTCTGGCCGGGCGCTATGCCGGTGCCTTGTTCGATCTAGCGAAGGATCAAAAGGCACTGGATCAGGTTCAAGAGGATCTTCAGGAGTTCAAGTCGTTGCTCGATCAGAGCGGCGATCTCGCTCGGTTGATCCGTAGTCCGGCGATTTCGAAGGACAATCAGGTTAAGGCGCTGACTGCTGTCGCGGACAAGGCGGGGTCTTCTGAGCTGACCAAGAAATTTCTGGGTCTGCTTGCGGAGAAGCGCCGGGCCTTTGCGCTGCCGGCGGTGATCGACGCCTATGCGTCCCTGCTCGCCGACGAAAAGGGCGAGGTTCAGGCGGAGGTGGTCTCGGCGATCGCACTCACCGAGGCTCAGGCCAAGGACGTCCAGGAAAAAATTTCGAAATCGGTCGGCAAGACCGTGACCATGACGTCGAGCGTCGACCCCTCGCTGATGGGCGGGCTGGTGGTGCGCGTTGGCTCGCGCATGATCGATGCATCGTTGAAAACAAAACTGCACCAGCTTGAGCTGGCGATGAAAGGGGCTGCCTGATGGACATTCGTGCTGCTGAAATTTCGGATATTCTGAAGCAGCAGATCGCTGACTTTGGAACGGAGGCTGAGGTCACCGAGGTCGGCCGCGTGCTGTCCGTCGGTGATGGTATCGCCCGCGCTTATGGCCTTGATGAGGTGCAGGCCGGTGAGATGGTCGAGTTCGAGGACGGCACGCGCGGCATGGCGCTGAACCTTGAGACCGACAATGTCGGCATCGTGATTTTCGGCGACGACCGTCACATTAAAGAAGGCGATACGGTCAAGCGCACCAAGAACATCGTTGACGTGCCGGTGGGCAAGGGTCTGCTCGGCCGCGTGGTGGATGCGCTCGGCAATCCGCTCGACGGCAAGGGGCCGATCGATGCGACCGAGCGTCGTCTGGTGGAGGTGAAGGCGCCCGGCATCATCCCGCGCCAGTCCGTGCATGAGCCGATGCAGACCGGGCTCAAGGCGATCGACAGCCTGATCCCTGTGGGCCGCGGCCAGCGTGAGCTGATCATTGGCGACCGCCAGACCGGCAAGACTGCGATTGCGATCGATACCTTCATCAATCAAAAGCCCATCAATGCGGGCGACGATGAAAGCAAGAAGCTCTACTGCGTCTATGTCGCGGTCGGCCAGAAGCGCTCCTCGGTCGCTAAGGTGGTGAAGACGCTGGAAGACGCGGGTGCGATGGAATACTCGATCGTGGTCGCCGCGACCGCGTCCGAGTCAGCGCCGCTGCAGTTCCTGGCGCCCTATGCCGGCTGCACCATGGGCGAGTATTTTCGCGACAACGGCATGCATGCGCTGATCGTTTATGACGATCTCTCCAAGCAGGCGACCGCTTATCGTCAGATGTCCCTGCTGCTTCGTCGTCCCCCCGGCCGTGAAGCGTTCCCCGGTGACGTCTTCTACCTGCATTCGCGCTTGCTCGAGCGTGCGGCGAAGATGAACGACGATCTGGGTGCGGGATCATTGACGGCGCTGCCGGTGGTCGAGACTCAGGCCAATGACGTGTCCGCCTATATTCCGACCAACGTGATTTCGATCACGGATGGGCAGATCTTCCTGGAAACGGATCTCTTCTATCAGGGCATCCGTCCCGCGGTGAATGTCGGTCTGTCTGTGTCCCGTGTGGGTTCGGCTGCGCAGATCAAGGCGATGAAGCAGGTGGCCGGCAAGATCAAGCTGGAGCTTGCGCAGTATCGTGAGATGGCGGCGTTCGCGCAGTTCGCCTCGGACCTGGATGCGGCGACCCAGCGTCTGCTCGCCCGAGGTGCCCGCCTGACCGAACTCCTCAAGCAGCCGCAATATCAGCCGATGGCGGTGGAAATGCAGGCGGCGGTGATCTATGCCGGCGTCAACGGCTATCTCGACGATGTCGGCACGGGTGACGTGGTTCGCTATGAGAGCGGCCTGGTCAGCAAGCTCGAAGCCGATGGTCAGGACATCCTGAAGGCGATCCGTGAGGAGGGCGCGATCAGCGATGGCACCGAGGGCAAGCTGAAGACGCTCGTTTCGTCCTACACCGACGGCTTTGCCTGAGCAGCTGATCGATGGCATCCTTAAAAGAACTCAAGAACCGGATCGGCAGCGTCAAGCAGACGCAGAAGATCACCAGCGCGATGAAGCTGGTGGCCGCATCCAAGCTCAAGAAAGCGCAGGAGCAGGCCGAGGCGGCTCGTCCCTTTGCCGAGCGCATGTCCGGCATGCTGACCAATCTTGCCGCTGGTGTCGCTGACAAGGAAAACGCGCCGAAGCTTCTCGCCGGATCCGGCGAGGACAAGGTGCATCTCCTGGTGGTGGCGACGGCGGATCGTGGTCTCTGCGGCGGCTTCAACAGCTCGATTGCCCGCGGGGCAAGGCGGAAGATTGCCGAGTTGGAGGCCGAGGGGAGGACGGTCAAGGTCCTCTGCATCGGCCGCAAGGGGCGGGACCAGCTTCGGCGTGATCATCGCGAGAAGATCACCGAGACTATCGATGGCGTTGGCAAGGCGAAGCTCAGCTATGACGAGGCGGCAGCGATCGCGCTCAAGCTCGAGCAGATGTACGAAGCCGGCGAGTTCGATGTCTGCACGATCGTCTACAACCAGTTCAAGTCGGCGATCACCCAGATCCTGACGCTGAAGCAGCTGATCCCGGTGGAGACGCCGGAAGAGGACGAGGCGGACAGCTCGGACGTGAAGGCGGTCTACGAGTTCGAGCCGGAAGAGGATGTGATCCTCGAAGAGCTGCTGCCGCGCAATCTGGCGGTGCAGATCTATGGAGCACTGACCGAGAATGCGGCTTCCGAGCAAGGGGCGCGCATGTCGGCTATGGACAATGCGACGCGCAATGCCGGTGAAATGATCAACAAGCTGACGCTGGTCTACAATCGGACCCGTCAGGCGAAGATCACCAGCGAACTGATCGAAATCATCTCGGGCGCCGAAGCCCTGTAACAAGGACCGGGATCCGTCGCGGATAGCGCGGCCGGATAGACGAGGGAAAGACATGGCAACGCAAGAAAATGTGCAAACCGGCAAGGTTTCCCAGGTCATGGGCGCCGTCGTGGACGTGCAGTTCGACGGGCATCTGCCCGAGATCCTGAACGCGCTCCACACCGAAAACCAGGGCAACAAGCTTGTGCTGGAGGTGGCGCAGCATCTGGGTGAGCAGACCGTGCGCACCATCGCCATGGACGGCACCGAGGGGCTGACCCGGGGACAAGATGTGATCGACACAGGCGAGCCGATCGCCGTGCCTGTCGGACGCGAGACGCTCGGGCGTATCATGAACGTGATCGGCGAGCCGATCGACGAGCGCGGGCCGATCGACGCGAAGGCCTCCGCCCCGATCCACGCACCCGCCCCTGAATTCGTCGACCAGTCCACCGACACCGAGGTGCTGGTGACCGGCATTAAGGTCGTCGACCTTCTGACCCCCTATCCGAAGGGCGGCAAGATCGGTCTGTTCGGCGGCGCTGGTGTCGGCAAGACCGTCTTGATCATGGAGCTGATCAACAACGTCGCGAAGGCCCATGGCGGCTTTTCGGTGTTTGCCGGGGTCGGTGAGCGTACCCGCGAGGGCAACGATCTCTATCACGAGATGATGGAATCCAACGTCATCAATCTCGAAGATCAGACCAAGTCCAAGGTGGCGCTGGTCTATGGCCAGATGAACGAGCCTCCGGGTGCGCGCGCCCGTGTCGCGCTGACCGGCCTCACGGTCGCCGAGCATTTTCGTGATGCGGAGGGCGCCGATACGCTGCTCTTCGTCGACAACATCTTCCGCTTCACCCAGGCAGGCTCGGAAGTGTCCGCACTTCTCGGTCGTATTCCGTCCGCGGTGGGTTACCAGCCGACGCTCGGTACGGATATGGGCGGTTTGCAGGAGCGCATCACCTCGACCAACAAGGGCTCGATCACCTCGGTGCAGGCGATTTACGTGCCGGCAGATGACTTGACCGACCCGGCGCCTGCGACGGCGTTCTCGCATCTGGATGCGACCACCGTTTTGTCCCGTCAGATCGCCGAGCTCGGCATTTATCCTGCGGTGGACCCGCTTGATAGTACGTCCCGCATCATGGAGCCGGGCGTCGTCGGCGAGGAGCACTACGCGGTTGCGCGTGAGGTGCAGGAGACGCTTCAGCGCTACAAGGGGCTGCAGGACATCATCGCCATTCTCGGCATGGACGAGCTTTCGGAAGAGGACAAGCTGGTCGTGGCGCGTGCCCGTAAGATCCAGCGCTTCTTGTCCCAGCCGTTCTTCGTCGCCGAGGTGTTCACCGGTTCGCCTGGCAAGCTGGTGTCGCTCGAAGACACAATCGCCGGCTTCAAGGCGATCTGCGCCGGTGATTATGACGATCTTCCCGAGGCCGCCTTCTACATGGTCGGCAATATCGAGGAGGCCGTCGAGAAGGCCAAGAAGATGGCGGCCGAAGCGGCTTAGGGAACTGATCGATGGCTGAAGGATCCGCGACGTCGGGCAAGGTGGCGTTCGAGCTGGTTTCGCCCGAGCGCCTGCTGGCGAGCGAAGAGGTGGATATGGTGGTGGCGCCGGGAGCGGCCGGCGATTTCGGCGTGCTGCCGGAGCACAGCCCGCTCATGTCCTTGCTGCGTCCAGGCGTGATCGAAATCTACGACGGCAACAGCATCACCCAGCGGATTTTCGTTGGCGGTGGGTTCGCCGAAGTCAACGAGAAGGGTTGCACGGTGCTCGCCGAGGAAGCGATGCCAGTCGGCGACATCGACGTCGCCGAGGCCGAAAAGCGCATCAAGTTCGCAAAGGACGATCTCGCCAGCGCCGGCGACGACGTCACCAAGGCCAAGCTGGAACGCGACATCGAGATCGCCGAAGCGATGATCGCTGCCGCTGCCACGGGCAATGCGCACTGATCGACGTACGTTGAGGCCTCATTCTTGAAGCCGTTAGCACTGCCGGTTTTTCCGTTCTAGTGACCAGTGCCTGTTAACCCTGTCTTAAGCCCAGTCCGTTACTCTGTAATCTGGTCCATGCGACCCTGGGAGACCGCCCGCTCGAAAGAGAGGTTGGGCCAGGCGTGGATTTCGAGGATCGCATGGACCAGCGAGGCGGCGTCTGTTGTAGACGGTGAAGGTTAAGGAAAGCTGTAGACTGGCGGTGGCTGGTGCATGTCGGGAGGTGGCGATATCGCGGCCTTAAGCTTCTTTGCTTGTGTCATCTTGTATAATACCGCCTGGACATTGGCCCTTCTGCTCCGTTGTCGATAAGCGCATCGCAGGCGACTGCCGTAACCTTTTGTCAACTCGACTCTGTTAAGCCTTTCCACGGTCCATGCGATCCTGGGAATCGGCCCGTACGTCAGAAAAAGTGGTGCGAGGCTTGGATTCCCAGGATCGCATGGAACTGGAAGCCAAGGTGACATGACAGCGTTAAGAAAACGTCAACATCGGGGCTGGAACGCCGATAGGAACATTGGCCTGTCCACTTCAGGCTGCTCCAACTGCTATGCAAGCGGCTGGCACAGGAGGCCCTGAAGACGGTCTATGTTCGGGCGGGTTTGTATTGCAGGCACTGCGTCCATAAAATCTCAAGCAGGTGTCAGGCAAGTCAACGACGTGGCCGCACCACGTTCAGCCGGTCATGTCCAGAAGCTTTCGAGCAGATGCTTCGCTGCTGAGATAGGGCGGAGGCGTCAGGAGTCTGCTTGATCGGCCTTCTCGGCCATCGCCTATCCCCGACCTTTGAGAAAGTCGAAGTCGCAGCCGGCGTCTGCTGGCAGGACGTGATCGTGATAGAGGCGGGCATAGCCGCGCGCAGGCGGTGCCGGCGGCTGGTGCGACCGGCGGCGGGCGTCGAGTTCCTGCTCGTCGACCAGGAGATCGATCGAGCGGCGCTCCACGCTCAGCCGGATGCGGTCACCGTTTCGAACCAGGCCGAGCGGTCCTCCCGTGGCGGCTTCGGGTGTGACGTGCAGGATGATGGTGCCGAACGCGGTGCCGCTCATGCGGGCGTCCGAGATGCGGATCATGTCCTTGACGCCCGCTCTGGCGAGTTTCTCAGGTATCGGCAGATACCCCGCTTCCGGCATGCCGGTACCGCTTTTCGGGCCGGCGTTCTGCAGGACCAGAATGTCGTCCTTCTCGACGTCGAGATCGGGATCGTCGACTCGCCGGGCGAGATCCTCTAGTGACGTGAACACCACCGCCCGGCCTTCATGCTCGAACAGCCGATCGTCGGCTGCGGATCGCTTGAGGATTGCACCACCGGGGGCTAGGGAGCCGAACAGGGAAACGAGGCCGCCCTTGGGCTGCAGCGGTTCTTCCAGCGTCTTGACGATCCCCAGGTCCGGCGTCTCCGCTTCATCTCTCAGTCGATCCCCGAGGGACCCACCGGTAACCACTTTCGTGTCGAGGTCCAGCAAGGGTCGCAGACCCCTTAGGACCGGGGCGAGGCCGCCTGTCGCAAAAAAATCTTCCATATAGTGGGGGCCGGTGGGTTTGAGATCGACCAGGACGGGGGTGGCGTCGCTTAGCGCGTTCAGCTTTTCCAGCGGCAGCTCGATGCCGGCGCGTCCTGCGATCGCGGCGAGGTGCAGGATGCCGTTGGTGGAGCCGCCGATCGCCAGGAGGACGCGAAGGGCGTTGTCGACGGCCGGTTTGGTGACGATGGCGCTTGGCTTCAGCTCTTCCGCGGCGAGGCCGACGGCACGGGCCCCGCTCGCTTCGGCGGCGCGCAGACGGTCGGCGTGAACGGCTGGGATCGCGGCGGTGCCGGGCAGGGTCATGCCCATGGTTTCGGCGAGGCAGGCCATGGTGCTGGCGGTGCCCATGACTGGGCAGGTGCCTTCGGTGGTGCAAAGGCGCGCGCCGATCGCATCGATCTCATCGCGGTTCAGGCGCCCGCCGCGGAACTCGGCCCAAAAGCGCCGGCAGTCGGTGCAGGCGCCGAGCCGTTCTTCACCGTGGCGCGACGTCATCATCGGTCCGGTGACCAGGAGGATGGCGGGCTTGTCAGCGGAAATCGCGCCCATCAGGAGGGCAGGGACGGTCTTGTCGCAGCCGCCGATCAGGACGACGGCGTCCATGGGTTGGGCGCGGATCATCTCCTCGACGTCCATGCTCATCAGGTTGCGGAACATGAGGGTTGTCGGCGAGACGAAGCTCTCGCCCAGCGAGATGGTCGGAAAGGAGATCGGCAGACCGCCGGCCGCGAGCACGCCGCGCTTGGTGGCTTCGATCAGCTCCGGTATGCCGCGATGGCAGTTGTTGAAGCCGGAAGACGTGTCGACTATGCCGATCACGGGCTTTTCCAGCATCTCGCGGCTGTAGCCCATCGAGCTGGCAAACGAGCGGCGCATGTAAAGCGCGAAGTCCGGATCGCCCATATGGGTCAACCCACGCGCCATCCCGGTTTTCTTGTCGCCCATACCACAACCTCCACCACGTTCCGCTTGTTCCAAGATTTGCCCGCATACCCTACCAGCCAAGCGTCAACCCAAGTCAACGCTCCAGGCCGCGCCTGGTGTGACGGGCTGTCGCCTTTTGGATCAACCGGTTGGGGGTTATGGTTCCCACCTATCTCATTTCAGTTGTGCTGGCGATATGGATCGGCTGACGCGCGCCTGGTTCGAGTTCTTGCGAAACGACCAGGTGATGCTTTTCTTTCTGGCGGCGATCATCGGTGCGGCGGCCGGCTACGGCGCCATCGGCTTTCGTCTGCTGGCCGCCGCGTTCCAATGGGGCTTCTTCGGCAATTCCATGGATCAGATCGTCAGCAAGGCGGCGGGTCTGCCCTGGTGGCATCTGATCCTCGTGCCGACACTCGGCGGTCTGATCATCGGTCTCTTCACTAAGCACGTGCTGCCCGGCCGCTTGCCGCAGGGCGTGGCCGACGTGATGGCGGCGAGTGCCCTTCGCAATGGCCGGATGTCGATGCGCGAGGGGTTGGCAGCCGCGTTGGTCAGCGCCGGATCGATCGGCTGCGGCGCGTCGGTCGGGCGGGAAGGCCCGATCATTCATCTAGGCGCGACCTTCGCATCCGCCGTCGCGCAGAGGTTGCACCTCTCGCCTTCGCTGGCTCGAACGCTGCTCGGCTGCGGCGTGGCGGCGGCGATCGCCAGCGCCTTCAATGCGCCGATCGCGGGCGTCTTCTTTGCGCTCGAGGTGGTGATCGGCCATTACGGGATCGGCGCGTTTTCGCCGGTGGTGATCAGCTCGGTGATCGGCACGGTGATCACCCGCATCCATATCGGTGCGGACGCCGCCTTCATCCTGCCGCCCCAGCACATCACGTCCTTCTGGGAGCTGCCGGCCTTCATCATCCTCGGCCCCGTCTGCGCGATCTCCGCCATGGGCCTCTTGAAAGGGATCGCCTGGGTGCAGGCAACGCATGATTGGCTCGGCGTCGCACGCTGGCTCAGGCCGGCGATGGCTGGCTTCGTGGTGGGCGTCATCGCGCTGCAGTTTCCGGAAGTGCTCGGCGTCGGCTATGAAATGACCGACGATACGCTAAAGGGCAGCTTCGATCTCAAGCTCCTGATTCTGCTCGCTCTTGCGAAGGGCACAGCCACGGTCATCTGTCTCGGCAGCGGGTTCGGCGGCGGGATCTTCAGCCCGAGCCTGGTGCTCGGCGCCGTGGTCGGTTCGGCCTACGGGCTGATCGCCGTCGGGTTCTTCCCCGACCTTGGCTCCAGCACCAGCGTCTACGCCCTCCTGGCGATGGCGGCGGTCGCCGGTTGCACCCTCGGCGCGCCGATCTCGACCATCATCATGGTGTTCGAGCTGACGGCGGACTACGGCATCACCTTCGCGCTGATGGTGACCGTGGCGATCGCGTCACTGCTTTGCCGCCAGCTGCACTGGCATTCCTTTTTCAGCTGGCAGCTTCTTAGGCGCGGCATCAACCTCTATGAGCGGCATGATCAGCAGGTTCTTGCCCGCCGGACCGTCGCCGAGGTGATGCGGAAGGAGGTGGTGACCGTCGGCCTGGATGCCGATCTCGATCACCTGAAGTCGATGTTCCTGCATCGCCATCTTCCGATCTTCGTGGTCGACGACAGCGGTGCCTTGGTCGGCACCGTCCATTTCGAGGATTTGGCGGACGCCGCCTTTGAGACCGCCTCTGACATGGCGCCAACCGCAAGCGACCTGGTGCATCGCCTGCCGGCGGCGCTTACGCCGGAGGACGATCTGGAAAAGGCGCTTCGGGTGTGCGAGGCCAACCACGAGGAACATATGCCCGTGGTCAAGGACGAGGAGAGCAAGCAGGTCGTGGCTGAAGTGCGGCTGACCGATCTGTTCCTGGCGCAGAACCAGGCGTTGCTGGAAGCGCGGGCGGTGGAGAATGGGGAAAGGTAGGTCCGGCGAAGCCGCAGTTTTCGAGCAGTCTTCTGCTGCAATGCTTACTTCGAAATTGTGCCAAGAGAGATCGTCTAGAGCAGTTTCCGATCGCAAGCGATCGAAACAGATGCTCTATCTCTTTGTTTTACCGCATTTTCTTATCGATCAAGTGGTTCCACTTGATCGGAAAAAGCTATAGAAGCGCTTAAACAAACCACGCCAGACTTCTCGCGCCTATCGGGAAACGGCGATGATGTAACGCCTGCAAGAAAAATTTGTTTTTAATCACCTCCGATTTTAATATTGAATGGTCATCTTCCGATAATTACTTAAGAAGATTTTGTTTTTTCTTTTCCAAGAATGCCTTTGTCATGATTGTATATTATTTCTTTCAATTTCATTTTAACTCCATCTATGTTGATATTTTCAGACATCAAATCTATTTCAATTTGCTTCAGTTCAGAAAGAGTTTCCCGATTCGTTTCCCATTTGCGTTGGAACCCGCCAGAACCGCTTATCACACCCATAAATGCAGCAATAGCCGAAAGTATCGCTGCAAGATCAGCGTCAGATATAAACAAAGACGGATTGTCAATAGTCAATATCAAAGCTGCGCATGCACTCAACAGCGCTGCTCCAAATAAAAAAGAATGATGAAGGAAACTCCAAAATTTTGTCGATAGCTTATGAATTCGTAAATATTTAGATGATAACTCACGAACATTATATTTGTCATTGTTCATGTGTATTGCCTATTTAACTTTTTATTTCACGCTTATGGCGCAAGTTGTTTGAGAAAGACATAGACATCTGACTGCGTTGCGGAAAGACGTCTCACGCATGCCACCTACTGAGAACAAACAGATCAAACGAAATATGCCAAGAAGTTCACATTAGTTCCAGGTAACGCTATGCATCTCATGCAAAAAAAAAGCAACGTACTTGGCGGCTGTAGGCCAGCTTGGGCCGCAAAGGGCCAGAATACGACCCGAAGGGAGTTCCGAGAGTCAGGTTTGCTGCGCTGCTTTGCTTGTGTGCGAGTACAAAATAGGAAAAAAAACTTTACAAATCCACTTGTGTAGAATATATTCCGAGTTGTGTTCTCCTCTCCTGCCATGCAATTGCCCGCGGTCATCGCCCTGACCGCGGGCTTTTTTTTATGGGCGAAAGAAAAGGGCCGCACCTTTCGGCACGGCCCTGATCTCGTAGCGTTGGGAGGTGGGGCTTAGAAGCCGCCCATGCCACCCATACCGCCCATGCCGCCCATGTCACCCATGTCGGGGGCGCCGCCGGCACCTTCCTTCTTGGGCTTCTCGGCGATCATGGCTTCGGTGGTGATCAGGAGGCCGGCGACGGAGGCCGCGTCCTGGATCGCCGTACGCACGACCTTGGTCGGGTCGATGATGCCAGCGGACATCATGTCGCCATACTCGCTGGTCTGCGCGTTGTAGCCGAAGTTGGTGTCGCTGTTTTCCTGCACCTTGCCGACCACGATCGAACCATCGCCACCGGCGTTGGCCACGATCTGACGGACCGGAGCGGAAAGCGCACGACGCACGATGTCGATGCCGACGCGCTGGTCGTCATTGGCGGGGGAGAGGTTGTCCAGAGCCGCGGTGGCGCGAAGCAGAGTGACACCGCCGCCGGCGACGACACCTTCCTCGACCGCAGCGCGGGTGGCGTGAAGGGCGTCGTCGACGCGATCCTTCTTTTCCTTCACCTCGACCTCGGTGGCGCCACCGACCTTGAGAACGGCAACGCCGCCCGCAAGCTTCGCCAGACGCTCCTGGAGCTTCTCGCGATCATAGTCGGAAGTGGTCTCCTCGATCTGACCACGGATCTGACCGCAGCGGCCTTCGATCGCCGTCTTCTCGCCGGCGCCGTCGACAACGGTGGTCTCTTCCTTGGTGATCAGGACCTTCTTGGCGGTGCCCAGCATGTCGACGGTGACATGCTCGAGCTTGATGCCGAGATCCTCGGAGATGACCTGACCACCGGTGAGGATCGCGATGTCCTCGAGCATCGCCTTGCGACGATCGCCGAAGCCAGGCGCCTTGACGGCGGCAACCTTGAGGCCGCCACGCAGCTTGTTGACCACCAGGGTGGCAAGGGCTTCGCCCTCGACGTCCTCGGCGATGATCAGGAGCGGCTTGCCGGACTGGACGATCTGCTCCAGCACGGGGAGGAGCGGCTGCAGGCCGGAGAGCTTCTTCTCGTGAAGAAGGATGAAAGGATCGTCGAGATCGACGTTCATCTTCTCGGAGTTGGTGACGAAGTAAGGCGAAAGGTAGCCACGGTCGAACTGCATGCCCTCGACGACGTCGAGCTCGGTGGCCAGACCCTTGGCCTCCTCGACGGTGATCACGCCTTCCTTGCCGACCTTCTGCATGGCCTGGGCGATCATATCGCCGATTTCCTGGTCGCCATTGGCGGAAATCGTGCCGACCTGGGCAACCTCGGCCTCGGAAGCAACCGGACGGGAACCGGACTTGACGTGGCTGACGACAGCCTCGACGGCCATGTCGACGCCGCGCTTCAGGTCCATCGGGTTCATGCCGGCGGTAACGGCCTTGGCGCCCTCGCGGACGATGGCCTGAGCCAGCACGGTCGCGGTGGTGGTGCCGTCACCGGCCTCGTCGGAGGTGCGGGAAGCGACCTCACGCACCATCTGCGCGCCCATGTTCTCGAACTTGTCGTTGAGCTCGATTTCCTTGGCGACGGTCACGCCGTCCTTGGAAATGCGCGGAGCGCCGAACGACTTTTCGATGACGACGTTACGGCCCTTCGGACCGAGCGTGACCTTGACCGCATTGGCCAGGGTGTCGACGCCCTTCAGCATCTTGCCGCGGGCATCGGTATCGAATTTGATCTCTTTGGCAGCCATGGTGAGCTTTGCCTCCTAATTGAAGTCAGACGGGTCGTTACGCGGCCTGGGCTGCAGCCTTGCCTTCGACGATCCCCATGATGTCGCTTTCCTTCATGATCAAGAGCTCTTCGCCGTCGATCTTGACCTCGGTGCCGGACCACTTGCCGAACAGCACGGTGTCGCCGGCCTGGACATCAGGCTGAACGCGGTTGCCGCTATCGTCGCGGGCACCGGGGCCAACAGCGACCACCTCACCCTGCATGGGCTTTTCTTTGGCAGTGTCAGGAATGATGATGCCGCCCGGCGTCTTGGTGTCTTCTTCAAGCCGGCGGACCACGACCCGATCATGCAAAGGCTTAATCTGCATCGATTTCTCCGTGCGTCCCTAGTCGCCTCCACCTGAACGGCCCGGATGGCCAATCGGTTTTGGCATTCATGAGTGGAAGGATTGTTAGCACTCACCTTAATGGAGTGCCAGACCGCTATGTAGGGGCCGAAAATCGAGGTGTCAACGGCCGGCAGTTCATATTTTTTTAAGAAATTTCGACCAGCTTTTCCGGGGCGACGCGATGCTCCAAAAGGGCCCGTTCCGCAGGCTCGAAAGCGGCCGTGATCCGGGTTTTGCCGTCTTCGTCATGGCGTTCCAGAACCCGGCCATGACGATAAAGCCAGGCGAGCCCGGCGCCATCGGCAGGATCCATGGTGAGCTCGACGATCGAGGATCTCGACGCCAGGCGCTGATCGACGCTTTGAAGGGCCGCATCGAGACCGATCCCAGTCGACGCCGATCCGAAAATGACATCGTCGCGCCGGCTGGCTGCGGCATTCATGCGTTCCGCCTCGTCCTCGGACAAAAGATCCTGCTTGTTCCAGAACTCCAAGAGGCGCCCTTCGTCTGCGAGATGGTCCATGCCTAGATCCTTGAGCACGGACAGGACGTCCTCGAGCTGGGCATCGCTCTCGGGATCGGCGATGTCGCGCACATGGATGACCAGATCGGCCGTGCGCACCTCCTCAAGCGTCGCTCTGAAGGAGGCGACCAGGTCGGTCGGCAGATCAGCGACGAAGCCGACCGTATCGGACAGGATCGCCGGCCTTCCGGAAGGCAGCGTCATCTGACGCATGGTGGGATCGAGGGTGGCGAACAGCTGATCCTTCGCCTTGACGGCAGCGCCGGTCAGCCGGTTGAAGAGCGTGGATTTGCCGGCATTGGTGTAGCCGACCAGGGCGATGACGGGGTAGGGGACGCGCTTTCTGGCGCGGCGATGCAGCCCGCGGGTGCGCTTCACGTCTTCGAGCTGGCCTTTGAGCCGCGTGATGCGCTCGTCGATCCGCCGCCGATCGAGCTCGATCTGGCTTTCACCGGGACCGCCCATGAAGCCTAGACCGCCGCGCTGGCGTTCCAGGTGGGTCCATGAGCGCACCAGGCGCGAGCGCTGATAGCTAAGCGCTGCCAGCTCCACCTGCAGCGAGCCTTCCTTGGTGCGGGCGCGCGCACCGAAGATTTCCAGGATCAGACCGGTCCGATCGATCACCTTCGCCTTTAGCGCGCGCTCGAGATTGCGCTGCTGAATTGGGGTCAGCGGCGCATCGACGATCACCAGATCGATTTTTTCGTACTTTACCCTGGCGGCAAGCTCGTCGACGCGGCCGGGGCCGATCAAGGTGGCCGGCCGGATCTGGCGAAGCGGCAGGATCACATCGTCCACCACGTCCAGATCGATGGCGCGCGCAAGACCTACGGCTTCGGCAAGTTTGCCGTCCGGTGAGCGGCTTGTCGCCGTCGTCTCCGAATGCTTGAGGCTGGGATGAACGACCAGCGCCCGGCTGGCCTTCATCCCGATCCCTTCGGTCGTATCGTCAGCCGTCGTTCGGGGCTCCAATAGGTGGCGTTGATGCGGCGGCAGCTTCGTCAGCTTCCGATGCGCCTGGTTCGTACAGCCTGATCACCGTGGACGGCATCACCGTCGACACGGCATGTTTATAGACAAGCTGGACGTGACCGTCACGGCGCAGGAGCAATGAAAAGTTGTCGAAGGAACTGACCACGCCCTGCAACTTGACGCCATTAATCAAAAATATGGTAACGGGAACCTTATTTTTGCGTATATGGTTTAGGAAAACGTCCTGCACATTTTGGCTCTTCTCGCCGGACATCAACTCAATCCTTTCTTTTTGTTCGAGGCAGTGATTGTCGTCCTGCCTGTGCTTCCTCCGTCCTGCCTTAGCGCCAAGGCTAGCGCGAGCAGGTCGAAATCATGTCACCCAAGTCCTTTCGGCTTGGCCGGTCTGCCGACCACGGCTCCGAGGTTTGTGCAACCCATGGATTAAACGTCAGCGATGTGTAATCAACCATTGATATCATTGTCTGCCAAGGGCCGGGGCCGGGTTTTTGTTTGATATTGGGAAAAAAGTTACTGGATCCGGTTCGTTCTGTGCCTTGGCCGGGCCCTGGAAGAGAGTTACAACGACCAATCGCTTATTCAAGGCATGTTGGCTTAGGCCGACGGATCGTCAAGGGGTAGTTGCATCCGTATCCTCGTTTCGGATCGGTCTTCAACCTGTAAACACCCAAGATTGGCGTCTGATACCGATGCCGGTGTCAAAAATAGTCGATGCGCACCGAGAAGAGCTTTTCTGCCTTCTTCACCATCGTGCCGCGGGCGACGATCACGACCCGATCACCTGTATGAATGGTGGTATCGGCGCGCGGAACCACCACATTGCCATCGCGAAGAATGGCGCCGACGATGACGCCTGCGGGCAGGCGCGCTTCTTTGAGGGAGAGGCCAACCAGAGACGACGTCTCCAGCACTTCCGCTTCGAACACCTCGGCTTCGCCGTCGCGAATGGAATAGGCCGAGCGGATCCGCCCCCTCCGAACATGTAGGAGCACGCTGGAGACCGTCGTCTCGCGCGGGTTGATCATCACGTCGATCTCGAGCGGACCGAGCAGCGCGCTGTAGGCGGTGTTGTTGATCAGGGTCAGGGCTTTCAGGCTGCCTGAACGCTTGGCCAGCAGGGCGGCCATGATGTTGACTTCGTCGTCATTGGTAACGCAGACGATGGCGTCGGATGCGGCGAGATTGGCCTCGCCATGGATTTCCGCATCACGGGCATCACCATGCAGCACCACATGCTGCGGCAGCTGATCGGCGACAAAGCGTGCGCGCTCTTCACCGGCTTCGATCAACACCAGGGAAGCGTTTGGCCAGCGTTGTTCGATCTCCTGAGCGAGAAACAGCCCGATATTGCCGCCGCCGGCGATGACGATGCGCTCAGCGACCTTGTCCTCGTGCCCAAAGGCGCGCATGGCGCGCTCGACGTGAGCGGCGTCGACCACCGAGTAGACCTCGTCGCCCTTGGAGAGGTGATCATCGCCGGAAGGCACGAAGAAGTGATTGTCGCGCGTGATGCCGACGCAGACCAGATGAAGATCGGGGAACAGATAGGTGAGCTGGCGAAGCGGCGTGTCGAGGATCGGGCAGTCTTCGCCGCAACGCGCCGAGATCAGGCGCACCTGGCCGTCGGCAAAGGGGATGACGGAGGTGGCGCCAGGGACTTCGAGGCGGGTCGCGATCGCCTTGGCGATCTCTCGCTCCGGCGAGATGATGAAGTCGATCGGCAGATGCTCGCGCCTGAAGAGGTTTTGCCAGCGTCCCTCAAGATAGCTCTGCTGGCGGATGCGCGCGATCTTGATCGGCACGTTGAAGATCGAATGGGCCACCTGACAGGCGACCATGTTGACCTCATCGTGATGGGTGACGGCGATCAGGAGTTCGGCATCCTGGGCACCCGCTCGCTCCAGAATATCCGGATGTGAAGCATGGCCGGTGATCGCCTGGATGTCCAAGCTTTCCCCGATCTTCTCGGTAAGCTCGGGGCGCTGGTCGATCACCGTCACGTCATTGCCGGCGACCGCAAGATAACGCCCGATATTGTAGCCGACCTGTCCCGCCCCACAAATAATCACCTTCACGGCAGGGCGCGCCCTGCAGCGTTGATTTCAGGGCGGTGGTTTGCCGGCCCGCCGGAAGGCTTGACCGCATAACGTCGAACCCGCCGGAGACGGTCGAAGGTTAATGAGGTGGCCATGCCACTAGTCGTCGGCGTGGATGCTGAGGGATTTGAGCTTCCTGTGCAATGCTGAGCGCTCCATGCCGACGAAGTTGGCGGTGCGGGAGATGTTGCCGCCGAAACGCTCCAGCTGGGCCTGGAGATAGGCCCGCTCGAAATGCTCGCGCGCTTCGCGGATCGGCAGGACCATCAGCTCACCATTGCTGTTCGGGCTGAGATTAGCCGTGGTCTCCTCGACCAGCTCCGGCGGCAAGGCATCGACGCCAATCTCGGTCTTGGGGTCTCCCGGCGCCATGATCAGAAGATGTTCGAGGACATTTCTGAGCTGGCGGACATTGCCGGGCCAGGCTGCTGACTGAAAGAGCGCTTGAGCGTCGGCGGAAAGCTGCCTGACCGGCAGGCCGGCTGCTTCCGCTGCGCGTGTCATGAAATGCTCGATCAGCATCGGCACGTCGGCGCGACGGTCGCAAAGTGGCGGCACCGCGATCGGCACCACGTTCAGGCGATAATAGAGATCTTCGCGGAAGCGGCCTGCGGTAATCTCCTCCTGGAGATCGCGGTTGCTGGCCGCGATCACGCGGACATCCACCTCAATGCTGCGCTCGCCGCCCAGACGCGTGAAGCTCTGCTCTTGAAGAGCACGCAGGATCTTGCCCTGGGTTTCGAGCGGCATGTCAGCGACTTCGTCGAGCAGCAATGTGCCGCCATGGGCGCGTTCGAAGGTGCCGATCTGACGTGGGCGATCGGAACCGGCGAAGCCTGCCTCGCAGCCGAACAGCTCCACTTCCATGCGCTCAGGCGCCATCGTTGCGGCGTTGATCACCACGAAGGGCAGCTCGGCGCGTTTGGAATTCAGGTGGATCAGGCGCGCAACGATCTCCTTACCGACACCTGGGGGACCGGTGATCAGAACCCGGCTGCCGGTCATGGCGACCCGCTGGATTGCGGTTCTGACCTGCTGGATCGCGGGCGATTTGCCGATCAGCTCCAGATCCTCGCCGACCTTGAGCTTGAGTTCGGCGTTTTCGCGCTTGAGACGAGCGCTTTCCCTGGCACGCTCGATCAGCACCAGGAGGCGATCGGCGTTGAACGGCTTTTCCAGAAAGTCGTAAGCGCCTTTCTTGATGGCGGTGACGGCGGTTTCGATAGTGCCGTGGCCACTGATCACAATGACGGGTACTTCAGGTCTCGTCGTCTGGATGTGGTCCAGCACCTCGAGCCCGTCCATGGAGGATCCTTCGAGCCAGATATCGAGGAGCACGAGGCTCGGCGGCCGCGCTTCGATCTCGGCGAGACCGCCCGGTCCGTCGCCGGCATGGCGTACGGTAAAGCCTTCATCCTCAAGGATACCGGCTATGGCCTGCCGGATCTCCGGCTCGTCGTCGACGATGAGTATTTCGCCCTTCATTCCACTCTCGAAAATTGCTGTTGGGCCCGTCCATGCGAAAACCTAGCGAGGGAAAACCTAACGACTAGGTGGATCTCAGGCAATGCCATCACTCGGCTGCCGTCTTGCTGGCGGCGGGTATCATCGGGAAGGAGAGGCTGACAAACGCACCGCCGCCTTCGCGATTGCTGAGCGAGATCGTGCCTGCATGCTCTTCCATGATTTTCTTGACGATTGCCAATCCAAGCCCCGTCCCGTCAGCCCTTTTGGTCACGTAAGGTTCGGTTAGTCGACCGACCGGTTCATCGGCGGGCAATCCGAGACCATTATCATGAACTTCAATCGAACAGAACGACTCCGTTGCCTCAAGCTTGACCAGAACCCAGCCTTTTTCAACGCCCTCCGGGTTCTCTTCAAGTCGTTGCAGCACCGATTGAACCGCATTCTGCACGAGATTTGTTAGCGCCTGCGCGACCTTCCGACTGTCACAGTACAGCTGGATGTCCTCATCGGGAAGCTCGGTCTCGAAACGAACCTCGGCACGCGCTCCTTGCTGCAAATAAACGGCTTGTCGCACCAGATCGCAAGCGGATTCGAAATTGAAGACGGGAGCGGGCATGCGTGCAAAGGCCGAGAACTCATTGATCAGATTGCCGATCGTATCGACCTGGCGGACGATGGTGTCGATGCTGCCGGTAAAGGTCTCCTGATCGCTCTCGATCTGCGGCAGATATTTGCGCTTGAGCCGCTCGGCTGAGAGGCGAATGGGGGTGAGCGGGTTCTTGATTTCATGCGCGATGCGCCGCGCGATCTCGGACCAGGCCGCGGTGCGCTGCGCGCCGAGCAGCTCGGTGATGTCCTCGAAGGTCACCACGAAGCCCTCGATCTGCTGATCGTCATCTAGCTGCGCCGAGACCCTGACCAGAAGCGTGCGGTGGCCGTCGGTGCGGCGAAATTCGAGCTGCTCCTCCATAGCCGGACTGTTCGGCGCGGCGACAGCGCCTGCGAGCAGGCCTGCGATTTCCGGCAGTACCGCGATTACCGGACGGCCGATCAGTTCCTCGGCGGTCGATCCCAGAAAGTCGAGCGCTCGGAGGTTGGGCAGGGTGATGAGGCCTTGGCGATCGAGGCCGATCACGCCGGATGACACGCCGCCGATGACCGCCTCGGTGAAGGCGCGGCGTTGGTCGAGCTGGCTGTTCGCCTGGATCAGCTCATCGCGCTGGGAGCTGAGCTGATCGGTCATGCGGTTGAAGGTGCTTTGCAGGTCGTCGATCTCGTCGCTTTTCTCGGTCTCCGGTATGCGCACGTTGAGATCGCCGTCGCTGACCTGGTTGGCGGCTCTGGTGAGCTGCGAGATGCGGCCGGCGACCCCGTTTGCGAAGATGAGGCCGACCCAGATCGCGGCGAGCAGAAGAAGGAGGGCGACCACGCCGAAGATGATGGCGAATGCCCGCTCGATGCCGGAGCGGCGCAGTTCGAGCGAACGGTATTCCTCGATCACCTCGCGGGTCTGGGCGAGATAGCCGAGCACGCGCGCATCGACGAAGCGTCCGACATAGAGATAGGTGTCATCGAAGCTGCCGAGGCTGACAAGCGCGCGCACCCTGTCCTCGGTATCGTTGGTGAGGATGACGGCCTCGCCGGCGGCGGCCTTTTCGAGATGCCCCGCAGCGGGCAAGCTCTCGATCTCCAGTCCAAAGCTCAATCCGGTGCGGGCGATGCGCTGGCCGTCGCCGTCGAAGATGATGGCCTCGGTGAGGGAGCGAAGCGCTGCCTGCGCATCGAACATGCGCTGAAAGCGTTCGGGGTCATCGACCAGCCCCGGCGCCTCGCGGTCGATGTCCGCGGCCATGGCGAGCGCATCGGCGCGAATGATGTCCTTGTGTTCTTCGAGGTAAGACTGAGCGACGTTGAGCGAGTTGGTCAGGGCCTGGCTGACCCGAGTGCTGAACCATGCCTCCAGACCGTAATGCAGGAACATCACGGCGAAGACGGCGACAACGATCGCCGGCGCTACCGCGACGACGCTAAACAGGGCCACCATGCGCGCATGCAGGCGTGAGCCGACGGAACCTTGTCTTCGTGCAAGAACGATCTGCACCAGACGGTGGCCGACGATCACGCCGAGCGAGAGCAGCAGGATCAGGTCGAGATAGAGAAGGCCCAGGACCCATTCCGCCTCGGCGCCGAGCTGCATGGAGCCGGAAAGGACGATATAGGTGAGAATGCCGGCGACCGTGGCGGCAATGGCGAGCACGATCGCGAGGCGGCGCGCGAGATGCGGGCTGCGCAACCGGGCGAGGATCCGGCTCAGGATCGTCGGAGATGATGTGGTCAGCAGGCTCGCCATTCCGTCAGTTCGGACCCCGAACTCATGTCATCGGCAAGCCGGCTACCGCGGAACGCGCATCACCTCGATTTCCAGCTCGCGAATCTTTTTGCGCAATGTATTTCGATTGACACCGAGAAGTGCAGCAGCCTTCAGCTGGTTTCCCCGGGTGACCGCCAGCACCTTCTCGATCAGCGGCCGCTCAATTTCGCGCAAAATTCTGCCATGAAGCCCGCTAGGCGGCAAGCGCCCTTCGTAACTGTCGAACAACTGGTCGAGATGACGCGTCAGAAAGCCCGAGAGATCCTCCCCCTCCGCATCGCCGCCATCATCGAGCGTCGGCCGGCTCGCCTTGAGCTCGACCTCGATCACGTCGCGGCCGATCGCATCCTCCGAGTAAAGGACGGCGAGGCGGCGCACGAGGTTCTCCAGCTCCCGCACATTGCCCGGCCATTCATAGCTCCTGAGAAGTGTCATGGCGGCAGGCTCGATGGTTTTTATCGGCAGGCCTTCGTCCTGCGCCTGCGCCAGAAAATGCTGGATCAGGGCCGGGATATCCTCGGTCCTTTCGCGCAGCGGCGGCAGGCGAATGGGCACGACGTTCAACCGGTAAAAGAGGTCTTCGCGGAACAGCCCCTGGGCGACCAGCTGGCGAAGATCCCTGTGGGTGGCGGCGACGATACGCAGATCCGCCTTGATCGGCGAACGGCCGCCGACGGTCATGAATTCACCGGACTGCAGCACGCGCAACAGGCGCGTCTGCGCCTCGAGCGGCATATCGCCGATTTCATCGAGAAACAGCGTGCCGCCTTCCGCCTGTTCGAATCGTCCGATTTTTCGAAGCGCCGCGCCGGTGAAGGCACCCTTTTCATGGCCGAACAGCTCGCTCTCGATCAGCTCCTTCGGGATAGCCGCCATGTTGACCGCAACGAACGGTCCGCTTCGCCGCTTGCCGAAATCATGCATGGCGCGCGCGACCAGTTCCTTGCCGGTGCCGCTCTCGCCGGTGACCATCGCGGTCAGGTCAGTGCCGGTGAGGCGTGCGATGATCCGGTAGATATCCTGCATCGGCGCCGATCGACCGATGATCGGGAGGGGCTCTTCAGGGCGGCTCGCCACCTCGCCATTGGGCGCCGGTACGGCGAAGGCGCGCTTGACCATGGAGATGAGATCGGAGAGGTCGAAGGGCTTGGGCAGATAATCGAAGGCGCCGCGCTCCGTCGCTCGGACCGCGGTCAGGAGCGTGTTCTGCGCGCTCATCATGATGATCGGCAGCTGCGGACGGCGCTGCTTGATCCTGGGCAGCAGATCCAGCGTATTCTCGTCAGGCAGCACCACGTCGAGGATGGCGATATCGCCGGAGCCATCCTCCATCCAGCGCCAGAGCGTGGACGCCATGCCGGTGGCCCGGACGTTGTAGCCTTGTTGGGTGAGGGCGCGCGAAACCACCGTACGGATGCCCGCATCGTCGTCGGCTAGAAGAATGGTCGGCTCAGCCATTGTCGTTCCTTAGGAATCTGGTTTGGCATGGTCGGCCTTGCGTGGCTCATGCCGATAGGCAGGCAGATGGATGCGGAACAGGGCCCCGCGTGTCAGATTTTCGAATTCGAGGATGCCGCCATGGTCGCCGACGATCTTGGCGACCAGCGGCAGGCCCAGGCCCGAGCCCGCATGTTTCGTGGAGATGAAGGGCTCGAAGATATGGCTGGCGACATCGGCGCTGACGCCCGGACCATTGTCCTGGACACGCACGGTGATCGGCAGGTCGACCCGCTCCCGGCTGTTGGGAACCCGGATCGACAATCCATGGTGATACTGGGTGCTGATCGTGATCGCGCCGCCTTCGGACGGCACCGCCTCAGCCGCATTCTTGACGAGATTGAGAAAGACCTGGACCAGCTGATCGCGATCGCCGTCGACTTCGGGCAGCGACGGGTCGTATTGCTCGACGAAGTGAATACCTTTGCCGAAACCGGTCTCGGCCAGGCGACGGACGCGCTCAAGCACTTCATAAATGTTCACCGGTCCACGCGCGAGCGGCCTCAGGTCGGCGAACTGCTCCATCTGATCGACCAGCGCGCAGATCCGATCGGTCTCGTCGCAGATTAGTCGGACCAGCGGGCGCTCGCTTTCTTTGATCTCGGGTTCGAGAAGCTGGGCGGCGCCACGAATACCGGAAAGCGGGTTCTTGACTTCATGGGCCAGGGTGGCGCCTAGCACGGCGACCGAGCGCGCGCGGCCGCGATGGCCGAGTTGATGATTGAGCCGGTTCGCAACCGAGCAGGGGTGAAGCACCGCCAGCACGTCGCCGGGACGATCGGCCAATGGCGATACGTGAAGATCGAGCAAGTGGCGGGTATCTTTGGCGAAGGAAAGGTCGACGCTGTAGTCCGAGATGCTGCTGCCGTCGGTCTGCACCCGGCGGATGCGATCGAGAAGCGGGCTATCGTCGGGCATGAGATCTTCCAGCGGCATGTTCGCGAGCATCGTCTTGCTGACGCCCAGGAGTTGCTCAGCCGCTGGATTGACGAAGGCGACCCGCATGGCTGACGTGATCACCAGGACGCTCGACGCCATGGCGTTCAGGATCATTGCCTCAGTGGGGCGAGGATCCGAGTCTCGTTGCTGGCGGATAGTTTCCGTCGACCGCTTTGAATTTTGGTTAATTTTTGAGCACTCCCAGGCTGTGCACAAAATCAAAGCAAAAAATAAGCCGGAGCTGCGGGGATAGCAAGGGTTTGCAGAAAATACAGGCATCACCCGGATATGATGGGGGCGGCCCATGGACCGCCTATGGCCTTTCCTGGTAAGCGCAGATGTTTAGCTGTGTCGCGGTTAACTGATAGGAACGATGCGGATCGGGCGGTGCAGTGGGCGAGGTGATGCCGAGGATGCAAGGGTGACGAATTGCATTGCGATCATCGTTGCCTCCGGACGCGGCCAGCGTTTCGGCGGCAGTCTTCCCAAGCAGTATGTGCCGCTCTTGGGGGCACCGTTGCTGCGTCACACGCTGATCTGTTTCGCCAATCATCCCGATGTCACCGGCGTGCGTGTGGTGATCCATCCCGACGACCGCGATCTTTATGATGAGGCAGCTGCAGGCCTGGGCCTGATGGATCCTGTGAGCGGCGGGGAGACGCGTCAGGCCTCGGGGCGTCTCGGGCTGGAAAGCCTTGTCCGGCAGCCGCCGGAAAAAGTGCTGATCCACGATGGTGCCAGGCCTATAGCCAGCGCGGATCTCATCTCAAGGGTGATCTGCGCCCTCGATCGACGGGACGTGGCCTTGCCAGCACTTCCGGTTGCGGACACCTTGAAGCGCGTCCAGGGTGAATTTGTCGGCGAGACCGTCGATCGGCAGGCGCTCTATCGCGCACAGACACCGCAGGGTTTTCTCTATGACAGCATCCTTTCGGCCCATCGGCGTTTCCAGGGCGAGGCCATGACCGACGATGCCTCCGTCGCAGAAGCGGCCGGCCTTTCCGTCACCATCGTCGCTGGCGACGAGAGAAACATCAAAGTCACGGCGAAAGACGATCTATTGCGTGCGGAACGCGAGCTGGTCGGCGCGCTCAGGCCGCGCACCGGCATGGGATTCGACGTGCATCGTCTGGAGCCGGTCGATGACCCCGGTCATGAAGGCCTGGTGCTGATGGGCCTTACCTTGCCCGAGCCGTTTCGCATGATCGGCCATTCGGACGCCGATGTCGGCCTGCACGCGATCACCGACGCGTTGCTGGGCGCCCTTGCGATCGGCGATATCGGCAGTCACTTCCCGCCGAGCGACCCCAAGTGGAAGGGGGCCGACTCGGCGATTTTTCTCGACCATGCGGTCGACGAGGTCGCCCGCGCCGGCGGTGTGATCGAGCATGTCGACGTGACGTTGATCTGCGAGCGGCCGAAGGTCGGGCCCTACCGGCAGAAGATGACCGAACGGCTTCAAGAGCTGCTGCGCGTGCCGGCGGAGAGGATCAGCGTCAAGGCGACGACGACCGAGCGCCTCGGCTTCACCGGGCGTGGCGAGGGGATTGCCGTCCAAGCGATCGCCACCGTCCTCCTACCCGGCGGCGGGTAGCACCCGCTGGCCGACTTGGCGTACAATCTGGATCAGCTGGAGGGGCGTGTTCATGAACGTCTCGAATGTCAGTCTCGAGCTTGCTGAAGACATCATCCGAGCCTGCACGGCGAGCGGTCTTCGAATCGCTACCGCGGAGTCCTGCACCGGCGGGCTGATCGGCGCCTGTCTCACCGAGATTGCCGGCTCCTCGGCCGTGGTTGATCGCGGTTTCATCGTCTACAGCAACCAGGCGAAACAGGACCTGCTCGGTGTGCCTTCCAGTACCCTCGAAGCCCATGGCGCGGTCAGTGCGGAGACGGCTCTCGCCATGGCGAGGGGAGCGAAGGAGCGAGCCGGCGTCGACCTTGCGATTGCGGTTACGGGCATCGCCGGTCCAGGCGGCGGATCCGAGGCGAAGCCGGTCGGCCTGGTGCATCTGGCGCTGGCGGCGGGCGAACGTCTCGAAACGGTGGCCGACGTCTTCCCCGGGGATCGTCAGGCCGTGCGTGCGGCGACCCTGGAGCGAGCGCTTCGCATGGTTCTCGCCGCGATCGATCAGGGTGTCGATGGCGTCAGTTGAGGCAGGCTGTCCGATCGCCCGTAGCATCATCCCTTGCATCGGTGATGATCTGCCTTCACTTTGAAAGATTCGTACTAACTGTTAGTAAGAAAAAGGAGAATTCGCTATGTCTGTCGCGCGCGTCACGGAGATTATCGCCAGCTCGCCGAAGAGTTTTGATGATGCCGTCAAGGTCGGCGTCAAGCGTGCCTGCAAGACGTTGAAGAACGTCAAGGGGGCTTGGGTCAAGAGCCAGAAAGTGGTGGTCGATAAGGACAAGATAACCGAATACCGGGTTAATCTGGAGGTGACGTTCGTCCTGAAATAGCGGAGCGTTGCGGGCTGACGGCGCGCTCATCGGGACGCGCTGTCAGCCTGGTTTATCGGACCCATCAATCTCGCTTTCTCAGCCCGAGGCCCTCGCCATGACCACCATCCGTAACGTCGCCAAGGAACGTCTGCTCGCCGGCGAGCTTGCGATCGGCATCGGCCTTCGACAGTCGCGCACCGTCGACATCGCCAAGGCGATGAAGACCGCAGGTTTCGACTGGCTGTTCATCGACCAGGAGCATGGCATGCTCGGGCTGGACGACGCAGCCCAGATCTCCTGTGCGGCCCAGGACGCCGGCATCACGCCGATCGTGCGCGTGCCGGGTTTCGAACATTACCATGCAGCCAAGGCGCTCGACGGCGGCGCGCAGGGCATCGTCGTTCCCCATGTGGATACCGCCGACGTCGCTGCCGCCATGGTCCGGAACTGCCGCTACCCGCCGATCGGTAAGCGATCGGTGACCGGCACTCTGCCACAGCTCGACTTTGCACCCGTTCCGCTTGGCGAGGCGGCGGAGGCGGTGAATGCGGCGACGCTTCTGGTCCTGATGATCGAGACCGGCGAGGCGGTGGCCAACGCCGCCGAGATCGCGGCCACGCCTGGCGTCGATGTGATCTTGGTGGGGGCGAACGATCTGAGCATGGAACTGGGCATTCCTGGCCAACTCGATCATCCCGATATGGTCGACGCGCTCGAGACGATCGTCGCGGCCTGTCGGAAGAGCGGTGTCTTTCCTGGTCTTGGCGGCGTCTATCAGCAGGATCTGATCGAACGCTATGTCGAGATGGGCTTTCGCATGATTCTCGCCGGCAGCGATCTTTCGCTGATGCTCAGAGCCGGGAAGGCGAGTGCTTCGGCCATTCGAGCCCTACCCGTCGGCTAAAATGAGCCCACAAGCGGGCTCCGGCGCATTTACGAAACACACACAAAGTCGAGGCTGCGGCGCCTCGCCGCCTAGACGGGGCTGCGTCTGACTTTGGGGCTGAGCAGGGAGGCGAGACGTGCGGAGAGGGCGATGGGGTTGGTGCCCCATTTGACCATGCGGGCGGCAATCCGCTGACTCTTGTCCCTTAGGCCACCCGGCACGCGGCCGCGCGCCTTCATGAACATGCGTCGACGGTCCCGGTCATAAGCGTTGCGCCAATCGCCGCCACCTGCGATCGACGCGGTGATCGACGAGCCATAGACACGAAAATCCGCCCAAAAGCCGTTGGCGCGCTGAAAGCGTTTGCCGGCAAGCGCCATGTCCAGCCAGAGCTCGCCATCCCAGCAGGTGCGATTGTTGATGTTGAAGCCGCCTGCCGCCTTGAAGGCGCTGGCGCGGAAGAAGGTCGATTGCTGCAGAAGGACGACGCCGCCATAGAGATAACCCCAAACGCTGAAGCGGTCGGAATACATGCGGCGGATCGCTTCGCCATCGGCGTCGACGATGAAGCCATTGCCTGAGATGACGTCGGCATCCGGGCTTTGCTCGAAGGCCTGGGCGACTTTGGCGAGCGCGCCGGGCTGAAGGACATCGTCGGCGTTCAGAAAGCCGTAGATCTCGCCGGATGCCTGCGCGAAGCCGCGATTGAGGCCGTCTGCCGGACCGTCGTCACGTTCGAGAATGACATGACTCAACCTATCCCGGTAGCGTTCGATGATGTCACGGCTGTCGTCGGTGGAACCGGGGTCGACGATGATGTAATCGAGATCGACGCCTTGCTGATCGACCACGGAGCGTATGGCGTTTTCCAGAAATTGCCCTTGATTGAATGACAGCGTGACGATCGATATCTTCATGCCGGTTTTCTCCCGGGGCGATTGCGACCTCGCCCACTCAGACCAAGCCATCGCAAAAGTTGAACTTGATATTGACAAGAAGCCTATTGATAGGATATTAGTCCCAAAATGATGGCTCCCCTCTCCAGAGAAGTGGACTTCGCCCCATGGTAAGCGCCATTGATCCGACCAAGCCCCTGGATGGTGTGCCCGCCGTCAAAACCGACCTTAGGGCCAATCTCCAGGCCGCTAAAACCGAGATCGAGGCGCTCCAAGACAAAACTGTTCTCGGCCAGACCGGCGACGTCACCATAACCGCCCTCTCCCCGCAGTCCAATCCCGCAAGTAGCGCAAGGGTTGCTGTCGAACAAACCGATGGCTCATTTCGAAGCGTTGCGCTCGCCGATCTTCCGGTCGTCTCCACCGGTAGCGGTGATGGCACCACCAACGTTCAGTCCGCCCCGTTCAACGCCGTCGGTGATGGCAGCACGGACGACACCTCCGCTATTCAGGCGGCGATCAATGCGACCGGCAACAACGGCGTCGTCTATTTGCCGCCCGGCAACTATTCCGTCAATAGGTTGAACGTACCGCACAATCGCGCCATCAAGTTCCAAGGCGCCAGCCCCTGGGCTACCACGCTGGTCGGACGGACCGCTGGTGAAGACATCTTCCGCATCACCGATCCCAGCGGCGCCACGGTTCAAGACCGCTTCATCCGTGTACATGTCTACGAGAACCTGGGCTTTGTCCTGAACACCGGAACCGGCAATCCAGATCTGACGCCGGGGCTCAATCGCTGCACTACCGCGGGCCTGGCGGTTGGACCCTGCTGCATCGCCTATGTCACCGACTTCGTGCCTTCGGGAACCGGCAATCCGGGGATCAATGCCGCCTGGCTGCACAGCTTCGGCGTGGTCAGGGATTGCGTGGTCAACGTTTCCGACAAGCATGGCAATCACGGCTGCGGCTTCATTCATCACGGCGCCAATCACTATGGCTGGACCTATCAGAACATCTGGATCGAAGGCGGCCACTACGGCGTGACCGACAGCCTGCCATTTGCGCGCAGGGTCACGGTTTCGGGCAGTACTGACCGGCTGACCGTCGCAAATGGCGCCAACCCGTTCCAGAATGGTCAGACCCTGTTCGTCGCCGCACACAGTGCGACGGGTGACATGCCGGGCGGGCTCGATCGCTTTCAGGTCTACCACGTGGTCAACCGCAACGGCACGAGCTTCCAGCTTTCGGAAAGCGCCGGCGGTTCGCCCGTCAATATCACCAGCGATGGCAGCGGGGCCATCTACGTCTATGCCGCCGCCGATTTCGCCGGCGAGTATGCGCCCGACGGCATCTCGATCGACCGCCTGACCCATTATGCTGGCCGCTGTCCGATCTCGCTGACCAATACAGAGAACCTGCATATCGGCCGGGTCGACAGCTATGGCGCGATCGCAGCGCTTCATCTCTATGCCGTCGAGAGCCTGACGAGGAAGGAGCATATCGGCCCGGTGGTCGACGCCTTCTATTCCGAAAGCCCGCAATCCACGATCATGCCCATCGGCGAGGATATCGTGCATTTCGATGCGGTCTCAGGCGCTATCAGCTATCTGCAGGTGCGCGGCGAGAGCGCTCAGATCACCAACCCGCCGGTGCGCTTCAGGGGACGCGGCTACCGGGTCGCCGGCCTCGATCTGATCTCCAGCTTCTCCCAGGCGCAGCCGGCCATCATCATCGAGGGCGACAATATTGGGCTGTTCGGGCGGGTGCATACGGCCACCACGCTGACCGACAATGGCAGCGACAACTACTATCTCCTGACCCAGGACGGCGGCGGCTGGAAGTTCCAAAGCGGCAGTCCGTTCGCCTGATCATCGATGTCCGACTTGGGAGCGGTTCGGCGTCTGCACATGCACGCCGGCCGCCCCTGGTTTGGTCCGTGTTCGCTACGGTATCATGCAAAGAGATGACGATTTAGAGTTGTGTCGCTCGCTTATGGCGTATCCGGGTGAAATTCTTGAAAAATCAACGTAATTTCCTTGCAGTCGATGGACGCCTGCATTATCAGGACGATCGTTGCCGGGTTTAGTCTAATCGTAATAGTCGAGCCCATTTATCAAAAGAGAGCGCTGCCAACGACTGGCCCTTGGGCTGGTGCCGGCTTCGGTGATAGGCGGAGCGTTTGAACGCGCAACCGCAAAGGGCGCATGTCGCCGGGCGCGTCTCTTCCGCCGTCATATCTGATACGCGGGTCGCCGTATCAGAGGCAGCCGAGACTGGATTTGATGCGCATTCTGCACGTTATTCCGACGATGTCTGCGCGCTATGGCGGGCCCGCGAAGGCGTGCGGCGAGATGTCGATGGCGCTTTCCGACCGCGGACATCAGGTCGATATTTTCACCACGAATTATGATGGCTTCGGTGGATATATCGAACCGTCGGTCAGCCAGCTTTCGGAGCGGCGCGACGACATTACCGTCCATACCTTTCCCGTCGATCTGCCGCCGGATTACTTCCGCATCTCCCGCCCCTTCGCTTCTGCGCTGAATGAGACTCTCAAAAAATTCGATCTGGTCCAGGTGCATTCACTCTATCTATTCACGACCCTCGCCACGGGGTTTTTCGCGCGCCGCCATAGCGTGCCGCTCATCATCCGTCCCCACGGCACCCTCGATCCCTACATCTATCCCCGGCATCGCGGGCGAAAGCGCGTGGTCGAATGGCTCTATCAGAACCGCATGTTCAAGCGCGCCGCGGCCGTCCATTACACCACGGCCGAGGAGCGGGATCTGGCCGCTCCCTACACTTTCGGTCGCCCGGGTTTCGTCGCACCCCTTGGCCTGAACATCGACGACTACCGCCCGCTGCCGCCGCGCGGCACGTTTCGCGCGCGCTTTCCCGAGACCCGGGACAAGACCATTTTGCTGTTTCTCGGGCGCATCAATTTCAAGAAGGGGCTCGACGTCCTGGCGAAGGCTTTTGGCGAGGTCGCCAGGAAACGGGACGATGTGCACCTGGTGATCGCAGGCCCGGACAATGACGCGATGAAGCCCAAGGTCGAGGGTTGGCTGAAAGACGAAGGCGTTTTGGAGAGAACCACCTTTACCGGCATGCTGGTGGGCCAGGACAAGCTTGCAGCCTTTCATGACGCCGACCTCTTCGTTCTGCCGTCGTTTAGCGAGAATTTCGGCATTGCCGTCATCGAAGCCATGGCCTGCGGCCTACCGGTGCTGATCTCCGACAAGGTCAACATCCACAAAGAAATAAGCGCTGCCGGCGCCGGTCAGGTCGAACCTCCGGAGGCTGAACGGTTCGCAGGGCGCATTCTCTCCATGCTCGACGACAGGGAGGCCCTGCTGCGTCAGGGTAAGCAGGGTATCGAGACCGTGACCCGCCTCTTCAACTGGCCCAGCATCGGCGAACGTTTGGAGAGGGTTTATCAGGCGGTCGCCGAAGGGCGTCCGCTGCCGGCGTTGTTTCTATGATGAGATATCAATTCAACTTCGTAGTGTCACAAATAAAATTGAAGGCGGCCACTGATTGAATGTGACAAATACATGATCAGGATTATGCAGATTTTCTTGGGGATTATTTGATCGGCGGTCATTTATTGGTGTTGGGCGTCTTGTCTGTAACAATTCACAGAATTACTCTCCATCTCCTCAATATTTATGATATTTGCAGGAGGATGAGGGATGCTCGAGGTCGGAGCAGGTGGTGGCGGCGCAAGTACATCCGGCGGGCGTTCGGCATCTCCAGCACCTGCGAATGATAAGTTTTCCGGCTCGTTGTCGAATGGTTCGCAGGACAGTTCCGCCTCGACGCCGGCCTCAAGTCAGCCGCCCTCGAGTTCGGGATCGAACGGCGCCAGCCCCAGACCGTCGCCGACCTCACCCGACACGTCGTCGTCTTCATCGAGTGGATCGTCATCGGGTTCTTCGGGCGGCTTGGCGCCCTCCGTCAGCCTGGCGGCTTATGGACCTGTCGCCGCCTATACCTCAAGCCCGTCGAACGACAATAACCAGCGGCAAACCGGTACGCCCGGATCAACCAATAGCGCACCCCTGGTCAATGCCGGCGGTGTCCTCCTCGATCGTGCCATCGATCCGTTCAACGACAGTTTCCAAGCCGCCAATCTCGAAGCCATCGATCGCCTGAACAGTGATGGCGACACGGTTTATCTGCGCACCACACTCGAAGCTAAGGCCCAGATTGGCGCTGGCGTTCCAGGCTTGGTGGACGGCAAGCTCGGCGGCAAGGGGCAGTATGGCGGCGATCTTGCGATCACCCAGGTCGGTGACGGCGTTGATGCCCAATATCAGGTGACGGTCGAAAAGCATGCCCTCGGTGCACTGACCGGCAAGGTTGAGCTTTTCGAGCAGAAGCTGAAGGCTGAGCTGGGCCTCCAGACCTTCGACAATGTCGAGCTGACATTCGACACGCCGGAAGAGGCAAGGCGGGCTGCGGGCATCGTCCAGCGTATCGCGATTGCCGATGCTGCTTCCGATACGGCTAGCCTCGGCGCACTTGGCGGGTCGCCTGGGGCTGGTGGCAATCCTCTTGCGAACCCGCTGAACGGATCGGGCGCGCCTGGCGACCTTCCGCTCGCCGCCCTCGGTGTCTCGGACGCCGATGTCCAGTTCCTTCAAGACAACATTACCGCCGTTGAGACCAATATCGGTCCGCGCGGGCGTCTTGCGCTTGAGCAGACCCTGGGTATCGACGGCTTTGCCGCCAAGCTGGAGGAACGGCTCGATGGACGGCCCAATCTCAGCCGCCGTATCGAGTTCGGCCAGGATGGTGAGCCGGGCCGGCTGACCTACAGTGCTGCCTATGATGTCCGCCTTTCCGCAAAGGAGAAGGCTGAGATTGCCGTTCTGACCGGACAGAACCGGGTTGAACTCGGCAATGGGCGCCTAGAGTTCAGCGCGCACTTCACCCTTCCGCCTGGCGGCATCACCGAGTCGCCAGTCGGGGGAAGCCCTGTCCCCGAGCTCGATCTCATCTCGCAGCCGGGCGGCCTGATCCCCGATGGTCTTAGTGCCGAGCTGACGGCCGAGTGGCGTGATCAGAGCCTGCTGGACCCGAGTCGCGGCGACAGCAATCGCCTGACCCTGGGGCTGAATGTCGATGATTTGGGCGGTACGCCCGAGGCTTTCCGTCACCTTGCTTCTGGCAACATCAGAGATGCATTGGCGGCCACCGGCGTAAACGCCAATGCCGAGATCGTCAGCACAGAGCGGGATGGCCTGGCGGTTCAGGGCGGCTTCGCCATCCCTGACGCCATCATTGCGAATGGCGAGGCAACGGTCATCCTGGAGGCAGGCTTCGACGATGTCGTCGGTACCAAGACCCTGACGTTCGACCCGAACAATCCGCTCGTTCCGACGGCCATACAGGGGACGCCGACGGCGCCTGTCGATGATGGACAAACCCTGGTGGTCGAGCCGCGCATCGGTCTGTCCTTGCGTGACGGGCCGGATGGCGATCGCGTCGGCGTATTTCAAAATGGCACCTTCCTCCAGCGGACCGGTGAAAACGTGACGACTGCTGACGGATCGGTCTGGGTACCAGTCTCCGGTACGGACCATCTGGATCGTCCCGTTTCCGGCTATGTCAGCGCGGATTATGTGCGCGACCATTCGAGCGCTACCGGCGCCATGGATGAAACCGGACGGACCAATCCGACGTTCGAGTATGAGCGCCATGGCGAGATCACCGTCGTCAGACATAATAATCTATGGGATCTGGCGGCCGATCACGGGCTCGACTTCGACCAGCTGATCGAGCTCAACAAGGATCATATCATCGATCCCAGCCTGATTTTTCCCGGCGATACGGTTTACGTTCCTGATACGGCGAAGGGGCCGCTGCCCGTGATAACCACGCCGCCGCCGACCGAGGGATCGTCACCAACCGATGGAAATGGCTCCTCGCCGACCCAGTCGGTCACCGACTCCCCGAGCGTCGACTATGAGTCGACGGGCGAGACTGCTGTCGACGGCACCTCGATACCGCCCGTGAATTCAGGCATCTACGTCCATGATCTGGCGACCGATTCAGGCCTCTCGCCATCGGCGTCGGGATCGCCAAGTCCGCGTGATGGATCACCGACAAACACACCGACCGTCGACATCGACCCGACTGTCGATATTGATCCGACCAGTGCCGGCGGACCGCTTGCCGCTGATGCAGAGCTCGATCGGATCCTCAACACCTATCAGGTGCCGAGCGAGAGCAATCTCGATGCCGATGGTCAGCCTGTGGAGTGGCAGCCTAATGTCGGTCGCGTCACCGTGCCCGATTGGGCAATTGAAGGCGCTGGCGGCATCGCGGGCTGGCTCGGTGCCGATCGGATCGAAGGCCTTGCCGATCGCGCCCTGGAAAACCGTTCCATTCAGGTCCTGCCGACCGAGCGCGATCTCCTGAACGAGCTGAACCCGGTCAATCAAGGACAGTGGATCCTGACGACGGAATATGCACGAACCCGTGTCGGGGCGCTGGTGTCTCAGCCAGATGGTACGGGCATGAGCGCTGGGCAGTTCGCCAATGACGGGCATCAGGATGCGGTTCGCCATGCCTTGTGGAACGCTGCCATGACCCAGGACTTCGGCGCCGACTGGACCGAGGCTTACGCCACCGCCCACGAGATGGTGGCCGACAATCCAGCAGCGCGTGAGGCCATGGACCTGTACAACAACAGCGTCGGGCGGCAGATTGCAGAGGATAATCCTGGCGCCAGCCGTCAGGAGCTTGAAGGGCTTGTCCTGGATGCGCTGAATAATGGCGAATTGCTGGTCATCGATCGTAATGGCGATCTCGCCTGGTCGAACACGGTTGCCATCGGCGAACATGGTCACGCCACGGACGCGACGCTGCCGGGCGACCCGG
Organism: Pseudomonadota bacterium; assembly: GCA_039197065.1. Classification (GTDB taxonomy): domain Bacteria; phylum Pseudomonadota; class Alphaproteobacteria; order Geminicoccales; family Geminicoccaceae; genus JANQPX01. The sequence continues at coordinate 7,197 of JBCCUL010000008.1, read as the reverse complement.
CCTTTGCCGATCAGGCGCTGGACCATGACTACTGATGATCACGGGACGATCGCATGAGACTGGCTGTCATTGTCATCGGGCTAGTAGCCCTGATCGGAGGGGGAGCGTTCGTCATGATCAATCAGGGCGCTGAGCCGACCAGTGCGGAAACACCGCTCGCCTTCGATAGGAAGCGCTGGCAGTCCTATAGCGGCGTATTTGACGAGACCAATCAGCGAAGTGACATGCTGGGCGGCGCCCTCGCTAGACTTTCGCCCGGCATGTCGCAGAGCGAGGTCACGGCCGCCCTCGGCGAGCCCGACGATCGCACGCCGACCAAATGGCGGTATTCGGCAGGACCGAGAAGAGGTTTCCCGACGGAGGAAACGGTCCTGGTCGTCAACTTCGCCGATGGCGTGGTCACCGAGGCTGTCTCGACCTACACCGCCAATCTTCGATAGGCGCTCGGCGCCGGCGTCGACAGGCGAGCCGTCGGGAGACTTCGCGTGCAGGGACTATCCCCAAAGGGATCGATCGTCATTTTGACCGGTGCCGGCATTTCGGTCGAATCGGGCCTGCCAAGCTTTCGTGGGGCAGGCGGCCTTTGGCATGGCCATCGCCTTGAGGAGGTGGCGACGCCGGAAGCTTTCGCCCGCCAACCGCATCTGGTCCAGCGCTTCTACGATGAGCGCCGCCGGCAGCTCCTGGCTGAGGACATCGCCCCCAACAAGGCGCATGCGGCGCTTGCCGAACTGGAGCGCCGCTGGGCGGGTGACGTTCTGCTGATCACCCAGAATATCGACGATCTGCATGAGCGTGCGGGCTCGACGTCGATCATCCACATGCATGGCGAGATCTTGAAAGCGCGCTGTCTCAACTGCGATGCCGTCATTCCCTGGCGGGATGATCTCGGCGTCGCCCATACCTGTCCTGCCTGCAGCGCCGCCGATCGGCTAAGGCCGCATATCGTCTGGTTCGGCGAAATGCCGCTGGAACTCGATCGGATCTACACCGTGCTTGAAGGGGCCGATCTGTTCTTGGCGATCGGCACGTCCGGCCAGGTCTATCCGGCAACCGGCTTCGTTCAGGCGGTGAACGAGATCGGCCGCGCCCGGAGCATCGAGCTCAATCTGGAACCGAGCGCGGTCCATGGGCAATTCGACGAACAGCGCATCGGCCCCGCCACCGAAACCGTGCCGAAGCTGGTCGACGAGCTGCTCCGGATTGGTTCCTGAGCATCACCTGCGGATATGTTTGATACGAACGATTCCTCCATCCTTTCAAAAATGTCGGCATACCGTCGATCTGGCGATGGCAGAGGGAACCGAATGAAGTGGACATTCCACTAGCAAATGCGTCCTTTCATGTCGCTTCCTTCCAAGCGTGGCGAAGGAGACGCGGCTAGGCTTTGCTGATCGTCAGTGTCGGAGGGGCTGTGCATGGAGGAACTGGAAGGCAGGAAAGCTCTGGTCACGGGAGCTTCCGGGGGCATCGGCAGATCCATCGTCGCCAAGCTCAGAGACAAGGGCGTGGTGGTTGCCGGGACCGACATGTCCGCATGCGAAGCGGATCATTCATTGCCGGGCGATTTGACGGACCCGGGTTTCTGTGACGACCTCCCCGGCCTTGCCTCGGATGTCATGGGTGGTCTGGATATCCTGATCAACAATGCCGGCATCATCACCCGCGGCCGGATCACCGAGACGACGGACCAGGACTTTCGGCGCACCATGGCGATCAATGTCGAAGCGCCGTTTCGTCTCTGTCGCGCCGCCATTCCGATCATGGCCGAGAGGCGCGGTGGCGCGATCGTCAATACGTCGTCCTGCTGGGGCGTTCATCCCGGCCCCGATCATCCGCTCTACGTCATGTCGAAAGCGGCCATCGCCTCGCTGACGCAATGCCTTGGTATGGATCACGCGCATCAGAAGATCAGGGTCAACGCCGTCTGCCCTAATGAGGTCAACACAGCCATGATCCGTACCGGCTTCGCCACACGCGGCCTCGATCCTGATCGCGCCATCGAGGACCTGAACGCTTCCGTGCCGCTCGGCCGCATCGCCGAGCCCGACGATATCGCCGATGTCGCCCTGTTCCTGGTGTCCGATCAGGCGCGCTATGTCTGCGGCGCGCTTTTGGAAGTCAACGGCGGAAAGCCGGTACGATGAGCCAGTTCGAGGGCAAGGTTGCGCTTATAACCGGCGGGCGAAGCGGTATCGGCGCTGCCTGTGCCGCGGCCTTTCTGGCAGAGGGCGCTGACGTAATTACCGCGCAGAGAGGCGAGGATCCGGTCAATGATTGGATCGAAGTTGATTTTCTCGATCAGGACGCGCCGGAACGCCTGATTGAGGCGGTCGTCGAGCGCGCCGGGCGCTTGGATATTCTCGTCAACAATGCGGGCCTGATGCGTGAAGGGACGGCCTTGGAAACATCGGCTCAGGACTGGGCTGAGACGATCCAGGTCAATCTGACGGCTCCGTTCCTCCTGATAAAGCATGCATTGCCGCATTTGATCGAAGCCCGCGGCGTCATCGTGAATATCGGCTCGATCGAAGGTCTTGGCTCCAATCCCCGCCATCCCACCTATTGCGCATCCAAGGGGGGACTTCACGCACTGACCCGCGCCATCGCCGTCGACCACGGGCCGGACGGCGTCCGCTGCAATGCGGTGGCGCCAGGCTGGATCGATACGGATCTGAACCTCGATTTCATCGAAAGTCTCGGCGATCCAGCGGCGTTTCGCGCCGAGATCGGCGGTATACATCCGATAGGGCGAACCGGTCGGCCGGATGAGGTCGCGTCGCTGGTCGCATGGCTGGCCTCCGAGGAGGCCGGTTTCGTCACAGGCCAGGTCTGGACCGTCGATGGCGGGCGCATGAGCAAGCTCAGCCTGCCGTAAAGCCGCGGGCTTCAAGCGTGAGCTGACTTGGAGTTCCCAGACTGCACCATTTGAGCGTCGTCAGAGCAAATGGGTTCGCCTTCGATATCCAAGGGCCCGTTTTGCAAGCTATCGAATGATCTCATCGTCTTGCAGTCGAGGTCAGGGGAGGAAGAGGTCACGGTCTGCAGGAGCGAAGCTCCGAAGATCCGGCATGACGGGCCCGACCTTCGGCCTTGCAGGCCTGCAGGAGGGGAACATCCCGTGCCGCTTGCGGTGTGCCGCATCGCGGCGCGGCCCGCTCCTCGCATCTGCCGATGGACAACGTCATGAAATCGCTCGATAATTCCCAAAGCGGGCTCTAAGGGCAGATCACCTCAGCTGCATAAAGACCTGAGTGATGCGCCTAGGCATCCTGCCGCGTTCATTCTTCTTTAACCCGCTCCGGCTATCATCGCCTATGTCTTGCTGGTCCATGCGATCCTGGGAGTCCGCCCGCCTGGAAGTTAGGGGCGAGGCTCGGACTCCCAGGATCGCATGGACCAGAGCTGCATTGTTGTGAGAAGCTGTTAAGAAAGAATGAATCCGGACACCATCCGTGTCATCCGAAGCGATATGTGAACCAAACCGACCTGAACTTGCCCTAGTTGTGGCTCTGCTTCCCCTCCCATCGAAAGCGACTGACTGATGGCCGATCCGACGATCGCCGCTGATCCTGCCGACGACATCGACGGCCCCGCCGCCTGGCGGCGGCTTGCCGCGTCTGTGCTGCTGGCGACCATCGGCGGGGTGGGGATCTGGTCGTCCGTCGTGGTTCTGCCGGCGATCGAACAGGAGTTCGGGTTGGATCGGGGCGGGGCCTCCCTTCCTTATTTTGCGACCATGATCGGCCTTGCGATCGGCGGGACGCTGATCGGGCGGATGACCGATCGATTCGGCATGATGCCGCTGATGATCATGGGCGGGCTGATGCTCGGCGGTGGCTACTGGCTGTCGGCGCTGGCGACGGCCTATTGGCAGTTCGTCCTGATCCAGGCGGTGATGATCGGCATGCTTGGAAGCTCGGTCAGCTTCGGGCCGCTGGTCGCGGACATCTCCCTTTGGTTTCGAAAGCGCCGCGGTATCGCCGTCGCGCTGGTGGCGAGCGGCAATTATCTCGCAGGCGCCGTCTGGCCGCCGATCATCGAGCATCTGATCGAGGTGGTGGGCTGGCGCCAGGCCCATATGACGGTCGGCACGGCCTGCGTGCTTCTGATGCTGCCGCTGAGCTACGCGCTCCGCCGGCGGGCGGTCGTCGGCGACGGCGAGTTGGTGGATCGAGCGCCAAGTTCACCCTCCGGCGGCGCCGGCCTGTCGCCGGCTGCGCTCCAGGCGCTCCTGGTGGTGGCGGGGCTGGCTTGCTGTATCGCCATGTCGATGCCGCAGGTGCATATCGTCGCCTACTGCCTGGATCTCGGCTACGGCACGGCGCGGGGTGCTGAGATGCTCTCGGTGATGCTGGCGCTCGGCATCGTGAGCCGCCTGGTCTCGGGCTGGATCGCGGATCGGATCGGCGGTCTCAAGACCCTGATCCTCGGCTCGCTCGGCCAATGCCTGGCGCTGATGTTCTATTTGCCGTTCGACGGCCTCGTCTCGCTCTATCTGGTGTCCGCCCTGTTCGGCCTTTCCCAGGGCGGCATCGTGCCGAGCTATGCGCTGATCGTCCGCGATTATTTCCCAGCGAAGGAGGCGGGTGCCAGGGTCAGCCTGGTGCTGATGGCAACCGTGGTCGGCATGGCGCTCGGCGGCTGGATGTCCGGCGAGATCTACGATCTCACGGGCTCCTATCAGGCGGCATTCCTGAACGGCATCGCCTTCAACCTGCTCAACATGTCGATCGCGTTCTGGCTGCTGCTCCGGCCGCGGATGGCGGAAGCGAGGGTGGGGTGAGGTTGTTGGGAGTTATGTCCGCTTGTTGTCGATGAGTTGCCGCTGACGGCGTTACTGCTTCGTGCCAGGAAGAGACCTTCGCGATATCGGCTGTACTGGCGGCAATGTGCTACTTTCTGCCTTTAGCGCAGATGAGCGTTGAGGCAGGAATACGGACAAGACAAGATGATGGGTCAATTTCCGCTTTGGCGTGGCGGTCAGGTTCCCGCGAGCGTCCGGACTGCTTCTCGACTGCGCTCCGAAGCATCGAGAGTGGTTGACCTTCCAATACCCAAGACTGTTCTGGTTCGACTAAGACCCAACCACATACTCAAGAGCTGGTCTGCAAGAAGGTCGGGCGCTGCGTTCAGTCTGAAAAGGCCCTTCTCTTGGCCAAGAGAGATCAGGGCAGCAAGATAGTCCTGCGTTCGCGAATAGAGCGCGGTGTAATACACTTTCGCCAGTTCTGGGTGATGCCGCGCTTGTTCGTGGACCAGTCGATCAAATTGCACCTTCTCCGGCGCGTCGATTTCATTGAGCAACTGCGTACCGAGGTCAATGAGCCGATCTTCCAAGTCCTTTGCCGATTGCTCAATTGATCCAACTGAAAAATCGAACGGGTCAGCCTCGCTTTCCGCGATTGCTCTAAGTACGCCTGGCATATCGCCGTAGTACTTATACAGAGTCGTTTTCGACACGTTCGCTTCCTTCGCAAGTCGCTCAACGCTGACGCGATCAAACCCTTCAGTGAAGAACAGCTTCTTCGCAGCGGAAAGAATTCGGCCCTTTGGGTCAACGCTGGCGCGACCGTAACTTACTGTTTTTCCTTTGGCATCCAACGCAGTTGCGCTCCTTGGTTTGGCCACCATTGTTCCAGTGATGGAAGGGGTTGACCAGAGTGAAATAAATAAGTACGGTACGGTATCATATCAAATATGGAGATATCTCCGTGCCCACAATTCTTATCACCGGAACCTCATCTGGCATTGGACGAGCTACTGTAAAGCACTTTTCGTCCAAGGATTGGAACGTTGTCGCGACCATGCGAAATACGAGCGATGCCGGGGACCTGACAGAAGGTGCCCTTGTTCTGCCTTTGGACGTTACCGTGCGGGACAGCATTGGCAAGGCGGTGAGGGAAGCCGTGGACGCATTTGGCAGTCTGGATGTGGTGGTCAACAATGCGGGCTACGCCGTCATCGGTGCGTTGGAAGCAGTCTCAGCAGATCAGATTGAACAGCAATTCGCCGTGAACGTGTTTGGCACCATGGCGATGACGCAGGCCGTTCTTCCCCAATTTCGCACGCAAAAAGGAGGAACGATCGTCAACATTTCTTCAATCGTCGGTCGGTTCACTTATCCGCTCGGGGCTATCTATGACGCCTCGAAATTCGCCATCGAAGGCTTTTCCGAGGCCATGCGGTTCGAGCTTGAAGCGATTGGGGCCAAGATAAAGATTGTGGAGCCAGGCTTAATCTCTTCTGACTTCGGCACCCGATCCATGCAATTTTCCCATGATCCAAGCCTAACTGCTTATCAACCCTTGGTCGATGCTATGGGAGCTATGGCAGCAAAATTCACCGACATGGCGGAGCCTGCCGACGTCGTGGCAGAGGCCGTCTGGCAAGCCGCAACAGATGGAACCGACACGTTGCGTTACCCAGCGGGCCAAGCCGCCCTTACCGCATTGGCCGATCGCGAAAAGCTCGACGACCTCACCTTCTACGCGAGGACCAAAGAGCGGTTTGGTCTCTAACCTTCTAAAAGTAAAGGATCGAAAACATGACTGACATCAAAGCGATGATCGCCCAATTTTACGCGGACGTAGACAATCCAGACAAAATGAAAGCTGATCTTTCCGACTACTTTACGGACGATTTCAAAGACCTTGACCGCCATCCGCTTGCGCCGGAGTTGCTTTCCGACAAGGATGCACATCTCAGCTTCTTTGACGAATTAAAAGGCGGCTTTACCGGCTTCACCCATACGTTGAACCTGGTTGAAGAGACCAATTCGGGAAAGTGGGTCGTTTACTGGTCTTTCAAAGGCACGCATAATGGCACTTTCTACGGCACTCCCGCGTCCAAGAAGACTGCCGGATGTAGTGGCATTGACATCTACACGCTTAAAGACGGCAAGTTCTCAGAGCAACGCCACGCGGAAGATGTTGCCGGGCTTATGGCGCAGGTCACAACCGCTTAAATCAAGCCAATCGGACCTTCGTGCTATGTAGGAAATGAGCAGGTTGAGCTCTTTCCGGTCGATGCAATGAGAGAGGCTTGCTTCCGCTTCGGTTCTTGGTCGTTACGAAACGTTTGGATGTTTCTGATTTTTTGACACTGCGGTGGTGATGGCGGTTTTTTTCCGATGCCCGCGGTTCTTTGCGATTCAGCCACTGTAAGGCCGTCAGATCGACGGTATCGGGCTGGTCT
>JBCCUL010000007.1:0-303699 GCA_039197065.1 Pseudomonadota bacterium | reverse complement strand
GTCGCAGACGCCGAGGAACAAGGCGCCGTCGAACATGTCGTGGGAGAGGGCGACAGCTGATGCCATGGCGATGACGTCCCGCGAGAAGAGCGAGAGCTCCATGCCCGGCTGGCCCTGGGTGACCCCATCGCACATCGCCGGCACGCCGCCTGCGAATTGCGCGACGCTCCCCACCTCCCGGCAGGCATCCTTGATCAGCGCCGGATAGGTCTCGAGCGGTTGGTGCGCCGACAGCATGTCGTTATAAGCTGAGACGATGGCGATATTCGCTTTCGTCTCGCCCTTGAGCGCTTCCTTGTCGCCGGTATCGCAGGCCGCGAACCCATGGGCGAGATTGCTGCAGGAAAGTGCTGTTCTCTTCGGCCCGCGCGACGCGGCCTCCTCAATCATCCCGAGATAGGCGCTCCGGGTCGGCGCGCTTCTATGGGTGATCCGCTCGGTGATTTCGATCAGACGGGAATGCATGAAGAACGGCTCCGTCGGCTTACGCTGTCGTTCCAGGCCAGAACGGATGACGACAACCAGGCAGAGTGGTCAGACACACGAAGATTTGGGCGTCCCTGGCCGTATCAGGAGTTCCGCCTCTATCGCTTGGACCAGATCTGACAACGACGCCTTGACGTCGAGGGAGAGCGCCGTCTCATCCGCCTCCGGCAGCTCAAGCGCCTCCAACTGGCTCAGAAGCAATGAAGGCGGCATGTAGTCATGGGTCCTTTCTTGTAGGCGCTGTTGAAGAAGATCCAACCCACCGTGAAGCAGGACAAACAACGTGTCGTCGCCGGCAAAGTTGCGCAGCCGATCACGATAGGCGCGCTTTAGGGCCGAGCAGGCCACGATGACCTGATCATGGCATTGGCATTCGATCGTGATCTGCTGGCCGATCAGATCCAGCCAAGGCCATCGGTCATCGTCATCAAGCGGCGTGCCAGTTCGCATCTTGGCGACGTTTTCAGGCGGATGAAAACTGTCCCCTTCGAGGAAGGGACAATCGAGCCGCTCCGCCAAGACTTGACCGACCGTGGACTTGCCGGTGCCGCAAACTCCCATGATGACGGTTGCACGACACATGAGACCTACCCCTTGACCGCGCCTGCGGTCATGCCGGCGATGATCTGTTTGGAGGCGATGAAGGTGAAGATGATCGGCGGGATGGCGAGCAGCATGCCGGTCGCCATGATCACGCCCCAGTCGGTGCCGTAGTCGCTGAGATTGTTGACGATGATCGCGGGCACGGTGCGGGTGTTGCGATCGAGAAGGGCGTTCGCCAGGAGGAACTCGTTCCAGGCGATGCGGAAGGTGAAGATCGAGGCGGCCGCCATGCCCGGCTGGATGATCGGAAGGACCACCAGATAGAAGACCTGGAAGGGGTTGGCGCCGTCCATGCGCGCCGCCTCTTCGAGCTGGATCGGCACCTGCACGATGAAGCTCTGGAGGATCCAGATGACGAACGGCAGGTTCATCGCGACATAGATCAGGATGATGCCGGAATAGGTGCCGTCCAGGCCGTATTGGAAGGTCCAGATGCCGAAGGTCGGCACGAGGAGCACGGCGGGCGGCACCATGCGCATCATCAGCGTGGTGAGCGAGACCGTGTCCCGCCCCATGAACTTGAAGCGCACCAGCGCGTAGGCGGCCATGCAGCCGAGGATCAGGGTAAGCGCGGTCGAGATCAGTGCGATGATCAGCGAATTCTTGAGGCCGCGCGCGAATTTTTTATCACAGTAGTCGACATGCGCCGCTTCGTAGGGGAGCCAGTCGCAAAGCACGGTCTCGTAGTTCTGGAGCGTCGGCATGAAGAGGAAGCTGGAGGTGCCGCTGGTAATATCGACGTTCAGCTTCAAGGACGTCGCCAGCATCAGGTAGATCGGGCCGATCGCCATCATCACGAGGACGAAGATCAGCGCGTAGAAGGCCGGGCTCTGGCGTTCGGCCGCTTTGCCTGCTGGTCCGCTCATCAGGTCGTCTCCTCGGTCAGCTGCTGCTGGCGTGCTGCGGCCGCCTGCTCACGCGCCGCCCGGGTTTCGATGACCTTGTTGTAGAGGAACATGGCCACGGTCAGGATCAGGAGCATGAGCAGAAGGTAGGTGGACATGGCGGCGGCGACGCCGAGTTCCTGGAACTCGCCCGCGGTGCGCGCGATCCGAAGGGCGAGGATCTCGGTCGAAAGCCCAGGTCCGCCATTGGTCATGACCAGGATCACTTCGAGCACTTTGAAGCCGTCGATCAGGCGAAGCAGGCAGGTGACGATCAGGACGGGCATCATCAGCGGCAGCTTGATGTGGATGATCTGCTGCCACTCGGAGGCCCCGTCGATCCGCGCCGCCTCGAGGGCGGAGCGCGGCAGGGACTGCAACGCGGCAAGCGCCAGGATGAAGATGAAGGGCGTCCACTGCCAGATATCGGCGATGATGATTGAAAAAAGCGCCCAGGAGCCGTTGGAAAGCCAGGGGACGGTGGGAAGGCCGAGGCTTTCCAGCGTCTGGTTAAAGACGCCTGCGGTCGGGTGGTACATATAGCGCCACATCAGGCCGACCACGATGGGGGCGATCATCATCGGCAGGATGAAGATCGTGCGCAGGAGTGACATGCCGCGGATATTGCGGTCCAGAAGGAGCGCCAGCCCGACGCCGACGATCAGCTCGGCGGACACCACCGTCGTGACGAATTTGAGGGTGACGATGAGGCTCTCGCGAAAGGCCTCGTCCTTGAGGAGAAAGAGATAGTTTCGAAGACCGACCCAGTCCGCCTCGCCGATTCGCTGGCTTGGGTGCCAGTTCAGGAAGCTCGCATAGATGCTGTAGAGGATGGGGTAGAGGAGCGCCACCACCATCACGGCGACGGCCGGCATCAGGAAGACATAGGGTGTGAGGCGGTTGGCGCTTCCGATCGCGCGCCGTCTCCGCTTCGTCGCCCTGACGGAGGCCGCTTGCTCCGCTGTTACCGATGTCGCTGCTGTTGCCGGCATGGCTCTTACATCTCGCCAGGTTTGGAAAATCCGGGCGGTGCGGAGCTCGCCGCACCGCCCGTATTCAGCCAGGGAGGCTTATCGTCGTGGTGAAGTGGTCACACCACGCACACCACTAGTTCCAGGAATAGTAGCCGGCCTCATCCATGATCGCCTGGGTGCGCTCGGCGACACCGTCAAGGGCTTCCTGGATGTCCAGGCCTTCGGTCAGGGTCTTGGAAAGGGCCGTGCCGAGATCGGCGTTGATCTTGCCCCAGACCGGGATGATCGGGCGCCAGTCAGGATCGGCATATTTCAGCGCCTCGCCGAAGGTCGCCATATGCGGATATTTGGCGTTCACCTCTTCATCAGCATGGGTGGAGAAACGGGACGGGTTGCCGCCCTCGAGCGCGATCATCTTGTCAGCCTCCTTCGAGGTCAGCCACTGCATCAGCAGGAACGCAGCTTCCTTGTTCTGGGCGTTCGACGGGATGCCGATGCCGAAACCACCGGTCTGCGATCCGCGGCGGACACCTTCCGGATGGGGCGCCCAGCCGACCTTGCCGACCACCTGGGATTCGTCCGGATCCTCGACCTTGCCGGCGAAGACGGTGCTGTCCAGGAACATGGCGGTCTCGCCGTTCAGGAAGGCCGCACCAGCTTCGGCAAAGCCGAAGGTCTCGCCACCCTCAGGACCGCATTCGACGATGGTCTTGAGCGCTTCCGCCGCCTTCACACCGGCTTCGTTGTTGACGATCGGCTGCCACTCGTCGTCGAAGATCCGGCCGCCGAGCGGGGCGAGATGCAGAAGAAAAGCGTGGCTCGCCTGGTGGCCTGAGGCCGCGCGCGAGGAAAGGCCGCCCATGCCAGGCTCCAGCTCCGGGATCTTGCAGGCAAGCTCGAGAAGCTCGTCATAGGTTGCAGGCACCTCGAGGCCGTGCTTCTCGAAGATGTCCTTCCGGTAGCCGAGGATCGAGGTTTCGGAACCGAAAGGAATACCGAAGAGCGAGCCCGTCGGCCCCGGCAGATAGCCCTTGGCGCCGCCGGCGACGCCAATGTTCTGGACATAGCCGTCGATCAGGTCATTGGCATCGTAGCTCGGATCGGCGAGCTTCGGGTTCATGAAGTAGCGCGCCAGATTTTCGAGCTGGTCGGCGTAGACATAGTCCGCCTTGGAGAACACGACATAGGCGAGCAGGTCGTATTCGCCTTCGTCCTTGGTGAGTTCCAGCGTCTGCTTCTCGCGCATCTTCAGATATTGCTGCTGGTCCACCTCGACTTCGATCCCGGTCGCTTCCGTGAACTTGGGCAGGACCTTGAGGACAGCGTCGAAATGGGGATGGGCCGGGAAATTCACGACGAGCGTGGTGCCGGCATACTCCTCATAAGGGTTAGCCAGGGCGCTTCCTGCGCCGATGGCGACGCCCGCAGCGACAATCGCCGTGGACTTAAGAAGGTTCAGCATAGTCGTCTCCCGTCTTGCTGGTTGTCGTTGGTTAGTAGGTTGCTCCGGTCTCCGGATCGAACAGCATGATGTCGTCCGGGCGGACTCCGAAGGTCATGGTGGTGCCGGCTTTCATGGGCGTGGCGCTGTCATATTCGACCAGCACCTCATCCGCGCCGCACCTCGTCACCAGGACCGAATGGGCGCCGAGATATTCTGAAACGACCAGATGCAGCTCGATCGGCGAGCCGGCATTGGCATCGGCGTTGAACGCTGAGGGACGAATGCCGATATCCACATGCTTCGGTGCCTGATTGAGGCGTGATCGCTGCTCGGCGTCGAGCGGCAGATCGAAGCCTTCGCCCTTTACCCGAAGGTCGCCATTCGCGCCGACCAACTCGGCTCTCATGAAATTCATAGGGGGGCTGCCGATGAAGCCGGCGACGAACTTGTTGGCGGGGTGTTTGAACAGCTCCTCGGGCGAGCCCTGTTGCTGGATGACGCCGCCTTTCATGACCACGATGCGATCGCCGAGCGTCATCGCTTCGGTCTGGTCATGGGTCACGTAGATCATGTTCTTGTCGATGCTGTCCCGCATCTCGGCGAGCTCGGTCCGCATCTTGGCGCGGAGCTGCGCATCGAGATTGGAGAGCGGCTCGTCGAACAGAAACGTGCCGGCGTCGCGCACCAGGACGCGGCCCATCGCAACCCGCTGGCGCTGGCCGCCGGAGAGCTCGGCGGGTTTGCGATGCAGGTAGTCCTGGATGTTCAGCATCGCCGCGACGCGTTTCACCTTCTCCTCGATCTCGGCCTTGGGCACGCGTGCGAGACGAAGGGCAAAGGACATGTTCTTCGCGACGTTCATATGCGGATAGAGCGCATAGTCCTGAAAGACCATCGCGACGTCCCGGTCCTTCGGCTCCAAGGCGCTGATCGGCTGGTCGTCGAAATAAATCTCGCCGGCGGTAAGGTTTTCGAGCCCGGCGAGGAGCCGAAGCGTGGTTGACTTACCGCAACCGCTTGGCCCGACCAGCACGGTGAATTCGCCATCGTTGAGGTCGAGATCGAGCGGCGGCAGCACCTGATGAAAACCGAATGCCTTCTCCACCTGTTCGAGCACGATATGCGGCATGATCAGTTTTCCGACAGTATGATGTGATCGATAACATTCGGTCCAAAAAGAAAACAAACAGGGACCGACCGATTGTGAACGCGAGGCGTGCGCATGCTCACGCTTTCGTCCGCTTTGACGACGGCAAATTCGCCAAAAGCGTCTCGATGGTCTTCATATGCGTGCGCATGGCGAACTCCGCAGCATCCGGGTTTCTCACCTCCAGCGCCTCGACGATCGATTCATGGGCGACCACGGCAAGGGCGATGCCGTCGTGATGCTTCATCAGATCACGCCGGTAGTCATAAGCATGGGCATAGGCCTGCGAAGCGAAGTTCACCAGCACCGGATTGCCCGAGGCCTGGAAAATCGCCAGGTGGAACTCGCGGTCCGAAATCTGGAAGCGCACGGGATCGTCATCGAAGCCCCTCTGCGCCTCGACCAGCTTCTTCAGACGGTCCAGGGTCGCGTCGTCGATATGCTCGGCGGCCAGCCTCGCAAGCGCCGGCTCCAGCACTAGACGCGCGCCGAGAACGGTCTCGTCGGTGACATCGGATAGGTCCTGAAATTCATGCTGCCAGGCGGTTTCGCTGGCTTCGGGCATGGCGCCGACCCGGGTTCGGGTCCCTTGGCCGATATCGAGGGTGCCACGATCTGCGAGCAGTTGCAGGCCGCCGCGGAGGCTCTCGCGGCTGACTTCCAACATCGCGGCCAGTTCGCGCTCCGGCGGCAGCTCGTCACCCGGCTTCAAAAGGCCGGCGGCAATAAGGTCGGTCAGACTTCGGGCAATCTGTTCCCTGATCGGCGCACGCCTGATACCTCGCCGCAAAGCGGGGATCACCATGCCGTCGATCGAAGCCGTTGCCTTCATGAATGTAAGCCGCCCTCATTGGTCTATTGGTTCGCTGTTTAGACCATTATGAAGTATGCTTTTGCGGAGTCAACGACAAAATCGACGACGTCATCACTTTCCACGCCCGCCCCGTCGGCGGATGCCGAAGCCAATGGGGCGAAGCCGGTTGCCGGGATGCTCGACGCCTGGGCCCCAGATCGCTTCATAGGTATCGCGCGCGAAGCCCCTGGTTTGCAGCCAGGCGGCGACGCCGAGCAAAAGGCTCCACCAGCTGAAGATTCCGAGCCACATCCAATGCGGTGCGTTCGCCGCGTAGAGACCGGTCACGACGGCGACGCAGGCCACGAGCAAGGCGAGATAGCCGCCGATCTTGTGGGCATATTCGAAAGCGCGTCGGCGTGGGGTCATGTCGTAGTGATCGCCATGCAGTGAGCCGTCGGCGGCGGGGGCGGTCGGCCCGCCTTTCGTCCCCCTCAGCCATCCGCCCAGAAACTGCCAGGCCGCTAAAATCGCCACGGCCCAGCCCAGAATATGGTGCCAATCGACGACGGCACCCTGGCTTGTGCCGGTCGCGTAAAGCGCGAGGCCGAGGCCGACGAGAAACAGCGCACCGCCGGAATACTGCGTGGCGAGATGGGTGTGCCACCAGCGCGCATTGTCGACTTCGCGTGGCCAGTCCTGACGGGGCAGGATCTTGAAAAAGCGCGCCGCCAGAATGCCCGTGGGGAACAGAAAAGCCCAGATCAGGACCATCAGCCGGCCGTGCCAGGAGGTGGCGGCATCGACGTCATGGGCGCGTGTCGGATCCATCGGCGCGAGCAACCAGGACAGGGTCTCGCTATCCTGATCGGCCGCGGCAGTCAGGTCAGGCCAAAGGCATATTCCAATGAAGAGCAGCAGGCAGGCGCCATGGACGACGTAACGAGCGGACGTGGGTCCATGCAGCGATCTTGCCGTCACGCTTCCCTCACCCAGACAACTCCCATTGGTCCATTGGTTTGATATTTGGACCAGTCTAGTTGGGAATACAGATGCCATCAAGCCTCATCGATGGATCCGCCTCGACGTCGCCTTCAGATGTGTCCGCAGCGCTGGGCTTCAGACCACCGGCGTGATCAGATCCTTGCCGGCGGCAAAGGCTTCAAGATTAGCGAGCATCAGATTGCCCATGGCGAGCCGAGTGTCGACCGTACCACTCGCGATATGGGGGGTGAGGACCACGCGGTCACTGTCGATCAGCGCCGCGGGCACGCGCGGTTCGTCCGCGAACACATCGAGCGCTGCACCTCCGATGCTCCCCGATGTGATGGCCTGAACCAGCGCCGGCTCATCGACGATCGAGCCCCGGGCGACGTTCACCAACAACCCGTCCTTGCCAAGCGCATCGAGCACGGTCTTGTCGATGATCTTCTCGGTCGAGCCGCTCGCCGCCGCGGCGATGATCAGCACATCCACTTCAGCCGCAAGCTCTGTCACCGACCCGAAGTAAGGGAAGTCCGCCTCGGACTTGGCGATGTCGCAATAGGCGATCTCGACGTCAAAACCAGCGAGACGCCTGGCGATGGCCTTGCCGATCCGGCCGAGGCCGAAGATGCCGTAGCGCAGGCCAGAGAACTTCCGGCCGAGGCCGATATTGCCGTCAAGCCAGGCGCCGCTCCTGACATGACGATCGCCTTCGGTGATCTTCCGGGTAAGCGCGAGCGTCAGGCCGATCGCGAGATCCGCGACATCGGCGGTCAGCACATCCGGGGTGTTGCTGACCCGAATGCTGCGCTCTTTGGCCATGTCCAGATCGACCTTGTCGAAGCCGACGCCGTTGATCGCGACCATTTCTAGGTTCGGCAGACGCTGCATCACATCCGCGGGTGCGCCGAGATGCCCGCCGGTCACGACGGCGCGGATGTCGCCGGCGATCGCCTCGAGCTTGGGGTCGGCCATGTCGAAGACGGGATGCACGTCGTAGCCGGCTTCGAGTTGTTCCTGGATGACCGGCATCAGGGGGCAGCGGAGAAGGACGGGTAGTGACATGGAGCTTTTCCTGTTTCCTTAGAGCGTCGCCAGCACGCCGCCGTCGACATAGATGATCTGGCCGTTCACGAAGCTGGAGGCCTCGGAGGCGAGGAAGATGCAGGCCCCCTGCAGTTCCTCGACCTTGCCCCAGCGCCCGGCGGGCGTGCGGTTCTTGAGCCAGGCATCGAACTCGGGATTGTCGATCAGCGCCTGATTGAGCGGCGTCTCGAAATAGCCGGGGCCGATCCCGTTGATCTGCAGCCCGTGCCGCGCCCAGTCCGTGCACATGCCCTTGGTCAGGTTCTTAACCGCTCCTTTGGACGCCGTGTAGGGGGCGATCGAATAGCGGGCGGCTTCGCTTTGCAGGCTCGCGATGTTGATGATCTTGCCGGACCCGCGCGGGATCATCTTGTTCGCCACCGCCTGTCCGACGATGAAGACTCCATCGAGGTTGATGCGCATCAGCTCCCGCCAGGTCTCGAGCGGGTAGTTCTCCAAGGCCTCGCGGCGCTGGATGCCGGCATTGTTGACGAGGATGTCGATCGGCCCCTGCTCGGCCTCGATCCGATCGACGGCGTCCGTTACCTCCCCTTGCTCGGCGATATCGAACGCATAGCCAGAAGCCCCCTCGATCGTCTCGACCGCGGCTTCGAGCTTCTCCGTCGATCGCCCGTTCAACACGACCCTCGCGCCGGCTGCAGCGAGCCCCTCGGCGAGGCTCAGACCGATCCCTTGCGAGGATCCGGTGATCAGCGCTCGCTTGCCGCTCAGATCGAAAAGCCCCTTTGGCATACTCCGTACCTTTCGTCGAAAATTTTTCTCGCTTGCCAAACAATTCGACAGCATGCATGTTATCGGTAACAAAGCAAGATCATTGTCACATCAGCAGAAACGTACAGGTCAGGGAAGATCGATGAAAGCCCTTCTGATCCATGCTGCGAAAGACCTCCGTCTGGCCGATGTGGTGCCGAGGCCGCTCGGTAGCCGTGAGGTCCGGATCAGCGTTCGGGCGGGTGGGATCTGCGGCTCCGATCTTTCCTACTACTTCAAGGGACGGGTCGGCGATTTCGCCCTCCAGGAGCCGCTGATCCTCGGCCACGAGGTCGCGGGCACGATCGCCGAGGTCGGCGACGACGTCGACGGCCTTGCGGTCGGCGAGGCTGTCGCGATCGACCCGAGCCGCCCCTGTCTCGCTTGCCCCGACTGTCTCGCCGGCCGCAGCAATCTCTGCCGGAACATGCTGTTCTACGGAAGCGCTGCGCGCATGCCCCATGTCCAGGGCGCGTTCAGCGATTTCGTGATCGCGCGGGCGGATCAGTGCCATCGAATTCCGGATAGCATGTCCTTCGCCACGGCGGCCATGGCCGAGCCGCTGGCCGTGGCGCTGCATGCGGTCAAGCGGGCGGGCGACATCATGGGGCGGCGGGTCGTGATCGCCGGCGCCGGACCGATCGGCCTTCTGGTGGCGCTTGCCGCGAAGCAGGCCGGGGCTGCTGAGATCAGCGTCTTCGATCTCGCCGAGCCGCCGCTCGAAAAGGCCGAGGAGATTGGGGCGGACGCGGTCTACAAAGTCGGTGGCAGCGACGACCCGCTAAAGCCGTTCGAGGCCAATAAGGGCACGTTCGACATCGCCTTCGAGGCGACCGGCGCTCTGCCGGCGCTGGCCTCGCTTTTGCGCATCACGCGGCCCGGCGGACGCGTGGTCCAGATCGGCATGCTGCCGCCGGGCGAGGTCACGGTCGCCGCCAACCTTCTGATGGCTCAGGAAATCGACTATCTCGGCTCGTTTCGCTTCCACGAGGAATACAAGATGGCCGTCGATTTCCTGACATCGGGCAAGATCGATGTCGACCCGCTGATCACCGGCACCTATGACCTCGATGAGGCCGATGCCGCCTTCGAAGCCGCCGCCGATCGCAACCGCAGCATCAAAGTCCAGCTCAGGTTCGAACGTTGAGCCCGTACCCGGGCAGGGTCGACGATACCGGGGCAACGCCCCCGCTCCTCCTTTTCGACCATGTCAGCAAGCGCTTCGGCGGTACGCTTGCGGTCAATGACGTCACGCTCGATCTTCATGCGGGCGAGATCCTGGCGCTACTTGGGGAAAACGGCGCCGGCAAGTCCACCATGATCAAGATGCTGGCGGGCATCCATAAGCTGGACGGCGGCAGCATCGTCTTCGATGGCAGCGCCTACCATCACCGTCCGCCGGTGGCGGGCGAAGCGCAGGATGTCGCCTTCATCCATCAGGATCTCGGGCTGATCGAATGGATGACGGTCGCCGAGAACATCGCGCTCGGCAGCGGCTTCGCCCGAAAGCACGGCTTTCTGAATTGGCGGGCCGTCGATCTGGCTGCGGCGGAGGCGCTCGCTCTGGTCGAACTCGATATCGATCCGCAAGCCCGCGTGCATGCACTCTCCAGAACCGAGAAGTCCCTGGTCGCGATCGCCCGGGCGCTGGCGGTCGAGGCGCGCATCCTGGTGCTGGACGAACCGACCGCCTCCTTGCCGCAGGACGAGGTCGAGCGCCTGTTTCAGGTTCTGCGCCGGCTGAAGGCGAGGGACGTCGGCATGATCTACGTGTCCCATCGTCTGGACGAGGTTTTCGCGATTGCGGATCGCGTCGCCGTCTTGCGCGATGGCCGTCTGGTCGGGGTCAAGCCGACGGCGGAGACGTCGCCGGATGATCTCGTCGAAATGATCATTGGGCGAAAGGAGGCGGCGCGACACTGGCGAGGGGCGGTGGCCGCGGGCGAGACCCGGCTTTCCGCGAGAAACCTTCGCACGGAGAATTCCGGACCGGTGAGTTTCGATGTTCGGGCTGGCGAGGCGCTCGCCCTGGTGGGGCTGCGTGGTGCGGGGCAAAGCGACATCGGCCGAGCGCTTTTCGGCGTGGAGGCCGTCATCGGCGGCGAGGTCACGCTGGACGGTGCGACGCCTGATCTGACCTCACCCGCAAGTGCGATCCGAAGCGGCGTCTCCTTCGTCGCCGGGGATCGGGGCGAGGAGAGCCTGCTCCCCGGCCGCGAGATCCGGGAAAACCTGTTCGTCAATCCGGGCGCGCGGGGCCGCGCCATGCTCGACCTGATGGCGCCGTCCGCGGAGCGAAACGAAGCGGCAAGGCTCGCCGAGACCTTCGACGTCCGACCTAGGGCGACCGACCGCATGATCGAGACGCTCTCAGGCGGCAATCAGCAAAAGGTGGTGATGGCGCGCTGGCTCGCGATCGGCGCCCCGCTGCTGATCCTGGAAGAGCCGACCGCCGGCGTCGATGTCGGCGCCAAGGGCGAAATCTATGCGCTGCTGGCCGAAGCGCGCGAGCAGGGCGTCGCTGTGCTGATCGTCTCCACCGATTTCGAGGAGGTCGCGCGCATCGCCGATCGCGCCCTGGTGTTCTCCAGAGGCGCCGTTGCCGACGAGATCGCGGGCGATGAGCTGACGCCGGAGCGCCTGCTGCATGCGGCATCCGCAAGCGAAGTCGGGCGCGTGCCATCGCCCGTCGCCGAGAGGGTGTGAACCACCATGCAGTCCCTGAAATCCAACGCCCTCGAACCCACACGCGCCGATCTCGACGGTCTGCCGCTCGGCGCAAGGCTGATGCAGTGGCTGCCGGTTTACGGCCTTTTGATCCTGACGGTCGCCCTCATCCTCCTCTTTTCTTTCCTCCTGCCGAAGACGTTCCCGACGCTTCTCAATCTGCGCTCGATCCTCTCGGACAAGGCGATCATCGCCATGCTGTCGCTCGCCGCGATGATTCCGATGGTGACCGGCAAGATCGACCTCACCGTCGGCTACGGCATCGTGCTCTGGCACATCCTGGCGATCAGCCTGCAGACCATGTTCGGCATTCCCTGGCCGCTCGCCGTCGTGATCGTGCTGCTCATGGGCGCGTTTGTCGGTTTCCTGAACGGTCTCCTGGTGGAAGTCGCGCAGATCGATAGCTTCATCGCCACGCTCGGCACCGGCACCGTACTCTACGCACTCGCCCTTTGGCATACGGGAGGGCGCCAGGTGGTCGGGCTGCTGCCGGACGGTTTTCTCGGCATCAGCGGCACCTTCGTCGTCGGTCTCCCGATCACGGCCTTCTACGTGCTGGTGGTGGCGCTTCTGCTCTGGATCATCCTCGAATATCTGCCGATCGGCCGCTACATGTACGCGATCGGCGCCAATCCCAAGGCGGCGGCGCTGAACGGCATTCCTGTCCAGAAATTCGTGATGTCCGCCTTCATTGCCTCCGGCACGCTGACAGCACTCACCGGCGTGCTGCTCGCCTCCAAGCTTCGGATCGGCCAGGCGAGCGTCGGCCTCGAATATCTGCTGCCGGCGCTGGTCGGCGCCTTTCTCGGTTCGACCACCATCAAGCCCGGAAGGGTCAATGTCTGGGGCACGATGATCGGCGTCGCCATTCTCGCCGTCGGCATTTCCGGCATTCAGCAATTCGGGGGCTCGTTCTTCGTCGAGCCCCTGTTCAACGGCGTAACCCTGCTCGTTGCCATCGGCATCGCCGGCTACGCCCAAAGGAAACGCGCGGCCGCCAAACCGGCCCCGCGGCCCGAACCGGGCGGTTCGACGTGAACAGGCCCGTCATTGATTAGGGAGACTGACATGATCACGCGACGTTTTCTGATGACTTCCGCAGCCGTGATGGCGTTGGCCGTAACGGCTCCGGTCACGGTGTCCTACGCTGATGGCCTCGCCGAGGCGCAGGCCGTGGTCGACAGGCATGCCGGCCGCAAGACTGCCTGGGACGGCCCAACCGAAGGGCCGGCGGCCGCCGAAGGCAAGACCATCGTCGTGCTCGCCGCTGATATGAAGAACGGCGGCATCCTCGGTGTGACCAACGGGATCGAGGAGGCGGCCGAGGCGATCGGCTGGGAAGTGCGCGTCTTGGATGGCGCAGGCTCCATCTCGGGCCGGACCGCAGCCTTCAATCAGGCGCTCGCTTTGAGCCCGGATGGTATCGTTATCAATGGCTTCGATGCGGTCGAGCAGCAGGCCGGTCTCGACGCCGCGGCCGAGTCCGACATTCCGCTGGTCGCCTGGCATGCGGCACCCGTGATCGGCCCGGTCGAAGGCACGCCCGTGCTCGCCAATGTCAGCACCGATCCGATGGAAGTCTCGGCCGCCGCGGCGAGCTGGGCCTATGTCGATGCGGGTGGTGCGCCCAAGGTCGTGATCTTCACCGACAGCACCTATCAGATCGCGATCGCCAAGGCCGACCGCATGAAGGAGGAGATCGAGAAGCTGGGCGGCGAGGTGCTCGAATATGTCGACACGCCGATCGCCGACACCTCGACCCGCATGCCGCAGCTGACCACGACGTTGCTGCAGCGCCATGGAGACGCCTGGACCCATTCGCTCGCGATCAACGACCTCTATTTCGACTTCATGGGCCCATCCCTCCAGGCCGCCGGCATCGCGGGCGATGGCGCGCCAAAGGCGGTCGCCGCGGGCGACGGTTCGGAGAGTTCTTATCAGCGCATCCGAGGCGGCCAGTATCAGGCGGTCACCGTCGCCGAGCCGCTGAACCTCCAGGGCTGGCAGCTGGTGGACGAACTGAACCGCGCCTTTGCCGGCGAAGCGTGGTCCGGCTATGCCTCGCCGCTGCATGTGGTCACCGCAGACAATATCGAGTTCGACGGCGGCCCCACCAACGTCTTCGATCCCGAGAACGGCTATCGGGATGAATATAAGAAGATCTGGGGCAAATAGGTGCTTCTGAGCGGGCGGAGTCGGCTCCGACGACGGGGCCGGCTCCGCCAATCCAGCTAGATGAGGAGAACCGCTACATGCTGACACGATGCGCCTATTTCGAAGGGCATGTTCATGAGGGCAAGGACGCGCTTTTCGACCTTTTCGTCGAGGAACGCATGATGCCGCTCTGGCGCGCGTTTCCGGGCGCCACCGATGTGCGCGTGCTCCGCGATGTGAGCGCTGATCCGCACGCTCCGCCCTTGCGCATGGTTCTGGAGGTCGACTATCCCAACATGAAGGCTATCGAACGCGCTCTGGCGTCGCCGGCGCGGGCCAAAGCCAAGGCCGAGACGGAAAAGCTCATGACCATGTTCGACGGCCGCATCTATCACGTCGTCTTCGAAGCCAAAGGTTCCTAGCGAGAAACGAAAAAACATGCCCCCCAAACCCACCATGCGCGATGTTGCCCGGATTGCCGGTGTCTCGACGATGACCGTCTCGCGTGTGCTCGCTCAGCCGGACATCGTTGCGGAAGCCACGCGCGATCGGGTGCAGGCGGCGATCGCCAAGCTCGGTTATGTCCCTGACATGATCGCCAGCAGCCTCTCAAGCCAGAAGAGCGGCTTCATCGCCGCCATTGTGCCCACACTCAACAACATTAACTTCGCGGAAACCGCCGGCGGCCTCAGCGACACGCTGAAGGTTGCGGGCTTTCAGCTCCTGATCGGCTATACCGACTATCAGCTCGAGGAGGAAGAGTCGCTGGTGCGGACCATGCTGGCGCGGCGGCCCGAAGGCATCATCCTGACCGGCAGCCACCACACAAACGCGACCCGGCAACTGCTCCTCGCCGCTGACATCCCCGTAGTCGAGATCTGGGACTTGCCAAAGCAGCCGATCGGCCATGCGGTCGGGTTCTCCAATCTTGATGTCGGCATGGCCATGACATCAAGATTGATGAAGCGCGGCTATCGGAAGATCGCCTTTCTCGGCCCACCTGAAAGCGAGCCAGGCTTTCGCGACTTCCGCGGTGATGAACGCCTCGAAGGCTACAAGCGCGCGCTCGAACAGGCCGATCTCCAGACTGACCTCGTGGTCCGTTATGGCTCGGGGCCGGTATCCTTCACCCATGGCGCCGAGAGCCTGGCGTCACTCCTGGAGCATCGGGACGACGTCGATGCGGTGTTCGCCGTCAGTGACCTCTCCGCGGTCGGTGCCGTCATGGAATGCCAGCGTCGTGGCATCGCCGTCCCCGATGATCTCGCCATTGCCGGTTTCGGCGATTTCGAGATCGGTGCGCAGATCTTGCCCTCGCTGACGACCGTGCATATCGATTGCGTCGGCATCGGCGAGCGAACGGGGCAACTCCTTCTGGACCTCCTTTCGCGCTCGCCAAGCCAGGTTAGGGATGAGCATCAGGTCATCGATCTTGGCTTTGAGCTCATCGAGCGCCAATCAACGGGCGCTACAGCAACGCCAACCTAAAGAGGCAGCCTTTTATGGATGACGTCGAGATCATCGATCCCCGTTTCGGAAGCTACGTGATGGGCAATGCGCCGCTGGAAAAGCTGGCGACCGGCTTTCGCTGGGTCGAGGGCCCCGTCTGGTTCGGCGATGCCGGCTGCCTCCTCTTCAGCGATATCCCCAACAACCGCATCATGCGCTGGATCGACGGTGTCGGCGTGAGCGTCTATCGGGAGCCTTCGAATTTCAGCAACGGCCACACCCGCGACCATCAGGGGCGGCTGATCTCCTGCGAGCATGGCGCTCGGCGCGTGACGCGCACGGAACACGATGGGACCGTCACGGCTCTGGCCGACGGTTATCAGGGAAAGCGCTTCAACTCGCCGAACGACGTCGTGGTCAAGTCGGATGGCTCGATCTGGTTCACCGATCCCCATTACGGGATCATGACCGACTATGAGGGTTATCGCGCCGAGCAGGAGCAGCCCTGCCACGTCTACAGGCTCGATCCGGAGAGCGGCGAGCTTACCATCGTGATCGACGATTTCGACTGCCCGAACGGTCTCTGCTTTTCTCCTGATGAGACCCGCCTCTATGTCGCTGAAACCAGCAAGATGTTCGACCCGGACGCCAATCGGCGCATTCGCGTCTTCGATGTCGGCGCTGATGGTCGCTCGGTCAGCGGCGGCGGCGACTTCTACAAGGTCGACGTCGGCTGCGCGGACGGCTTTCGCTGTGACCGAGATGGCAATGTCTGGACCAGTGCCGGCGACGGCGTCCACTGCGTCAGCCCGGAGGGCGCGCTGCTCGGCAAGATCAAGGTGCCGGAGACGGTTTCCAATGTCTGCTTCGGCGGCCGCGCCAAGGCGCGCCTTTTCATGACCGGCACCACATCGCTCTACAGCATCTTTCTCAATCGAAACGGCGTGCAGCAGCCGTGAGCTTTCTCGACCCGAGCGCCAGCCTCAATGATGAGGCGCTGCAGGTGATGCTTTCGGCTGCGATCGAGAAAGCCGGTGCCATCGGGGTTCCCGAATGCATCGTCATCGTCGATCCGTCCTGCGTCGATCTCATGAGCTTTCGCATGGCCAGCGCCAAGGTCATGAGCCTGCAGTCGGCGCGGGCAAAGGCGATAACATCAGCCTCCAACAGAGCGCCGAGCGGCGGCATTCCGCCGGAGTTCGCGCCTGTCGTTGGCGCTGCGACCGGCGGCAAGGTCACCAATCTCCAAGGCGGTCTGCCAATCGTGATCGATGGCCATCATCTCGGCGGTATCGGCGTCGGCTCCGGCTCGCCTGATCAGGATTTGACCGTCGCACGCGCAGCACTTGCCGCCATCGGCGCAGCCACCTTCGACTGATCTTCCCATCGTCACAGCAGAGGACCAAACCCATGAGCCAAGATCAAAAAGTCGGTGTTATCGGTAACGGTGTCATGGGTTCGGCCATTTCGACCAGACTCCTGGAGCAGGGGGTCGAAGTTTTCGTGTACGATCGGGACACAGCGAAGATGCAGCCTTTGGCCGAGAGAGGGGCGGTCGCCACGACAAGCTCGGCCAGCCTGACCGAATGTGTCGACGTGGTCATCACCAGCTTGAACACGGCCGAGATCGTCGAGGCGGTGGTGTTCGGCAAACGAGGTGTCGCTGAGGCAGCATCGCTCAAGAAGCTCCTGATCGATATGTCCAGCACCGATCCCAAAGCGACCTCGATCATGGCGGAGCGGCTCGATGCCGAAACCGGTATGGCCTGGGTCGATGCGCCGTTGTCCGGCGGTGCTCCGGGTGCTCTTGCCGGCAAGCTCACCTTGATGATTGGCGGAGCGGATGCCGATGTCGAGCGCGCCAAGGCCGTGCTCGCTCATCTCGCCGCCAACATGACCCATATGGGGCCAAATGGCGCCGGTCAGACGACGAAGCTGATTAATCAAGTGCTCTGCGCCGCTAATTTCCTCTCGGTCGCCGAGGCGACCCGGCTTGCGCTCGATGGCGGCGTCGATGCCGAAAAGATTCCGGCCGCACTCGAAGGCGGCCGCGCGGACAGCCGCATCCTGCAGGAGTTCATGCCCAAGATGGCGCGCTACGACTACACGCCCACCGGGCGCATCGACAACATGTTGAAGGATCTGGAGGCGGTGCAGCGCTACGCCTCGGCTCTCCGCACCCCGATGCCAATCACCGGCATGCTCACCGAGCTCCATCGCATGATGGTCATGGCCGGCATCGGCCCCGAAGATAGCGCTGCCTACATGAAGCTCTTCGATTTCGGCCGCGGCCCATCCGCCGACGCGTAGCGCTGGACCTAAACCGTACCGGGAGGCAGCATCGTGTATGCATCAGCCTGTTCGGTTCGACGACGTCTCAGTTCCATCGCTTTGTTCGTGGACCGATGGCAATTTGGGCCTACCTTCGATGAACCGACACCGGGTCTTCCATCCCTGTCATCGGGCACAGCTGGCTGGCTGCGTCGTCTGTCACCCGCTGCTGCGGTGACCTACTTCATGTGGACGGTTTGAATGAGAGATGATCACTTCTCGCGGAAACCGGAATCGCGATGGCAAAAACCACACTCCTTGAGCGCTGGTTTGAGTTAATCGAAGGAGGTCAGCTCGCCATTCGCGGCGGCCGTCTGGATCGCCTGAGCAGCGACCTCCATCGCCTTTAGCGCCTCGTCGAAACGGTCCCAATCCTGCCAGATTTTGGCGGTCGCCGTCGTCTTCTCGCTTCCGAGCCCGTCCGTGTTCTGCTCGAACGCGGCGGAGGTCACGCCGTAGGTTGCTGCGATGGCGAAACCATCAGCATGCGTCGCAAGCGCATTCGGCTGATCGATTTCTCCTTTCAAGATGGCAACCAAGCCGCCGACATGACGCTCTTTCGGTATTTGATGGCCGCATCAGGATCTGCGTCGTCGGCGATGACGGCGGGCGCGCTCGCTAAGCAAGCGACGAAGGTCAAAAGGGTGGTTGTTCTGCGGATCATCTGATGCCTCCATTTGGTCTCAAGCAGTTTCATGTGGTTCGTCAGATCTTGTCGTTCCGATCTGACGGAATACTCATTTTATGTTATCGATAACATGAACGGCTCTGTTGCTTTTCGGTCCCTCCCACATGTCGACGATTGTTGGATGATGAGCGGAGATCAGGCTGACCCAGCCCCGAAGGGCTGGGTGCCTGGCGTTGATGCCTCTGTCCGCTCTATGCGGCGAATGCTGGGCTGATGGACGCGTTAGCGCTCCAGCGCGCCGACGCCGGAGAAGCGGAAGGCTTCCTGCTCGAGCGCGTCGATTTCTTCATTGCTGAGCTCGTCATGGGCAACCGTGATCCGGCCGAGGAAGACCAGCGGCAGCTCGTCGGCACGGCCTTCCATGTCGGCCTTGATCGCTTCCGCGGTCGCCGCACCGACATCGTCGCCCATGCGCATCGGCGTGGCGTCGAGTTCGCCACGGCGGATGGCGTCGAGCTCGAGCCCGGTGCCGCCCCAGCCGGTCGAGAAGATGTCGCCATGCACGCCGGCAGCCACCTGCGCCTCGACCGAGCCCATGGCCATCGCGGTATTGGCGTTGTGGATCAGGGTCGCTTCCGGATAGGCCTGGAGGATCAGGTTGGTGCCGTCGAAGCCGCCTTCGCGCTGATACTCGCCATAATGCTCATAGACCGGGTTCCAATTGCCCTTTTCTGCGACGCAGTTCATGAAGTCCCCGGAGCGCTGATTGTCGGTCACGCCGGGAATACCGCGGTTCAGGGCATAGGTGATGTCGCTGCCGAGACGCTCGATGAGATAGTCGCAGATGACCAGGGCGCCCGCTGCCGAGGAAAAGTCGAACCAGGCATCGGGCTGGTTTTCCAGATCCTTGAGCGGCGTGTGGAAGGCCCAGACATAGGTCAGGAAACCGTCATTGCCGGAGAGCTTGTCGATATTGTCCGCCTGGGTCGCGAGTTCGGAGGGGCCGAAGATCACATAGTCGTAGAGATCGGCGTCCTGTTCCACCTGGGTGGCGTAGGTGGACTGCAGCTCATGCTCGATCTGGCGGGATGCGAACTCGGTGGTCTCGAACTGGATGCCGAGCTGCTCCAGGCGCTTGGTCAAAGCAAGGTAATTCCTGGCCCAGAAGTCGGAGACGTCGGCGGAGGGGTAGATCAGGGCGATCTGGATGGGATCGTCCTGCGTTCCGGAATACGGCACCGCTTCGCTGCCGGTCGCGTCTTGTAGGGCTTCGAGCGTGCCATCCGCATTGACCTGCTGCGGCAGCCAATGATCCCGATCGCCGTCATCCGGCAGGGTCTTGAGCGGCAGGTCGGCGGCGACCAGCGCTGTCGACATCAAGGCCGAGCTTGCGAGGGCCGCTATGCCTGTTCGAATGGTCAGGCTGACGGTGTCGTTCATATCATCTTCTCCCTGAATTCGGTGACTGATGTCACCGCTGTTTGGCCCGGCGATCAGCCGCTGGGCACGGTTTCTCCGGAAAACACATAACCGAACGCGAAGAGCAGAAGGAGCGTGGCCAGAAGAAGGCCGACGAGGCGAAGAAGCTTCGTGGTTTCAGGCGTCGCGAGCGCCGCCATGATCCCCTTGGCGCCGTCACGATCCTTCTTCTGAAGCCAGGTGTAGAAGGCGACCGAGGTGATGATCACGACACCTGAGGCGACCGACTGCCAGAAGAACTCGATCCGAAGGGTCACGAGCGCATTGATCATCATCGAAAGCAGAAGCACACCCGCAAAGGAGCCGAGCATCGAGGCGCGGCCGCCGAAGAGCGACGTGCCGCCGACCACCACGGCAGCGATCACATGGAGATTGAAATAGGGGGCGGACGTCGCCTGGATGGCATTGAGCTTGCCGGTGAGCATCACGCCCGCGAGCCCGGCCGCGGCCCCCATCAGCACATAGGCGTAGATCTTGTAGCGATCCACCGCGATGCCGGTCATCTCCGCGGCTTCGGGGTTGGATCCGATCGCGATCGAGTAGCGGCCGAAATGGGTGCGCTTCAAAAGGAAATAGCCGATCAAGAAGGTGACAATGCCGATCGTCACGGGGATCGGCAGGAACCAGGAGAGGCGGCCACGGCCGATGTCGGTGATCAGATCCGGAAAGCGGGCCAGCACCAGCCCCTTGGCGAGCACCAGGGCAAAGCCGCGATAGACGAGATCCATCGCCAGCGTGCCGATTAGATCCGGCACACGAAACTTGGTGATGACCAGGCCATTGATGAGGCCGAGGGTGGCGCCGAGCGAAATCGCGATGAGGACGCCGATCCAGGCCGGAAAGCCATAGCTCTTGATCGCGAACGCCATGACGATGCCTGTGAGCGCCGCAATCGAGCCGATGGACAGATCGATGCCGCGCTGGGTGATGACGAAGGTCATCGCCATGGCGAGCGGCAGGTAAAGGGCGGCTTCGAGCAGGATGATGTTGAGATTGGAAAGACGGAAATAGCGTGCCGGCTCGGCGATGCCCATGAACACCAGGATCATCATGATCATGGCGAGCGGCCCTAGGATCGCCAGATAGGGGTCGATGCGCTCTTTGATGGTTATCGTTGAAGCTGCTGTCGTCGCCATGGTGTCTCCCATCCGCCTCCGTCAGGCCGCCTTGGCGCCGCCCACAATGAGGCCAAGCACCTCCTCGCGGGTCGTCTCCGCCGTTTTCACCAAGCCGACACGCTGGCCGCGGCGCATCACTTGAATGCGATCCGAGACCGCGAACACGTCATCGAGCGAATGGGAAATCAGGATGATCGCCAGATCCTGCGCCTTCAGCGTCTCGATCAGCGCAAGCGTGCGCGCCGTCTCCTGAGGCCCGAGCGCCGCCGTCGGCTCGTCCATCACCAGGACACGCAGATCGGCATGGTAGACGGCGCGCGCGATCGCCACCGCCTGGCGCTGACCACCAGACAGGCTCTCGGTCGGCACATCCAGGCTCTTGAGCGTAACGCCCAGCCGCTCCTTCAGAACACGCTCGGTCTCCCTGCGCATCCTGGCATTGTCCAGCATCGAGAAGCCGAGCACGGAGGTCGTGAGCTCCGATCCGAGAAACATGTTGGCGGCGGGATCGAGATGATCGGCAAGCGCAAGGGTCTGATAGACCGCGTCGATTCCCTTCTCGATCGCATCGGAATGGCTGTTCATCACCAGCGGCTCGCCATCCAGGTCCATATCGCCGCTGGTGGGCTGATAGACGCCGGTCAGGATCTTGATCAGCGTCGACTTGCCGGCGCCATTGTCGCCAACGATTGCCAGAACCTCACCCGAATAGGCATCGAGATCCACGGCTTCGAGCGCTGTTACACCACCAAAACGCTTGGTAATCGCGCGCATCGAGACGATGGGTGTTGTCTCCACCAAACCCGAGCCTCCCTTAGCTGCCCGTCCGCCAAATCGACAAGGGGCCAATTCGCGCCAATTGATGAGCTCATTGAACTCAAAAGCCTGAATTTCAATCAGGCAAGTTGCTTTATGTTATCGATATCATTTCCGAAGTCAATGCTGTTTGACACGAGGCAAAGGTTCGTCTCGTGCTGCCCTTGCGCGATGCCTTCGAGTGGTAAGCGAGGTCCTGTCTTGCTTCTTGTTCTCCAAAACATGAACCTTGCGCTGCCAATTGATTGAAAACAAGGCAACTTGCGTCCCACCAGCCTTTTCGATCCCACTCATTCACTAGGGTGTAGGGGAGGGGAGAACAGTGCATCCTAACGGCCTCAGGGAACGGCTGATGGAGCCTGTCCTGCTCGCCGAACTCATCAAGATCGAGCGACAGCTTAAGAAGCTCGGCAATCTCGGCAATGACCCCGTCGAAGGCGATGACGAGCATCTCTAAAGAACTCTGTCTCGGACGCTGCTCTTCCAAGATTGTGTAAAGGTGGGACCTCCTCATGGTGCGCAGAGCTTAGCCCATCATCTTGGTGCCGAGGTCCTGACCCGCCTCCTCGCCATCATGTTTCATGCCAAGCGTCTTCTTCTCACGACGCAACTGCTCGACCGAACGAACGTCGAGACGCGCGGCACCGGACCAGTCTTCGGTCTTGACCTTCGGGTGTTTCAGCCGCTCGCGCGCCGCCGGGATGGCGTCGGCATATTGCGGTAGCCAGTCAGCCTGCGCGACCAGCATCTCGTCGACCATCTGCCAGACCTCATCGGGCGTGCAGATGGTGCCGACCAGTGGATCGTGAAGCACGGCCTGTTTCAATAGCTCGACATCGCCGGTCATGGCCGCCTTGATGCTCATGCGCTGAACGTTGATCGACGCCGAGCAGGTTGCAGCGCAGGCATCCGGAAGATCGATGCCTTCCACCATGTTGATCCCGAAACGGTCGACGAAGCCGGGCGATTCGATGATGCAGTCATCCGGCAGATTGGCGATGATGCCGCCGTTCTTGACGTTGAAGTGCCCGCGATAGATGCGTCCGGTTTCGAGGGCTTCAAGGATGTGGGAAGCATGCTCGTCGGTGCGCTCATAGTCGGCCAGCGGCACGCCGGCCTCATCCAGGAAGCGAGGAAAATCCTTTTCGAACCAGTTCCGGTTCTCGGTGCAATAGCGGAGATAACCACCGGTCTCACCGTGGATCCAATCGTCGAGGGAGATCCAATCCTGGATCTCGTCCCGACGTTTCCGGTACCAGGGCAGATATTCCGAAAGATGTCCGTTGGATTCGGTCGAGTAGTAGCCGAAACGCTTCAACACATCGATGCGCACCTTCTCCTGGCGCGCAAACACAGGATGCGCCTCCATCGCTGCGATCAGTTCATCGCGACCGACCTTTTGGCCTCCGACGCGGATGTCGAGATACCAGGTCTGATGGTTAATGCCCGAGCAGATGATGTCGACATCCTCGAAGGGCGCCTTCAACGCCCGCGCAATCTGACGATGACCGTTCTGGACGCCGTGACAGAGACCGACCGTTTTCACGCCGCCATAGTCGAGTGCCGCCCAGGTCATCATGACCATGGGATTGGCATAGTTCAGGAGCCAGGCGTCGGATTCCGCAACCTCGCGGATGTCCTTGCAGAACTCCATCATCGCCATGATGCCGCGCTGGCCATACATGATGCCGCCGGCGCAGATGGTGTCGCCGACGCATTGATCGACGCCGTAGCGGAGCGGAATGCGGATGTCATCGGCGAAGGCTTCGAGGCCGCCGATGCGCACGCAATTCATCACATAGCGCGCACCTTCGAGCGCCTTTCGCCGATCCGTCGTCGCGGTGACCATGGTTTTCAGGCCGTTGACTTCGACGATCCGCTCGATGATCTGGCGGATCATGTCGAGATTATGCTGGTTAATGTCGGTCAGCGCGATTTCGATGGACTCGAAGGCCGGCACCTTCAGGATGTCGGCGCAGAGCTTCTTGGTGAAACCGACGCTGCCGGCGCCGATGATGCAGATTTTGAAGTCGGTCATGCCGCTTTCGCCTCTCGGAGTGATTGCAGATAGGACCGGTGCGGAAGGCATTTCGACGCCGCCTGCCGGTATTCCTTCTTCAGCTGCTCGTGAGCCTTGCGCAGCCTTGCTCGGCGTTTGGGATCTTCCGCGAGAACCGCTTTGGCCGACCCGCGATCGAGGAGCCCGAGGCCGTCGAGCACTGGCGTGTAGAGTTGTTCCTGCACATGCGGCAGGTCGCCGGGGAACGCTTGAAAATCGCCACGTTTTGGAAGCTGCGCGCGCCAATGTGAGATGCGATCGGTGACAGGCTTGGGATGGCTTTCGGCGACATCCTGCCAAAAAGCGCTGTCACGACGCTCTGAGATATAGTGGGTGCGAATGAAGTCGCGGAAGTCGTCGACCTGCGTGGCGGCGGCTGAATTGAATTTGGCGCGACCGTCGGGATCGCCGAGCCAGTTTGCGAGCATCAGGAGCTGCACGATGGTACCGTGGATGGACGTCGCTTCCAGAGGCTCCAGGAAGGACGATGCCAGGCCGAGCGCGCAGCAATTGCCGATCCAGGATTGATCCAGACGCCCGGCGTCGATCCGGATGTCGTTCCGTGGCTCGATGTCGTGACCAAGCGCGGTTTCGATCTCTGCTTTCGCCTCCTCGGGGGAGACATGCAGATCGGAATAGACATAGCCGCAGCCATAGCGATCCTGCGTCGGGATCTTCCACATCCAGCCATTCTTCTGTGCGAAGGCCAAGGTCAGGGGATCGATCTCCTCGCCCTCGGCGATGTCGATCCAAAACGGCATGGCGCGGTTGACCGGCAGAACGTCCGCATAGCTCATCCAGGACGCGCCGAGCTCGCCGATCAGGACACGCCGAAAACCGGTGCAGTCGATGAAGAAATCGGCGGTGAGTTCTCGCCCAGACTCGAGCTTGAGTGCTTTGACCCCTTCACCGTTTTTCCTGACCGATCGGATCTGATCGTCGAGCAGCGTCACGCCGCTTGCCTTCGACTTCAGATACGTGCCGGCGCGGGCCTGATCGAAGTGATAGGCGTGATGAAATGGCCCGGCTGCAACCAGCCGATCGCCGTTTAACGCCCAGGGCACCTTTTTCTGCTTCATCAGCTGCTGGAAGAGATGCGCTTCAGCGACGCTGCGGCCGCTGGCGACGGCATAGAGATCGATGCCGGCGACGATGGCGGCAGGGTCGTCGATCGGCCCGTCATAATGGTGGCCGATGCGGCGCCAATCTTTGTGGCGGATGCCGTATTTGATCGTGGCGCCGGTCTCGCGTAGGAACTCAGCTTCGTCGAAGCCGAGCTTTTGCAGGATCATACGAAAGACAGCCGTTGTCCCTTCGCCAACGCCGATGGTGCCGATGCGAATTGATTCGATCAACGTGACGTCGAGCGGCGTCCCTTCCGAGCGGAGAGCGTCTTTAAGGATGAGCGCCGCCAGCCAGCCGGCTGTCCCTCCACCGGCAATGACGATGCTCTTAGGCAATCGCGTCATGCCGATTTCTTTTCCGACATGCGCGCCCAATCCGGGTTCCAATCGCCGTGAGCCTCCAACAGGTCACTGACGACATCCCAGATCTGATCCAGGTCGAGCTCAGCGGATGTGTGCGGGTCGAGCATCGCCGCGTGGTAGATGTGGTCGACATTCTCCTCCATCAGCGCCGCAACCGTCAGCTCCTGCACATTGATGTTGGTGCGCATCAGCGCGATGAGTTGGGGCGGCATGTTCTCGACAATGGTCGGCTGCAGCCCGTTAGCGTCGATCAGCACCGGCACCTCGATCGCACAGCCGTCCGGGAGTTGCGGCATGTAACCTCTGTTCGGCAGATTGCCGTAAATGACGCCGGGCGTGCCTGTTACGATCGAGTTGATGATCTCGGACGCATATTCGTGGCTCGCCTCGAACGTTACCTCGTCGGCGTCGCGATACGCCTTCGCCTGCTTCTCCCAGCGCTCGATCTGCTCGACGCAGCGTTTGGGATATTCATCCAGGGGTACACCGAAACGCTCGATGAGATCCGGCCGATCGCGCTTGATGAAGTAGGGCGTGTATTCGGCGAAATGTTCCGACGACTCGGTCACGAAATAGCCAAGCCGCATCATCATCTCGTAACGGACCTTGTTCGGACAGCGCGGATTCCATGAGGACGGCTTCGGCATGCGGCCCTCGAGATAGCCTTGGCGGAGGGCCGGATAGAGATCCTCACAAGTGCCGTCGGCGCGGCAATGTTCAAAGCGCGTATAGAACGCCATGTGGTTGATGCCGGCGCAGTGGTAACGGATCTCGTCGAGCGGAATATCGAGATCGCGCGCCAGTTCCTCGGCCGTGCCTTGAACGGAATGGCAAAGACCGACCTGTCTGATGTCGGGATATTTCGCGCCGATCGCCCAGGTGTTGATCGCCATCGGGTTCACATATTGCAGCATCACCGCATCCGGACAAACCGCGCGCATGTCGGCGCAGATCGACCACAGATGCGGCACGGTGCGGATGCCGCGCATGATGCCGCCGACCCCAAGCGTGTCGGCGATGGTCTGGCGAAGACCGTAGCGTTTCGGCACCTCGAAGTCGGTGACGGTGCAGGGCTCATAGCCGCCGATCTGAAAACAGACGATCACGAAGTCGGCGCCGTCAAGTGCTCGGCGCTGATCGGTATAGGTTTCGATGCTCGCATGCCCGCCGAGCGTCGCCGCCATCTTGCCGACCACAACAGCGCTTTCCTCGAGCCGTTTAGGGTCGATGTCCATCAGGCGGATCGTGGCTTCCTTCAAGGCGGGACGCTGAAGAATGTCGCCTGCGAGGTTCTTGGTGAAGACGGTGCTGCCGGCACCGATGAAGGTGATGGTTGTCATGTCGCGATCTCAAAGGCAGCGCGGACCAGCCGCTTGGTGTAGTCGGTTTTCGGATTCACGAGGACTTCTGAAACGGGCCCCTGTTCCACGATCTTGCCTTGCTGCATGACCATCACACGATGGCACAATGCGCGCACGACCTTGAGATCGTGGGAAATGAAGAGGTAACTCAGCCCCTTTTCGTTGCGCAGCTTGCGCAGGAGCTCGATGATCTGCGCCTGGACCGACAGGTCGAGCGCTGATGTGGGTTCATCCAGGAGGATGAACTCCGGCTCCAGGGCGATGGCGCGCGCGATCGCCAATCGCTGGCGCTGGCCGCCTGAAAATTCATGCGGGAACCGGTGCGCGATGGTGTCCGGCAAACCGGCGTCGCGCAGCGCTTGCCGCACCCGTTCATAGCGCTCCCCGGATGTCGAGCCGAGGCCGTTGACGATCAGGCCTTCCTCGATGATCTGGCGCACGGACATGCGGGGATTGAGCGAGGCGAAAGGGTCCTGGAAGACGATCTGCATGCGCGAGCGATAGGATTTCATTTGCTTGCGCGAATAGGTCTCGATCCGATTACCGAGGAAATCCACCTCGCCGGCATTCATCGGGATCAAGCGAAGCACCGCCTGGCCGAAGGTCGTCTTGCCGGAACCGCTTTCGCCGACCAGGCCCAAGGTCTCGCCGCGCTTGATCTCGATGTCGAGCGAATCGACCGCGACCAGCATCGATTTTTCGCGTGCGAAGAAGCCGCCTTTGCTCAGCGAGAACTCGACGCGGATCTTGTCGCCCTTCAAGACGGTCTCCGCCTCACCATCCAAGGGCTCGGCAACGCCTTTCGGATCCGAGGCCAAAAGCCGCTTGGTGTAGGGATGTTGCGGCGCTGAAAAAATCTGCTCGATCGACCCCTGCTCGCGCACCTCGCCATGCTGCATGACGTAGACATAATCGGCGAATTGTCGAACCACCGTCAGGTCATGGGTGATCAAGATGACGCCCATGCCGTATTTCTCTTTCAGCGCGTCGATGAGGTGCAGGATCTGCGCCTGGACGGTCACATCGAGCGCCGTGGTCGGCTCGTCGGCGATCAGCACGTCCGGCCGGTTGGCGAGCGCCATGGCGATCATCACCCGCTGGCGCTGCCCACCGGACAGCTGGTGCGGATACTGGTTCACGCGCGCTTCAGGATCGGGAATTTGCACCTCGTCGAGCAACTCGACGGCCCGCGCCCAAGCCTCCTTTTTCGAGAGCTTCTGGTGCAGCATGAGCACTTCGACGATCTGCGTTCCGACCTTGTAGACCGGATTGAGCGATGACATCGGTTCCTGGAAGATCATGGAGATGCGGTTGCCGCGCAGGCTGCGCATGTCCTTCAGCGACATATGCGCCATGTCCGCGCCGTCGAAAAAGATCTTGGTGCGGTCGGACACGGTGGCCCGACGTGACAGGAGCTTCATGACGGCGCGCGCGGTCACCGACTTGCCGGAACCACTCTCGCCGACCAGCGCCATCGTGCTGCCGCGGTGGGTCTGGAACGAAACGTCCCGCACAGCTTCGACGATGCCGCCATCCACCTTGAAGGTCACGGCGACATTCTGTGCATCGATGATGGGCGCTTGCTCGTTCATGTCCATCATTTCAATAGGGATCGATCACATCGCGCAGGCCGTCGCCGAGCGCGTTGAAGGCGAAGACCGTGATCAAGACGAACGCGACCGGCGACAGGATCCAGGGATAGGAGCCGATCGACGAGAAGGTGCCGGCATCCTGAAGCATCAGTCCCCAGGAGATCAGCGGCGGCTTCACGGCAAAGCCAAGGAAACCAAGGAATGACTCCAGCAGCACGATGGTGGGAATGCCGAGCGTGATGGCGACGATCACATGGCTCGTGACGTTGGGAAGGATATGCCTCGTGATGATGCGGCCGTCGCTTGCGCCGACCGCTTCGGCCGCGCGCACATAGTCGATCTGCCGAAGCGCCATGGTCTTGGATCGCACCTCGCGCGACAGCTGAGCCCAGCCGAGACCGACGATCACCAGGACGACGAAGGTCAGGAACAGCCCCGATGGTGCGGTGACCGGGATCAGCGAGGCGAGTGCGAGATAGAGCGGCAGTTGCGGGAAGGCGAGCACGATCTCAACAAAGCGCTGCAGCCAAAGATCGAACCAGCCGCCGAGATAGCCGCTGGTGATACCGACCAGCGTTCCGATGATGGTGATGAAGGTGATGGAGATCAGCGCGATCGCGAGCGAGATCCTGCTACCGATGATACCGCGGGATAGGATGTCGCGTCCGAGTTTGTCGGTGCCGAGAAGATGCAGCGGCGAGCCGTCCCCGGTGGTGATGAAGTGGCGGTTCATCGGGATGCCGAGAAACCGGTACGGCCAGCCCTCGCCAAAGAGAACGATGCGGCGTGGATTGCTGTAGTCCGGGCCGGTCAGCGGCTGGAACGTGATCGGGTCAAGCTCGTCACTTTCAGTAATGGGAAAGGCGACGGGAAACAGACGCCAGCCGGCGTCCGGCCCATCACCGGGTACATACCAGCTGATCTTGTCGGGTGCTGCGAAAGCGATGCTGGCGGCTTTGGGGTCCAAGGGGGCGAAGAACTCGGCGAAGAGGGCGATCACCAAAAGCGACGCTGCGAGAACGAGCCCGATCATCCCGGTGGTCGAGCGCCGGAAGCGTCGCCAGACCAGGGAAAAATAACTCTGGCTCTCGCTTGATACCGTCGAGATGCGCAAGTCCTCGCCTTCTCCCTCGAAGGACGGCGCTGAAGCTATGTTCCCGGCCTCGACATCGCCAACATCACTTTGACCAGCGATCGGCCTTTGCGGGATGTCAACCATCAGTCATTGCCCACACGAATGCGCGGGTCGAGCAGAGCAAGCATCATGTCGGCGATGATGTTGCCGATGATCAGCGTTGCGCCGAGCACCAAAAGCAAGGTGGCCGTCACGTAGACGTCGCCGATGCTCATCGAGCCGACGATCGCCGGGCCGACCGTGGCGAGGCCGAACACGATGGCGACCTCGATCTCGCCGGTCAGCATATAGGGCATGATCACACCCTGATAGGCGACGAGCGGATGGAGCGCGTTGGGCACGGCGTGCTTCATCACGACGGCGCCCTCCGAGAGGCCCTTGGCGCGCGCCGCTTCAACATATTGGGCATTCAGCGTGTCGAGCAGGTTGCCGCGCATCACGCGCATGTTGTAGGCGAGCCCGCCAAAGGTCGCGATGAAGATGACCGGCCAGACATGCTGGATCAAATTCCAGAGCTTGGCCCAATTGAAATCGAACCAGCCGAGCCAGAACGGCTGGCCGCCGTAACGTGAGGAATAGAAGCTGCCGAGTTCCTGGACGTTCAACTGGAAGGCCAGGATGTAGAGGATGATCAAGGCGAGGAGGAAGCGCGGGATCGTCATGCCCATGAAAGCGACGAACGATAGGAACGTATCGGTCCAGCTATACTGTCGGGTCGCCGCCAGGATGCCGAAGCTGATGCCGAAGAGGGATGCGAAGAAATGGCAGACAAGCGCGATTGCGATGGTCGCCGGCAGGCGTTCGGCGACAACATCGGCTACCGGCTTGTTGTAGAAGAAGGAGTGTCCGAAATTGCCTTCGAAGAGGATGCCGCCGATCCAACGGAGATACTGAATGTAGATCGGATCATTCAGCCCATGACGTTCCCGGTAGGCTTCCGCCGCAGCAGTGGCTGTCTCGAGCGAAGCACCTCCCTGGCTGATCATGTTGCCGCGAATGTAGTCCGCATAGTCGCCCGGCGGCGCATTGATGATCGTGAAGGTGATCACGCTCATGATGAACAGCACCGGGATGGCCTGCAGAATGCGTATCGTGAGGAACCTGATCATGTCGATCCGCGCTGCTGTCCGTTAGCCGCACAGCGGGCGAGAGGTTGCAAGCCCTCGCCCGCTGCTACGGAAGGCTATCTGATCAGCTCGCGCTCATCGGACCGTTGGCGGAGGGAAGGGTGCCCGGATGCAGTTCATAGTCCTGCTGAGCGTCGGCCGGCACATACACCCGCTCGCGGATGATGTTGTCCTCCGCCCAGTTGTACATGAAGATCGGCGCCCCTGCGGGGATGTTGGCGAAACGCTTGTTGATGATGAGCGCTCCCGGATAGGCGGTAAGACCGATGCCGTAGAGGTTTTCGGTGTAGAGCTTCTGGAACGTCTGCATCAACGCAATGCGCTCATCGGCGTCACGGGAGCTGATGAAGGCGTTGAGCGCATCGACCATTTCCTGTTCGAACGGCAGCAGGTCAAGCTCGCCAGCGGCATTGGCCTTGTGGCTGTTGCGCGCTGAATTCGGTCCGACCGGTGCGAGCTGAGCGGTATTCTGGACAACCGTGATCAGCTCCTTGTCGTTGCGGATCAGGTTGAAATCAAAGCGTCCCGAGTCGCGCGCCGCATCGCGGTCGTTATTGGAGAGCGAGTTCACCGTCGCACTGATCCCCACGTCCTCCAGCATGGCGACCACACCTTCGGCGAGGTTTTTGTCCGTCTGATAGTCGTTGGTGTGCAGGATGGTGACATTGACGTTGCCGTCACCAGCGGACGAACCTTCCGGCCAGTTGTAGAAACCATCGCCATCCGTATCGCTAAGGCCCGCCTTCTCGAAATGGGCCTTCGCCGTCTCGATCGAATACGGATAGTAGACGGTGCTGTCCGCATCATAGAAGGACGTGCCAGGAAGCAGGCCGCCAGGATAGGGAACCGTGAAGGGCCCTTTGACCAGGCTCTCGCCGAGACGCTGGCGGTCGATGGCGTAGGAAATGCCCATGCGCCAGTCCGCATCGCGGTTCAGCTCGCGAACAGCCTGCGCGCGATCATCTGGCTCACCCCAGCCATTGCCGGAAAGGTTCGGATAGATCGAGTAGCTGATCGTGCGTGGACCGAAGGCAAGACGCGCCGGCGCGCTCGCATCGGCGGCCTTCTTCAGGCTTTCCACATAATTTTCCGCCTGTTCCAGGTTCGAGAAGTCGCCCGTCCCGGCCACGGCCTGCACGTCACGGTCGGCCCAGGTCGAAAGGCGGTAGTGAACCTCGTTAAGGTAAGGCAGCTGCTGGCCCTCTTCGTCCACCTTCCAGTAGTAGGGGTTTCGGCGCAGAACGATAATATCGTCGGAGCGGTATTCAACCGGCACCCAGGCCCCCAGCACCGGGAAGCCCATTTGTTCCGTCGGAAAAGCGTTGCGGAAGGCGTCGTAGCTCTCGCCGCCATGATTGGGGTGGTGAGGCTTGAGCACGTGGCTCGGCCCAGGACAGAAATGACCATAGGCCATCGCATACAGCACCGATTCCGGGAAAGGACTGTCGAAGCTGAGCTCGAATGTGTAGGGACCGGTCACCGTGAGGACGCCATCGGCGTAAGTCGCCTGGCTGGCGCCGTTCAACGGCACCACCTCAGGGTCCATGATAACGTCGTCCCAATAGAAGGCGATGTCCTCCGTATCGAACGGATCGCCGTCCGACCATCTGGCGCCCTCGATCAGATCGACGGTCAAGGTCTTGCCGTCATCGGACCATGCCCATGACTTTGCGAGGTTGGGCATGGGCTGGAGATCGTCGGGGTTGACCATGAAGAGCGGCCCGGTGCGGGTCAGACATTCGTACATGCCGATGTCGATGCCGCCCCAACCCTGGGATTGTCCGCCAAGATAATTCCAGCCCTCGGGGCGACCACCGATCACATGGCGCATCACGCCGCCATAAGCACCGACACCGTCGGGCATGTTGCCGGTCTTGTAGACCAGGGGCTCGCTCGGCAGGCGCTCGCCGACCGGCGGCAGCTTGCCAGCATCGACGAACGCCTTGACGAAGTCGGGTTCGACGTAGGTGTCGAGTGCTCGGTATTCCTGGATGTCGGAGCGGTTGACGAAAATCGGCTCCTGCTGCGCGGCAAAATTGGCGGGCTCCGGCGGCGTGGTCGGCGACATCATGTCGGCGTTCACGGCGGATGCGGGCGCACCGACCAAAAGCGCCGTGGCGGCAGCACGCGATAACTGTTTCATAACGAAGTCTCCCTGTCCCTTTTCTTTTTCAAACGATCCGGGTGGCCCACGATGGAACGAGTCGGGGCCTACACACTATGTTCAGACTCGCGCTATTTGTGATTGGACAGCAATATCGAAACCACAAATATTCTTCCGGATTTCTAAGATAGGGTGATTTCGCCATGGAGGAGCAAACACCTCGAAGCCGTGATCTTACGGCCAGCGTGCCCAGCCATGAGCGGCATTTCTACGCCGTCGATCGTGCGTTTGGCCGCTTCGGCATGCGGCGGTTCGCACCGACGCCGATGACAGCCCCCCATTGGCATGGGCATGTGGAGGTCAACTATCTGACCGGCGCCTCGATGACCTATGATTTTGACGGCGATCGCGTGGACGTGCCGGCGAGCCAGATGATCATCTTCTGGGCCGGCGTTCCCCACCAATTGATCTCCGTTTCGCCACTGGGCGACGAAGCCCCGGAGCTCGC
Source organism: Pseudomonadota bacterium (assembly GCA_039197065.1). Taxonomy (GTDB): domain Bacteria; phylum Pseudomonadota; class Alphaproteobacteria; order Geminicoccales; family Geminicoccaceae; genus JANQPX01. The sequence goes on along the minus strand of JBCCUL010000007.1, from coordinate 270,452 downwards.
GAATATCTACATTCCGGTCGACAGCTTTCTGTTCCTGCCGCACATCTCCGCCATGCAAGTCGCTCTTCTCGGAGGCGCCATCGGTCTGCTGCCCGCAACGCTCTGCAATCGCAGTCAAATTCAGCGATGGTATGAGGATTACCGTTCGAACGATTTTGAAAAGATCGAGATCATGCGCATGGAGTTGAATGCCATTCTAAGGAGAGCGCTGGTCGGCGACATCGATTGGCTGCGTGAGCCCATCACGCACTCATCGGAGGGCCGATCGATTTCCTCCGCCAATATCGGTCATGTGGTCGACATGGTGCGTTTCATTCTCGAGCACCTTGAGGACCCGCTCACCAATGCCGATGTCGCGGCCGTAACCGGGCTTCATGAGAACTACGCGGCGTCCCTGTTCTCGAATGTCATGCGCATCCCGATCAAGCGCTTCACCATCCGCATGCGCCTGATCCGTGCCCGCGCCCTGTTGATTGAGAGTTCTGCGGCCATAGCGACTGTAGCCGAGAATTCCGGTTTTTCATCGGTCAGCCAGTTCTACGAACACTTCAAGTCCGCTTACGGCCTGTCACCAAATATGCTGCGCAAGCACTATGCGAACATGAGATTGCGTTGAGACTGATCCACAACGGACGTCCTCCATTACCGCGATCAGCAGCATTGGCATCTACCGTGTCGTTCGATTGACTGCGGGTTGATCGGCCCGACATTTGTTCTCTGAAAACCAGGCTTTGAGCGCGTCGGCGACGTTGGCGACGGGGCCGCCCTCAGGGTCGTCGGCTCTGATCCGGCAGCCCCATTTGACGTCGATGCCGCCGGATGCGAGGGGTTTGGCGAGGATGCGTCCGAGTTTGACATGCGGTTCCATGGCCCAGGATGCGAGAATGCTCGTGCCCTGATCTGCAGCCACGAGTTCGACGATGGCTTCGGGAATCTCCAACGTCGCCGACCAGCGCGGATAGCGGCCTTCGGGGCGGAAGAGTCGCGCGAACTCGCGATCGGGTTCGGGAACTTTGGCATAGGTGATGAAACTCTGTCCCTCGATGTCCCGGGCGTGAATGCGGTCAAGCTGGCCCAGCGGATGGCTCGGCGCGCAGATGAAGACCAGCGGATCATCAAAGAGCGGAAAATACCGGGTGTTGGGAGGAGCCTCCTCGCCCGACACGATCACCACGTCGACATGGCGATTGAGCAGCGCGCTGCTGGTGTCCTGGCCAATCCCCGACATGACCTGAATGTCGATGCGTTCGGCTTGACGCCGAAACATGTCGAGGAAAGCCGGAAACCAATGATAGCAGCTATAGGCCTCGATCGCGAGGCGGACCACGTGGTCGACGCCCGCATTCATGCGACGAACGTCGTCCTCGACGAGAACGAGTTCGTGCAGCATGCGCTCGCTGACGTTAGCGAGATATTCGGCGGCAGCCGTCATGCGCAGTCGCTTGTGCATCCGCTCGAACAGCAGCACGCCGAGACGCCGTTCGGCTTCCTTGATCCGATGAGACAAAGCGGAAGGCGTAAGTCCAAGCTCATCCGAGGCATCCACCACCCGCCCGGTACGGCCGATGGCGCGGATCATCTGCAGATGCTTGATATCGAGGATGGGATTGCGCATGGCCTGCCTGAAAAAAATTCAACAAAATCGACAATAAACGAGATTATGCCTCAGCACAGTCGGAAGTAGGTTCATTGGAGACGAAGATGTAAGAGGTGAGATGACAGCAGCGCCATCGATCGAGGCGACGCGGCAGCAGGACCGGCAGCACCGCCTCCGATCATCGAAGAGGGCCAGATTGCCGACGCAACCGGCTCTACTGGACGACGTCTGTAACGAGCCAAGGGACCGAGTGTGAGCCTTAGATCGTCAACGGCCAGAACCTGTTCGGCCAAAAAACCTCAAGCCTTGAGACGCGTGTTTCCAGGATCGTAGACATGCGGATCATGGCGGCGTGCCGCCCGGTCCTTGCCAAGCACGGTGACCAAAGCGCGCTCGCCCATGGCGAGTGTGCCGGCTTTGACGTAGCCAAGCGCCAGCGTCTTGCCGGTGCGGAAACCGCGGCTTGCCGAGGTGACGTAGCCGATCCAACCGCCGTCCTTGACGATTGGGTCCGAAGCCAGGGGATCCGGCGTCGGTTTCTCGATCTCTAGACCGACCCATTCCCATTCCGCGACGGCGCGCTCCTGTTTCTCGACCATCGAACGGCCGATGAAATCGCCCTTGTTCATGCTGACGAAGCGGCTGAGACCGGCATCGAACAGGGTGTATTCGGTTCCGAAGTCTGCCCCCCAGGCATGATAACCCTTCTCGATACGCATGGCGTTCAGTGCGTAGGAGCCGAAGTTGCAGACGCCCAAGGCCTGTCCCTCCGCCATAATCGCCTCGTAGACGGTCACCAGATCAGCGGATGCCAGATGCAGTTCCCAGCCGAGCTCGCCGACATAGGAAACCCGCATCGCGGTGACTGTTGCTCCGGCGATCTCGATCTCGCTGACCGAGAGCCAAGGAGCTGCCTTGGCGCAGAGGTCGGCATCGGTGAGGCGGGAGAGCACGTTGCGCGATTTTGGCCCCATCACCATGAGGGCGGCGTCATGGGCATAACCGCGGCGAAGGGTGACACCCTGATCGGGGAGATGCGCGGACAGCCAGTCGAAATCGCGGAGATCGGCGAGGGTCGGTCCGCAAAGGAGGAATCTGTCCTCGGCGAGGCAGGCAATCGTCGCCTCCGACCAGAGGCAGCCTTTCGGGGTGAGCATATAGCCGAGGCGAAGCCGGCCGGGCTTGGGTATGGTGTTGCAAAAAACCCTTTCGAGGTAAGCCCTCGCTTCCGGCCCCTCGACAACGAACTTGGTAAAGCCGCCGTGGTCCATGACGCCGAGCGCATCGCGCACTGTCTCGCATTCGCGCTCGACGGCCGCATGCCAGGGCTCGTCATGGAAGCTGAGACCACTCTCGCCGATGTCCCTGACCGTTTCGGTCTCGAACCAGAACGCGCGCTCCCAGCCGGCGATCTGGCCCATCACAGCACCCTTGCCGGTTAGCGTCTCATAGAGCGGAGTTTGCTGCACCGGGCGACCCGATTGCAGCAGGCGATGCGGGAAGGTAATGGCATATTGCAGATCGTAGTGTTCCGAGGCGCGCGCGCTTGTATAGCCCGGCGTGGCCCAAGCCCCAAAGCGGCGCGGGTCCCAGGCGGCGAGGTCCCATTCTGTCTCGCCCTCAGTGATCCACTCGGCCATCGCCTTGCCGATCGCCGCCGAATGGGTAATGCCGATCTGCACACCGGTGGCGTGGTAAAAGTTCGGGACGCCCGCCGCGGGCCCGACCAGGGGGAGCGCGTCCGGCGCATAGGCGATCGGGCCGTTGACGAAGCGCTGGGCGCCCGCCTCGGCGAGCAGTGGGACATGGGTGATGGTCGCTTCCAGCACGTCCAGGATGTCGTCGACGCTGTCCGGAAAAAGTTGATGAGCAAAGTCATCCGGGGGCGGACCGCCCCCCCAGGCGGGGTGGCCGGCATGGGCGTAGGAGCCGAGGAGGAAGGCGTTTCGCTCACGCCGGAGATAGAAGCGGATGTCAGGATCGCGCACCAGCGGAAAGAGGTCGGTGTGCTCGTCCAGCGCCGCCACCGGTTCGGTCACCAGATATTGGTGTTCGAGGGTGACGACCGGCACGTCCAGTCCAGCCAGTGCGGCGACGCGTCGGCCATGGAAGCCGGCGGCGTTGATCACGATTTCCGCGATTACCGACCCCTTGGCGCTGTTCACCCGCCATTCGCCGGACGCCAAGCGCTCGATCGCGGTGACCGGTGAGAAGCGCACAATTTCGGCGCCGAGCGCCCGCGCCCCTTTGGCGAGGGCCTGGGTGAGCTGGCTCGGGTCGATGTCGCCCTCATAGGGATCGCAGATGCCGCCGAGCACCGTATCGTCCGGCTGCCAGAAGGGGTGCATGGCGTCCATCTCGGCGGGGCTCAGCATGTGCAGATCGAAGCCCGCACTTCGGGACACGCCGCAAAGATGGCGAAACAGGTCCATGCGTTCAGGCGTGTGCGCCGGCCAGAAGGCCTTGGTGTGACGGTAGGTGATTGGGCTGTCGACCGCCTCGGCCAGATCCTTATAGAGCGACCATGCGTAGTTTCCGGCGCGCATGCCGAGCCAGGAGGTGGCGTAGGTCGGGATATTGCCGGCGGCATGCCAGGTGGAGCCGGAGGTCAGTTCGTCCCGCTCCAACAGCAGCGTGTCGGTCACGCCGGCACGCGCCAGATAGTAGAGGATCGAGGCGCCGACGGCGCCGCCGCCGATGATGACGACGCGGGCGTGGGTCTTCATGCTGCGGATTCCAGGTCGAGCTTGATGTCGAAACGTTCGCGGATCAGGGCCTCGCGGTCCGGCGGCAGATGGTGAGACGCCTCGGCCAAAATGTCCCGGACACGCCCTCGCGCTCGATCCCAGATCGTCCGTTCACCGTCCGCGACCCAATCATCGATGCTCTGCCGGTCGCCGAGACGCGGATAGGCGTATTCGCTCTTCATCAGGGCAAGCGTCTGCGCTTCGCCGAGATAATGTCCGGGACCGGCGGCGACCGCCTCGATCACGTCGAGATCGATGGCCCCTTCAGGCATGTCGATACCGCGCACCGAACGCAGGATCGCGCCGCACATATCGTCGTCGATCACCAGCGCTTCGGGGGATGCCGCCATGATCGAACCGAGCATGCCGACGGAAAGATTGATCATGTCGGCGCCTGCCTGAGCGGCGAGGGCGACGGTATAGCCTTTCTCGTAGCCGGCTTGCGCATCGGCGGTTTTGGCATCGGTCATGCCCGCGGCCACGGTCGAGGGCAGCTCGAGGTGCCTGAGCAATTGCGCCGCCGCCGCATTGGCGACAGCCGCCTCGCCGCTGCCACCGGTCATGGCGCCGGTTCGCAGATCACTGATGAACGGCATGAAGGCGAAGATGCAGGGCGCTCCGGGCTCGATCAGATCGACGATCATCAGACCGGCCAGTGCTTCAGCCAGCCCCTGCGCCAGGGCGCCCGCCAGCGTTACCGGGCTGGTCGCACCAGCCTGGGCTGCGGTGCAGATCTGGAGCGGCATGCCGGCCTCGATGGCGCACCGCATGGTCGCGAGCCCTTCGGGCGCATAGCGAAGGGGCGAGACGGCATGGACGATCACGGCAAAGCAGAAGGGCTGGGCGCGAAACCCACCCTCCTGGCCGAGCGCCTGATCGAACATCGCGACGACGGGAACGAGATGTTCGGCGTTGTCGAAGCTGATGCCGATCGGCTTCGGACAAGCCTTCAGGCAGGCGAAGGCGGTGTTGATGTCGAGGTCCAAGGGGGCTGGCATGTCGCGCGCTACGACCGAGCGCACGCCGTAATGGATATGATCGCCACGGCCGACGATCTGCATCAGGCGGTAGAGATCGAGGAGCGTGCTGTTGCGAAAGGTTTGGCCGTCGGCGTCAAGCACCGTCACCGCCGCCCCGCCCGTGCCGATATGCACATGCCCGCCGCCGACTGTAATGCCGAAGTCATCGACAAAGCCCGGAAGCTGCACGCGCTTTTTCGCGCGAGACATAGCGTTCTCGACCATCCCGCGCGGAAAGCACAAACGACCATCGATGCGCAGCCTCGCTCCTTTCTCGACGGCATGGCCGGCGAGATCCGGCGGACATTGATCCATGCCCGTCCGCTCCAGAATGATGAGCGCCGCCTCGACAATCTGTTCCTGCTCGCGCTCACCGAGCGGCGCGTAGCGCCCGCCCAGAGGGGCCGTAGGCGGTGCGGCCACGAAAGACTCGGTATCTCGGCGACGGGATCGGCGCGGCATGGCGGGATTCCAAATTCCTATCTCCTCCGAAATTAGCCGACGAAATTCAGTTGAACTCAATCCCAAAAAACGCGTTTCTTCATGAAAGAAATTCATGCAGGAGCACAGGATGAAGCGCCTGACCTACGAGACCTTTCTGATCCTCGCCAAGCTCTGCAATTTTCGGAAGACCGCGGAGCAGCTGAACACGACCCAGTCCAATGTCTCGGGCCGAATCAAGGTGCTGGAGGCGGATCTGGGCGCAGCGCTCTTCATTCGCACGCCGCAGGCCGTCACCCTGACGCCGCTCGGACGCGAGTTGGTGCCGTTCGCCGAGGACATCCTGCGCAGCATGGACCGCTTTGCCCATGCCGCCGGCATGAACCCCGATCAGGAGGGCACCCTTCGCCTGGCGCTTTCCGAGACGATGGTCGACACGCTCCTCCCTGCCTTCATGCAGGAATTCTCCGCCTTCTATCCGCGCGCCGATGTCGAAATCAGCGTCGACAGCACCACCATCCAACGTCAGCAGCTCATCGATCGCGCGGTGGACCTGGCCTTCCTGATGGGGCCGGTCTCGGAATATGAGGTTGCCAACCTTCCCCTGATGAGCCTGGCGATGATCTGGGTCGTCGCCGCGGATCATCCTTTGGCAAGCCGGGGACGCGTAGGCGTCGAGGATCTGGCTGCGAGCCCCGTCTTTTCCTATGCGCGCAATTCGCGTCCCTTCGTCGAGCTGCGTGACGCCTTGACCAACGCCGGCATTCGGAGCCCCCGGCTGTTCTCGTCGAACGCGCTCAGCGCCAGCATCGGCATGACCAAGGCCGGCCTCGGTATCTGCACGCTACCCGACGTCGTGGCCCGTCCGCATATCGAACAGGGAGACGTCGTCAGGATCGAGACTGATATCCCGTTGAACGATCTAAGGTTCACGGCCTCCTTCCTCAACGACACCGCAAGCGGTCTCGCCAAGAGCGCGGCCGCCATGGCGGCACGGATTGCAGCTGATTTTAAGGCCTAGTCAATCGTTTTTCATGATCGCGATCGCACGATAACAACGATTGGACATGATGGGCGCTTCCAAGCAAGATCGAGTAAGCACATTTCAGGGAGACGTCCAATGAACAAACATGTTCTCACCGCACTCGTCACCATCGCTGCCATGCCGGCGCTTGCCGAGGATCTCCCGGAGACAAAGCTCAACGTGGTCGGAAGTTGGGGCATGGTCAGCATGTACACCGACTTCACCTTGCCTTTCTTCACCGAGACCCTGCCGGCCGCCTCGAACGGCAAGGTGACCGCCGAGATCAAGCCGTTCAACGAGCTGGGCCTGGATGGTTCGGAGATCGTCCGGCTTGTGCAGCAGGGAACGCTGCAGTTCGCCTCGACGCCGATGGGCTACATGATCGGCGACAATGCGGTGAACGGCGGCAACGATCTCCCCGGCATGGCCCCCGATATCGAAACCGCGCGAAAAATCTCGGACGCCTACAAGCCGGTGCTCGAAGAGATCTACGCCGATCTCTACGGGGTCAAGGTGCTGGGTGTCTGGCCCTATTCCGCACAGGTCGTCTATTGCAATGCCGAGATGTCCGGCCTTGCCGACCTCGAAAGCAAGAAAGTGCGCGCCTCCGGTGCCGCGATCGGCGACTTCGTCTCGGCGCTTGGCGGCACGCCGGTTTCGATGAGCTTCGGGGAGGTGGTCCAAGGCCTCCAGAAGGGCGTGGTCGATTGCGCAATCACCGGTTCGATGTCCGGTTTCAACGCGAAGTGGCATGAGGTGTCGACCCATATCTACGAGCTGCCCATCGCCTGGTCGCCGGTCATTCATGTCGTCGGCATGGACGCCTGGAACGGGCTCGACCCTGCCGTGCAGTCCTTCCTGACCGAGCAGATTACGCAGCTCGAAGACGACATCTGGTCGGGTGCCGGCGACGAGACCGTCGAAGGTTTCGCCTGTAATACCGGCGGCGAAGCCTGCACGCGGGACGCCCCCGGCAAGATGACGCTTGTGCCCGTTTCCGAGGATGACATCGCGCTTCGCGACAAGGTTCTCGGGGAAGCGGTGCTGCCGAATTGGGCTGAGCAGTGCGGCGATGACTGTGTGGCCACCTGGAACGACACGGTCGGCGCCGTGGCCGGCATGACCATCCAGTAGCAGGACGCGGGCAGCGGTTCGCTTCTTTGTCTTCGGAAAACGTCAGCCGAATTGAGCGGGCGGTGGCGTTACTGTCGACGCTGCTCGCCCGTATCGCCGGTTTCGCGATCCTAGGCGCGGCGCTGATGATCGCAGCCGAGGTGTTGGCGCGCCGCCTGTTCAGCACCTCGCTGATCGGTGCCGATGAGATTTCCGGCTATGTGCTGGCGATCACCGTGACCTGGGGCGCCTCGCTCGCCATCATCCGCCGGGCGCATGTGCGCATCGACATCGTCCACCATCAGCTGCCGCGTGCCTGGGCCGCCGCTCTAGATCTCCTGGCCCTTGTCGCCATGCTGGCCTTCACTTTGCTGCTGGCCTGGTACGCGACGCGCCTCCTCGCCACCAATATCAGCGTCGGCGCCGTCTCCAACACGCAGATGGAAGTGCCGATGTGGATTCCGCAGTCGCTCTGGGTGGCCGGCCTCTGGGTTTTCGCGTTGGTTACGTCGGTGCTGATCATGCTGACCATCCGTGCCTTGCTTCGGCGCGATCTCCACCACGCACAAAGGCTGGCCGGTGTGCGCGGTGCGCTCGAAGAGGCGCGCGAGGAAGCTCATTCGCTCGACGGCAAAACCTGACACCATGCTCGGCACGGCACTCCTCCTTCTTCTGGTCCTGATCGCACTCAGCTTACCGATCGCCGCCGCCTTGGGTGTGCTCGGCGTCATTCTTGACCGTGTCTATGGTTTTCTGCCGCTCTATCAGGCCGCGGGCGAGGTCGCCTGGACGTCTTCCTCCGGGTTCCTGCTCATGGCGATCCCGCTTTTCATTCTCCTCGGCGAGTTGATGCTGCGCTCCGGCGTCGCCGATGCCATGTATGACGCGCTCGCCAAATGGCTGGGCTGGCTGCCGGGCGGGGTGATGCATGCCAACACGGGGGCTTGTGCCCTGTTCGCCGCCACCTCCGGCTCCTCGGTCGCCACGGCCGCCACCATCGGCACGGTCGCGCTCCCCCAGATCGAGCGCCATGGCTACGGTCCGAGGCTGTTTCTCGGCACGCTCGCCGCCGGCGGCACGCTCGGCATTCTGATCCCGCCCTCGGTCAACATGATCATCTACGGCATCCTCACCAACTCTTCGGTGCCGAAGCTCTACCTCGCCGGCATCCTGCCAGGCCTGCTGCTGGCCTCGCTGTTCATGGCGGCCACCATCACGATCTCGCTGTTGCGCCCGGAGGTCGCCGGCAGGCGTGTCAGCTACAGCTGGAGCGAGCGCCTGCGCGGCACCGTAGGCGTCGTGCCACCGATCATCATCTTTATCCTGGTGATCGGTTCGATCTATGGCGGCTGGGCGACGCCGACCGAGGCTGCCGCCCTCGGTGTGGTCGGTGCACTGGCGATCGCCGCCTCGCGGGGACGGCTTTCGGCGAAGATGCTGACCGAGGCGGTCGAAGGCACGGTGGTGACCACCTCGATGATCATGCTCATCATCATCGCTGCCTACTTCCTGAACATGATCCTGGCCGGCATCGGGCTTACGACGAAGCTGAACGCATTCGTTGCCGAACTCGGCTTGAGCCCGACCGAGATGCTGATCGCCGTCATTATCTTCTACATCATCCTCGGCTGTTTCATGGAAACGCTGTCGATGATGATCACCACCATCCCGATCATCGCCCCTTTGATGTTCGATCTCGGCTTCGATCCGATCTGGTATGGCGTGCTTATGATGATCCTGATCGAAACCGCGCTGATCACGCCGCCGATCGGGCTCAATCTCTACGTCGTGCAGGGCGTGCGCGGCCAAGGGCCGATGAAGGACGTGATGATCGGGGCGCTGCCCTTCGTTGCCGCGATGGCGCTGATGGTGCTGCTGCTGTCGCTTTTCCCAGGGCTGGCGACATGGCTGCCCGATATCCTGACGGAATAGTGGTATGACCACATCACTCAATTCATGTAAAGTCCGGTAATTGTATTTAGAATCAAAATGTTAAGCTCATTAAGCGTAAACCTCATGACGTGGTCATACCACTAGGAGAACTGGAGATGGCAAAGATCGCGGTGATCGGTCTTGGCGTCATGGGCCTGCCCATGGCGAAGAACCTCGTGGCAAAAGGCCATGAGGTGATCGGTATGGATCTTTCCGCCGACGCGCGCACGGCATTTGGCGGTGGCATCGAACCTGCGGCGGACGCGCTGAAGCCGGCCGAGGTCGTGGTGACCATGCTGCCGGAAGGTGCGCATGTCCAAAGGGCCTATGAGGACGTCGTGCTGCCCGGCGCCGCCGGCGCCCTCCTGATCGACTGCTCCACCATCGATGTCGACACTGCCCGTGAGCTGTCGGCGAAAGCGGCGTCGCGCGGGCTTGTCATGATCGATGCGCCGGTCTCCGGCGGGCCGGAGGCGGCAGGCAAGGGCACGCTCAGCTTCATGGTCGGCGGCCCCGAGGACGGTTTTGCCCATGCGCGGCCGATCCTCGACGACATGGGCGCCAAGATCACCTATTTCGGCGAGACCGGGGCCGGCCAGGCAGCCAAGGCCTGTCACAACATGATCTGTGGCATCACAGCGATGGCGGTCGCAGAGGGCTTCGCGCTCGCCGACGCCATGGGCCTCGAGCTGGACAAGTTTCACAAGCTTTGCTCAGGCGCGGCGGCGCAGAGCTGGAGCCTGGACAACCGCTGCCCAATCCCGGGCGTGGTGCCGGAAGCACCTGCCTCCAACGGCTATGCACCTGGCTTTGCTGCACGGCTGATGGCCAAGGACCTGCGCCTGGCCCAGGCTGCTGCCGCCAGCAGTGGGCAAGCGACGCCGTTCGGAGCCGCAGCCGCCGAGACGTTTACCGAATTTGCCAACAGTGACGGCGGCGATCTCGATTTCTCCGCCATCTATCGACGGCTCCGCCCGTCAAAGCCATCAGAATAGGGACAAGACAGGTGACCATACTCGACTACACACTTCCGACCGACGGCCTCGCCGGCTGCTTCATCGACGGCAAATGGCACTGGCCTGAAAGCGGTGCCAGGATCGGCATCGAAAACCCATCCAGGCGCGACGTGATCTGCGAGATCGGCAAAGGTGGTCCTGTTGAGATTGACCTTGCCGTCGCCGCTGCCGAGAAAGCACGCATCGGCTGGGCTGCCCTTGCCGCATCCGAGCGCGGGCGCATGCTGAGCGAGCTCGGTAACCGGTTGTCAGCGCATACGGAAGAGGTTGCCCGGCTGCTGGCGGCAGAAACCGGCAATGCGATCAAGACTCAGTCCCGCGGCGAGGCCAATGGCGCTGCCGGGGTGCTCAAATATTATGGCGGCGTCGCGGTCGAGCAGAAGGGCGAGACCTTGCCGCTCGGTCCCGGCCTCTTCTCCTACACCACCCGCGAGCCGCTGGGTGTGGTCGGATCGATCATCCCTTGGAACTCGCCACTGCAGCTCGGCGCCGTCAAGATCGGCATGGCGCTCGCCACCGGCAATTGCCTGGTCCTAAAGCCGGCCGAGGACGCACCGCTAGCGGTTCTGCGCCTTATGGAGATGGCCGCCGATATTTTCCCGCCCGGCGTGTTCAATGTGGTCACCGGTCTCGGCGAGGAGGCGGGTGCTGCTCTCACCCAGCATCCGGGTGTCGCCAAGCTCTCCTTCACCGGGTCCTCCGAAGTGGGCAAGCTGATCGCCCACGCCGCCGCCGACCGCATCGCCAACGTCACCCTCGAGCTCGGCGGCAAGAGCCCCTGCATCGTGTTTCCCGACGCCTGCAGGCCTGAACGCGTCGACCAGACTGCGCAAAACGTCGTCAACGCCATGCGCTTTTCCCGTCAGGGACAGAGCTGCACCGCAGGCTCCAGGCTGTTCGTACACGCCAGCGTCTGGGATGACCTGCTGCCGCGTGTCGCCGAGAAAGCCGCCGCTATGAAGGTCGGCGATGCGCTCGACGACGAGGTCGATATCGGTGCGGTGATCAACGAGGAACGCTACGGCGCGATTTGTTCATATGTGGCCGAAGCGGAAGCCGAGGGCGCGACCTTTCTGGTCGGTCAGACACCCGTTGCGACCGAGGGCGGCCTGCACCCCGTACCCACCATCCTCACTGGTCTCGACAATGGCTGGCGCATCGCCCGCGAGGAGGTGTTCGGCCCCGTCCTGGTCGCGCTTCCCTGGGAGGACGAGGCGGAGGTTGTCCAGATGGCCAACGACACCCATTACGGCCTCGCCGCCTTCATCTTCAGCCCTGACATGGACACGGTGCAACGCATGACCCGCCAGATCGAGGCCGGCTGGATCCAGGTCAACCAGGGCGGCGGTCAGATCCCCGGCATGTCCTATGGCGGGATCAAGCAGTCCGGTCTCGGCTCTGAATATTCGATCGAGGGGGCGCTTGAGGCCTATACCTTCCGCAAGAACGTGACCATCGGCCTGAGCTGATGACGGTCGATCGCTTCGGCAACCCGCTCGATCCTTCGGTCGGCTATGCGCGCGGTCGCTATCTCGCGTCCAGCGCCGACGAGATCCGACGCCTGCGTCACGCCCAGGCGGTGGCGGCCGAGGTGATCGAGGAGCGTGGCCCCGGAGCGATCGGCATCTTCACCGGCAATCCGCGCTACTTTCCGCTCAAGCCGGACGATCTCGCCACCTATTGCGAGGAATGGGTTGGGCCGGGTCTGTTCGCGCGCGAACTCACCGAGGCCGCGGTCGATCATCTCGGTGGTGGCGACGCCGCGGTGGTCACCAACCGCACCAGTGCTGGGATCATCGCCGCCATCCTGGCGCTGGCCTCGGCAAAGCCGGTCATCTCCGTGAAACCGGATGGCGACCGCTCCCACACCTCGGTGGCGCGCGGCTGCAGGCTGGCAGGCGTGACGCTGATCGAAGTCGATGCCAGCGAGGACATCGAGCCAGTTCTGGCGCGTGAGGCGCCGGCCCTGGTCATCGTCACCACGGTTACCAGCACGCTTGCGCGCATGAGCGACGAGGCCGCCGCCACCGCCGTGCAGAAAGCCAAGGCCGCGGGTGCGGTCGTCTTCCTCGACGAGGCCTATGGCGCCAGACTGCGCCCCATCCTGCATGGCGGCGCCAAGAGCCTAATACTGGGCGCCGATCTCGCGATCACCAATGCCGACAAGGCCGGCCTCTCCGGTCCGCGAGCCGGCATCATCGCCGGTGCGGCAGCGCCTGTACTGGCGACACTCGCCAAGGCCTCCGAGCTGGGTCAGGAGGCGCGTGCCCCGATCGCCGCCGGCGCCATGCGCTCCCTGCAGCGCTTCGATCCCGAAGATCTTCTCCAGGAAGCTCGGGATGGTCAGGCGATCGCCGAGGCGCTGGCGGCGCGCTTCGGCAACGACATCGTGCAGCGCTCGGACCTCGGCCCGATGCTCGACGAGCAGGACGTGATGGCGCTCCTCCTTGACAGGATCGGCCGAGCAGAAGCGTCGCTCGTGCCGGCGGAGGCGACCGCGCTGATCGGCATGATCCTGCTTCGCGACCATGGCGTGCTGACCGTCAACACCCATGGCGCACCGGGCGGGCGCGTCTCGATCCGCTTGAAGCCGACCGCCGGCGCGCTCGATGCCGTGGGCGGCGCTGCCGCCCTGGTCGATGCGTTGGAACGCACGCTGGATATCCTCGCCGAACGTTGGGATGATGAGGGCTGGGTGACGGCAACCTTGTTCGGAGCGGCCTGATCCATGAATGACACAGCCTTCGAAAAGCTGGACGAACGCCTGGATCGTCTCGTCAATATCGACATCGGGAATCGCGGGGTCGAGCCACTTTACGCCGCCACCCGTGCAATGACCGGCAGCCCGCTCGTCGGTGCCGCGGCCGACGCGCTGCTCTCGGTGCCTGAGGGCGGTACTGTGATCGCCACCACCGGATCGGTTTCCCGCGCTTGGATTTCGGCAGCGATCGGGGAGAATGATGGCCCTTCCGGCGCAGCTGCAATCCTGCGCGCCCTCTGGCTCGCGCGCCATCCCCTGATGATCCTGGTGATCGAAGAGGCGCTGATCCCGCCCATGGCCGCGGTGCTCAAGGAGGCCGGCCTCTCAGTGGTCGATCACGCCGCTGCGCGAAAGGCCAGCGCCGATAAGAGCCTCGCGACCGTCGTGCTGCAGCTCTATCCGCTCACGGACGAGGAAGGGCGTGGGGCGGCGGAACCTATCCTGGAAGCCTTTGCGCCCGATCTGATGTTCTCGACCGAACGCGTCGGCCGCAATGAGAACGGCATCTACTACAATATGCGCGGGCGCGATTACGGCATGGGACGTGCGCGCGTCGACTTCCTGTTCGACGCCGCCATGGCCAAAGGCATTCCGGTGGTCGCGGTCGGCGACGGCGGCAATGAGATCGGCATGGGCAAGGTGGCCGACGTGGTCAAGACGGCGGTGCCGTTCGGCGCCTCCGGTGATTGCCCCTGCGGCGGCGGCATCGGTGCGGTGAGCGGTGCCGACGTTCTGGTCACGGCTGCGGTCTCCAACTGGGGCTGCACCGCGATCGCATCAGCCATGGCGCTCCGCACAGGCGATGCGAGATTGCTCCACACCCCCGAGGCCGAGGACCGGCTCCTCGAGATCATGACTGCCGAAGGACTGATCAACTCGGCCGACGGTGTCATCGATCCGCATGTGGATGGGATCGCCAAGTCTATCCATATCGCGGTTGCCGAGATGGCGCGGGCGATCGTCGCCAAGGCCCTGGTTTGAGGAGGCCTTCACCATGAAGACACCCGTCATTCGTGAAGCGATCCGCAAAGGCTGTTTCACCGGCCCGACATCCGGCCAGGCGCCCGGCCACATGCAGGCCAATCTGGTGGTTCTGCCGGAGCGGCATGCCGAAGACTTCGAACGCTTCTGCACCCTCAATCCGCGCCCTTGCCCGCTGCTCGGCGTCTCAGAACCCGGCGATCCAAGGCTGCCAGCGCTCGGGGCGGATATCGACATCCGCACCGATCTGCCCGGTTATCGCATCTGGCGGGACGGCGACATCGACGCCGAGGTCGCCGATATCCAGGACCAATGGCAGGGCAATTCCGTGGCGTTCGCGCTCGGCTGCTCCTTCGGCTTCGAAGCCGCACTGATGGAAAGCGGCATTCACCTTCCCCACGCTGCAGCCGGCACCAATGTCGCCATGTACGACACCACTTTGCCCCTGGAGTCCGCCGGTCGCTTCGGCGGCACGATGGTGGTCTCCATGCGCTTGATCCCGCCAGCCGAGATCCAACGCGTCACCGAGATTTCGGAACGCTTCCCCGACTGCCATGGCGGCCCGGTCCATGTCGGCAGTCCTCAGGACATCGGCATCGACGACCTGACGCGTCCCGACTATGGCGACTATGCCGGCGGCGCCGACGATGCCGTGCCCATGTTCTGGGCTTGCGGCGTGACCCCGCAAGCCGCAATCAGACGCGCCAAGCTCGACCTGGCCATAACCCATCAACCCGGCAAAATGCTGATCTGCGATATTCCCGCCGACAGGGCTGCGTCCTGAGTAACCCCAAGCTCATGGGACCCTCTTGCGCTGAATGAGGAGCATGCCCGAGATCAGCGCCAAGGCACCGTCTAGGCCCGGCTCTCGGATATGCCGGTCAGGTCTCATCAGTTACCGGCTGACGCCTTCAGGAAGTCGCTGGCCTCAAGAAGGATCAGCTCGTTGTCGTCACTGGCAGCCAGCGCCCGGCCCTTCGAGAAGGGGAAGTTGTTGTCGTTGCCGACGATAATGTGGTCCTCGTCGACGCGGTCGACATCTTCGATCGTCACGAAGGGGAACGTGAAACGTCCATCGTCGCGCTTGCCCTGACGAGCGAGCCCATCAGGATCCTGGATGTCGAGAAGATCGATATAGGCGACCTTATGGACGGCGCCGCCCGGCTCGACCCCGGCAAAGTCGATCATGTAGACGCGCTTGAACATCGCGGGTTCTTCAAAGCAGTTCTCGGTTTCGCCCTCCTTGCAGGCGAGTTCGGCGTCTCCCTGGCCCCAGTCGCGTTCAATAACGAGGCCACGCGTTTCATCGATCATGTTGAAGTCGCCGATGGCATGGCCGTCATCTTCGATCGGATAGAACCAGGAACGGCCGGTCCACTCGCGGTTGGCAGCATCCATTTCGAGAAGGCGAAGGGCGGCGCGTCCATCCTCGATACGCTCCCAGTCGCCCGCATCCGCGTCCCAAAGCGGACCTTCCAGGAGCGGGTAGAGAAGTGCGCCATCGACCGATGCGGCGAAGCCTTCGTAGCCGCGCGAGCGCTTGGCGCTGTAGTCCGGCAGTTCACCGTCGGGATTGGGCAGGCTCAAGGCATAGTGGTCCGGCGAGCGCACGATCTCGCCGTCGACCAGGGTCTCATGGAACTCCTTGACACGTCCGCTTTCGCGGTCGGCAACGATGATGTAGGGACCGAACTCATCGCCGATGACGATGTCGTCTCCAACCATTTGGAAGCCTTCAACGTCGAAGTCGGCTCCGGTCAGATAGCGTTCCTCCGTGCCTTCCATGGTGATCACGAAGGGGACGACTTGATCAGGGTCGTGGAGGAAGACCGTGCTCTCGACGACAACGTCACCCGTTTCGAAGTCCGGGCGAATCAAGCTGAAGAAAAGCATGGCGTCCGGTGAATTGGCCATCGAGCCGAATCCGTTGTCGGTCAGCACGTAGTAGCGCCCATCACCGATCGCCTTGATGCCTGAGAAGCCTTGAAGAGGCTGGCCATTGAACGGCAATGTCTCGCCGTCGCTCGGCTCGTCGCGCAAACGGACGGGGCTGTCCGGCCCTGTGAACTTGCCCGAAATCTGGAGGGCGGCGGGCGCGTTATCGGGCGCTGCCAAAAGGGTCTCCGCCGGGAGCACCGCATGTCCTGCGAGGGTCGCTTCGAACCTGTCCTGCTCCGCGAGCGCAGCGGTGCTGACCGTCACCAGAAGGCTGGCGATCGTGAGTTTCTTCATGGCCTTTTATCTCCGGAAGCTTTCACGAACTCAGGATTAGAGGCGGTCTGGGACGGCTTCGTGACAATGCCGAATGCGTTGTCGGCCATCGAGCTTTCGTGGCTTTTTGCCTGACCGCGTTTCGAGCTGTTGGTCAGGACAAAGCGCCGTCATGCCTGTATGATGTTGTCGAAATGTCCTCGCGGGCGATCTCTTTGGGAGAGGCTGAACCGGAGCTGGCGGATGGCGGATTTAAGCGCGAAATTGACCAGCTTTCCGGCCGGTGGCGGCGCGTTCAGGCTGGAGCGTTTGACCATTGGCATTTTCCACAATGACCAGCCCACCCACAGATTCAGCCTAGGCGCGGATAAGGCCGAAGACATTCCCCTGAAAGCCAATCAAGGTTGGATCCTGCCGCCGGGTGCTTCGGGGATATGCACCTACGAAGCGCCTCTTGAGGTGACCATGGTCGAGGTCGCACCGCGGGTGCTGTCCGAGGTTGGCATGGCGGACCCCGAAGCGACAGCGCATGTGGTCGGCGACATCGACGCTTTGACCCTTGAGCTGGCGCTGGGTGCGGAAACGTTCAACAAGGGCGGAACGCTTTACCGCGAGACTATGCACAGGGCGCTTGCGGTGCAGCTGACCAACATGCTGCAGTCGGCGGGCGACAAGGTCCGGTCGATCGAAGATGTGCGGCTCCGCCGGGTGGTGGCGTATATCCATGACAATCTGGCCGAAGATCTGACACTGGAGGCCATGGCCAATCTCGCAGCGATGAGCGGTTTCCATTTCAGCCGGGCGTTCAAGGCGGCGACCGGCAAAAGCCCGCTTCAATATGTGATTGCGGAGAGGATTGCGCTTGCAAAAGTGCTGCTGAAGACCACCGGCCTGACCGTCTCGGAAATCTGCTTTCGGACCGGCTACAACGACCTCTCCCGCTTCGGTCAGCATTTCAAGCGGGCGACCGGGACGACTCCGGCCAAATTCAGGACAGACTAGTGGAGTGTCCACAACATTTGATTCCCGCTGTCAGTGTCAAGACTGGCGGTGTGCGGCCAAGTTTTCGAATTCAGCTAAGGGACTCATCTGTCGAAGACGTACCGCTAGGATCAAACGTCCGTTCGGCAAGAATCGCATAGCAAAGCGCAGGTTTCGCGCGTTTGCCGGAGGCGGTTCTCCGACATGTTCTCCTCAGAAGCACCGGACAGGCGTCACCGCCAAACCACCACCGGTGTGCGAGAGGAGACGATCATGAAAACACTCACCCTTGCTGCCGCAGCCTCGGCATGGCTCGGCTCGACCGCGCTTGCCGCCGACGTCCAGACGCGGACGGTGACCTTCGAAAACGAGGGATCGACGCTCGCCGGCACCCTTTATCTGCCGAGCGACTATCAATCCGGCGACAAGCTGCCGGCCGTGGTCGTCACCGGCGCTTGGACCTCGGTCGAGGAGCAGATGCCGGCGACCTATGCCCGCGAGATGGTCGAGCGCGGCTTCGCCGCCTTCACCTTCGACTTCAGGGGGTGGGGAAAATCCGGCGATCTGCCGGCGCATACCCGCTTCGTCGAAAGCCCCGAGGCGAAGACATCGGACATCCGAAAGGCCATTGAGCATGTAGCGACCCTTCCCGAAGTGGATGCGTCAAAGATCAATGGCCTCGGCATCTGCGCCTCCGCCGGCTACATGGTCGACGCCGTATCCGGCAACCCGCTGGTGCAGCGTTTGGGCCTGGTCGCACCCTGGCTGCAGAACGCTGAGCTGGTCGAGACGGTCTATGGCGGCGCCGAGGGTGTTGAGGGGCTGATTGGCGTCTCGCGCACGGCCGAAGCCGCAGGCGGCGAGATCATTCCTGCGGCCGGGCCTGAAGGGGCCGAAGACGTGTTGATGCCGATCGGCGGTTACTATTATGAGGCCGAGCGCGGCGCGATCCCGGAATATGACAACAAGTGGAACAATGCGGGCTGGGAAGGCTGGCTGACCTATCATCCCGCCGACAATCCGGAGCGGCTGGACAAGCCTCTCGCCATGGTCCACTCGGAAAGTGCCGCCATCCCGGACGGTGTCCGCAGCTTCCTCAATGGCTTTGCCGGCGACGCGACGATGCAGTGGCTCGAAGATGTGACCCAGTTCGATTTCTACGACAATCCGGACGATGTCGAGCGGGCGGCTGATACGGTCGCCGAGCACTTCCGCGCCGACACGAAGTCGTAGAGCTGAGCTGTAGCCGGGGTGCTGCGTGACGACACGCAGCACCCCATTCGGCAGATCACAAGACGGAGCGGAGACGATGGTAGGAAAAATCGCGGCGACAATCGCCGCAGCAACACTTTTGGGCGGCGCGGCTATGGCGGATCAGGCTGAGATCAGCCGATCCATTACTGACATCG
Source organism: Pseudomonadota bacterium (assembly GCA_039197065.1). Taxonomy (GTDB): domain Bacteria; phylum Pseudomonadota; class Alphaproteobacteria; order Geminicoccales; family Geminicoccaceae; genus JANQPX01. The sequence goes on along the minus strand of JBCCUL010000007.1, from coordinate 251,220 downwards.
CAGCGGGCGCTGATCGCCATGACTGGGAGCGGGTTCGAAGCGCCTTTGCCGACACCGTCACCACGGACTACACCAGCCTTTGGGGCGGCGATCCCGTGACACAACCTGCCGACGAGTTGGTGGCAGGCTGGTCAAGCTTTCTTCCAGGCTTCGACGTGACCCACCACATGGTCGCCAACCATGCGATCACGTCCATCGGTGATGCGACCGCAACCGCAGAGGCGGACTTCACCGCAACCCACCGGATCGACGATCAGCTTTGGACGCTTGGCGGTCGCTATAGCTATGAGCTCGCGCAGTCAGGCGAACGATGGCTGGTCACCTCCATGACGATGACGGCGCTTTGGGAAACCGGCGATCGTGGACTTGTGGCCATGGCCGGCGCGCGGGCAGCTGAGGCTAACTAGTGGTGTGACCACGTCATCTGATTCCCACTGACTGGGTCAGGATCCACAGTATGCGCCCAAGTCTTCGTAAGGGCCCGCAGGAGTCTTTCGATGTGGTCGTACCACTGGGACTGTGATTGATGCTCGACCTTGATCGCCACGCGCTCCGTCAAGCGGCCATGTGATCGATCAAGGTCCTGAGCCTTGCAGGTAATAATCGGCGAGACGGATAGACCGCATTCATCGTCCGCATCTGCGGCAAGGTGTTCTCGACCGTGATAGCGACGACATCGTCGGTAAGCATGTCGTGGGGTAACAGCGCAATGCCCAGATTCTGGCGGACGGCATCGAGAACGACGGCAAGATCATCGAGAACATGCGCGACGTTGGTTGCCGCAATTGAGCCGCCGCCCTCCAGTTTCCAGGCCTGCCTCGACATGATCGCCGGAACGGCCAAAAGCTGCCGTCGGCTGATCGGCGATCTCAGCCCATGCTGCTCGGCAAAGGCCCGTCCGGCGCAGAAGCTGTAGGGAACCAACCAAAGCCGCTTAGCGATGAGGCTGGCGTCCGTCATCGGGCCGAGGCGGAAGGCCAGATCGATATTGTCTCTGACGAAATCGAGCTCGGCATTGGTTGTCGTGAGGTCGATCATGATCTCGGGGTGGCGGGCCGCAAAGCTCAGAAGCTTCGGGCCGATGGTCGTTCGCGCGGCGAGGGGCGGCGCCGTGACCCGGATCGTCGGCCTTGTCCCGTCGACGATCGCACCACCGATTTCCTGCAAGGCCTCGATCGGTGATTGGCAGCGATCGAGAAGTCGGCGACCCTCTTCGGTCAGGCGCACCTGGCGGGTGGTACGCTCGAAAAGCCTGACGCCGAAGCCGTCCTCAAGCTCCGCAATGCGCCGGCTGACGCGGCTGGCCGGCTGGGACAGGCGCTTGGCAGCCTCGGTGAAGCTGAGCGTCTCGGCCACCATGACGAACAGGGCAAGGTCGTTGTAGATTATTGATGCTCAGGTGGGATAATCTTTCCTAAGGGCAGTTATTATCACAATTGACTTGGGGTGTCATCTTGGATCCAGCACCTCGAGGAGATGGGCCCATGCCCTATGCGATGATGATTCCCCATACCGGAGGCCCGGAGGTTCTTGAGCGTCAGACCAAGGCCGTTTCCGAACCCGGCACAGCGGATGTCCTGGTCCGCAATCATGCAACCGCCGTGAACTTCATTGATACGATCATCCGTCGCGGTGAAATGCCGGACGGTATGATGCCAGAGCTCCCCCATATCCCAGGAGTCGAAGGCGCTGGCGTCGTGGAAGCCGTAGGTGCGGAGGTGACGACCTTGAAGCCGGGCGATCGCGTTGCCTGGATGGGGCCGATCGGTGCGAGCGGCTATGGCTCGCATGCAGTGATCGGCCAATCTTACGTTACAGGCTTGGCAGATGACGTCGATTTCGAGATGGCCGCCGCCCTTCCGGTCAATGCCATGACCGCCTGGCATATGGTGGTCAATCTCGGGCGTATCGAGGCGGGTTCGACGGTCCTCGTGCATGCCGCGGCCGGCGGCGTCGGCACGATGATCCTGCAGATCGCACGTTATCTCGGCGTAGAGACGATGGCCTCCGTCAGCACGGACAAACGCGCTTACGCCCTTGAGCAAGGTGCGGATCACGCCATCGACTACCGCAGAGAAGATGTGGCAGCGCATGTCCTGGAACTGACCGATGGCCGAGGCGTCGATCTTACGCTCAATCCGATCTCCGGCGAAACGCTGAAGGCGGATCTGGAGGTGCTTTCGCCTTTCGGGACGGCCGTCGTCTTCGGTTTTCTGGCCGGTCCGCCCGCAGGGACCTTCGCCGAGGATCTCGCCAAGCATTTCCAGAAGTCGATCGCCATCCGCATTTCGGACATCTACACCTATTTCGGCAACCGCCCGGAGGCCTTTCAGAATGATCTCGCCAAGGTGTTCGGTCTGCTGAAAGAAGGCGCGCTTCGCCCCCGGATCGACGTTCTGCCCCTGGATCAGGCGGCGGAAGCGCATCGAAGGCTGGAAGCCGGCGAGGTGATGGGTAAGCTCGTGCTTAGCATTGATTGAGGAGCGTCTCATGGGAAGAATCGCCCTTGTTACCGGGGCCAATCAGGGCCTCGGCCTGGCCCTTGTCCGCGGTCTCGCGACCGAGCTTGGACCTGACGATGTCGTCTATTTGACTGCGCGCGATCCGGCGAAGGGCAGGGCAGCGCTGGAAAGCCTTGGCACGATGCGTGCCCAGCTTGCCTTCGAGCGCCTCGACGTGACCGAGGAGCAAAGTATCGCTGATCTCGCCGACACGATACGCGATCGCCATGGAGGCCTCGACATCGTCGCCTCGAATGCGGCCGCGCGCATCACCAAGGAGCGCTCAGAGGCCGAGCAGGTTCGAACGTTCATCGAGACCAATAACCATGGTTCCTGCCGCCTTCTGAAACGCCTGATGCCGCTTCTGCGGCCAGGTGCCCACTACGCCATCATTGCGAGTTCCTTCGGGCGCCTCTCAAACCTGCCGTCTCATTTCCACCCGCTGTTCGATACGGATCGCTTGTCGCTCGACGACATCGAGGCCTCGATGGACGCTTATGTCGAGGCCATGGAGGGCGGCAGTGCTGCGAAGGATGGCTGGCCGGACTGGATCAACGTTCCCTCGAAGATCGGGCAGGTCGCAACGGCGCGCGTTGCGGCGAGATTGACCCGGGAGACGAGGCCGGACGACGACATTCTCATCAACGCTGCCTGCCCGGGCCTGATCGATACTGAGGCCTCCCGGCCCTGGTTCGACGATATGTCCAAGGCGCAGTCCCCAGACGATGCGGCGCGCGCTGTGGTCGACCTGCTGCTAAGTCCGAAGATACCAGACGCACCAAGCGGTGAACTGATCCGGTTCGGTCAGGTTTTGCCGTGGAAGGGGTGATCCATATGGGCTTCATTCCTACCGATATTGCGATGCCGGTAGGATCTAGCGCCCTGCCGTAGGCGAACCTGTACGCTTTCGTCGCGCCTTGGAGAGAACATGCATGCTGATGAACGAGGTTTTGCTTAAAGCAATGGGAGCTTACTGTCGGAGCCTTCCAAATTGTTGGATGCTTGGGTTGGCTTAAGGAAATCGCCCATCACGCTGTTTGTTCGGCGTGAGGGCTATGACCTTCAAGGCCGATCTCGACGTTTGGCTCCCTAGTGTCGAGGCGCAACGATCCGATTGGTCAGCGTGCCGATACCCTCGATGGTCACCGAGACCACATCATCATGCTTAAGCGCTGATGTTCGGCCTGGAGTTCCCATGAAGATCATATCGCCAGGCAGCAAGGTGAAGTAGCGGCTTAGATAGCTGACGACCTTTTCCGGCTTGTGAATCATGTTCGCGGTGCTCTCCTCCTGCACGATCTCGCCGTTCAGGCGCGTGGTCAAAAGGAGGTCATCGTAGTCGAGACCGCGTGCCAGGACCGGTCCGACTGGCCCGAAACCGTCGGACGCCTTGGCGCGCATCCATTGAAGATCGCGACCCTGCCAGCTGCGCTCGGTCAGATCATTGCCAGCCGTGACGCCGAAGATGATGGACCGGGCTTCGGCCTCCGAGACATCCTTGGCCTCCTTGCCGATGACCAAAACCAGCTCGCCTTCGAAATGCACGTTCTCGGCATCCGCTGGAAAGGTCACGTCGGCGTCACCGCCGATGAGCGACGTTGGCAGCTTCAAGAAGAGGGGGGGAGGTGCATTGCTGGCTGAGGCGATGTGGCTTGCGAAGTTCATCCCGACCGCAAACACCTTCGATGCCTTCGTCGGCGGCAGGAGTTTCACCTCGTCCAAATCGATCAACCTGCCGGTGGGGCTCATCTCCCCGAACAGCTCACCGGTTTGCTCTCGGATTATCTCGCCTTCCAGAATACCGAACTGTTCCGCGCCATCCTGATGATAGCGGACATACTTCCCGTTCTCCGTGGCACTCGCGAAGGTGGCGGTCTGCACCAGAATCATGCAGGTCAGCGCCAGACCCATTATTCGTGTCATAGGTTAAGTCGTTCTTTCCTGGACCAGCCATCGTTCAGCGGTGGGAGCGCAAGCGCGTTACCGTCACCCTATGGCACGCAACCGGAAACGATCGCGAACGCGTCGAACATGATCGGCATGCCACCGCCACAGTCTTGAAATAATGATCTAGCGGATCCTGCTGGACATCAAGGCCTACGAAGCGCGATTCATAGGCCCAATTCGCCAGGGTGATAGCCGGCGTCCTGGCGCCGGCTGAGATCTTACGCTGACCGACGCAGCAAGATTACTCGGCGAACGCCACGATCTGCCACTGACGATCTACCATCAGCCAGGCGAGCGAGAAACTCTGAAAGCCCAACTTGGCGATCTTGGTCAAGAGATTGATCTCGGCCTTTTCAGCGACATCGCGATCGTAGAGATTGTCCACGCGCTCGCCGCGGATGCAGGTTTTTGTCTTTTGATCGGTCATCATCATCGTTGACTCCGACTTGCTCTTTCTTGGGATTTCTCCTCTTTCGTCTGTGCAATCTAGCGGAGCCAAAATGAACAGAACGTGACCGATGTCACGTTCTGTTCATTTTTTTTGACGACGTTACGATCTGATTGGCGTGACGCGGAGCTCTACAGTCGAGATCAGCGATCCGGTAGATCGGCGATCAGCTTTCTGAAATGCTGATGCGACCTTTGAATCAAGGATGTGCTCTCCGTCGGTCCGAACCAATGAGCGCCGACGCGACCTTCGGATGCGTTCTCTCGGAATCCCTCATCATCTTCGGTCATGCGTCTGAAACGCTCGACGAGCGCCTGAAACGCCTCTGGATTGTCCTCGGCAAAACGACGATGCACGGCAAAGAAGCGATAGACAGCGCCCGTAACGCCTTGATCCGCTTCAACGCCCAAGGCTTCTCGAAGGGTTGGGACCCCGGGCCAGCTGCGCAAACGACGCGGTGAGAAAACCGCAAGGGCTGTCACTTTGTCGCCAAGCTTGCGCACGGCATTGATGCTGCCGGCGGTGAGGTCGACCTCGCCACGGGCCAAACCCTTTCTCGCTTTGCCGCCGCTGCCATAGGTTATCTCGGTCAGTTCAAGGTCAAGATTGGTGAGGAGCGCCGACGTCAGGAGGGCGCCGCCGCCCGTGCGTCCACCGATGCCCAGCCGATAGTCGTTCGGCGCCTTGCGGACCGCTGTCATCATGTCCTGCAGATCTCGCCATCCGGTCTCCCTGCTTGCGACCAGGATAGGCGGTTCGATTTCCTGTACATTGATGATGGCAAGATCGTCGAGCGAGATTTCGGGCTGATAAGCGGCGGCCGCAGGCTCGAACCAGGCGAGAACGGTAGAGCCATCCGCCGGCCTGCGCATAAACTCCTGGTAGCCGTCCTCCCCGTTCTTTGGGGAGTAGTTCTCTACCGCAACGTCGATATCGGCGACGTTCGGCAGAAACTGCTCGACTGTGCGTGCAAAGCGATCAAGTGCGCCGCCTGCCGCCAATGGAACGATGACGTTTAGACGGATATCCGCGTCAGCGGTGGCGGTTTGAGACGCCATCCCCGTGAGACAGCCGATGAAAAATAAAACCGCCGCCGATGATCGAACGCCCGACATGACCTGTGTTCCTAAGCTGCGAAATAAAGATCGGCCGAAGATGGCAAAAAGATCATAAGTTTTTGTTAACGAGCACAATTTTCTTTGTCATGCATGTGGCCTCATAGCCGCAATTTCCATTTGCAGGTTTCGAGGATCCCTGCCTAATAGGCCCGGATGCGTTGGCGTCCGCGCAAGATGGATCACGTTTTTCGGGCGAGACGGCGTTTGAGCTATTCAGGGTTGAAGCAAAGGCTTGATGACGGTGGCATCGTCGTTCTCGACGGTGGAACCGGCACGGAACTTGAGCGGCGTGGCGTGCCGATGGACGGTAAGGCCTGGTGCGGACCGGCAACCCTCGATCATTTGGCCGTGCTCGAGGCGGTTCACCGGGACTACATCCTGGCCGGCGCCGACATCATCACAGCCAACACTTACGCGTCCTCGCCGCTTATGCTTGATCCGGCGGGCTTTGGCGAGCAGTTCGAGGAGATCAATCAGGCTGCGATCGAGGCGGCGCATCGGGCGCGAACGGCATGCGGACGGGAGGACGTGGTCTTGGCGGGATCGCTCTCCCATATGATTCCCATTGTCGCCGGCGCCGATCGTTCGGATTTTGCGCTGGCGCCTGACCGGCAGGAGATGGCCGACGCCCTTCAGAGACTGGCGATGCTGCATAAGTCCGGGGGCTGCGATCTCATCATTCTCGAAATGATGTATCACCCCGACAGGATGGCGCCGGCCTTCGAGGCGGCTGAGGCGAGCGGGTTGCCGGTCTGGGCCGGGTTTTCCGCACGCCGCGGCGCCGACGGACAGGTTCTCAGCTTCGCGCAGGAGCGGGACATTCCGTTCGAGGAGGTGGTCGACGTGCTCAAAGGCTTCGATGTGGCGGCAGCGGGGATCATGCATGCGCCGTCGAACGTCGTCGCCGATGCGCTCTCGATCCTGCGCGATGCCTATGACGGCCCGCTCATGGCCTATCCCGACTCAGGCTATTTCAAGATGCCGCACTGGCAGTTTGACGCGATCATCCCAACAGATGAGTTTCGGCGATATGCCGATGGATGGGTCGAATCCGGCGTGCAGATTATCGGCGGCTGCTGCGGTCTGTCGCCGGACCATATTGAAGCGATTGCGCCTCTCAGAGCATAGTTAAGCTGTTAACAGTTTTTTCATTACTGAGGAATAAGCTGAAGATCGCTTGTCCAAGCGCTGCCCATTTTACTTGGTGAGTGAAGATCGATATGGCTACAATCATCGTTATCGAAGATGAACAGGACCTTCGGCAACTGATTGTCGATGAGCTTGAGGATGCCGGCCATAAGACCCTCGAGGCGGGGGATGGCGCCATCGGCCTCGAAACCATCATCGCGGAGAATCCGGATGTGATCATCTCCGATATCGGCATGCCTAACATGGATGGGTTCGAGCTCAAGGAAAAGCTCCAGACCTTGCCGAATCACAGCCCAAAGCCGTTCTTGTTCCTATCCGCACTGGCCTTTCAGCAGGCGATAGACAAAGGCATCAATATCGGCGCCGATCACTATCTCACCAAACCGGTGGACTTTGACGATCTGTTGTCTCGGATCGAGGCCTGTTCCACATGATAGGCGACTTCAGGCTTTCTTGAAGGCGTTGCTGCACCAAAGGTCGCATTGGTCTCATCCGTGGTGAGATAGCCCTTGTCTCAAACGGCACCTTAAGAGGCTCAGCGTCGTTCCCAGACCTCGGGGTTGATCATATTGATCGGCGCACCTTCGGCGTAGGCGTTGATCTGATCGTAGATATCAGCGAACTGCAGACCGAGCTCGTCTTCGGTCACATAGCCGATATGCGGCGTTGCGATGACCGATGGGTGGCTGACAATCGGATCGTCAGCGTCGGTCATCGGTTCGGTTTCGAAGACATCCAGTGCAATCTTGCCCGGACGCCCTCCTTGCAAAGCCGCCTCCAGTGCGCCCCGCGCCACGAGACCGGCGCGTGACGTGTTCACGAAAATCGCTGACGGTTTCATGGCGAGCAGATCCGTCTCGCCGATGATGCCTTTCGTCTCCGGCTTCAGGCGCACATGCAGGCTGACGACATCGGCGTCGGCAAAGAATTTTCTCCGACTTTCAGCAACGATCTCGCCAGCCGCAGCAGCACGGGCACGACCGGCGTCCGAGGCCCACCAGACAACCTTCATGCCGAAGGCGCGCGCATAGTCCGCAACCTGCCTCGCGATCCGACCGAAGCCGTAGAGACCGATCGTCCGTCCAGCAAGCGTCTGGCCAACGCCTGATTGCCACTTGCCGGCCTTCAGCGATGTCGTCTGTTCCGGTAGTTGGCGCGCGGCGGCCAGGATCAGGGCGAAGGTCAGCTCGGCCGCGGCGATCGACGGGGTGTCCGCATGCATGTTCGAGCAGAGCAGCACACCGTTTCGGCTGCAGCCGGTCAGGTCCACATGCGGATAGACGCTCCGCTGGCTGATCAGCTTGAGTTTCGGCAGGCGATCCAGCAGTTCGCCCGGAATTGGGGTTCGTTCCCGGAACAGCACGAGCGCTTCCGCCTCGGCAAGCCGTTCCGTCAGCGTGTCGACGTCCTTGACGTGATCGGTCCAGACGGCGACGTCATGACCGGCTAGGCGCTTGAAGCTCGGCAGGTCTTTGAGCGTATCGAACCAGTCGTCAAGAATATGGACCTTCACGTTCAGAGCTCCTCATGTCGGATGCGATCGGCGGTGCGCGCCTGGTCTAGACGTGCTGCTTACGTTTCGCGCGAGCGTTTCAGGACAGGATGCCGTCAGGCACCATCACCTCGCCGCGCGCGATGAGCCGCGCCGTGCGCACGACGCCTGCCGACCTGAAGTCGAGGCCGTCATCGCCGCGCTCATAGTCGACGGTCACCGCCATCTCGCCCATGGGATGTTCGATCTTGACGACGGCTGGGGCTGGTTCGATCGGTCTCGCCAGACCGGCGGCGACGCTGCCAGGGAGGAGGGCAGAGGCGGCCAGGCATTGCGAGCCCGTCACCGCCATGGTCGGGTGCGTGGTCCAGGGCATGAAATAGCGAGCGGCGATATGGCCATCGCCGCGCGGCTCGGCAACCAGGCCGATCTTGGGCGTAACACCTTCGGAGACATCACCGAATCCCATGCGACGTCCGGCTTCGATACGAATAACCTCCATCCGTTCGAACAGGGCTTTGTTCTCATCAAGTTCCTCCTGGCTCTCATGTCCAGAAATCCCGAAGTCAGCGGCCCGGCCGATCATCATGGGCATGGCGACGTCGATGCAGGTGACCTCGATGCCGTCGATCGTCTCCCTGGCCTTGCCGGTCGGCAACATGGCGCCGGTGCGCGACCCCACCACCTCCATGAAGTTGAGAGCGATGGGTGCTGCGGTGCCGGGGACACCGTCGATCGCGAGATCGCCATCATAGCGCACCGCACCGTCCGGCGTCTGCACCACGGCTTCGACGAGGGCGCCGGTATTGACGCCGCGGATGCGGACAGGCGTTTCGTCACCGGTAATCGGTACGAGACCCATCTCGATCGCGGCGGGGCCGACGCCGACCAGGATATTGCCGCAGGTCGGTGCGTAGTCGACGAGCTCTTTTTCGACGGCGACCTGAGCGAAGAAATAGTCGACATCGGCATTAGGGTCTTCGGAGCGGGAAAGCATCGCGACCTTGGTGGTGACCGCATTGCCGCCGCCGAGACCGTCGATATTGCGCGGGTTGCCGGCGCCCACGACCGCTACAAGCACTTTGGAAAGGACATCTTTGTCCTCCGGCAAGTCCGAACGCAGGAAATAGGGGCCGCGCGACGTGCCGCCGCGGACGAAGAGAAAGGGAACAGCGGTTTGCCTCATGTCAGACCATCGTTTCGGTGAAGCCCAAATTTCGTATTAGGTTAGCGGCCAAGGCAGGTCGACAAATTCCTGCAGCAGCCCTGGCGGGAAATCGCGGTTGAGGGTGCCGGCCAGGAAACAGATGAGACCGATGGCAGCTGCCGACAAGATCAGGGTCTGCGCCCAGCTGATGCCTGCCCGGATGCGCAGGAACGCGAGGAAGAAGATCGTAAGCGCGATGATGAAGCCGAACAGCGAGGAGAGAACGAGCAGAAAGCCGAACCATGCGAGCGTCGGCCATAGCCCGTGGGGGGCGCTGCCATCCTCGCCGCCTTGCTCCTGATCCGCAAACAGCGCATGTCCTTCCGGCGCCAGCATCATCTTGATCAACAGCACGAGGCAGCCGATCAGGGTGACGGTGCCGACGGTCAGCGGGAAGATCTTGTCGCTCACCAAGCTGATCTGGAACGCATCGATCCAGGCCACCATCAGATAGGCGGTGATGCAGATGAGAAAGATCAGAGGGGCACGTTTGGCGCCGGTCGGCGGGTTGTCGGAGCCTAAGATCTGTTTGCCCTGGCGGATGCCGATGACGATCGAAATGACGGTCAGCAGAAGGATGATCAGGACGACCGGCGAGGCGATATAGGCCATGCCGGCTTCGAAGCTCTGGCGGAACTTGGCGCCGGCGATCTGGTTCGCCTGGTTGGCGAAGCCTTCGGCCTGGGAGGAGAGGACGAAGCCGATCAGGAAGGCCGGCCTTGACCACTCGAAGCGGCGAAGGAAGATGCCGAGCATGCCGATCGCCATAAGCGCCGCGAGGTCGCCGAGGGACTGGCGGGACTGGAAGGCCGCGAACGCGATCACCATGAACAGGAACGGCGCCACCAGGGTGAAGCGGATCGTGGTCAGGCGTGCGATCTGACCGGAAAGCAGAATGCAAAGGCCGGCGCCGAACACATTGGCGAGCGCCAGGGACCAGACGATGGTGTAGGTGATGTCCAGATTGTGGCGCACCATGTGAGGGCCGGGGTCATAGCCCAGGAGTGCAATGCCGCCCAGGAACACCGCCATGCTGCCTGAGCCTGGGATACCGAAGATGAGGGTCGGCACCAGACCGCCGCCCTCCTTTGCGTTGTTCGAACTCTCGGGCCCGATCACGCCGCGCACGTCGCCCTTGCCGAACTGGCTCTTGTCCTTGGCGGATTGCACGGTGAAGCCGTAAGCGATCCAGTCGACCACAGAGCCGCCGAGGCCTGGTATAACGCCGACCAGCACGCCGACCGCGGAACAGCGGATCGACAGCCAGAGATTGCGCCACCAATCCCTGATCCCATCCATCCAGCCCTTGCCCAGACTGCCGGTCTTGGAAATCGCCCGGTCCTGGCGCAGCAGGGCCACGATTTCGGGAATGGCGAAGATACCGAGGCCGACGATGACGAGGGAGAGACCGTCGATCAGATAGGGAATATCGTAGGTCGACATCCGAAGACTGCCGCCGGCGCCCGCCTCGCCGATGGTGCCGACCATCAGGCCGAGGCCTGCGGCGACGACGCCTTTGAGCGGAATCCGTCCGGCCAGGATGGCGACCATCGAGAGGCCGAGGAGCGTGACCATCAGCATCTCGGGCAGGCCGAAGGCCAGGATCAGCGGGCGGGCGATCAGGATGAAAAAGGTCAGGACGATGGCGCCCAGAATGCCGCCGAACAGCGATGAGACGAAGGCCGCGGACAGTGCTCTCGCAGCTTCGCCCTTCTTCGCGAGGGGAAAGCCGTCCAGCACGGTCGCCTGGCTCGCCGTGGATCCCGGAATGCCGAGCAGCACGGAGGCAAAGGTGTCCGAAGTCGGTACGACGGCGATGAGCCCGACCATCAGTGCCAGGCCCGAGACCGGATCCATGCCGAAGATGAAAGGGAGAACCAGGCTGAGGCCGGCGATGCCGCCAAGGCCCGGGAATACGCCGACAGAAAGGCCGAGTAGAACGCCGATCAGCAGGAAGGCGAGCTGCTGCGGCTGGAGAATAAGCGTGATGGCCTCGCCAAGGGCCGGCAGCGCGGTCGCTAGCAGATCCATGGACTATGTCCCCGGCGTCAGCGGCCGACCTCCCCGGAGGAAGGCCGGCCTTGGATATCAGTTCAGCGTGACGCCGTAGTCTTCAGCCAGCCAGTCGATGACGAATTGCTTGGTGGCATCCGGAACCTCGGTTGCCAGAGCCTTCGCCTTGGCCGCGGCATCGCCGGTCATCTGAGGATAGATGCCGACGGTCTTGGCTGAGATCTCGGCGAAGTCGTCGCGCGCGAGGATGGTGTTGAACGCTTCCTCATAGGCGGCCACCACTTCTGCGGACGCCGCTTGCGGCAGGAAGACCATCTTCTGCGCCGGGAAGCCCGCGATGAAGAAAGCCTTCCAGGCATCCCAGGACTCGCCGCTGGTCTCACAGGCGGCGGTCGCCTCGCAGACCTCCTTGAAGGTCGGAAGATCGGGGAAGTTGGGATCGCGGATGATGTTGCCGGCATCATCCAGGCCGCCCCAGGTCATCATCGGAACGGCAAGGCCGTCTTCGACCATGGGCACGACGCTCTTCAAGTAAGCGGGTGAGGTCTGGTAGTCGATATTGGCCTCGCCGCGCTCGAACATCAGCCGGCCGTCGCCGCGACCTTCAATGCCGAACACGGGCTCGACCTTCATGCCCAGCATTTTCCAGGCGAGATTGGCGACGAGATCGAGGCGCGTGGCGCCCTGGCTGCCCCAAAGAAAGTCGATGTCACCGAGATCGTCGGCATCGCCATCGAATTTCTCGGCGATGTCGGGCGGCAGATAGGTGACGCCACCGACACCCGAGGCGAGCACAACCTGCCAGTCATTATACTCGTAACGCACCCGCGGATCGCCGAGCAGATAGGGGAACTGGGTCGAGCCGGAGGTGCCGAAGATCACGGTGCCATCATCGGCGCTCTGTTCCTGGAACCAGTTGGCCCCCTTGGTCGAGCCGGCGCCCGGCATGAATTTCACCACGACGGTCGGATTGCCGGGCAGTGCTTCGCTCAGAAGCGGCGCGTAGAAGTTGGCCCAGCGCGCGGAGCCGCCGGATTCAGAGAAGGGGATGACGAATTCGACGGTCTCGCCGCTGAGATCGACGGCATCCTGCGCCTGTGCCGCCGAAGCGATGACTAGCGCCGAGACGCCTGCTGCAAGGGCTAAGGCAGATTTCCGAGTTGCTACAGTAAAGCTAGCCATAAAACCTCCTGATTGATGCAGGCCGAGGAGCATTTGCTAAAACAGCCTGTCTTTTTTTGTTCGACTCCTGTCCAAGGTCTCGCATGTCGACAGAAAGCCCGCAAGTTTGATTTGCTTTCAAGCTTCTCGGATTGTCGCTGGATGCGCCCGATTGGATGCCTTGAGCGTCCTATCACGCTGGAAAGTCGGGAAAACTGTCACAATGTTGCGTTTGCCGCAGGCTTGGGGAGGTTTGTCAGGCGTCGGTCCCGGCCAGTGTCTCGCGCTCGGCGGCGTTTCTGCTAAGCTTGCATCGCCGATTGCGACAAGAGGATTTGCCCATGTTGAGCCGCAGGAGCTTTCTTGGAACGGGAACGGCCGCCGGGGTCAGTTCCGTCGTCCCGTCATCGAAGGCTGAGGCCTCGCCCTCGATCCGCCGACATGTAACGCTCGGCAAGACCGGTCTCAAAGTTTCCGAGATCGGTTTTGGCTCGGCGAGTTCGCAAGATCCGGACCTTGTCCGCCATGCATTAAGTCGCGGCATCACCTTTTTCGATACGGCGGAAAGCTATCGTTTTGGCTGGTCCGAGGAGGCGATGGGCGAGGGCTTGAAAGGCGTGCCGCGCGATCAGTACGTGCTGACCTCGAAAACCAAGGCAGGGGCCTCCGATACGGAAGCCGAGATGATGGAGGCGCTGGAAGGCAGCTTGAAGCGCCTGCAGACCGACTATGTCGACATCTACTTCAATCACGCCGTCAACAGCGTCGACCGCATGCGGAACGAAGCATGGGCCGCTTTTATGGAGCGAGCCCGTGAGCAGGGCAAGATCCGCTTTCGCGCCATGTCCGGCCATGGCAGCCGGCTGGCGCAATGTCTGGATTATGCGATCGACCATGATCTGGTCGACGTCGTGCTCTGCGCCTACAGCTTCGGCGAGGATCCGGATCTCTATGACAGGCTCAAGCACACCTTCCACTACGTCGCCATCCAGTCCGATTTGCCGCCTGTGCTCGACAAGGCACGGGAGAAAAACATCGGCGTGATCGCCATGAAGACCTTGATGGGGGCCCGTCTGAACGACATGCGTCCGTTCGAAGAGGAAGGCCGCACCTATGCGCAGGCCGCCCTTCGCTGGGTTCTCTCCAGCCCGCGTGTCGACGCGGCACTCATCTCCATGACCAGCTTCGAGAACATCGACGAATATGTCGGCGCGTCCGGTCAGGAGGACGACAGGGCAGGGGATGTGGAGTTGCTCGGCCGCTACGCAGCATTGCAGTCAGGCCGCTATTGTCGCCATGGCTGCGATCGTTGCGAAGGGGCTTGTCCCGAGGGGGTCGCGATCGCCGAGGTGCTCCGGACCCGCATGTACGACGTCGACTACCGCAATCCCGCCCTTGCCGTCGAAGACTACGCCAAGCTCGACAGCGATGCCGCTGTCTGCCTGACTTGCGAGCATCAGGCTTGTCTAAACGCCTGTCCGTTCGGAATTCCCATTCCCGAGTTCACGAGCGACGCCGCGCGTCGTCTAGGTTGACGCCCCGCATCATGAACCGCTTCCTTGCCCACTGGCTGATCCTGCTCGCCGCCTGGACGCTGGTGATCAAGTTCATCTTCCCGATTATCTATGACGCCGCCTATGGCGAGCCGATCGGCACCCACATCTATTGGGACTTCTGGTGGGTGGCGCATCTCTGGCTCGCCTGGGCGCTCTTGACCTGGCCACCCTATACCTACTGGCTCGGCATGATCGTTTCGGTGGTCGAGATTATCATCATCGTCACCAAGTTCTTCTTTTTCTTTCAAGCGCCGGACTGGACGATCTGGCAGGCCAACTGGTTTATCAACAAGGTCTTCGTTCTAGCCTGTTTCATCGTCACGCTCGGTTATCTCCTGATCAGACGCCGCGAGCTTCGGACCCGCTGACCCGTGTTGCACCGGCCGAATTCAGGCCGGCCGACCTTCGGCCTCAGCTGGGGAAGCCGACGGATTGGTCCTGGGCCTCCTTCGGCGGTTCCGGGAAGTGGAGGCCGCGCTGGCCGGAGAAGCTACGGTCGGGCTTCGCTTCGAAGGGCGGCGGTGTGAAGCCTTCCAGCTTGCCGTCCTTGACCCAGCCCTGATCGATATCGGCGCCATAGAGGCGCTCGGCGAGCTGCTGCTGCAGGCTCTCGCGCGTTGCTTGGTAGTCGGGATCGTCGGCACGGTCGGTCAGCTCTTGCGGGTCGTCGTCAAGATCGAACAGCTGAAAGCTGTTGCCGGCCGGATACCAGATCAGCTTGTGTCGGCCATCATGCAGCAGGCGCGCGGCGCCCGCGTTTTCGAGGCAGTCGCCGTAGAGTGACGAGCGGATGTCATCCGCCGCGATCATGCTTTGGCCATCGCAGCTCTGCGGCACGCTCAGTCCGGCGAGGTCGAGGAGCGTCGGCATGATGTCCTGAAGACCGACCAGCCGATCGTCGACGCGATCGACGCCAACGCGCGGATCGTCTTTCACGCCCATCAGGATCATCGGCACATTGGCGGATCGCTCGAAATAGGTGCGCTTCGCGAACAGGCCGAAGTCGCCGAGCATGTCGCCGTGATCGGCGGCCACCAGGATGACGGTGTCGTCGAGAAGACCCTCTTCGCGGAGCGTGCCGATGACCAGGCGAAGCTGATGATCGATATGGGTGCAGAGCGCATAGAAGGCGCGCCGGATTTCCTCCACGGCTTCCGGCGAAAAGTCGGGATAGAAGTTTCGGATCATCTTAAGCGGATGCGGCAGCTTCGAGACATCCTTCGCCCAGTCGGCGTCGAGCGCCGGCTCGATCGTAAACTGTCGATACATGTCCATATAGCAGGCGAGCGGCACCAGCGGCGGATGCGGGGCGGTGTAGGACAGTGTCCAGAACGCAGGGCGCGTCGGATCGCGGCGCTTGATCATCCGGCACATCTGCTCCGTGCTCCAATTGGTGACATGGCAGTCTTCCGGCAGATGCCAGGGGCGGTGCATGTAGTTGTTGTTGTTCATGCCATGGGCGAACTGCTTGCCGGGATAGCCTCGATCCGCGAGGTAGATATCGTGATCGTCGACCGTGCCCAGATGCGGACGTCCCTCCTCGGCGAGCAGCACCTCGTCGAAACCTATGCGGTCGCGCGGCGGATAGACATGCAGCTTGCCGACGGCGAAAGCCTGATAGCCGCCGTCGCGAAAGCACTGAGCGATAGTCGGCAAATCAGGCATGCGATTGACCGTGCCGAAGATGCGATCGCCGTGGGTGCGCGTTGTGGTGCCGGTCATCAGCGTGCGCCTTGCCGGGATGCAGATCGGGCATTCGGAATAGGCGCGGGTGAAGCGCACGCCGTTGCGCGCGATCTGATCGAGTGTCGGCGTCTGGATGACCGGATGACCCGAGACCCCGAGCAGCGGGCCAGGCCATTGGTCGACCAGAACCATCAGAACGTTTGGTCGCTTGTCGCCCATCACGTTTCCCTTTCTTTTTGCCATCCCTGCCACGGGTGTTTCGCTATCCCTATCTGTTTTGTAACAGCAGTTGCTTGATTCGCTACGATCATCGGTGAAGGGGGCTCAACAGGCGAGTCGCAGAGAGGTGATCATGTCGCGATCGGATTTTTCTGGCATCGCATCGTCTCTATTCGTACCAATCCCAGACCTACGACGTTACGCGGCGATCGTCGTCGATCGCCAAAGCCTCCCATCGGAGTATCGACATGAAGGGTGCCGAGCTGTTTGTCCGCTGTCTGGAAAACGAAGATGTGGACTACATCTTCGGCGTGCCCGGCGAAGAGAATATCGATGTGATGGATGCATTGATCGGAAGCTCCATCCAGTTCGTCACGACACGCCATGAACAGGGCGCCGCCTTCATCGCTGACGTCTATGGCCGGCTCACCGGCCGCGCCGGCGTCTGCCTCTCGACTCTCGGCCCTGGCGCCACGAACCTCGTCACCGGCGTGGCCGACGCGAATATGGACAGAGCGCCGATCGTCGCGATCGCCGGCCAGGGTGCGACCACGCGCATGCACAAGGAGAGCCATCAGATCCTGGATTTGGTGAACCTGTTCGAGCCGATCTCCAAATATTCGACCCAGATCCGCGAGCCGGAGATCATTCCGGAGATCGTGCGAAAGGCATTCAAGACCGCGCAGACCGAGAAGCCCGGCTGCAGCTTTCTCGACTTTCCCGAAAACATCGCAGGCGCCGAGCTCAGTGCCGATGGTGCGCCGCTGAAGGTGCAGTCACCCACACCGCCGACGGCGCCGGACGGCAAATGCGCCGATGTTGCCGCAATGATCTCGGCGGCAGAAGCGCCTGTCATCATGGTCGGCAATGGCGTGATCCGCGGCAATGCGTCCGAGACGCTGGTCGACTTTGCGGAGAAGCTGAACGTGCCGGTGGCCACCACCTTCATGGCCAAGGGGGCGATTCCGTTCAGCCATCCTCTTTCGCTCGGCGCGATCGGCCTGCAGGCCCATGACTATGTCGCCTTCGGTTTCGACAAAGCCGATCTCGTGATCTGCGTCGGCGTCGACATGGTCGAGTATCACCCGCGTCTCTGGAACCCCGATCGCGACAAGAAGATTGTCCATATCGACGAGAATCCCGCTGAGGTCGACGCGCACTACATTCTCGAAGCCGGCGTCATCGGCGAGATCGGCGACAGCCTCGCCCGCATCGCCGCCAAGGCCAGGCGACGCGCCGACGCGCCACTGCACAAACTTCACGACATCGTCAAAAAAGAGATCGGCGAGTATCAGGACGACACAGCCTTTCCGGTGAAACCGCAAAAGATCATCTGGGATCTGCGCGCCGCCCTCGATCCCGAGGACATCGTCATCTCCGATGTCGGCGCGCATAAGATGTGGATGGCGCGGATGTATCAGGCCGAAGCGCCGAACACCTGCATCATTTCCAACGGCTTCGCCTCCATGGGCATCGCGCTGCCGGGCGCGATCGCGGCCAAGCTCGCCAAGCCGGACAGCAAGGCAGTGGCGGTTACCGGCGATGCCGGTTTCATGATGAACAATCAGGAGATTGAAACCGCCCTTCGCCTGGGCCTCGACTTCGTGATCCTCATTTTCAACGACAGCAAATACGGCCTGATCGAATGGCATCAGAACCGCCATTTCGGGCGCGCCACCGGTATCGAGTTCACCAATCCGGATTTCGTTAAGTTCGCAGAAAGCTTCGACGCCAAGGGCTATCGCGTCGAGCGCACCGAAGATCTTCTGCCAACCCTGAAGACGGCGCTCGGCGATGGCACCGTTTCGATCGTTGATTGTCCCGTCGACTATGCCGAGAACATGAAGCTCACGGAAAAGCTCGGCAATCTGGTCTCGCCGATCTGAGCAAGCAGCGCCTGCAGGCGGGCTGTGTCTTGGCAGGAGAGCCAATGATCAAAGGGTGGCCGTACACGCTTTCTTGAGCATGATTTCGGCTAGCTTGACTTTGGACCCGGGATCAGATCGATCACCGTCATTTCGGAGCGGGTGCCGAGACGCATGATGGGGCCCCAGCAGCCGGTTCCGGGCGACACGTAGAGATGCCGATCACCCCAGCTGAAGAGGCCGACCAGATGCTTGAAGCGTCGTTTGACCACGTGATTGAACGGCCAGATCTGACCGCCATGGGTATGGCCGGCGAGCATGAGATCGATGCCGGCGTCTCGCGCCACGTGCCAGCCGTCCGGGCGATGGTAGAGGAGGATCCGATAGTGCTTGTCGCTTAATGCGATGGCGGGAAGCTCGTCGCCGACCTGATCTGGGTGATCGGCATCGTCGATGCCGACGATCTGAAGACGACCCTGAACCATCGCCCGACTGCGGAGAAGGTCGACGCCTTTTGCCTCTACCATATCGATGACGGCATCCAGATCGATATAGCGTTCATGATTGCCGATCGCGAAGTAGGCGGGACAAGTGATCTTGTCGAGCGCCACCAGATCTTCCGGCTTGACCGCACTGGCATCGATCAGATCTCCGGTGAACAGGATCGCATCAGGATTATGGCTCAAGGCCTGCTCGACCACCCGATGCAGAAAATCTGAGCTGCGCGAACCCACATGGACGTCGCTTAGCTGGACCAGCCTATAGGGCCGATCGAGCAGGTGATGATCGAAGGTCAGGAACCGTTCGGCGATCCTTGTCGCCGCGGCGACGCCTCGGGCGCCGAGCCCGAGCCAGATGATGAGAACCGCAAGGCCGACCCACTGCTGCGGCAGCCAGTTGGTGAGGATCAGGCCGGCGAACGCCAGCGGCATGAGCACCGCGCCCCAGCCGAAATACTGCATCACCGGCCAGCGAATATTGAGATTGGCGTTCTGGATGGCCCACCAGAGCCCGGCAAAGGCAAGCGGCCCCAGGATCAGGCTGGCCAGTACCCAGTTGCCGGCTGAGCGATCCAGCAGCCAGGCCATGAGCAGCGTAATCGGCAGCACCATCGTGAGCCAGGCGACCACGGCACCGATTGCCACTATGTGAGGTGCCAGACGTGACCTCCTGCCTTGCCTGCGTGCCAAGCTTTTCGGCTCCTCAAAAAATTCACCGCCCGTCGCGTCGACGGAACCCCCCGCCGCTCTTAGCATGGAGAACGAAAAAAATCAGAAAGACCCTGTCCGACCCGCCGCGGTTTTTTGTCCTGCCGAAGCATGCCAATTGCTGGCAGGGATCGTTCGCTACCATAGATCTCGAACGGCAGTCGCTCGCTCTTCCAGACATTCCAGGTGGTGGTAAGCGTTACAATGCCGTTGTCCTCGAAGGCGAACAAACCATTCACCGTTCCGGGCACCACGACGTCGTTCAGAGCCTTTTGCCGTCATCGGTCGAGAACAGGGACAGCTGATCGATCGGCAGGGTCACCGGAAGGATCTCGCCCCTCTCCCATGCCTGTTCGCCCGACACACGCGCTCTCAGCGTGACGTTGCCGTCGCCAAGCCAGACGAGACTATCCGCACCCATGGGCTCGACCATATCGACGGCAAGGCCCTCAAGTCTGCAGGAACCGTGTTCGCCGATGATAAGATGTTCGGGCCGAACGCCGAGCGTGATGCTCCTACCGACCTGCGGGGGTTTGACAAAACCGTATCCGTTCAAGGGCAACCGTTGATGGCCGGCAACGAAGAAGAGATCGCCGTTCTCGATGTCCAGGCGACCTTCTATGAAATTCATGCGTGGCGAACCGACGAAGCCGGCGACGAAACGGTTGGCGGGATGGTGATAGACTTCGGACGGCGTGCCGAGTTGCTGGATTTCATGATCCTGCATGACGGCGATCCGCTGGGCGAGCGTAAGGGCTTCGATCTGATCGTGGGTGACATAGATCATGGTGGCGTCGAGGCGCTGATGCAGACGCTTGATCTCGATCCTGAGGTCGCTTCTAAGCTGCGCATCGATGTTGGAAAGAGGCTCGTCGAACAGAAAGACCTTGGCGTCGCGCACCAGGGCCCGGCCGATCGCCACCCTTTGGCGCTGGCCGCCGGAAAGCTGATCCGGACGACGATCGAGCAGTTGATCGATCTTCAGCGTCGCCGCGACCTCACGCACGCGCCTCTCGATCTCATACCTCGGCGTTCTCGCCATCTCCAGACCGAAGGAAAGATTGCGGCGCACGCTCATGCGTGGATAGAGAGCATAGGACTGGAAGACCATGGCGATGCCGCGGTCCTTCGGTTCCTCCCAGGTGACGTTCTTTTTATCGATCCAGATTTGGCCTTCATCGACATCGATAAGCCCAGCGATCGCATTGAGAAGCGTGGACTTCCCACAGCCGGAGGGGCCCAGCAGCACAATGAACTCACCGCTCGAAACCTTGAAATCGAGGCTATCAAACACACGTGTCGCACCGAACGCCAGGCTGATACCGCGGACCGAAACTTCAGCCATTGTGGTGCGACCACACCATTGACTGCACCCCGCTAGAATCAGCAACAACGGTATGCGGCCCGGTTCTGGACAGCATAGGCGATCTCTTTTCTTCAATGCGACGGCCCACGCCAACCCCTTTCGCAATCCTCTCCAAACCGGGCTGCATACCGTCCGACCAGGCTCGGTCGCTCCGGGCAGATGGCGTGACCACGTCACTTTACGGCGCCGGCGGCGATGCCGCGGACGAACCATCTGCCTGATAGGAAATAGATGACCAGCGGAACGATGCTGGTCAGCAAGGTGGCCGCCATATTGACGTTGTAGAGTTTCTCGCCTTCCTGGGAGTTGACGATATTGTTGAGCTGGACGGTCATCGGCAGGTTGTCACGCCCGGCAAAAACCAGGCCAAGGATGAAATCGTTCCAGATGCCGGTGACCTGAAGAATGATCGCAACGGTCAGCATCGGTATCGACATTGGCAGCATCACCCTCATGAAGATCGCCCAAAAGCCGCCGCCATCGACGCGCGCGGCGTTGAACAACTCACGCGGCAGGGATGCATAAAAGCTCCGGAAGAGTGTCGTCAGGATCGGCATGCCGAAAATGGTGTGAACCAGAACGATGCCAAAGAGTGAATTATAGATGCCGAGCGTTGAGAAGACTCGCACCAGTGGATAGATGAAGACCTGGTAGGGGATGAAGGCGCCGATCAAGAGAATGCCGAACATCAGGTTCCCGCCCCTGACACGCCAGTAGGTGAGGGCATACCCGTTCACGGCGCCCACCAGGGTCGAGACGATAACCGAGGGAACCAGGATGCGGATCGAGTTCCAAAAACCGACGCTGACGCCCTCGCAGGTGAGGCCGGTACAGGCTGACGACCAGGCCGTAATCCACGGTTCGAAAGTGATGACCTCGGGCCAGGCGAGGATATTGCCGAGACGGATCTCATCCATGGTCTTGACCGACGTCAGCAGCATGATCCAGATCGGCAAAAGGAAGAAAAGCGCTGCACTGATCATGAAGGCGTAGAGACCTACACGTCCCCAGGTGACATGCCTGGGACGCCGACCGGCGGGGATGCGGATCAGTGGGGTGTCCACGGCGCTCATTGCCTGCCGGCCTGGCTTCTTGGTCCATATTGGACATAGAGCCAGGGTGTAACGACGATGATCACGGTCACCAGCATAAAGGTGGTGCAGGCCATGGCGAGGCCGACATTCTGGCGCTGGAAGAGATGGTCCATCACGAACTTCGCCGGCACCTCCGAGGCGATGCCAGGCCCGCCGTGGGTCATGGCGACCACGAGATCGTAGACCTTGACCACGGCCAGCGCCAGCAGCACGGTCGCGGTGATCACATCGGTCGGATGATCGGCAAGACGATGGAGACGTAGTAGCGCCAAGTCGGGATGCCGTCGACGCGCGCGGCCTTGTAGATCTGATCATCCACACCGCGAAGGCCGGCGAGCAGGATCGCCATGACCAGGCCTGAAGATTGCCAAATTCCGGCGATCACCACCGTGTAGATCGCCATGTCTCGGTCGACCAGCCAGTTGAAGGTAAAGTCCTCGAAGCCGGCATCCTGGACCAGCTTTTGCAATCCGAGTGTCGGGTTCAGGAACCACTGCCAGACGAGGCCGGTGACGATGAAGGAAAGGGCATGCGGGTAGAGATAGATCGTGCGGAATACGCCCTCCGCCCGAACCTTCTGATCGACGAACACCGCGAGGAGAAAGCCGAGAGCTAGGCATCCGACGAGAAAGAGAGCGCCGAACACCACCAGGTTTTCGATCGAGATCAGGAATCGAGTGCTGGCGAACAGGCGCTCATATTGATCGAATCCGACGAAGTCGAACTTGGGTAGCAATTTCGAACTGGTGAAGGAGAGCGTGACCGTCCAGGCCATGCAGCCGACATAGACGACGATGACAATCAGTGCTGCCGGCAAAAGCGCAATGGTCGCCGGCAACTGGCGTCGTATCAGCCTGCGATGACCCGGTGCCTCGGTCTTCTCAGGGCTGCCAATGGCTCCCATGCGTTACCTCCGGAATAACGACGTCGGTGGACATTCCTTGCGCCTGCCGATTGCTAGTGCATCGATCAATCCATAACGCCGAGGTCTGAATGAGAAAGTTGATGCAGATCTCGAAACCTAGAGCGCCGTCATTTGAATTTTCTATAAGCGCCGGTCCAGGAGGATCAGCCCGCTATCTCCAGTGCCGAGGCCGTGTTCTCTATGAACGTATCGATCGTCATGTCCGGAGCATTCCAGAATTCGGTGACCACATCGGTCAGCGCGCCTGTGAGGTCGGGCGTCGAGAGAAGGCTGTGCGAGGGAATCTGCTTGGTCGCATCCTGCATCAGCGCCATGGCGCTTTGGGCGCAGCTGTCCATTGCAGAAACGTCGACATTGAGTAGCACCGGCACCGAGCCCTTCTTCTCATTGAAGGCAACCTGTGTGTCCGCCGACATCATATGCCGTGCGAGCGCATCCTGTCCCGCCTGATGGGCGGCATCTTCGACCACCGGAAACACGAACACGTCACCGCCGAGGATATAGCCCCGATCCTCGCTGATGATTGTGCATTCGTAATCCTCGCCAAGCGTCAGGCCGGCGGCGATGAACTCGCCTTTCGCCCAGTCCTCCATGACCTGCACCGCGGCTTGTCCCGTGATCACCATCGACGTGGCATCGTTCCAGTTACGCCCGGGGCTGCCTTCGTCGACCAGCTCGCGAAGCGCTGCGAACGTCTTGGCGGCTTTGCGAAAGCCGTCGCTGCGCGCCGCTTCGGTATCATTCTCGCCGAGGATTGAGAGATAGACATCCGGCCCGCCTTCGGCGAGCAGTGTAGAGAGAAATGTCAGATATTCCTGCCAAGGCTGTCCGCCGAGCGCCAGCGGAATGACACTGGCATCCCTGAGCGTCTGGCCTGCTTCGATCAGCTCCTGATAGGAGGTCGGCGGCTCGATGCCGGCATCGGCGAAAACCTTGTTGTTCGTCCAGAACCAGTTTTCACCATGGACATTGACCGGCACGGCGTAAAACTTGCCGTCACGCACGGTTGCTTCGAGGATGGCGCGCGGCAGGTTATCCCGCCACTGTCCTTCGGCTGCGATGTTTTCCATATCACGCAGCATGCCCTCCGCAACCAATTCGTCGAATTGCCTGCCGATATTGAACTGCATCGCGGTCGGCGATTCACCACCGATGATGCGATTGATGCCGGCGTTGCGTGCATTGTCGGCACCGGCGATAGCCGTGTCGATCCATTCGCCGCCGGCCTCCGAGAAGGCGTCTGCAAAGACCTTTATCGCCGCCGATTCGCCGCCGGAAGTCCACCAGTGCAGAACCTCGGCTTTGATCGCTTCGGCGCGCGCAGCGCCCGAAAGTAAAACTGTCATCACGGTGGCGTGCGTCAATGATCTCAAGACGCTCATAATGTCTTAGTCTCCCAGTATTTGATTAGAAAAAACCGTAGCCGGGCGGGGCCTTCGAATACAATTTGAGATTGAAAATGCTGCAAAGTCTAATGACACAAACGCGATCAACGATGGAGAGCGTCCTAAAAGGCCTTACCTATGGTCAGCGATGAATGTCTGAACGACCAGCCGCATCGGTATGACGACTCGTTCGTTCCTTCGGTGATGCTTATCCAGCGGACTGCTCCCAGTGATAAACCGTCTTGGCAAGTCCGGGGCTCGCTTCCAGCAGCGCTTCAACCTAACATGGGACGAGTTGATCCTGTCGGATGCGTGGACATCGTGGTCGTCCCTGAAGAGCGGAGAGGGGTTTGGGTGATAGGCGCGGGATAGGTGTCATCGGGCTTGGCATGGCCTCTCTGCCCCATGGCAAAAGTCTTGAGGCGTTAACTGATCGGGTTGACGTACATGCGGTGTTCAGCCCGAATTCGGAGCGGCGGGTAACCTTCGCCGAGCGCTTTTCGATGCCTGCGGTGAGTCGGATCGAGGACGTCATCGACGACCCGATGATCGATACGGTTCTCCTGCTTACGCCGCCTAACGCCAGGCAAGATCTGGTCGAAGCGATCGCCGACAAAAAGAAACACATCCTTATGGAAAAGCCGGTCGAACGGACGACCGGGGCGGCTCTAAGGCTTGTCGATGGTTGTGAGCGGGCGGGGATCAGGCTGGGGATCGTGTTTCAGCACCGCTTTCGCGAAGCGTCGCTGGCGTTGCGGGCAAAGTTGAAAGCCGAAGAGCTCGGCGACGTTCAGACCGTGCAGCTCGTCGTCCCCTGGTGGCGGCCGCAGAGCTATTATGACGAGCCCGGGCGCGGAACCTATGCGCGCGATGGCGGCGGGGTGCTGATCAGCCAGGCGATCCATTGTCTGGATCTCATGCTGTCGCTTACCGGACCCGTCGATGAGGTCGCCGCGATCGCCGGAACGTCGGGACTGCATCGGATGGAGAGCGAGGACTTCGTCGGCGCCGGTGTGCGTTTCCGGAGTGGCGCGCTTGGCTCGATCACGGCGACGACCGCCGCCTATCCCGGCGCCGTCGAGAGCTTGACCATCACCGGCAGTCTGGGAACGGCCACGCTCACCGGCGGTGAGCTCGCGCTCGCCTTCCAGGATGGACGTCGAGAGATCGTCGGCGAGACGACAGGCAGCGGTGGCGGCGCTGACCCGATGGCCTTTCCCCATGACTGGCATCAGCGTTTGATCGAGAGGTTTCTGGATGCGCTGGACCAGGATCGGGAGCCGAGTCCGAATGGTCGGGAAGCGCTGGAGGTTCATCGGCTGATCGATGCGCTGATGCTGTCCTCCAAGGAACGACGTCACGTCAAACTGGAAGAGACATCTTGATCACATTCGCCGTCATCGGCCTCGACCATCGCCATATCTATGAGCAGACCGGCCGGCTCCTGGAACTGGGATGCACATGCAAGGCTTATTGGACCGACGGCGAGCCACAGCCGCTCAAGGGTTTCGTCGAGCGGTTTCCGGACCTGAAACGCTACGACGATCCGCGCCGCATCATCGACGATGCCGACATCGATCTGATCGTGACGGCGGCCATCCCCGCCGATCGCGCCGACATTGCCGTGGAGGCGATGCGCGCGGGTAAGGATGTGATGACCGACAAGCCCGGCTGCACATCCCTTGACGATTTCGAGCGGATCAAGCGGGCGGTCGCCGAGACCGGGCGCATCTGGTCCGTGAATTTCTCCGAACGTTTCGAAGTGCCGGCCGTCGCCAAGGCGGGTGAGTTGATCGAGGCGGGCCGGATCGGCCGTGTGGTGCAGACGCTCGGCATGGGGCCGCATCGGCTGAACGCGCATCTTCGCCCGGACTGGTTCTTCGATCCTGACCGCTATGGCGGTGTCCTGACCGATATCGCCAGTCACCAGATCGATCAGTTCCTGCATTTCACCGGCTCCGAGGATGCCGAGATCGCCTCGTCGACGATCGCGAACTATGCCAACCCTGAGACGCCGGGTCTGCAGGATTTCGGTGAGATCGTGCTGAGAAGCGACAAGGGCCATGGCTACATCCGCGTCGACTGGTACACGCCGGACGGTCTGCCCACCTGGGGGGACGGACGGCTGACCATCCTTGGGACCGAGGGCTATATCGAGCTTCGAAAATATGTCGACATCGCGGGACGGCCGGGCACCGATCATCTGTTCGTCGTGAACGGCGACCGGGTCGAACATGTCGATTGCGCAAGCGACGCGCGCCCCTATTACCGTCAGCTGATGAACGACGTGCGCGACCGCACCGAGACGGCGATGCGGCAATCCCATTGCTTCAAGGTGATGGAGCTGGCGTTGAAGGCGCAGGCCTCAGCTGTTCGCCTCGGACATCTTCGCTGATGCGCTATAAGGTGGCGATCGTCGGCGCCGGGATCGGGGCTGCGCATCTGGACGGTTATCTCGCCAATCCCGATCTGTTCGACGTTACGGTCATAGGCGATCTGGACGCGGAGCGGGCAGCGCCGCTCGTCGCACGCTCCGGCGCAGCTTACGTTCCGTCGCTGGACGATCTCGTCGGCCGGGGTGATGTCGATATCATCGACATCTGTCTGCCGCCTAAGCTGCATAAATCAGCCATCCTTGCGGGTCTCGCGGCGGACAAGCATGTGGTTTGTGAAAAGCCGCTTGTGGGCTCGCTCGCCGATCTCGATGAGGTGGAGGAGGCTGCAACGCGCGCCGGTCGCCTGGTCGTGCCGGTCTTTCAATACCGCTTCGGCCGGGGTATCGAGCAACTCGTCCATCTCATGGACCGAGGCCTTGCGGGCCGGCCGCTGGTGGCGACGCTAGAGACCCATTGGAACCGAGATGCCGCTTACTATGCCGTACCCTGGCGCGGCAAATGGGAGTCAGAGCTTGGCGGCGCCATCGTCAGCCATGCCATCCATATCCATGACCTGTTGGTTCGTGTGCTCGGCCCCGTCAAATCGGTCCAGGCGAAGCTGGCGACATCGGTCAACCCGATCGAGGTGGACGATTGCGCGGCCATCATCATGGAGACGGAAAGCGGCGCGCTCGTTACCTCGTCCGTCACCCTCGGCAGCGCCGACGATCGCTCGAGGCTGCGCTTTTGCTTCTCGGATTTAAGTGCGGAAAGTGGTTTCGAAGCCTACAATCCGGGCACGTCACCCTGGACGTTCCAGGCAAGAGCGCCGGCGACACAGGCTGCGGTCGACGAGGTTCTTTTGGATTGTGCGCCAGCACAGGAACGTTTCGCCCGCCAGTTCGCGTTGATGCACGCAGCCATCACCGATGGCGTGCCGCCTCCGGTGGAACTCGCCGATGCGCGACGATCATTGGAGCTGATCACGGCCATCTATGAATCGAATGCCAAAGGCATGGCGATCGATCTGCCGCTTAACTGCAATGCGCCCGGCTATCATGGCTGGCGATCCGATGCGGGGTGACTTGCTCAACCCCGCAACGTCAGATTTGGCCATCATATCGCACGTCATCTGAAATTGGCTAAGCGCTTGTCAAAAGACGGTTTGGATCTTGCGATGCATAAGCCCCTGTTGTCTATTTAGGGCTTGAGATCGTTCAACAATTGCGCGGCTCTGAAACAGATCCTGCCGGTGTTCGTATGCTCACGGAGCAGGGTTTCCAGAGCAATTTTGTTACCGAATCAACAAGAATACCGAGCATAAACGATGCAACAATGCCAAATCGACCCCGCCGCATCACGAGCGGGGCTGGCATCGAGAGGCGGATATTTTGTCTCGCTGATCACGAAGAAAACGGTCTCGATAGCCATTCTCTTTTTCCTCCTGCAAGTGCCAACGCTTGCAAGCGCGGTGACCTGGCCAATCGAACGTCGTCATTTCCAAGATGATATGCCGGGTTCGGAAGGTAAGCCCGATGGCGCCGGTGAGATCTGGGTGGATCCCCTCATCGGCATTGGCTTCGTCCGCTTGCCGCCTGGATGCTTCGACATGGGCGATGATAGAGCAGGTCTGGTCGGTCAGGTTTGCGTCGACGGGTTCTTTCTCGGTCGGCACGAGATCACCAATGCGCAGTTTCGCCGTTTTCGCGCCTCGCATGACAGTGGTTCAAAAGCCGGTTATTCGCTGGACGGCGACGATCAGCCAGTCGTCAATGTGAGTTGGCAAGACGCTGTAGCGTTCGCCAGCTGGCTTAGTGAGGAGACAGGGACGCCTTTTCGACTGGCGACGGAAGCGGAATGGGAATATGCATGCGGGTATGGGTGGACAGAGGGAGCCACGGAGAAAGCAGGCGCGTTCGGAAACTTGCGCGAGGACGGCGATGGGTCGCAAGCCGATAGTACCATCGCCGTCGGCAGCTATCAGGTCGGACCTCAAGGCATCTACGACATGCATGGCAATGCATCGGAATGGGTGCTCGATGCCTATGTCGACGACGTTGATCGATATGGTGACGATCGGAATGATCCCAGGATCGACATAGAAACGACGCCCCTGCGTGTCCGCCGGGGCGGGAGTTGGACCAGCTCAGCGACGCAGTCGCGCTGCGCTGCACGCGACTACTATCTCGGTGATCTCGCCGTTCCGCATACGGGTTTTCGCCTGGTTGCCGAGCCATAAGAATGAGCTTTAGGGAGTTATTTCATGTTTCGACTGAGGTCGGCCGTTATCCTCTTTCTGATCAGTTGCATGACCTTGGGCCAGGCCGACAAGGTAGACGCCCAAGCGAGTGGGTGGTTGCAATCGGATCAGACAGGCAAAATCGAGAAATCTGAACTCGAACAGATTTACATGGTCAACACCCGCGCGTTGAACTTTCGCCGCGGGCCGTCGGTGGAGAACGCGCCGCTGCGTTCCCTTGCCGAAGGTGCTTACCTGCGAAAGCTGGACGAGACCATCAACACGTCAGAGCGCCGCACCTGGTTTCGCGTGGTCTGGAAAAATGGTGAAGAAGGCTGGGTCGCATCCGAATATCTGACGCCGGTGAGAGATGCGCTTTGGATGGTCGAGGGAGCCGCGAGGTTCGCCGATTCCCTGGCTTTGCCAGCCACGGTTGCGGCGACCGCAGCGACGCCGGCGGCCATCGAGGATATCCGCGCCGGGTTCCTGTATGTCGGCCCGATCGGCGATGCCGGATGGACCTACGCTCATGAGAAAGGGCGCCAGGCCATGGAGGCGCTGCCCTATGTTTCTGCAGCGACCTATGTCGAATCAGTGCCCGGCGATCCGGATCTCGTTCTGGAAGCGATCGATCGGCTTGTCGCTGAAGGCCACAACGTGATCTTCACGACCAGTTTCGATCATATGGATCCGACGATCGAAGCGGCACGCCGTTATCCAAACGTCATCTTCATGAATTGCTCCGGCTACAAGACCGAGCGCAATGCCGGGACCTATTTCGGCCGCATGTATCAGGCGCGCTACCTGACGGGCTTGCTTGCCGGCATCATGACCCAGTCGAACCAGCTCGGTTACGTCGCGGCCCTGCCGACGCCGGACGTCGTGCATGGCATCAACGCCTTTGCGCTCGGCGCACAAAGCGTCAACAACAATGTCGATGTGCGCGTCGAATGGACCAACACCTGGTATGGGCCGGACATCGAAGGCGAGAAGGCGGAATTGCTGCTCGATGAGGGGGCCGACGTGCTCGCCATGGAGCAGGATTCACCGGCAGTCATTCAAGCTGCCGCCAAGCGGGGTCGATATGCGATCGGCTACCAGAGTGACATGAGCCTGTTCGCGCCCGAACTGACATTGACCTCCGCCGTTTTCGAGTGGGCGCCGATCTATCTCGATATCGCCAAACAACTCCATGAAGGAACGTGGCGATCGGAGAACATCTGGTGGGGACTTGAGGAAGGTGCCGTTGGTCTGGCGCCGATGGCGGATGTCGTGCCTGACGCTGTGCGGGACCTGATCGAGAGGGAAAAGTCGCAGATCATCGATGGAAGCCGTCGGATCTTCGAAGGACCTATCCAGGGTGCCGATGGCGAGATCCTCGTCCCGGCGCGGAGTGTGATGTCCGATGCCGACCTTTTGTCCATGGATTACTTCGTGCGCGGCGTCACAGGCGATCTGCCGAAGCTTCCTGAAACACCGTCTGATGCTGCAACCAACTGATCAGTGCTCGGCAGGGTTATCTCTGGATAAACCAGCGACCGAGCACGCACTGGGTGCCGGCCGCTGTGTCCATCCGCGCGTCTTATGCCCGACATGACCGCTGGGGCTTTTTCCGATCCGGTCTGATCGGAATTTGCCCTAAGCGTGTCTTCGCTGGTTGGTGACGAGCGCTTCTTCCACTGTATCGACCGTCCGGTCGATCGCCGGGTCCTGCATATCAAGGCCATGTCCGATGAGCTGCACCAGCATGTCGACCCGTTCGATCATCGGCGCGCCATTAGCCACGGCGCGCGCGGCGGAGGAGGGCTTTAACAGGCTCTCGGCGGCCTTCGCATATTTCTCGAAAGGCACCTGATCGGCGGGATCGGCTCCGAGACGCTGGGTCAGGGCATCCACTTGGCCGTAGATCCGCTTCGAGATTTCAAGATCGCCATGGACCGCATCACGGATAGAGATCGGCGTCTCGCCGGTGATGCAGCGATAATTGCCGGTGAGCAGCATGCTCCACTTGGCAAACGGCACGAACAGCGAATCGAAGATGCGAAGCTTCACTGGCACATCCTTGCCGTCCAGACGAACCGCATCGATGTCCGATGCCAGCGTTCGCAGCATGACGTTGTCGCGATCATTGCCGAAGATCGCGGCCTTGAAGTTGGTGGGCAGGCCGACATGCAGTACGTTGACCGGCTCTTCGGGGGGGCGGAAGGCCTGTGGATCCGGTGAGCAAAGCGAAACGAGCTCCGGTTCGAACCGTTCCCAAACGCTTGCGTCCGTGTAGGCCGGCTCGAGCGGCACGGTGTCCAGGCCAGGGATCCGCTTCAGATAGGGGAGCGGCGGCATGTTCATCAGCGAAAGGCAGGGTCGTTCGGCGGCAGCGATCTTGATCAGCAGGGTGCGGATCGCATGGACGACATATTGCGGTTCCTGCATGGCGAGGACGACGAGGTCATAGCCGCTGGGATCGACATCCTCCGGCGTTTTAGCGTCCAGTTGACCGGGAAGGTCTTTCGAGAGGATCGAACGATGTTCGGCCTCGTCCTTCAGCTTCAGGCGAACTTCGGTGCCTTCGTCGTTGATCAGCTTGGCCGTCGCCTTTCGGCAGACCAGCGTCACGTCATGGCCGGCCATCAGCAGTTTGGTGCCGAAGAGCGAACCATAGGAAGCGCCGAGGATCAAAATCTTAAAACTCATGGTGTTCCCCCTGTTGCCTCGACAGACAGCTAAGTGATGGGATCAACATCCATTGCTCGCAACATCGACCCTCCGGTCAAGCTGCGTCGGTCGTCGATAGTGACGCAGGGCCGCCCCGATTTCGAGTGCGCGGAGATCGATGAACATTGCATATGCTGTCTATCTAGGCCTTTGTTTTTCTTTTTGTCGGCCAGACGATCTGGCTGAAACATAAGAGGAGCCGGTCGGGATCGACATGACGGAAGATGTCGTCCCATCCGGCTCCTCTACAACGCTAAGCAGCTAGGCTCAGGAAGCAGCCATGGCGCCGATTTTTCTGATCTCCGGCTTGGATGCCTGCTCAAGCAGGTAGCTCTGGGCAGCTGCGACGCCCGAGCCGAGCTCGACCTGATAGCCGGCATCGCGAAGCGCCATTTCCGTACCGGAGAGCGCCTGCAGGATCATCAGCTCGTTGAGCGAGCCCAGATGACCGATGCGGAACACCTTGCCGGAGACTTTGGTAAGGCCGGTGCCGAGCGACAACTGGTAGTTCTTGAAGGCGTGGCTGATCACGTCCCTGGCATCGATGCTGGCGGGCACGACGATCGCGCTCACCGTATCCGAATACCACTTCCGTTCCTTGGCGCAGAGCTCCAGGCCCCAGGCACGGATGCCGCAGCGCACGGCCTCGGCGAGGCGGTGGTGGCGCGCAAACACGTTCTCTAAACCTTCCTCGAACAGGATGTCGAGGGAGGCACGCAGGCCGTGGAACAGCGTGGTCGCCGGCGTGTAGGGGAAGTAACCGTCGGCGTTCAGCTTGATCATGTCGCCGAAGTCGAAGAAGCAGCGCGGCAGCTTGGCGTCCTCATAACAGGCGAGCGCCTTCTGGCTGACGCAGACGATCGCAAGACCGGTCGGCAGCATGAAGCCCTTCTGCGAGCCGGAGACGGCGCAGTCCACACCCCACTCGTCCATGCGGAAGTCGATGCTGGCGATCGAGCTGACGCCGTCGACCATCAGGAGGGCAGGGTGATCGTGGTCGTCGAGCACCTTTCGGATTGCAGCGACGTCCGAGGTCACGCCGGTCGCGGTCTCGTTCTGGCAGACGAGGACGGCCTTGATCTTTTTGTCCTTATCGGCCTCGAGCCGTTTGGCGTATTCCTCGGGACGAGCACCCACGCCCCACTCGGTATCGATGATGTCGACCTCGAGACCGTGGCGCTCGCAAAGGTCCGCCCAGAGATGGGAGAACTGACCGAACACCGCGATCACAACCTTGTCGCCGGGCGACAGGGTGTTGGTGATCACCGACTCCCAGCCGCCGGTGCCGGAGCCCGGGAACATGAAGACCTGGCCGGTCTCGGTCTTGAAGACCTTCTTCAGATCCTCGAACAGCGGCAGGGTCAGTTTTGGAAAATCAGGCGAGCGCTGATCTTCGAGCGCCACGGTCATGGCGCGCTGCACGGCCGTCGGCATGTTGGTGGGACCGGGAATGAACAGACCTGGATTACCTGACATCAGATTGCTCCCTCTCTTAATCGTTGATCGTCGCCAGCAGCGCTGACGGCTTCAGCTGTAGATCGGAAAACGCTTGCAGAGTGCGATCGCGCGCTCCTTGACGCTGGCCTCGACCGCCTGGTTTCCGTCAATGCCGTTGGCGGCCAGCCCGTCGAGCACCTCGGCGATCATGCGGCCCACCTCCTGGAACTCGGCGATGCCGAAGCCGCGGGTGGTGCCCGCAGGCGTGCCGAGGCGGATACCCGATGTGATGGTCGGCTTCTCCGGATCGAAGGGCACGCCATTCTTGTTGCAGGTGATATGCGCGCGACCGAGCGCCGTCTCGGCATCCTTGCCGGTCACCGATTTCGGCCTGAGATCGACCAGCAGCACATGGGTGTCGGTGCCGCCGGAGACGAGATCGAGGCCGCTGGACTTCAGCACCTCGCCGAGCGCCTTGGCATTCTCGACGACCGAGCGGGCGTAGGCCTTGAACGGCGGTTGCAGCGCTTCGCCGAAAGCAACGGCCTTGCCGGCGATCACATGCATGAGCGGGCCGCCCTGAAGGCCGGGGAAGATCGCGGAGTTGATCTTCTTGGCGATCGCCTCGTCATCGGTGAGGATCATGCCGCCGCGCGGGCCGCGAAGGGTTTTGTGGGTGGTGGTGGTTACGACATGGGCGTGTGGGAAGGGGCTCGGATGGACGCCTGCGGCCACCAGACCGGCGAAATGCGCCATGTCCACATGCAGGATCGCGCCAACCTCATCCGCGATCGAGCGGAAGCGGGCGAAGTCGATGATGCGGGGATAGGCCGATCCGCCGGCGATGATGATCTTCGGCTTATGTGCCTTGGCGAGACGCTCAACCTGATCGTAGTCGATCAGGTGGGTTTCTTCGGAGACGCCATACTGGATCGGGTTGAACCACTTGCCGGAGAGATTGGGCTTGGCGCCATGGGTGAGATGGCCGCCGGCATCGAGGCTCATGCCGAGGATGGTGTCGCCCGGCTTGATCAGTGCCAGCATGACGCTTTGGTTCGCCTGCGATCCGGAATTGGCCTGCACATTGGCGTAGCCGCAGCCGAACAGCGCCTTCGCTCTATCGATCGCGAGCTGCTCGGCGATGTCGACATATTGGCAGCCGCCATAATAGCGACGGCCGGGATAGCCTTCGGCATATTTGTTGGTGAGCACGCTGCCGGCGGCCTCGAGGACGGCGCGGCTGACGATGTTTTCGGATGCGATCAGCTCGATCTCATGTTGCTGACGGTCAAACTCCTTGGCGATCGCATCGGCGAGCTCGGGATCGCTCTCCGAAAGCGCGGCCTCGAAGAATGTCTGTCTTCCAGCCTCGATGTCCGTGTTCTCCAGCACGATGATCTATCCTCCGAATGATCGTCTCATTGATGCTCGGCAGCTTATCCGCGTTCGTCGGTGCACTGCCACTGCATCCAGACTACGAATCACGGAGATCATTAACAATCGCAAAAATGGGAAAGTTTCTGCATAATGGGAAAAACTTTTGATCATAAAAAACAATAGGTTGTAAGTTTTTTTCAAAAACAGATGCGAATTTCGGGAAAGATTGCGCTATATAAGAACGAACGAAATCCGTGATAAACGGCAATCTGGGAGGCATGATGGCAGCGAGCAGGATGGAGCGTCAGGGGTCTTTGGGACGCCGCGGCGGCGCGCGCGCTAAAGAGGCGGGGAGCATCCAGGTTCTCGATCGCGCGATCGACATCATGACGGCGGTCTCGGAGGTCGACGGCATCACGTTGACCTCGATCGCGCATCAAACCGGCACCACCACGTCGACCACCCACAGAATCCTGACATCGCTCGAAACCAATGGCTTCGTGACGATGGATAAGGAGCGCAAGCTTTGGTTCATCGGCGTGACGGCGTTCCAGATCGGCAA
This sequence comes from Pseudomonadota bacterium, assembly GCA_039197065.1. Lineage (GTDB taxonomy): Bacteria > Pseudomonadota > Alphaproteobacteria > Geminicoccales > Geminicoccaceae > JANQPX01. Next base: position 216,178 of record JBCCUL010000007.1, on the reverse strand, counting down.
CGGTTTCCTGCGCAATCGGAAGGTCGTGGACATGGCCCGGCCGTTGATGCGCGATCTGATGGGCGAGACCGGCGAATCGGTCAATCTCGGGGTCGAGGACGACGGTTCGATCGTCTATCTGGCGCAGATCGAATGCCACAATCCGATCCGCGCCTTTCACCGTCCCGGCACGAGGACGATGATCCATTCCTCCGCCATGGGCAAAGCGATCCTCGCGACCTGGTCGGATGGGGAGATCAAGAAGCTGATGGAGAAGGTCGGCATGCCCGGCTTCACCAGAAAGACGCTGACCGATGATCGCCGCTTCTTCGCCGATCTCGAAAAGACGCGTGAGCGTAGTTGGGCGCTCGACGACGAGGAGGCGACAGTCGGCATGCGCTGCGTTGCGGCCGCGATTTGTAACGAGTTCAACGAGGTCGTCGCCGCTGTGTCGATCTCCGGGCCGACGACCCGGTTGACCTATGATCGCGTCGGCGAGCTCGGCCCGAGGACCAAGCGGGCTGCAGCCGATATGACGGCTGCGATCGGCGGGCCGACACGGTCGGCCTGAAACATTGCCGACCGGTCGTCACGGACAGATGTATTCGATCAGGCAGGGGCCCGTTGACCGTCCGACGATGCCGCCGAGTTGGTCAAGATCGTCGACCCGTTCAGCCGAAAGGCCGTAAGCTTCGGCGATCTTCACGAAATCCGGCGCTGATGGTCTGACGCCGAGCGGCTGGACGTCGGCTGCTATCATCGAGGTTTCGATTTCCTGATAGCCACGGTTGTTCCAGACGAGGAAGACGACGTCGGCGCCGCAATCCAAAGCGCTTCCGATCTCGGCAAGCGTGAACTGCAGCCCGCCATCGCCGATCAAACAGATTACCGGCTGATCCGGACGGCCGAGCGACGCGCCGATCGCGGCCGGCGCCGCATAACCGAGCGTGCCGAAGCCGGTCGCCGAATTGAACCAGACGCCGGGTCCCGGCGGTTCGATGAACATGTTCCCGGCATAGACAAGCTGCGTGCTGTCCCCGACCATGATGGCATCGGGCCGATGCCACCAGATTTCATGCAGTAGATCGACATGCGCTCGATAGGCAGGGCCGATCTCTTCGAGCGCCGCCTGTTTTGCCTGTTCAGCTCGTGCTGCTCCACGTCGTTCGGCAGGCGTCAGCTCATCGGCCAGGGACGATGCGAAGGTGGCGGCGTCGGCCTCGATCATGAGGCCTGGATCGTCACGCCTTGTGAACTGTGCAGCCTCGATGTCGACGCGGATCAGACTAGCCAGCGCAGGCATCGTGCCTGTGTCGTACATGTCATAGTCGGTTGGTCCGAGCTCCGTACCGAGCGCCAGCACCAAATCGGACTCGTCGATGAAACGTCGAACCGACGTCAGGGTAGCACTCGCGGGAACGTTCAGAGCGTGCCCCGCCATCAGGCCGCGTGCATTGACGGTCGAGACGACCGGCGCATCCAGGCTCGTCGCCAAGCGCTGCACGGCGACACTGTCCCTGACGCCACCGCCTGCCAGGATGATCGGGGCGCTCGCCGATTGGCAGAAGGCTGCAGCCCTCTCGATGTTGGCTTTGCCCGCATCTTGGGAGGCACTGGCAGCGGTCGACGGCGTCGAATCAGAAAGACCGACGGTCATGGCCATGACGTCGGTCGGGATCTCGATATGAACCGGACCGGGCCGCGCCCGGGTCATGGCGGCAAAGGCTTTATCCACGACCTCGCCGAGACGATCGGGTTCGAGCAGAGTGTGCGTTTCGAGGCAGACGGTGCGTGAGAGCGCCGACTGATCGGGCAGCTCATGCAGATGGCCGAGCTGCTTGCCGAGACTTTCACATGCGTTGATGCCGGAGATGATCAGCATTGGGATGCTGTCCGCTCTTGCCTGGGCGATGGCGGTGAGCGCGTTGGTGAATCCCGGACCGGTGATCAGGAGACAGACGCCGGGCTTGCCGGTGACGCGCGCATAGCCGTCCGCCATGAAGGCCGCACCCTGTTCGTGCCTGGGTGTAACATGGCGTATGGCGCGGCCATGGCGCATGGGGCTGCCATCGAGGCCACGGTAGAGCTCGATCGTATGAATGCCGGGGATGCCGAAGATGGTATCGACATCCTTCCGCTCCAGCAGTTTGATGAGCGCTTCGCCGACGCTGAGCCTCGTCATCAAAGGGCCTCCGCGAAGCGTCTGAGCCGCTCGCAGGCGCTGATGATGGCGTCATCGGGTACGGTCAAGCTCAGGCGAATGAGATCGGCTGCGTTCTCGCCGAAGGATGACCCCGGCATCACGGCGACACCGGCATCGAGCAGCGCCCAGGCGAAGGCTTCGCCATTAAGGCCCGTCGCGGCGACATCCGCCATGAGGAACATGCCGGCCGCCGGCCGGTGCGGGGTGATCCCGCTGATGGCAGCCAGGCTCTCCTCGATGATCATCGCCCGACGCCGATAATCCTCGCGCATGCGCCTCGCCGTCTCGGACGGATTGCGAAGGGCATAAGCGGTCATATCCGCGATGAAGGGTTGATTGCCGAACAGCATCGCTTCCGAGAGCGGCAGGATCTTCTCGCAGAAGTCGGCGGGTCCGATCGCCCAGCCTGAGCGAAAGCCGGGTGCGGCGTAGGATTTGGAGATCGAGGAGAGTGCGATCACACGATCGGCGTTGGCCGGGTCATCGAAGGGAGAGACGAAGACGCCGTCAAACACCAGTTCCTCATACACCTCGTCACAGACCAGCCAGAGATCATGCCGCCTGCAGACCTCGCTGATCTCATCGACGACGGTTTGGTCGAGCACGGCGCCGGAGGGGTTCTGCGGCGAATTCAAAAGAAGGACCTTCGAAGCCGGCGTGATCGAGGCTTCGAGATCCTCGGCTTGCAACCGAAAGCCGTTTTCCGGGTGAAGCGGAACGCTCACCGAATGCGCGCCGCTTGCCCGGATCACGCCTTCATAGGTCGCATAGAACGGATCGCCGATCAGCACGCCGTCGCCTGCCTCTGCGAGCCCCATGATCGTCGCGAACAGTGCGGTCTGCGTACCGGGAAAGCAGAGCACATTGGCAGGGGAGACAGCGGCCCGACGGATTTGATAGCGATCGACCAGCGCGTCGATCAGCTCCGGTTCGCCCCTGCCACTCGAATAGCCAACGCGACCATCGCGCATGGCCCGATGCGCGACCTCGATCAGAGTGGGATCCGGCGGCAAGTCCGGCTCGCCGATGGTGAGCTCGATGATGTCGGCGCCGGCCTTCTGCATGTCACGACAGCGCTGATGCACCGCCCACTTAGCCCCACCGGTATCGCGTAGGCGATGGGTGATTGTGGCAAAGCTCCTGGTCATCGTGATGCGCCCTGATCATTTGGCAGCTGGAGGATGGCGAAAACGCTATCAAGAGCGAGCCTTGGGATGTCGATGCCATCGAATGCAGCGCGATCCAGCGATACCTCCAGCCAGATGCCGTCGATCACCGCGTTCACCGCGATCGCCTGACGGCCGATGAGAGCTGCATCCGCATCGATGCCCCGCTCGATCCAGAGGGCTCGAATGATGTCCTCAAGAAGCTGCCTGAAAGCTCGATAGCCGTCCCGATGAACGCGCGCCAAGGCCGTATCGGCGTGAGCGCCACCGACGAAGGCCGCCCAAATCGCGATATGCCGGCTGTTGGCGATCGGCTCCGAGCAGCTGGCGCGCACCAGTCGCTCCAGCCTGTCGGCGGGCGAACCTTCGCCGACCTGACGTTGCATATCCTCCGTCATCTCGGCGACGAAGGTCGCATAGGCGGCCTCGACCAGACGGTCCTTGCTCTGGAAGTAATGGCGGATGAGGCCGGGCGTCACCGAGGCTCTTGCCGCCACTTCGCGCACATTGGCGCCGGCAAGGCCAAGGTCGGCGACGGCGTCCAGCGTCGCATCGATCAGGGCTTGCCGACGGACATCCTCCGGCTGGTGCTGGAAGGCGCGGCGGCTCATGTCGTCACACGCAGGATCGGGCGGGTCAGGCAGGTCGGCCCGCCTTCGCAAGCGATGCAGAGAGCATCGGCTTTAAAGGTGCTGACCGTGCAGCCTGCAGCCTCCATGAGTGCCTTCGTCTTGGGAAAGCCGTCGACCATGATCAGGTCGCTCGGACGGATCGGCAGCACGTTCAAGTTCAGCCCGTTGGACTGTTCGAACTCGTCCAGAGGCGCTTCCAGGAGGCGATAACCCCGTTCCTCCAGGAGGCGCCAGAATGCGACCGGGAAAAGAGGAGCGTGGACAAGAGCAAGCTTTTCCGCGAGCGGCGACATGATCGACATCAAGTGGAGGCAGGCACCGAAACCCTGCCAGAGAGGAAGGTCGTAGCCCCTGACGATGACGCCTTTCGGTTCGAGCATCGCCTGGAGCTGCTCGATGCCGGCTTGATTGGTGCGTACGCCGCGACCGACCGCAAGCATGGTCTCGTCGACCCAGATGCAGTCCCCGCCTTCGACTTGGCCAGGTGCTTCGATCCTTCCAAGGATGGGAATGTCCAGCGCCTCGTAAACTCTCCCATGAAGCGATGGCTCGGCCTCTCGGCGGGCTTTGCCCATGCGTAGCAAAATGGCTCCGTCATCGGTGACGAGCGACGGATCATGGGTGAACATCGCGTCCGCAAGCCCGTCATCTTCGTCCCGAAGCCAGTGCACTTCCGCACCGCTATCCTCGATCAGCCCTGCGAAGACCGTGTATTGAGAAATTGCTCGCTCGGCATCGAAGTCGGCGCCGTAATGCCAGTCATCCGCGCTTGCGCCGAGCAGACTTGGCCCGGGTCGTCGCATCAGCACCCGTTTCAAAGGGGTCGCCATGGTTTGACAACCATAGGTGTACGAAACGCTTGATGCTGCTGCGGACGTCATCTGAGATCCTGTTTTGTCGAAATTATACGCTTGAATAATTACGCATGACACGCGAGGATGCAATCAATAAATCGAAGGATATGGAGAGGGAGCACTCAAGATGAAGAAGAGCATCATTGCCGCCGTTGTCACTGCGGGGCTTGCCGTTTCGGCCTCGGCCAACGCCGAAGCGCTCAAGGTCGGTATCGGGGCTGAACCCTATCCGCCTTTCACCAGCCCGGATGCGTCCGGCAACTGGTCCGGCTGGGAGATCGACTTCATCGGCGCCGTCTGTGCGGAGGCCGGTTTCGAATGTGAGGTTACGCCGGTCGCCTGGGATGGCATCATTCCGGCACTGACCTCAAGCAAGATCGACGCGATCATCGGCTCCATGTCGATCACCGAAGAGCGCAAGAAGACGATCGACTTCTCCGACAAATACTACAACACGCCCGCCAATGTTGTGGCCGCCAAGGGCTCCGGCATCACACCCGACGCCGAAGGTCTGGCCGGCAAGATCCTGGCGGTGCAGGTCTCGACCATTCACGAGAACTATGCGGCGAAGCATTTCGGCGATGCCGAAATCCGCCAGTATCAGACGCAGGACGAAGCCAATCAGGACTTGGTTGCCGGACGGGTCGATGCGACGCTCGCCGATTCGCTCGCTCTCGATGCCTTCATGCAGTCGGCGGACGGCGGCTGCTGTGAGGTTGCCGGTTCCGTCGCCCATGATAACGAGGTGCTCGGCCCCGGAATCGGCATCGGTATGCGCAAAGGTGATGATCGGCTTCAGGCGTTCAACACGGCCATTACCGCGATGCGCGAGAACGGCACCTATGACGAAATCACCAAGAAGTATTTCGACTTCGACATCTATGGCGAGTAGCGCCTGACCATGCAGTCGGCCATGCCGGTCGGCCCATGTCGCTCAGGCCTATCTCATGTTTGAATGGATCCTGGGCCTCACCGACTGGCATCTGCTCGCGCTCAACCCGCCCGGCTGGGGTGGCGTGCTGCTGGAGGGATTGTGGGCGTCACTCCAGATCGCCGTCGGCGGGTATCTTCTCGGCTTTCTGATCGGCATCGGCGGCGCCAGCGGCAAGCTCTATGGCGGCGTCGTCACCCGTGACATTCTGGAAGCCTACACCACCTTGATCCGCGCCGTGCCGGAGCTGGTGATCATCCTCCTTCTCTATTACGCCGGTACGGACGCGATCAATCGGATCTTGGCGCTGGCCGGCTACGATCCTGTCGACATTAGCGGCCTGATGGCCGGCATTTTCGTCATCGGCATTGTGCAGGGCGCCTATCAGACCGAGGTGCTGCGCGGGGCGATCAAGGCCATACCGTTTGGCGAGATCGAAGCCGGTCGCGCCTACGGCATGTCGCCGATCATGGTCATGCGCCGCATCACGCTGCCGAGCATGCTGCCGCATGCGCTCCCGGGCCTCGCCAATCTCTGGCTGATCGCGACCAAGGACACGGCTCTCCTCGCGGTTGTCGGCTTCAGCGAGCTGACGCTCGTCACGCGCCAGTCCGCGGGCGCCACCAAAGCCTATTTTCTTTTCTTCTGCGCCGCGGGTGTCCTTTATCTCATGGTGACGCTGATCTCCAATGTCGGCATTAGACGGATCGAGCGTTATGCCCGCCGCGGCATCAGGGAAACGTCGTGAACGGCGCCGGCGAAGAGCGCTGGATGCAGCCGCATCGTGTGGTCATGCTCGCAATCGGTGCTGCGATCATCGCCTGGGCGGCCATCGCCATGCGCTGGGATTGGCTTCCGGAATATGGCCCGAAGCTTTTCGACGGCGTCCTGACCACGCTTTGGCTCCTGGTGGTGACCTGCGCGCTCGGCTTTCTCTTCGCCGTTCCGATCGGCCTTGCGCAGGCGGCCGGACCGTGGTGGCTGGCGGCGCCGGCCCGTGCGTTCTGCACAATGATCCGCGGCACGCCGCTTCTTCTGCAGCTCTGGCTTCTGTATTACGGCGTCGGCTCGCTCTTCGCGCTTTGGCCGGAGGTGCGCGAGACCTGGGCATGGCCCTATCTGCGCACGGCCTGGCCCTATGGCGTAACGGCCCTCACTTTGTCCTACGCCGCCTATGAAGGTGAGGTGATGCGCGGTGCTTTCGCTGGCGTGCCCAAAGGCGAGCTTGAAGCCGGTCGCGCCTATGGCATGTCGCGCTTTACCATTTTCCGACGCATCTGGCTGCCGCGCGCTATCCATCGCGCCTTGCCGACGCTCGGCGGTGAGACCGTGCTGCAGCTGAAATCTACGCCCCTGGTCGCAACCATTACAGTTGTTGACGCCTATGCCGTAATCAGCCGCGTCAGGCAGGATACCTTTCTAACTTATGAGCCGCTGTTGCTGCTGGCCTTGATCTACATGATCCTGGCGGGCGTGCTGGTGGTGATTTTTCGCTGGCTGGAAAGGCGCCTGCCGTCAACCGGCCTTTAGTGGCGCGGCCACGTCGGAGGAGCCTTCTGGTATCGCTCCAGAACCTGGCGGCATGCCGTCGGTCTGTGCGTTGTCGGCGGGAATCGAATGATGTGGTCATACCACTGGTCGGAGGACTGACATGCCGCTTTCCATGAACCGCGAGGTTTTCATCACATGCGCGGTGACCGGCTCCGGCGCCACGCAGGACCGCTCGCCCCATGTGCCGCGCAGTCCCGAGCAGATCGCGGGCTCGGCGATCGAGGCGGCGCGAGCAGGGGCGGCGATCGTCCATTGCCATGTGCGTGATCCCGAGACAGGCGCCCCTTCACGCGACGTCAAACTGTACCGTGAGGTGACCGAACGCATCCGCGACGCCGAGGTCGACGCGGTCCTCAATCTCACGGCCGGCATGGGTGGGGACATGGTGTTCGGCGCGCCAGCAGCGCCGCTTCCTTTGACCGAGGGGACGGACATGGCAAGCGCCGAGGAGCGCGTTGCGCATGTCGCGGAATGCCTGCCGGAGATCTGCACGCTGGATTGCGGCACCATGAACTTCGCCGAGGCCGACTACGTCATGACCAACACGCCCGGCATGCTCCGGGCCATGGGCGGGATGATGACCGAGCTCGGCGTGCGGCCGGAAATCGAGGCCTTTGATACAGGCCATCTATGGTACGCCAAACAGCTGGTTGCCGACGGCATCCTCGAGGAGCCGGCGCTTGTTCAGCTCTGCATGGGCGTGCCCTGGGGCGCGCCCGATGATCTGAACACCTTCATGGCCATGGTCAACAACGTACCTGCGGATTGGATCTGGTCCGCGTTTTCGCTCGGTCGAAACGAGATGCCTTATGTCGCCGCCGCCGTGCTCGCCGGCGGCAATGTGCGCGTCGGACTCGAAGACAATCTCTGGCTCGCCAAAGGACAGCTCGCGACCAACGAGGCGCTGGTGTCCCGTGCCGTCACCATCGTCGAAGCCATGGGGGCCAAGGTCATCGGCCCGGATGCCGTGCGCGAGCGTCTCGGCCTGACCAAGCGAGCGCCGCGATGACAGGCGAGGGGCCACGCGGTCGCGCCGCGATCATCGGCGGCGGCGTGATCGGCGGCGGCTGGGCGGCACGCTTCCTGCTGAACGGCTGGGATGTCGCTGTCTTCGATCCAGCGCCGGACGCCGAGCGCAAGGTCCAGGAGGTGATCGCCCAGGCGCGCCGCTCGCTGCCGGCACTCTACGAGACCAGGCTGCCCCCCGAAGGGAAGCTGCGCTTCACGCTGAACTTGGCAGACGCGGTCTGCAACGCGGACTGGGTGCAGGAGAGCGTCCCGGAGCGTCTGACGCTGAAGCATCAAGTCCTGCGCGAGATCCAAAGTCACGCCCCCGGCGGCACGCCGGTGGGATCGTCGACATCGGGGTTCAAGCCTTCGGAGCTGCAGGAGAATGCCGCCGATCCGGCGCGGATCTTCGTAGCGCACCCCTTCAATCCGGTCTATCTGCTGCCGCTCGTCGAGTTGGTCGGTGATGAAGACACCCTGTCGAGCGCCAGCGAGACGTTGAAAGAAATCGGCATGAAGCCGCTGGTGGTCCGAAAGGAGATCGATGCGCATATCGCCGATCGTTTTCTGGAGGCCGTCTGGCGCGAAGCGCTCTGGCTGGTGAAGGACGATGTCGCGACCACCGAGGAGATCGACGACGCGATACGCTTCGGTTTCGGTCTCCGCTGGGCGCAGATGGGTCTCTTCGAGACCTATCGCATCGCCGGCGGCGAGGACGGCATGGCGCATTTCATCGAGCAGTTCGGTCCTTGCCTGAAATGGCCCTGGACCAAGCTGATGGACGTTCCAGATCTTGACGATGCGCTGGTACGGAAGATCGCAGATCAGTCAGATGCACAGTCCGGCAGTCGCAACATCCGCGATCTGGAAAGGGTACGAGACGACAACCTGGTCGCCATGATGCGCGCTCTCAAATGGCGTGAGTGGGGTGCTGGCAAGCTGCTGAACGAGCATGACGCGCGGCTGCGGTCCGAGCGTAGCCAAGACGTCGGAAATGAACCGATCACATCGGTGGAGCGCGTCGTTCCGATCGATTGGACCGACTATAACGGTCATATGAATGAGAGCCGTTATGGCCAGGTTTTTTCCGATGCCGCCGACACGATCATGGGGATGATCGGTGCGGATGCGGACTACGTCGCCAAGGGGCTGAGCTATTTCACGGTCGATACCCACACCACGTTCATCGATGAGTGCCGCGCTGGCGAAGCTATCCATATCCACACCTTCATAGTCCAGGGCGAAGGCAAGAAGCTCCGGCTCTTCCACCAGATGAAGCGGGGTGATGATATCGTTGCGACCTGCAACCAGTTGCTCATCCATGTCAGCCTCGAAACCCGTCGTTCTTGTGAGCCGGGACCGACGGTGTCCGCAAAATTGGCGGAGCTTGTCGCCAAGACCGCCCATCTCGAACTGCCGGGATATGTCACATGAATTTCGGTCTTTCCGAAGAACAGGAGATGATCGTCTCGACGGTGCGGGACTTCGTCGAGAACGAGATTTATCCCTACGAAGACGAGGTCGAGCGAACCGGAGACGTGCGGCCGGAACTTGCCGAGGCGATAAAGGACAAAGTCAAAGAAATAGGCTTCTACGCCTGCAACTTTCCGGAGAGCGTCGGTGGTGCCGGCCTCTCCCATCTCGACTTCGCGCTGGTCGAACGGGAGCTGGGCCGCGGCTCCATGGCGCTCACCCATTTCTTCGGCCGCCCGCAGAACATCCTGATGGCCTGCAAAGGCGAGCAGATCGAGCGCTATCTCTTGCCTGCCGTACGCGGCGAGAAGATGGACGCGCTCGCCATGACCGAGCCGGAAGCCGGCTCGGATGTTCGGGGCATGAAGTGCACGGCGCGCCGCGATGGTGCCGACTGGGTGCTGGATGGCACCAAGCATTTCATCTCCGGCGCTGAACATGCCGATTTCGTGATCGTGTTCGTCGCCACCGGCGAGGAAGAGACGCCGAAGGGCAAGAAGAAAAAGATCACCACCTTCCTGGTGGACCGAGGCATGCCGGGCTTCACGATCCGAGAGGGTTACAAGTCGGTCTCGCATCGCGGTTACAAGAACATGATCCTCGAGTTCGACGGCTGCCGCCTTCCTGACGCGCAGGTGCTGGGTGAGGTCGATGGCGGTTTCGCCGTGATGAACGAGTGGCTCTACGCAACGCGCATCACCGTTGCCACCATGTGTGTCGGACGCGCGCGCCGCTGCTTCGATCTGGCGCTGGACTACGCCGCCAATCGAAAGCAGTTCGGACAGACCATCGGCAAATTCCAGGGCGTGAGCTTCCAGATCGCCGACATGATCACCGAGATAGATGCGGCCGACTATCTGACGCTCGCCGGCGCCTGGCTTCTTGACCAGGGCCTGCCTGCGAACCGCGAGATCGCCAGCGCCAAGGTCTACGCTTCCGAAATGCTGGCCAAGGTCACCGACACCACGCTCCAGATCTTCGGCGGCATGGGGCTGATGGACGACTTCCCGGTCGAACGCTTCTGGCGCGACGCCCGCGTCGAGCGCATCTGGGACGGCACATCAGAAATCCAACGCCACATCATCAGCCGCGACCTCCTCCGGCCCCTCGGCGCGTGAGTGTGTGGCGTGGGTGGCATGGCCACTTCATTGACTTGCCCGGTGTTAGTTCTGGAGGTGGTGCGACTTGCCGACCATCGGTGCGGCGCGGCCACGGTATGGAATGACATATCCGCTGCCCGGATTTGCCAGGCGTTCCGCATGGAAGCGGGGCGACACCCCCACCAAGGATGTAGCACGACCACCCTACGGAGTGGCGTGGCCACGTCATTGACTTGTTCGGCGTTGGTTCTGGAGGCGAGGCGACTTGCCTACCGTCGGTGCGGCGCGGCCACGGTATGGAATGGCATACCCGCTGCCTGGACTTGTCAGGCATTCCGCATGGAAGCGGGGCGACATCCCCACCAAGGATGTAGCACGACCACCCTACGGAGTGGCGTGGCCACGTCATTGACTTGTTCGGCGTTGGTTCTGGAGGCGAGGCGACTTGCCGACCATCGGCGCGGCGCGGCCACGGTATGGAATGGCATACCCGCTGCCTGGACTTGTCAGGCATTCCGCATGGAAGCGGGGCGACATCCCCACCAAGGATGTAGCACGACCACCATCCTAGGGAGTGGCGTGGCCACGTCATCGACTTGTCATGCACCAATTACCGACACCACGCGTGTCGCCCATCGTCGGCGCGGCAATAGCATCCCACCGAGGAGCCTTGCCACGTCATCGACTTGCCTGGCGCACAGACTGACCGCGAGACAACATGCCCACCATTGGCGCGGCACGACCAAATTAACGAGCGGCAGGGCTACTGCATCGACGCGCCCACGCGTGCATTTCGGACGTGACCTGTCGATCCCGGCGTCGGCGTTGCAGGGGCGTGACAACCATTCCCAAGGCGTTCGTCCCAAGTCCATTGGCCAACCGCGTTGCCAGGAAAGCCGTCAGCCAAGCTGCAAGCGGCATGCACTGTCTTCGGCTATTCAAAACAAGAAGCCCATAGCATTCATGACCGATAACCATTCCTTAAGACCTCCTTGGCACACTGGCTTTCCGGTCCATGCGATCCTGGGAATCCATGCGCCCGAGGAGAAGGTTGGGCTGGGCTCAGACTCCCCGGGTCGCATGGACCGGCGAGACAAGGATTGTTCTAGTCGGGCAGGTTTAAGAAAAGGTGAAAATCGGCGAAAAGACGTGGACCTCTGTCGCTGCGTTGAGCGAATGTCATGAAGAAGCTCCGGCGTCTGCTGCGGCCGAGATCGATCGCGGTCGTCGGTGGTGGCGCCTGGTGCGAGGCGGTGGTCGGCTGTTGCCGGAGGAGCGGATTTGATGGGCCGGTCTGGCCTGTGCATCCGACGCGGGAAACGGTGGCCGATCTGCCCGCCTTCAAGAGCATCCAAGACCTCACGGATGCGCCGGACGCCAGCTTCATAGGTGTCAATCGCAATGCCACCATTGAGGTCGTCGAAGCTCTCGTCAACCGAGGCGCCGGTGGCGCCGTCTGCTTTGCGAGCGGCTTCAAGGAGGCGAAGGATGGGTGCGATCTGCAGGAGTCGCTGCTTGCGGCCGCCGGCGACATGCCGCTGCTCGGCCCGAATTGCTATGGCTTCATCAACAACCTCGAAGGCGCCGCACTCTGGCCCGATGTCCACGGACTGAAACCCGTCAAGCGCGGCGTCGCGATTATCGGCCAGTCCTCCAATGTGCTCCTCAATCTTTCCATGCAACGACGCGGCCTGCCGATTGCCTATCTCGCCGCAGCCGGCAATCAGGCAAGTGTGGGCATGGCGGATATCGGCCAGGAGCTTCTTGGAGATGATCGTGTCACGGCGCTCGGCCTGCATGTGGAAGGCTTTGGCGACATACGGGCCCTCGAAGCTTTGACGAAGCGAGCCCAGGCTCTCGGAAAGGCGATCGTCATCCTGAAGGCGGGGCGATCGGCGGCTGCGCAGCAGGCGACCCTGTCGCACACCGCTTCGGTCGCCGGGAGCGATGCGGGCGCCAGGGCGCTGATGGCGCGCCTTGGCATGATCAAGGTCGAGAGCCTGACCGAATTTCTCTCGACACTCGGCCTCGTCCATCTCCATGGCTGCCAGCGCTTCGACCGCATCGCCTCGCTCAGCTGCTCCGGTGGAGAAGCCAGCCTGATGGCCGACGCGGCCGAGGGATTGCCTCTCGATTTCCCATCGCTTACCGATAAACAAAAAAGGGTGCTGCAAACATATCTTGGGGATGGCATCACCCTTGCCAATCCGCTCGATTATCACACCAATATCTGGCGGAATGCGGAAGCGCTTAAGGGCGTGTTTGCCTCCATGGTGGCGCCGGAAGTCGACATGACCTGCTTGGTGCTCGATTACCCACATCCGGAGCGATGCGACCACGCTGACTGGGACATCGCCCTCGATGCCTTGATCGCCGCCAAGGTCGAATGCGGGCGGCCTTTCGCGCTGATCGCAACATTGCCGGAGAACATGGCCGAAGAGGTCGCTGAGCGCGCAATGGGTGCAGGGATCGTACCGTTTCTCGGTCTCGACGATGCGCTTTCCAGCCTCGCAGCGAGCCAGCAGGCGCGCATGGAAAGGGATGAGCCCATCCTCCTTTCCCGCGGCGATGGCATGCCCGCCACCCTCACCGAGGCGGCAGCGAAGAAAGCGCTCGCTGGCTTTGGTCTGAAAGTGCCGGCATCGAGGCGTGCGGCGACGCTGGAAGAGGCGGCTGTAGAGGCGAGCGCCATCGGCTTTCCGGTGGTACTCAAAGGCGAGGGGGCGGCGCACAAGTCGGAGGCGGGACTGGTGCGGCTCGGCCTTGCCTGCCATGCTGATGTTCTCGAAGCAGGCAAGTCGATGCATACCGATCGCTTCCTGATCGAAGCGATGGTGAAGGATCCGGTCGCCGAGCTGCTCATCGGTGTCGTCCGCGATCCCGCCCATGGCTTCGTCCTGACCTTGGGGGCGGGCGGGACGCTCACCGAGCTCCTGGAGGATAGCGCATCGCTCCTCATTCCTGCCTCACGCCATGACATCGAGAAGGCCCTGTCCGAGCTCCGGATCGGCAAGCTGCTCCGCGGATACCGCGGCAAACCGGCGGCAGACATGCACCGGGTCCTTGACGCCATTCTGGCGATTCAGGCTTATGTTGTCGCGAACGCCGCTTCCGTGGTTGAAGTCGAGGTGAATCCGCTTTTGGTGACGCCGACAGAAGCCATTGCCGTTGACGCGCTGATAGCGAGGATGGAATGACGACCTACCCTATCGACGGACCCATAAAATGTGCGATCGACGGCGCTGTGCTCGAGGTGATCCTCGATCGTCCGAAGGCGAATGCGATCGACCTCGCCACCAGCCGCATCATGGGCGATGTCTTTTCGGCCTTTCGCGACGATGAGGCGCTGCGCGTAGCGCTCCTGCGCGCCGAGGGAGAAAAGTTCTTCTGTCCGGGCTGGGATCTGAAGGCCGCGACCGAGGGCGATGCGGTCGATGGCGATTACGGCGTCGGCGGTTTCGGCGGGCTGCAGGAGCTGCGTGATCTGAACAAGCCGGTGGTCGTTGCGGTCAACGGCATCTGCTGCGGCGGTGGCCTCGAACTCGCGCTTTCGGCGGATATCATCCTCGCCTCCGAGACCGCCAGCTTCGCGCTGCCAGAGATCCGCTCCGGCACCGTCGCTGATGCGGCTTCGATCAAGCTCCCGAAGCGCATCCCCTATCACATCGCCATGGAGATGTTGCTCACCGGCCGTTGGCTGGACGCCGAGGAGGCCCACCGCTGGGGCTTCGTCAACCACTTGCTGCCGCAAGATGGGTTACGAGAAAAGGCGATGGAGCTTGTACAAACACTCGCCAGCGGGCCGCCGCTGGTCTATGCGGCGATCAAGGAGATCGTGCGCGATGCCGAGGACAGCAAATTCCAGGACTGCATGAACCGCATCACCAAGCGCAAGCTCAGGACGGTCGATGTCCTCTACGGCTCCGAGGACAATCTCGAAGGGGCGAAGGCCTTCGCCGAGAAGCGCGACCCCGTCTGGAAGGGGCGGTAGGGTCAGACCGGCACGCCAAGGAAAAGCATGCTCATCCACGCGCCAGAAAGAGGGGGCTTGGCCTCGGGATCGATCCGTTATCCCGGCTTCGTCGATCCTAACGGTCCAGAACGACGGCAGCTTCGCTATGGCGAAACGGTCCAGCTTCGGCTCAGCCCAGGCGACCTGCTCAATCTCGCCAACGACGAAGGGGCTGCGATCGCATGGCTGGTTCCCTTCGATGACAGTGGCGCACAGGATCCCTCATCGCTCGGGCTGAAGGGCCAAACGCTTTTAGAGCTTTCGAATGAAGGCTGGGATCGCCGCGCCTTCGACGAGTGGTTCTCGGCCCGCGATGCAGAGACGAGGACACCACTCGGCTATCCGGTCTTCGACGATGAAACGGCGCCTGGCGAAATCTTCACGCTCGGCATCGAAGGCAGGCTCGATCTCTGGATCATCCTGCCGGTCCGGCCGTCGGCGATGACCGCTGGTGGCGCTGGCGGCGGCATGACCATCGAAATTGCGCGAGCCGGTCCGCCGACAGAAGGGCTGCCCGAACCTCTTGGCGAGATCCGTGACGAATGGCGCGTCGATCGCGCCACCGCGCGCGCCTACAGCGTCGCAAAGGGCGACTACATCCAGATCATCGATGTCGACGGCCGCCAATGCTCCGACTTCATGGCGATGCGCGCCGATGCGCTCGACGCCGGGATCGAGCGCCACATCGACAGCGCCGTCACGCGCACGGTCGTCGGCGGGGCCTATCCAGGCCCTGGTTTGTTCGACAAATTCTTCGATCAGGACATGCGCCCACTTCTCGCGGTCGTGCAGGACACGGTTGGCCGTCATGACACCTTCGCGCTCGCCTGCACCGCGCGCGGCTATGAGGAACGCGGTTTTCCCGGTCATCGGAACTGCTCGGACAACATCTCCGATGCTTATGAGCCCTATAGCATCGGCCGCCGGGCCGCCTGGCCGGCGATCAATTTCTTCTTCAATTCCTGGATCATGCCGACGGACAATCGCCTTCGTTCGGACGAGGCTTGGTCCCGTCCGGGGGACTATGTGGTGATGCAGGCGCTGACCGATCTGGTCTGCGTGTCCACGGCCTGCCCCGACGATGTCGATCCGATCAACGGCTGGAATCCGACTGATATCCATGTCCGTGTCTACAAACCGAAACGTCCGATCAGGCGCGCGATCGCTTATCGGGCGGCTCCCGAAGCGGAGGCTGTTCTGACCGAGGAAAGTGCTTTTCATCCGCGCACATCGGCGCTCACCCGAAGCTTCGCCGCGGCGCGTGACGTCTGGGCGCCCAGCAGTTTCGAAGGCACGCGCGCCATCGATGAATATTGGGCTTGCCGCGAGGCGGTGACCTTGCAGGATATGTCGTCCCTTCGAAAGTTCGATGTGCTCGGTCCCGATGCCGAACGTCTCCTCGACTTGGCGCTCACCCGCAATGTCAGGAAGCTCTCGGTCAATCGCGGCCTCTACGGCCTGTTGTGTGATCGCGCCGGCCATGTTCTCGATGACGGCACCTTGTTCCGCCTGGCGCCCGAAGTCTTTCGCTGGTGCTGCGGTTCGGATGAAAGCGCGAAGCAGCTCAAAGACATCGCAGCCGAGCATGGGTTCAAGGTCTGGATCAAATCCCTGTCGTCAGCGATGCCGAACCTCGCGCTACAGGGCCCGAAAAGTCGTGATCTTCTCAGAGAAATTCTGTTCACGCAGCCGACGCAGGTCGGCCTCGATAATCTCAAATGGTTCGGCTGCACCATCGGCCGCCTGCATGACCGCGAAGGACCGCCTTTTCTCCTGACCCGAAGCGGTTTCACCGGCGAACTCGGCTGTGAGATTTTTTGCGATCGCCAAAACGCTCTCGCCATTTGGGACGGTCTGATCGAGGCTGGCCGACCCTTCGGCCTGAAGCCCATGGGCAATGATGCGCTGGACATGCTGCGGATCGAATCCGGTCTGATGGTCGCTGGCGCCGAGTTCGGCCCGGATGTCGACGCGTTCGAGTCCGGTCTCGGCTTTGCCGTCGATCTGAAGAAGCCGGACTTTATCGGCCGGGACGCATTGATCAGAAACAGCGAAGCGCCGCGCCGAAAGCTCGTCGGCCTGATCCTGGATGGCGAGGAGGTCGCGTCCCACGGCGATCCTCTCTTCATCGGCCGCCATCAGGTCGGCGTGATCACCAGCGCCACCCGCTCGCCGAGCCTCGGACGATCCATCGCCATGGCAAGACTGGACGTCGAAGCCTGTGAGTCCGATCAGGCGATCGAGGTCGGTCGCCTGGATGGCCATATGAAACGCCTGCCGGCCAGGATAACCGGCATACCCTTCATCGATCCCAAAAGAGAGCGCCCCCGAGCCTAGGTGGCGTGGCCACGGCATGGACGTTTGACCGCCACGGTCGAGCGCGGCGGTATGCGCCCAGGTTTGAGAACGTTGGGAAAGGACACTTAGGTATCGTTTGCGTTAGGATCGGTGGTCGTCGCTTGTTGAGGAGCCCTTATGTCCCGTCGCTTAAATGTCGCCTGCGCGCAACTCGGTCCGATCCATCTCGCTGATGATCGGCCATCGGTGGTCAAACGGTTGATCGAGATGCTGCGCGAGGCCCATGGGAAGGGCTGCCGCTTCGTGGTCTTCCCCGAGCTCGCGCTCACCACGTTCTTTCCGCGCTACTGGTATGACAGCGACGAGGAGGCTGACCGCTTCTTCGAGCATGAGATGCCTAGTACCGAAACCAAACCTCTCTTCGAGGAGGCCGCCCGCCTCGGGCTGGGCTTCTACCTCGGCTACGCCGAAGCTGCCGCCGGCGGTCGGTATAATACGTCCATTCTCGTCGGACCCGATGGGCGAATTCTCGGGAAGTATCGAAAGGTGCATCTACCCGGCCATGCCGATGACCGGCCGCATCTGCCGTTTCAGCATCTGGAGAAGAAATATTTCCAGCCCGGCGATCTCGGCTTTCCGGTGTGGCGTGCCTTCGACAGCATTCTCGGCATGCTGATCTGCAATGACCGGCGCTGGCCCGAGGCCTACCGTGTCATGGGCCTGCAAGGCGTGGAGCTGGTGGCCCTCGGTTTCAACACGCCGAGCCACAATATCTATCATCCCGAACCCACCCATCTCCGCATGTTCCATCACAAGCTCTCGGTGCAGGCAGGCGCCTATCAGAACGCGACCTGGGTCGCCGCCACCGCCAAGGCCGGAGCTGAGGACGGTTTCCACATGTTCGGCGGCTCCTGCATCGTGGCGCCCACCGGCGAGATCATGGCGCAGACATTGACCGAGGAGGACGAGGTGATCGCCTTCGACTGCGATCTCGATCTGTGCCGGCACTATAAGGAAAGCACCTTCGCCTTCGAACGCCACAGGCGCATCGAGCATTATGGCCGGATCACTGAGCAGACAGGGGTGACCCTGCCGCCTTCATCTTGATGGGGGGCAAGGCGCTCAGACAGATCTCCTAATGTTTCTTATGGAATACCAACCCGTCTGGACACTGACTGTTTCTACATCTCCCGTAGTCTCCATATCGACGCGCGATTTCCGGCGTTGACGCTTTCTTAACCCTGTCATGTCACCTTGGCTTCCTGGTCCATGCGACCCTGGGAATCTGCCCACCCGTCGAGAAAGGTAGGGCGAAGTTCGGATTCGCAGGATCGCATGGACCAGGAAAAGACATAGCAGAACGGGGTTAATGAAGAGTTAGGAAGTAGGCTCAATTCGCCCCTCGGCACAGGCGCAGGACGGTCAGTGGTCAGGCGGTTTGGTGTCACCCGTCGCAACGCCAAAGCCAAGTTCGCATGGCCGATATGCGTAGATGACTGTCATATCTGTTATGCACTATTGGGTGATGTAAGCACGCCGCTTGTTAGCCATCTTCCGATCTGTTGATCGTCTATGTCGAGCGCCGGGACGATCCCGGCCCGACATCTGACGATGATCGATTGGAAAGGAAGAGTGGTCATGTTCGAATCTGTCAACGCATTGTCTCGGCGGCTGAAGCAGCCGGTATGGACCGGCGATCAGAGAGATGAATATCAGCTGCGTGAGCAGCATCTCGCCAACGCCCGAGCACTACGCAATGAAGCTTTTGCCAGCATCGGCAGGGCCCTTATAGCGTCGCTGCGCTCCGTCTGGCATCGGATCACGCAGCCGGTGCTGACGTCGCATTCTCACCAAAGCTGACCTAGAGCGCATCCCGATCAGATATGATCGGAATGAACGCTCTATCTCATTGTTTCGCCGCATTTCCTTATCGACCGGGTGCGTACACCTGATCGGGAAAAGCTCCAGCGGCGCTCATCGAGCATGCCGGATGCACACCCGGCTGGGATCCGGTCGGGTCAGCGTATGGTCAGGCAGCGCGATCCATTCGGCAGAAGCATGAGGCGGTGATGGGGATGTCTGCACGCGCGGAGGCGAGGTCGAGGCGCTGCTTGATGAGGGCGATTTCCGTCGTCTCGCCGCGCCGTTTCAGACATTCATGCAGGCCATGCAGGCTCCAGGGATTGTCCGGATGCTGGCAGGCGCGCGAGAGCTTGCCATCGAGACCCAGGTCGGCACGATAGACGGCCTCCGCCTCGTTGATCTCACCCTGTTCCAGGAGAAGGGCGCCGAGCGCATGGCGCGTCGGCTGCATCCAGCCCCAAGGCTCGTCATAGGGTAGCGCGTCATCAAGCTGAACGGCGCGGCGGAGATGGGCAAATGCCTTGTCGTAATTCGCCTTTCGATAGTCGAGCTCGCCCTCCAGCATGGCCTCGCCGATCTGAAGGAGATCCGGCACGATATTGTTATGGACCCGCCGGCTGTCGGGAACAGCGGCCTTTGCCTTCAGAAAATCTTCCCGCGCTGCCTCCGCCTCCTCGATGTGGCCGAGAGCCGAATGGGCGACGCCTTTGGCGTAGAGCGTCATCGCTGTGGTCACACGATAGAGGTCGGCATCGGCAGGCAGCGCCTGTTCGATAATCTCATGCCAGCGGCCGAAGCGCACCAGCACATGCTGCTTCATCGAGAGATAGCCTTCGAGATGATCGGCCATCGGCGGGCTCTCCAGGCGGAGCAGCGCTTCCGGCATGGTGTCGATCAGTTCCTCTGCGGCTGCAAGCGCCGGAGCGTACTGTCCCAGGAACATGCCGCCATAGATCGCGAAATGGTAATTGTGGATGCGATAGGCCGAATAGAAGTTCATCGGCCCCTCGCGCTCCAGGAATTTCCGGTCGGCTTCGATAGCCTTCTGGTTCCAGTGGAGCACGTCGGCATAATGGCCGCATTGCACGTCCAGATGGGTCGGCATGTGGATCAGATGACCGGCATCCGGCACCAGCTCGCGGAGCCGGTCGCCGGCGCGAAGCGCACGCTCCGGAAAGGGTGACATCTCCATCAGATGGACGTTCAGATGGAGAAGGCCTGGATGATTCCAGGCTGCAGGATGATCGGCGAGCGCACCTTCCAGAACGGCGCTCGCCTCGTCCGTGCCCGCTCCCTCGGCCGCCTTGCCGGTGGCCAGATCCCACATCTTCCAGGGCGTCAGGTTCATGATGGCTTCGACGAAGAAGGTCCTGACGTTCAAATCGTCGGGGTGGTCTTCATAGACCTGGCGCATGGCATCGGCAAACGCTCGATCCCAGCCGCTTTGGTCCTCGATCGGATCCCGCTGTGGGTAGCGTGCGGGCAGGGCTTGGACAAGCGCCTTTTCCGCCGGCGGCAGGTCGTCTGCATGTGTCAGCGCTGCCCGACTTTCGTCATAGGCGATCGCAAGCGCTTCTTCCTTGGCGGCGGGATCGAAGAGGTCCCAGGTGCGGTTGTAATTGGGGCCGACGGCGTAAGCGATGCCGAAACGGGCGAGCGCGCAATCGGGATCATGGTTGAGCGCCTTTCTGAAACAGGCGATCGCCTCTTCGTGGTTATAGCTGAAGCACCAGATCATGCCGCGATCGAACCAAAGCTGTGACTCGGCGTTCGCGTTCGAAAGCGGCCATGTGAAGGAACCAAGCGCATAATAATCGGTCATGGATCACCTCAATAGGTTGGTGTTTTTCCTGAAATCAGTCCTGATGAAAGACCATCTCGGTCGATGCCCACCATTCGCCCTCGGCGGCGCTCTCCAGTGATGCCTGCATCGGATCGGTAATTTGCCACCAGCGCTGCGTGGTCTCATCTTTCGCCATCTTGGCCATATCGGCCTCGAAATCGGTCCCGTGATATTCGAAATAAGCAAACAGCAGGTTCTCCGGCTCCCGGAGGAAGATCGAGTAGTTCTTGATATGACAAGCGGCAATGGTCGCCAGCACGCCCGGCCAGACCTCGGCGTGGATTCGTTTGTATTCGTCGATAGCTTCCGGCTTGAGCTGGATAATCTTGGCGATCCGCTGCATGTCTCATCCTTCCATCAGGCTCACATTCTCGATGCCTTAAGCGCCCTCCAGATCCGTTCCGGCGTCGCCGGCATGTCCACGGGCGCTGCCCCTCGGCTCGCCAGGGCATCGCTGATCGCATTCATGATGGCCGGCAGAGCGCCGGTAACGCCAGCCTCGCCGCAGCCCTTAACCCCAAGCGGATTGCTGGTGGCGGGCACCGGATGAAACCCGACGTCGATCGTCGGCAGATCGCCGGCGCGCGGCAGGGTGTAGTCCATGAACGAGCCCGAGATGAGCTGACCCGACGCATCGTAGACGGTGCGCTCCATCAGTGCTTGGCCGACACCTTGAACCACCCCGCCATGAACCTGCCCCTCGGCAAGCATCGGGTTGACCAGATTGCCGAAGTCATCCAGCGCTACATAGCGCTCCAGGCTGACGGTACCTGTCTCGGGATCGATCTCCACCTCCACGATATGGCAGCCATTGGGGAAGGCGGACGGCGGAGCCTCGGCGATCAGCGCGACATCCAGGCTTGGCGGCAGATCATCTGCGGCTGGGCCACCCTCGCGAACCGTTGACGCAAGATCCAAAAGCGTGATCTCGCGATCCGTTCCCTTCACTCTGAAGGCGCCGTCGCCTTGATCATTCCTGAGAAACGTGATGTCGGCAGCGGCCGTCTCCAGATGATGGGCGGCCAGAAGCTTGCCGAGCTCGATCACCTCGGCTGCCGCCTCGGTCAGCGCTTTGCCGCTCGACATGATCGAGCGCGAGCCGCCCGTGCCGCCGCCGGCGATCAGCTGATCGCTGTCACCCTGCACCAGGTCGATCTTCTCGAACGGCAGACCGAGTTTTTCGCCAACCACCTGGGCGAAGGCGGAAGGATGGCCCTGGCCGTAATCCAAGGTGCCCGAGATCAGCGTGATCCTGCCATTGGCCTCAAACCTGATCCCACCCATCTCGTCGCGCGGCGGCGCTGTCACCTCGAGATAACAGGCAAGCCCGCGACCACGTATCAGCCCCGCCGCTTCACTGCCGCGGCGACGCTCTTCGAAGCCGGACCAATTTGCGAGGTGAAGGCCCTTATCGAGTACCGCCTCGAAGTCACCGCTATCGTAGACGAGGCCGGACAAGGCCTTATGCGGCATGGCGCTCGAAGGTAGCAGGTTGAGCTGCCTGAGTGCTGCCGGATCCCGCCCGGTCTCACGCGCGGCCTGGTCCACCAGACGCTCCATGATGTAGTTCGCTTCAGGCCGGCCCGCGCCTCGATAGGGGCCGATCGGCAGCGTGTTGGTAAAGGCGCATTCCGTCCTGATCGCCATGGCGCCGGTTCGATAGAGGCTTGGCAAGTTGCGCTGCATGTTCGCCGACGGCATGGAGGGACCGGCCGCCGTGAGATAAGCGCCCATATCCGCGCGATGACGCACGCGCACGGCAAGAAACCGTCCGCTAGCGTCCAATGCCAGCGCGCCTTCGATCACCGTCGCACGCCCCTGGAGATCGGAGAGGAAACTGTCGGAACGACTGTCCTTCCACCTGACAGGTCGGCCAAGCTTCTTCGCGGCGTGCAGCAGCGACACATATTCCGGATAGACCGTCGCCTTCATGCCGAAGGAGCCGCCGACATCTTCGGTGAGCACCCGGAGTTGCCGAGGATCCTTCCGCATCAGTCCGGCCAGGCCTTGTCGAAGGCCGAAAGCGCCCTGGCAGCCGACATGCAGCGTGTAGCGGCCGTTCTCGGCATCAAAAGCGGCGATGGCGACCCGCGGCTCCATCGCGGCGACCACAATCCGATTATTGACGACTTTGATGCGCGTGATGTGGGCGGCTTCGGCGAAGGCGCGCTTGACGGAATCCTCATCGCCGAAGCGCCAGTCCAGGCAGCGATTGCCGTGGCCATCATGCACCTTGGGCGCATCCTCGGCGAGCGCCGCCTCGACATCGACGACGGCGTTCAGCGGTTCGATCTCGACCTCAATCCGCTCGATCGCGTCGCGAGCGTTCGCTTCGCTATCCGCCACCACCATCACCAGGATTTCGCCGACATGTCGGACCTTGTTCCTGGCGAACAGCGGCCTCGGCGGCGCGAATAGCGGGCTGCCGTCGTTGCTCTTCATGGCGAGCGGACAGCGGATATCATCATAGCCGGCGCGACCGAGATCCTCGGCCGTCACGACCGCGAGCACGCCGGCCGACACCCGCGCATCCTGGACGTCCAGACGACCGATGGTCCCATGAGCGACGCTGGACCGAAGGAAAACCGCAAAGGCCTGGTCCGGAAGGTCGATGTCGTCGGTGAAGCGTCCTTGTCCGGCGACGAGCCTCGGGTCCTCCTTGCGCGATACCGATTGGCCGACGCCGAACTTCTCCACGGCAGTCTCCGACATGACGTCGCCTTCCCGTCAGCCTTCGTGAAACGCTTTAACGCGCGCCTGCAACTCGCTGGTGAGCATGCGAAAATCATTGCCGAGGGTCACGAAGTCGAAGCCGCACGAGGCCATCGCCCGGGCATAGTCCGGCATCATGCAATGCATGCCGACCTTCTTGCCGGCCGACTTGGCGGCATCGCGAATGCGCTCGATCGCGACCATCATCGGCTCGCTGGTCGGATCGAGTTCGACCGGGTAACCGAGGGATTGGGCGAGGTCGGCTGGGCCGATATAGAGAGCGGAGAGGCCCGGTGTCTCGGCGATTTTCTCCGCGTTTTCATAAGCTTCAGCCGTTTCGATCATGGCGAGTGTGATCACGTGATCATTGGCGCGCTTGATATAGTCCGGACCGAACATGCTCATCGCCCGCGTCGGCCCGACGCTGCGAAAGCCCTTGGGTGCGTAGTGGCAGGCGCCGACGAAGGCTCTTGCGTCCTCAGGATTGTTGATCATCGGACAGAGAATGCCCCAGGCGCCGGCATCCAGGCATTTCATGATGATGCCCGGCTCGTTCCAGGGCGGGCGCGCGATCACCGTGGCGTCGCCTGCGGCGTTGATCGCCTGCATCATGGTCAGCGCTGTCTGATAGTCGATCAGCCCATGCTGCAGGTCGACGACGATGCTGTCATAACCCTGGCGCGCCACCAGCTCAGCAGTGACGCTGCTTGGTATCGACAGCCAGCCATTGACCACCGTTCCGCTTTCTCCCCAGACTTTTTCGACCCTGGTCACCATGCCCTTTTCCTTTTGGTTCGGTATCACACGGCTTTATCACGCCGTTAGGCTTCGACCATCATCGAAGAAGGTGCTTGGAAATCCAATGGGCTCCGGCCCCTTATCGATGAGGCTTTTGACATTCGCGCAGCTTACGAAAGCAGATTGGCCGCCAAGGTATCTCCTTGTCAGCCCGCAAACCGCGTCTGCGGCAGGCCTTGGACGCCGAGCCCGGTAATCGCGAAAAGGCCGCCCGCGTGAGGCTGACGGTCTTCCGTGCCTGAGGTCAGGCCGGCCCCGATTGACGTCACGTAGAGCACGTCGAGCCTCGACCCGCCGAACATCGGTTTGGAGGGGCGCTCGATTGGGAGGTCGACGATCCGGTCGATCTCGCCATCCGGCGTCAGGCGCACCAGCTGCCAGCCACCGACCCCGGCCATCCAGTAGCAGCCATCGCTATCGACGGTGCCGCCGTCCGGCCGCCCGTCGACCGCACGCGCGTCGAAGAACGGGCGGCGTTCTCCGGGCATGCCAGTCTCGACATCGTAATCCGAGGCCCAGATCGTCTGCACCGAAGCGTTGGTATCGGCGCTGTACATCGTCCGCCCGTCCGGGCTGAAGGCGAGGCCGTTGGTGGTGAAGATGCCATCCACCCATTTCATCGATGTCAGATCTGCGTCCAGACGATAAAATGCGCCTGCTGCTGCCGGCGGCCCGCCATCGTTCTTCATGGTCCCGGCCCAGAGCCTGCCCATGGGATCGGTGGCGCAGTCGTTGAAGCGATTGGCGGGAATATCGGCCTCAGGGTCGTGCAGCGCTGTCTTATCACCTGTTTCCGGATCGAAGCGCCAAAAGCCTGAACGGGTCGCGAGGATCAGGTCGCCCCTGACGCTGGGCGCCAGGCAGCCGACAGGCTCCCCGATGTCCCATTGTTGATTGTCGCCGGTCGCCGGATCGAAGCATTGGACCAGCCCCGGCGGGATATCGACCCACCAAAGCTGTTGGCGTTCGACATCCCAAAATGCACCCTCGCCGGTTTTCGCCTTGGCATCGACGACACACTCGATCGAAACACTCAACAACCTTCTCCCAGACGAGATTTGCACGAGAACAGACAGACCGCCCGATGCTGATCGCTTGTTTTAGTATCAGATCAACGCATCCGGCTTAACCCTTATCAAACTTGTGCCGGTAAAACGCTTGACGGTCCATGCAACCCTAGGAGTCCACCCTTCTCACGTACCGATAGCAGCCGCCCGTTCGGGCGTCGATCGTTACGCTGACAGAGAGTTCAGGACGATCGATCGCCTAGAAAGATCGTCGTGAGCTCGTCGACATAGTCACGGCGCAGAAACCAGATGGAGCCTGCAAAGGACAGCATGCCGAGAAGGATGGAAAGTCCGAGTGTGAGCAGCGGATTGAGACCGTTCAGCAGTCCATAGCGCGCTGCCATGACGACGACGATCATAGCGATCGCAGCGGTCCAGATCGGCAGGAGATCGGCGGCGAGATGGGCGAGATCGAGATGGAGTTTACCGCGCAGCACGTAGAAATAGACGGGCAGGCAAAACATGTTGGCGACACCGCCTGCAATGGCGGTCGCGGTAATGCCATGGGGGGCGGCAAAAGCGACGGCCACGCCGAAGACAACGGCGTTCATGATCGACAGACGAAAGACGGTCGAGGCGAAGCCGGCCGACAGGAGGATCTGATTGGCGATCAGCGAGAGCGCATAGAAGATCGTGAACAGGCAAAGGATGCGGAAGGGCTGAATGCTGCCGCTCCACTCCGCGCCGAAGACGATGGGCATGATGAGATCGGCGGTCATCGCCATGCCGAAGAAGATCGGCAGGCAGACCAGACAGGTCAGCCTGAGCGTCGAGATGATCGCGGCCTGCTGTCTGATGGGATCGTTCTGCAGCCGGGAGAGGACCGGAAGGCCCAGGCGCTGGATCGAGTAGTAGGTGAGCTGACCGACCGTATTCAGGATGCGCGTGGCGAGAAAATACAAGCCCACCTGCCTGGACGGGAGGTGAAGGCCGAGAAACAGGAGATCGAGCTGGCGAATGGCAAAGCGGAGCAGGGCGGCGCCGATGGTGTTGAACCCGAAGCCGGCCAGCCGCTTGATATGCTCTTTCCTGATGATGGGCTGCGGCAGCCAGCGGGCGTGCAGGAGAAACATCGTTGTGCTGGTTAGCGCGTAGGTCCATTGCTGGCCGACCAGGCTCCAGACCTCGAAGCCCCTGAGCGCCATCACCGCCGCAACCACGGCGCCGAAGAGCGTGGCAAAGATCGAGGCGAATGCGAAGCCCTTGAGCTTGAGGTCCCGGCGGAGTTTCGATTGGAGAATGCCGCTGACTGAGTAGATCAGCAAGAGCGGCGCCATCGCCCGAAGAACATCAGCAAAGCGCGGCTCCGAAAAGGCGACCGCGATGGCAGGCGCTGCTGCGATCAGCAAAAGGGCGGTGAGGGCTGCGAGACCAACATTCATCCAGAGACCGCTGGAAAACCAGCTCGTCTCGATGTCGTCGATCTGCACCAGCGCTTCGCCAACGCCCTGGAAGAGGACGAGCTGGGAGACCAGGATCAAAAGGGTGGCAAGCGCCACCACGCCGAAATGCTCAGGGGCGAGGAGCCGGGTCAGTATTAGAAACGAGCAGAAAGCGAAGAATTCAGCGCCGACGACTTCGATCAGCCGCCAGATGATGCCGATCTTGATGTCGTTCGCCTTGAACATCGATTTTTGGGCGCTTTCTTCGGTAACGTCTGTCGGGCAGGATTGACTATCAGACTGAGCGGACTGTCAAGCACCGGCGTCGATCTCTGAGGCTCGCGACGATGTCATGACGGTCGCGGGTTTCCGTCCTCAGATGATGCGGGATAGATGAGATTGATCGCTGCAGGCAGAACTCTGACGGAGGCCGGCAGGCGACAGAGAACATCGCCATCGAGCTGAACTGGAGACCCCGCCGGGCCGATGATCTTGAAGTCGGTCGCTTCCTCGATGTGGACGTCCGCACGTTTGGCGAAGCGGCCAAGAAATAGGGATGTGAGGTAGGAGAAGACTGCCAGGCGACCTGGCCGGGTCAGGCGACAGACATCCAAAGCCGGCTTTTCGAGGCATGCTGCAGGAGACGTTACATAGTCACCGCCATAATGCCGGCCATTGGCAATGATGACGCCGTGGGCCTTTTGCTCGGTATCACCTATGCGAACGCGATAGAGTGATTGTGTCGATGGAATGATTTGTCGAAATGTTTCAAGGATATAGGCCCATTTTCCAACATAACGCTTCAGGCCAAGACTGACATTGTCCACGACCTTGGCGTCGAGACCTACGCTGGCCATCATCGCAAAGCGCCGGCCATTGACTTCACCGATGGTGACAGGCCGGCTCGGACCGAAAGCGATGGTCGCTGCGATGCTGTCGATGGAACGCGACAGGGCGATTTCTCTCGCCAGCACGTTGACGGTGCCTAGAGGCAGGATAGCGAGCGGCGGTCCATCCTCTGGAAGCCCGTTCAGCACCTCATTGACTGTTCCATCGCCGCCGGCGGCGACGATTGCGTCGATGTCGGAGCAATCGATGTTGCGAACGAACTGCTCGGCATCCCCGGATGCTTCGGTTGCGTGGAGTTTGACGGAGCAGCCAAGGTCTCGAAGTCGATCGACGACCGCTTCCAGACGGGCGCTTCCGCCTGATCCGGCGGTTGGGTTGGCGATCACGAGAATCTGACGCCTCGCTATCTGTCCTTCCGATGTCATAGGGGCGTGAAACATTTCCGTAGCTTGCTATCGGCGACGTCGACACAGACCGGTAAAAATCGATGGAAATCCGAACAAACTGTGAATTAACTCACAGTCTACGCCGCGCGCAGACCGTAAACTGACAATTCGTAAAGCTAAACGTTCAAGACGGGGCGGGGGATGTCAACACTTCGGGGCGATGACGTGGTCATCTGGCTTGAGCGCTGGGGTGAGCGCTTTCTGGATGGATCACAACCAGAACTTTACCAAATGCTCATGCTACATATCGGGGCTACAGACAAGCTTAGACAATATTCCGGCTCAGTAGAATATTGGGAATATATTCAGGCAATTCTCGACTGCTTCTTCTCTGCAGCCGAGCGTGCCGAAATGTGCGCTGACCTGATGAAAGAGAGGCAGTTCACCGACGATCCGGGCTGCGCGTCGTTTCTGCATCATGCGAATGCAGAAATACGCTGTTGCGAGCTCATCGGCAGGATCAAAAATGTCGCCGGCGTCCGTGCGGCATTTCGCTCGACATCAGCGCCTCCAGCCGCCAGATAGATTGACGTTCGAGCAAAATCGAACGCTCAGAGGCTGGTTCAGTCCGGGCCTTGTTTTTCCGCCTGCATGCGCCATGATCTCGAAGACGTGGGGACAAGGGTGGATCGGGCATTGCGTCGTCGTCGGTTGTTTCATCACTTCGCATGCTGCCTGGCCTTTGGTGTGGGCGTATCGGCCTCGGGGACGGGCCGGAGCGGCGAACCGCTGTTTCTTGGCGTAACCACATCGACAGAGAACTCAGGCCTGCTTGCGCATCTGGTCGATGCGTTCAAGGCTGCACATGACATTCAGATCCGAGCGGTCACGGCGGGCAGTGGCGCTGTCTTGAACCTGGCGGCGCGTGGCGACGTCGACATCATCCTGGTTCATTCGCCCGAGGATGAGCAGGGCTTTGTCGATAAAGGATATGGTGTGGACCGGCGACCCTTGATGCGGAACCGTTTCATTGTCGTCGGGCCGAAGTCAGATCCTGCCGGGGTGCGCCAAAGTTCCGATGCCGCATCGGCCTTCAGGGCTGTCGCCCGACATCGCGCGCTGTTCCTCTCGCGCGGCGACGACAGTGGAACCCATCGGGCTGAGCTTCGGATCTGGCAGGAGGCGGACCTTGATCCTAACCGCCTCGGCGACGCCGGGAGCGGCGAGGACTGGTATCGTGAGAGCGGGTCAGGCCAGGGCGCTACGCTCAATATTGCGGCCAATACAAGCGCCTACACGCTCACCGACGAGGCCACCTGGGCGACCTTCGGCAATCCCGGCAATCTCGAAACGCTTTTTTCGAACGACGAGCCGGCGCTCGACAATGTCTACAGCCTTATCCGGGTGAACCCCGATCGCCATCCCGGCCTCAATGCTGCTGATGCCACAACATTGGCGGACTGGCTGACCTCGAAAGCTGGCCAAGCGGTGATCTCATCCTTCAGGGTCGACGGCCGTGCGCTGTTTCGGCCGATCAACAGGCTTGCCGGTTAAAGGGCAAAACGCCGCGACCGCTTGGCGTTCGCCATTCCTCTGAACTACGCTTGGGCCATCAGGGGTCTTTTAGGGAATGAACCATGCCGATCGTGCCGAGCGACAAGCTTCATCAGCTGACCATGGCCATCTGTCGGGGGGTGGGGAGCAGTGAGCGCGAAGCGGAACTGGTCGCCAATCATCTGGTCGCTTCCAATCTCGCAGGGCATGACAGCCACGGCGTCGGTATGCTGCCGATTTATGTCGCTTGCTGGACCGAAGACAATCTCCAGCCGAACAAGCATGCCGAGATCGTCAGCGACAAGGGTCCGATCCTGGTGATCGATGGCCAGCGCGGCTTCGGTCAGGTGATCGCTTTCGAGGCGATGGAACTCGGCATGGCCAAGGCGAGGCGGGACGGTGCGGCGATCGTAGCACTGCGCAACAGTTTCCATATCGGCAGGATCGGCTACTGGTCCGAACTTTGCGCGCAGCACGGGTTCGCTTCGATGCATTACGTCAATGTCGTCGACAACAACCCGATCGTCGCCATGCATGGCGCTGCCGAACCGGTGCTCAGCACCAATCCCTTCAGCGCAGCCATGCCCGGACGTGACGGCGACCCGCTTGTGCTGCTCGACATGGCGACCAGCAAGATCGCCATGGGCAAGGTGCGTGTCGCCAAGAACAAGGGCGTGCCGGTCCCGGAAGGCAGCCTGCTCGACGATCAGGGGCGGCCGACCACGGATGGCGGCTACATGTTCCCGGAGCGACTCGGCGCTCTGATCGCGATGGGCGATCACAAAGGATCGGGCCTAGCACTTATCTGTGAGCTGTTCGCCGGCGCGCTCACCGGCGGCAAGACCCTGCAGCCCGATCATCCGCGTAGCGGAGGCGCGGTTAACAATATGCTCTCGGTAATCATCGATCCCGGCGCGATCGGCGATGCGGATGTCTGCCGTGAGGAGGCCGAGGCGATGGTCGGCTACGCCAAGGGCGCCAAGCGACGGGAGGGCTTCGACGAGATCCTGATGCCAGGCGAGCCCGAAGCCATTCAGCGAAAGCAGCGGTTGGAAAATGGGGTGGACGTCGACGAGACAAGCTGGCAGGAGATCCTGGATGCGGCCAAAACGGTAGGCGTGAACCAGGAGGAGATCGACACGATCCTCCAGGCCTGAGACTTACGCTACGATCGAATGCGTGATCGCCGCGGGGCATGCTAGGCAGTCTCGCCCTTCTTCGATGAGGAGATCGTTTCCTGATGGAACATGTTGATGCGGTGGTGGTCGGTGCCGGTGTTGTCGGGCTTGCCGTGGCGCGGGCGCTTGCTATGGCCGGTGTCGAGACGATCGTGGTCGAAGCCGCCGACATGATCGGCACCGGAACCAGCTCGCGCAACAGCGAGGTGATCCATGCCGGCATCTATTATCCAACCGGATCGGTAAAGGCGCGCACCTGCGTTGCCGGCAAGGCGATGCTCTACGACTATGCCGAGAGGAAGGGCGTGCCCTATCGGCGCTGCGGCAAGCTTATCGTGGCCACGTCGGATGCCCAGAACCGGACTCTCGAGCAGATCAAGGCGAAAGCCGCTGCCAACGGCGTCAACGATCTCACCTGGCTCTCCCCGGACGAGGTCCGCCAGCTCGAGCCGGAAGTCGCCTGCACCGGCGCCCTCCTTTCGCCCTCGACAGGCATCATCGACAGCCACAGCCTGATGCTGGCTTATCAAGGCGACGCCGAGGATCACGGCGCCTTTCTTGCGTTCAATGCGCCGCTCATCGAAGGAAAGATCTCAGGCGACCGGTTTGAGCTTGAGATCGGCGGGGAAGAGCCGATGTCGCTCAGCAGCAGCATGCTGGTGAACGCCGCCGGATTGTTCGCGCCGGATATCGCAAGGAAGCTGGATGGGCTAGATCATGGCCTCGTTCCCAAAGGGCATTACGCCAAGGGCAACTATTACACACTGGTGGGGGCGAGGCCGTTCAAGCATCTGGTCTATCCCGTGCCGGAGGAAGGGGGGCTTGGCGTTCACGTCACCATTGATCTTGGCGGGCAGGTCAAGTTCGGCCCCGACGTCGAGTGGATCGAAGAGCTGAACTACGATGTCGATCTTCGGCGCGCCGATGCCTTCTACGATGTCATCCGAAGCTACTATCCAGGTCTTAAGGACGGCGCGATCGAGCCTGGCTACGCCGGAATCCGACCGAAGCTCTCGGGTAAGGGCGAGCCTGCTGCAGACTTTCTCATTCAGGGCCAGGCAGATCATGGCGTTTCGGGACTGATCAATCTTCTCGGTATCGAGAGCCCCGGTCTCACGGCGTCGATGGCGATTGCTGATCAGGTGCTGGAGCAGATCGCTCCCGGGCGACGCCGGGCAGCATGATTGAGGCCTCCAGCGGTCCCGATCGGCGCCGTGCCTGGCGATAGCGCTTTCGACGGCAGCGCAGCCGGCGATGATCCCGATGCCTGCCATCCAGCAGACTTTTGGGAACAGAACGGCGTCTTAAAGGGATGAAGCTGCCCTCTTCCAACGTTTTCGCTTTAACCACAGGACATCGCCGAGGGGTAATATCGGCATTCGGTTGGTTGGCGAGCAGGTGCAACAAGGACGAGGTCGAGAACGCATGAGCGGAACGCGGTACGGTTCGATAGCGTTGCTGGTCTTTCTTGGGGCAACGATCTCAAGTCATGGCGAAGCCCGTGCGGAGATCGAGCTCAAGGTCGCACGTTTCTTTGATCCCTGCATCGAGGAAAGCACCAATATCGAGCAGGCGAGCGGCGAGGCGTGCATCGTTCAGTCGATCTTCAGCGCGTTCAGCGCCAAAGACAACGGCATCACCGTCGATCTGCTGCCGCCGCATCGAGACAACTTCTATCCGCAATTGATCACGGCTTATGCGGGTGGCAAGCCGCCTGACATTCATCTTCTCCACCGACATCGCCTGCCGGATTTCGCAACCGCAGGCCTATTGGCGCCGCTGGGCGGTGATCTGCCTGCCGCCGGTGTCGATGTTGAAGACTGGCAGCCAGCGGCGAGGGAGGCGGTGACGATCGACGATCAGATCGTTGCGGTGCCCTTCGATCTCCACGCCAATCTCTGGCATATCAATCTGGCGCTTT
The DNA here is from genome assembly GCA_039197065.1 of Pseudomonadota bacterium. GTDB lineage: Bacteria > Pseudomonadota > Alphaproteobacteria > Geminicoccales > Geminicoccaceae > JANQPX01. The sequence goes on along the minus strand of JBCCUL010000007.1, from coordinate 183,418 downwards.
TGTCCGAGGCCGGTTTGATCGGCGGTGATGGCAGGCCCATCCTTCCGGCGAGCCCGGGCGAGCTTCTAAAGCATGCCGAGCTGGTGAGGGAGGCGACCGGCAAGGCCTATATTGCTGCCGATTTCGTGCAATACCCGATCGGCGTGCGCTCGGTGCTGTCGCTTCTCTGGCAGCAGGGGGAGAATATTTTCGACGGTCGTGAAGCGCAGGTGGACACCGCCGAAATGCGCGCCGCGATCACCACCTTCACGGATCTGTTCGACGCCGGCTTCGCCAATCCCGCCCATAATTACGAAGCGGCCCAGCAGGCTTTTCTGGACGGCGAGGTCGCCATACTGATCAATGGCACCTGGGCCGTCGACCTCTACGACAAGGAAATTGCGCGTGGGGAAATCGCCCTCGCTGACTACGATGTCGCTGATTTTCCGACATTGTTCGATCAGCCCGCAACATGGGCAGACTCGCATTTATGGGCCGTGCCGCTCAGCCTGAAGACGGAGCGACCGGAGGCCTATGACGCGGCACTGCAGCTCCTCGCCTGGATCAATGACCACAATTTCGATTGGGCCCGAACAGGGCACCTGGCTGTCAGGACGTCGGTTCTGGACAGCAGGGCCTATGCGACCTTGTCGCATCGACTGGATTATCGCCAAAGTGCTGATTTCGGCCGCGATCTGCCCTTTACCAGCGGCTATGACGAAATCCACGACGTTATGGCGGCCTGTCTGCGGAGAATCTGGCTGGATGGCGTATCACTCGACGAGGCGCTCGCTCAAGCCGAGAGCGATATCCAAGACCTGCTGCAATAGCGGGCGCGTAAGATCTGGTCGGAAAAGTGGTGCCGCCACAAAGATTTGAACTTTGGACCTCACCCTTACCAAGGGTGCGCTCTACCCCTGAGCTATGGCGGCTCAGATGATCTTCGTGTCATGCCACAGGCCGATCATCGGCGCAAGCCCGGCAAACGCCGAACATTGCGCTGTGGCGAGCCATCGATCCTGCTTGTCCTCTAAGCTGACAACCGCGTAAAACCGGTGTTCCCAGCCAGTCTTGGATCTTGAACAGGCAAGCGATGAACGAGCGAGCGTCAAACAGACCCAAATTGTCGCCGAGTACGGAGGCGCAAAAGGCGGCGCGTGCGGAGCGGCTTGCCGCTGAGATGCGAAAGAATCTGGTGAAGCGAAAGCGTCAACAGCGCGAGATGACCGAGAACGCCGAGCGAGATGGTGTTGATGAAAGCCAGCTGGACGAGCCTTCCTCGTGCTAAGACCACATCGGAAGATCGCCGGGGCGTCCTTCGAAAACTTGGTGGCATACACGCCTGCCGCCGCAGCACGGCGAAGGTCGGGCTCGCCATGCCGGATCTTCGGAGCTTTGCTCCTGCAGACCGGGATATCCCGTCGGTCGGGGTGTTGACGGTGGAAATCGAATGATGTGGTCACACCACGATCCTTCCGCGCTCGCTTGAGGAGCTGCCGGTGATCGCCTAAAACGACGCAGCATCATCGGTGATCGTTGATGGCCGTCTCGAAAGGAACAGCAGGAAGCCGATGGACAAAATTCTTTTGAAGGGTGGTCAGCCGCTCAAGGGGGCGATCCGCGTCGGCGGCGCCAAGAACGCCGTTCTGCCCATTCTGGCCGCGGGTCTCCTCACGGACGAAACGCTAAGGCTGAGCAATGTCCCCTCGCTTGCCGATGTTCGATCCATGGAAGCACTTCTCGAGACCCATGGCGCTGCGATCGAACGAGACGAGGTGGATGGTTCGAAGCTCACGCTTTCAACCAAAGAGATCACCAACCACACCGCGGCCTACGACCTTGTGCGCAAGATGCGGGCATCGGTTCTGGTGCTGGGACCTCTGTTGGCGCGCTGCGGTGTTGCCAAGGTTTCGCTTCCAGGCGGTTGCGCGATCGGTCAGCGTCCCGTGGATCTCCATCTGAAGGGGCTCGAGGAGATGGGGGCCGAGATCGAGCTTGATCGCGGCTACATCAATGCGCGCGCGCCCAGCGGTCTCCGCGGTGGACATGTGGCACTCGCCATGCCCTCGGTGGGTGCAACCGAAAACCTCCTGATGGCAGCTTCTCTCGCCAAGGGAGAGACAGTGATCGCCAATGCGGCGCGTGAGCCGGAGATCGTCGATCTCGCCAGCTGTTTGTCGTCGATGGGGGCAAAGATCGAAGGCGCCGGTACCGCGACCATCAAGGTCGAAGGCGTGCAGGCCTTGCATGCTGCCGAGCATCAAATCGTGGCCGATCGGATCGAACTCGGCACTTATGCGATCGCAGCGGCGATCACGTCCGGCGAACTCCGGCTGCTTGGCGGACGTATGGACCTGATCGCGTCCCTGGTCGAAAAACTGGTCGAGGCGGGTGTTGAGGTCAGGGCAGATGGAGACGATCTCATCGTGGCCTGCAGCGGCGGGCGTCCCCGCGGCGTTGACGTCATGACCCAGCCGCATCCCGGCTTCCCGACCGACCTGCAGGCGCAATTCATGGCCTTGATGTGCGTCGCCGATGGAGCGGCGATGATTACGGAGACGATTTTCGAAAACCGCTTCATGCATGTCTCCGAGCTCAGCCGCATGGGCGCCAAGATCACGGTGCACGGCGGCTCCGCTCTGGTCCGGGGCGTCGACCGGCTGCATGGCGCCCAGGTCATGGCGACGGATCTGCGCGCATCGGTGTCCCTGATCCTGGCGGGCCTGGCGGCTGAAGGCGAGACCGAGATCGGCCGTGTCTATCACCTGGATCGCGGTTATGAGAGAGTCGATGAAAAACTCAGAAGCTGCGGCGCGATGATCGAGCGAATGAAGGAATGACCGAGATACGTGATGATGCATCGAAGGCCGGTGATCGCCTCTGCCTGAGAGCCAGGGATGAGGACGACTTGCAGGTCATCGCCGCTTGCCTGCAGGACGCCCTCGTGCCGCTTCGTGAGATGGCCTATATGGCCGATGATCAACGGTTTATGGCGGCGTTCAATCGCTTTCAGTGGGAACGCATCGATCGTTCCGGCGATGTCGAGAGCTTGACGCTCTCGCAATCCGCTCTCTGTATCGATCACGTCGATGCGGTTCAGTATCGTGGTCTTGATGGCGAGCTGGACGGCGTGAAGTTCGAGCTGCTCACGATCATGGCGGAACCTTTGGATGCGGGCGCTCACCAGATCAGCCTGTTGTTTGCCGGCGACGTCGCCCTGCGTCTTCAGGTGAGTGATATCTCGATCACGCTTCAGGACTTCGGTGAGGCCTGGGCCGCCGGCGTTGTGCCTCATCACGATCTTTCCGATATCTTCCGCCGGGACAGCTGATCCATGCCCCTTCATCTTGATGACAGCGCACCCGATTTCGAACGGCGCTTCAACGATCTGGTCGAGACCAAGCGGGAGGAAACGGTCGATGTCGGCGCCGACGTGCGCAGCATCATCGAGCGCGTGGCCTCTGAGGGCGATGCCGCCCTTATCGATCTTACCGAACGTTTCGATCGTCATCGGCTCGAGCCTGGCAGGCTTCGTCTGTCTGAAGAGCGGATCGAAGCCGCCTTCGAGACGTGCGAGCCCGAACTCCTGGATGCCCTGCAGAAAGCGGCTGCGCGCATCACCGCCTTCCACGAGCGCCAAAGGCCGAATGATATCGCCTATACCGACGATCAGGGCGTCAAGCTCGGCCAGCGCTGGCGATCGCTCGATGCCGTCGGTCTTTACGTGCCTGGCGGCAAGGCGGCCTATCCAAGCTCGGTCCTGATGAACGCGCTGCCGGCCAGGGTCGCGGGCGTTGAACGCCTTGCGATCGTCGTGCCCGCGCCGGATGGCGAGGTGGCGCCGCTGGTGCTGGTCGCCGCAAAGCTCGCCGGCATCGATGAGATCTACCCGATCGGCGGCGCCCAGGCGGTGGCGGCGCTTACCTATGGGACCGAGAGCATCCGACCGGTCGACAAGATCGTCGGTCCCGGCAATGCCTATGTCGCCGAAGCCAAGCGCCAGGTGTTCGGCAGGGTCGGCATCGATATGATCGCCGGTCCGTCCGAAGTCGTCGTGGTCGCCGAGGAGGGCAACGATCCGGCCTGGATCGCCGCCGACCTTCTGAGCCAGGCCGAGCATGACGAGATGGCGCAAGCGATCCTGATCACCGACAGCCAGACGCTGGCAGCGGCCGTCGAGGATGAGGTGCTGGTCCAGCTCGAAAATTTGCCCAAACGGGAGATCGCCTCCAAGAGCTGGGAGGCGCTCGGCGCTGTCGTGGTCATCGCGTCGATGGAGAAGGCCTCGGACCTCGTGAACCTCCTGGCGCCGGAGCATCTGGAGCTGATGGTTGCCGATCCCGAGGCCATGTCGAAAGACATCCGCCATGCCGGATCGATTTTCCTGGGCGCGCACACGCCTGAAGTGATCGGCGACTATGTCGGCGGCCCCAATCACGTCCTGCCGACCAACCGCACGGCGCGCTTCGCATCCGGCCTTTCGGTCTATGATTTCATGAAGCGAACGACGCTTCTCGGTTGTGATGCGAACAGTTTTTCAGCGCTGGCACCGGCCGCCGCAGCCCTTGCCCATGCCGAAGATCTGACCGGCCACGCACGCGCCGTCGAAATCAGGACCAATCGACGATGAGCGAAGCCCGCGCTAACCGAATCGTCGACATCCAGTTGGACAAAGGCTCGATCGTCCGCTGGAGCCGGGAGGTCGATCATGAGCGTCAGGTCGCGATCTTCGATCTTCTGGAAAACAACAGCTTTAGCCTGGTGAATGGCTTTCCCGGCCCTTATCGCATCGAGCTGTCACTGCGTGAAGCGAACCTGATCATCACGATCGCCGATGAGAACGGCGATGAGACCAGCGAAATCTCCCTGTCCATGCGGTCATTCAGAAAGCTCATCAAGGACTACTTTCTGATCTGCGAGAGCTATTTCGAAGCCATACGCACGGCGACTCCGAGCCGGATCGAGGCGATCGATATGGGCAGGCGCGGTCTTCACAATGACGGCGCTGCCTTGCTGGTCGATGCGCTCGGCGGCAAGATCAACCTTGATGAGGAAACGGCGAGGCGGCTTTTCACCTTGATCTGCGTCCTCCATATCCGTGGTTGACCCCGGAAGGGAACCGACAACAGCCGACATGCCGGGCAGCGTGCTGTTCGCCTGCACCCACAACGCCATTCGCTCACCAATGGCCATGTCGCTGATGCGCTATCTGCATGGCAAGCGCGTCTACGTCGATTCAGCGGGACTGCGCACCTTGCCGGTCGATCCTTTCGCCGTCTCAGCGCTCGATGAGATCGGCATCGATCTTTCCACCCATCGGCCCAAGACCTTCGACGATCTGGAGGATGACTTCTTCGATCTGGTCGTCTCGCTTTCACCCGAGGCTCAGCACCGGGCCGTCGAGATGACCCGCACCAGCTCCTGCGAGATCGAGTTCTGGCCAACCATGGATCCAAGCATAACCACCGGCAATCGCGAGATGCGCCTGGACGCCTACCGGATGCTGCGCGATCAGCTGCTGGAACGCATGCAAATCCGCTTTCCGCGCCCCGGCGGGCCGGTCATGGTGTAGGTATGGCCAGGACGGCACTTGACGGCAGCGAAGCCAGCCGTCATCTACAGCGGAACGGAAAAGACATTGTTGTCTTTCGAGATGGAGGTCGAATGGCCAAAGAAGAGCTCATTGAGTTCAGTGGCACGGTTACGGAAGTCCTGCCGAATGCGATGTTTCGTGTGCAGCTCGAGAACGAGCACGAAATTCTGGCGCACACATCCGGCCGTATGCGCAAGAACAGAATCCGCGTTTTGACGGGCGACAAGGTGACGGTCGAGATGACCCCCTACGATCTCAGTCGGGGCCGGATCACCTATCGCTTCAAGTAACGGGTGGCGACAAGCTCCCTGATCCTGGCATCGTCGTCACCGAGACGGCTGGATCTTCTTCGTCAGATCGGCGTCGAGCCGGCGCGCATCGAAACGCCTCATATCGACGAAACCCCCTTCGAGCGTGAACGCCCGCGTGATCATGCCTTGCGCCTGGCCTCAGGCAAGCGCGATGCCGTCGTCGAACGGCTGGGCGTGACCGACAGCTATGTGCTCGCGGCCGATACCGTTGTGGCCTGCGGCCGGCGCATTCTGCCTAAGGCCGAGCAAGCGGAAACCGCCGAACGTTGTCTTCGCCTGTTGTCGGGCAGGCGTCATCGGGTCTATACGGGTGTCGCGGTCAGCGCACCCGACGGGCGAGAGAGCGCCTCTGTCGTGATGACCACGGTAACGTTGAAACGCCTCGGATCAGAACAGCTCATGCACTATCTCCAAAGCGGAGAGTGGCAAGGCAAGGCTGGCGGTTACGGCATTCAAGGACGGGCTGACGCCTTCGTCACCGGCATCCATGGCAGTTACTCCAACGTTGTCGGACTGCCGCTCCAGGCCAGCGCCGATCTCCTGCGCGGCCTCGGCTTTCGCGGTTTGCCGTAGGGGAGGGAGTTTTGAGCCAGGATCTTATCGTCGAGATGACGCCGTTTGGCGCGCGCACGGCCCTCATGCGCCATGGCGAACTCCTGGAAATGCGCTTCGCCGATGGTGTGGTCGCCGATATCCGAGGCAAGGTGTTTCTGGCGCGGGTCAAAAGCCTGGATAGCGAGCTGGATGCGGCGTTTGTCGACTGCGGGCGCGGCCGGACCGCTTATCTCGCCGGCCGCGACGGGCGCTGGGTGACGGGACAGCGCAGCGAGCTGCCCCTGCATCGCCAGGTGACCGAGGGGCAGGCGATCCTGGTGCAGGGTGCAGGCATGAGCCGGGATGGTAAGAAGCCCAGGGTCACCAGCGACATTCAGCTGAACGGCATGTTCCAGGTCTATCGCCCGCGCCGCCACAGCATCAAACTCTCCAGCAAGCTTGCAGAAGCCGGCCAGTCCGATCGTCTGTTGGCTCTGGCCAAAACCTTCTTTCCAAAGGGCGGCGTCATCTTCAGAGGGGCGGCAGGCATCGCAGCCGATGATGAGCTCGAGGCCGAAGGCGTTAGGCTGAAGGGGCTTTGGGAAGAGATCGAAGCGAAAGCCGGAAGCGCCAAGGCGCCGATCTGCCTTTATGAGCGCAAAGACACGCTCGAGCGCCTCCTCCATGAAGCGCTGAAGCCCGACATCGATCGCGTCATCGCCGCCGATCGGGTCGTTCTAGCCGCCACTAGAACCTTTCTTGAGGCCTGGCTGCCGGCCCTCGCCGGTCGCCTCGAATGCCAGCCGGGCGCCTTCGAGATCAATGGCGTCAACGAGCAGCTGGAGCGGGCGGTCGAGCCCAAGGTCGAGCTCAATAGCGGCGGCAGCATCGTCATCCAGACGACCGAAGCGCTCACCGCCATTGATGTCAACAGCGGCGGCCGGGGCGCTCTTGAGACCAATATCGATGCTGCCGAGGAAATCGCCCGGCAACTACGGCTTCGGCGAACCGGCGGCACCATCGTCGTCGATTTCATCGATCTCAAGCGGCAGAGCGAACGCACCAAGCTGATGGCGGTGCTCGACGATGCCTTTGCCGACGATCCCGCCGCCGTGAAGATTTTTCCGCCGACCCCGCTCGGTCTGGTGCAGATCAGCCGTCAGCGCCTTGGTCAAAGTCTGGATGAACGCCTTCGCCGACCATGTCCGGCCTGCTCCGGCAGCGGCAGCATCATGAGCCTGCGCGCCAGCACCGAACGCATGCTCGGCCAGCTCGGCGAGGTGCCCGGCGCCGGCGTCAAGACGGTGCGCGTCGCCGTCGATCTCTACAGCTATGTCGCCTCGGAGGCTGCCGAGCCCTTCAAGACCTTTGTCGAGCGCCACGGCCTTCAAGCGCCCGTGCTTGTCCCGGACGAATCCCTTGCCGCTGGCACCTACCGCATTGCATGACATGAGCACGCTCGTGACCGACGATCAAAAGCCTGCCAAAACCCGATGCTGTGTCAGGTGCGGCAAGCCGCGCACGCAGGAATTCCGACCCTTTTGTTCGCGCCGCTGTCGCGACCTCGATCTGGGCAAATGGCTGGACGGCAGCTACACCATTCCTGCCGAAGAGGAAGAGCCGCCGGATTGATGAACTCCTTCATCAGGTTTCTTGCCGTAGTCTTCTGCCTTATCCCTACAGCAGCGCTTGCGGATTACCCCGATCCGGAGCGGAAGCGGGATCAGGTCGAGCGCTTCACCAAGTGGCTGGTCAGCGAACCCGGCTCGATCGTGATTACCGGCAGCTCGAGTATCCGGCGCTGGCGCTCGATCCAGGATGATCTCGCACCTGCGACGATCATTCCGACCGGCATACCCGGTAGCAATATGAATGATTTGGACCATTATCTGGATGAATTGGTCCTGCGCTTCGCACCAGAGGCGATCGTGATCTATCAGGGCGACAACGATGCCGCAATCGACGGCGTTTCCGTGGATCAGGTGATCGCCAGGTTCGATAGGATCATGACGCGCATCAAGGCCGCTTTACCCGGTTCATCCCTTTACGTCATGTCGGTGAAACCGAGCATTGCGCGTTGGCAGAAATGGCCAAAGGCCCTTCAGATCAATCGGATGCTCCAAGACCGCGCGGATGAACGGAGCGACCTGATTTACGTGGACGTGGCAACGCCCCTGCTCGGCGAGGATGGCACCCCGAGGCCTGATCTGTTCGACGAGGACATGGTCCATCTGAACGACAAAGGCTACCGCGTCTGGACGTCAGTCCTGCAGCCTATTCTGGCCGACCGGCCCTGACGCTCTGTCTCGATGCCCGGCATTAACGTTTCTTTAATGCATTCCTGGCACCATGCCATTCTGGTCCATGCGATCTTGGGAATCCATTCGCTAGCCGGGAGCGGTGGGGCGAGACTCGGATACCCAGGATCGCATGGACCATCAAGAAACTTAGCCGAGCAAGGTTAGCACCGGGTTAAGAAAACCGAAGCTGCCAATCAGAGCCGACGACCGGACAAGACAATCAGGGCCTAGGCGGATTGGATAAGTCGATCTTACCGGGATCCGGTCTAGCTGCGCAGGTCGCCGAAGGCGTCGTTCAGCCTGTTGAGGGCGTCTTCCAGGATCGGACGCGGTGTTGCGATATTAAAGCGCAGCCAGGTGTCGCCACCGGGTCCGAACTGTTCGCCGGGGCTCGCAAAGATCCTCGCTGCCTTCTTGACGCGATCGGCCACCTCATCGGGGGAGAGACCGGTCCCCTTGAAGTCGATCCAGGTGAGATAGGTGGAGGCCAGATGCATGGCACGCGCGCCTGGCACGGCCGTGCCGATACCTTGCTCGAAGAAATCGCGATTGGCGGCGAGATAGGGAAGGAGGGCGTCCAGCCAGGCGTCGCCGGTTCTCCAAGCCGCCTCGGTCGCGATCATGCCAAATCCGTTATAGGAACCGAGGCCGCTTGCCGAGATCCGCTTATCCAGGCGTTTCTTAAGTTCCGAATTCGATGTTACGCAAGCGCCGACATGGGCGCCTGCAAGGTTGAATGTCTTGGTTGCAGCGACGGTGGTGATCAGGCGATCCGCGATCGCGGGTGCTGCCTTGATCGTTGGAACATGGCGCGAACCATCGAACAGCAGATCGCAGTGGATCTCATCGGAAACCAGGATCAGGTCATGTCGCTCGCAGAGATCCGCCAGTCCCCTGATCTCATCGGCGGTCCAGACGGTTCCGCCCGGATTATGCGGGGTGCAGAAGAAGACGGCCTTGGCCTTGGGCGTGATCTTCGCGGCCAGCGCGTCCAGATCCATGTGATAGCGTCCATCGGACTCGAAAAGCGGGGCGTCCAGGATGTTACGGTCGTTGGCTGGGATGATCCGGCGAAAGGCGTGATAGACGGGCGGGAAAAGAATGACGTCGTCCCCAGGCTCGCTCACCGCCTGAAGGATCAGGCCGAGCCCGGACACGACGCCCGGCGTGGGGCTGACCCAGGCAGGATCGAAGCGCACATCATGGCGCCGTTGCATCCAGTCAACCAGCGCTTCCGCCCAACTTCCGGTATCGGCATAATAGCCATGGGTCCCGCGTTCGATCTCCTCTCGAAGCGCCTCCGTAACGCCGGGCGGGGCGCGAAAATCCATGTCCGCGACCCACATCGGAAGCGCATCGTCGGCATCAATGCCGGATAGGGCTTTGATCCTGTCCCATTTCATCGCATGCGTGCCGCGACGCTCAATGACCTGGTTGAAATCGAACATGAAAGGCGGCTCCGCTTCGAACGCTGAGGATACGCAAATTCATGCTGATTGGCGTGCAAGGTCAAGGGCTGAAGGGCAAGGGATGGAACCTAACGCCGCCTTTTTCACGTCATGCCGTCTATTCCTTCACGACAAAGGGCAATCATATAGCCGGACGCATGCATTTCGAGCGGGTGATGCGCTCTCGACCTATCGGCATGGACGTTCAGCTAAACATTGCGAGCATAGCCCCTGAGCCGGATCGTATTAGCGGCCTCCATGCACTGGCCGGCGCTGATCAGCCATGTCTTCGGCAGCTCATAGCCTACCTGTTCGTAGTTGATCCGCTTGCACCGGTGTTGATCGATAAAATACCCGGTCGTGACAAGCAGAGCGCCGAAGGCGCAAACACCGATTACCGATTGCCATAAGCGTTTCATCGCTTTACCCGCCAATTTGCCTTTCTTATCGATAGAACGCACGAGACGATGCGCCATCGTTGTTGACTGTCCGGCAGCTGAAACGGACGATTTCGCGCTTACCGAACATCCCTAACTATTGCGCCAAGGGTTTAAGAAAGGGTTAAGCGTTAGCGAATTTGAGAGAGTGTTCTGGTTTCTTTCGGTTTACCAGTCTCGATCGACCCGCTGGTTGTGACCGCTTCACTTTTCCTTCTCAGACAGACGGGTCGAGCAGTCCCTGAAGACGGGCAGCGCCGGCGCGGCCAAAGCGGATCAGCATGGCTTTTCGGCGTGCCGCGCTCAGCGGATCGTGGCGAGGCGGACGGATGATCTCGGCGTCAAAACCGTCAGCGACCATCAGACCGACGTCGGCCGGCAGCACATGCTCGGGAAAGTCGGCGCTGACGGCAAAGGCGAAAAAATCGCAGTAGTCCAGATAGTCACGCCACTTGTGGTCCGCCTGGAAGTCGGCGAGCCCGGATTTGATCTCGATGATGGTGAACCGGCCCTGATGATCGAGCGCCGCCACGTCGGCGCGGCGGCCATTGGCGAGCGGCAGCTCGAACAAAACGGCCTGATCGGCGGCCGTCAGCGCCCGGCCCACACCGCGTCGAATGCTCGCCGTGACTTCGGGACGGATCGCTGGAATGGGCTCGTGGCTTGAGGCTGTCATCGATCGACGTCGAAGCCGTTCGTTTTCCTGATCATGCTGACCGCACATCAAAATCTGTCGGCATTAATCAAATCTTTACGCTGATATTCCATATTAAGCGTTCGGCGAAGGTGACTGTCCAGTGCGGATCGATCCATCGACATGATCGGGAAATCGAAGGCGTCAACATCATCGGAGGCTGGGCATGGCGGCAAGGATGCTCAACGAGCCGCCGAGAACATGGCGATCGAGCTCGCGACCGGCCTGTCGTTTTCTGACATTCAAGCTCTGGGATCAGAACCGTCGCCAGAGGCTCGCGCGGCAATCGCGGTTAAGTTCGCCTATGAATTCGATCGAATCGCCAAGAGTTCGGCGAACAAGCTGACCACCGATCTCCTCCATGTGTTCTCAAGGGATCCGGAACCCTTGGTGCGCTTGCGCTTCGCCAAGAGCATCAAATCCAGCCCGCATCTTCCGATCAAGATCGCACGCCGCCTTGCCAAGGACGAGATCGATGTGGCCGCGCCGATCCTGCGCGAAAGCCCGGTGCTCGATGACGATACACTGGGCGAGATCGTGATCTCGATGCCTGAACGCTATGCGCTTACCATCGCCGAGCGGCGGCCGCTCGGCGAAGAGTTGGTCAATGTCCTGATCGCTCATAAGGGTACACGACGCCTTGCCGTCCGGCTGATCGACAATGAGGAAGCCGATCTTTCGGAGACCGTGCTGCTGGGCTTTCGCGATTGGGGAAATTTTGATCCGGATATCGCGGACAGGCTTCGCCGGCGGCCCAATCTACCCTTCGCCTTTGTCAATCAGGGCGTCGTCGAGCTCGCCGACAGCGTTCGATGGTCGTCCCTCGGCGATCGGACGATGACGAAATCGGAAGCCGTCACGCTTCAAAGTCGCTTCGAGGGTAAATCCGGGCCTCGATGTTCGTCGAACGGAAATCGCTGTCGCCGTTTGTATAAGGAACTTCATGAAGGCTTCGAGAGAGGTCAGCTGAAGCCATCGACGTTGCTGGGTTTTCTTCGCAACCGTGATATCGACCGGTTGGAATGCGGTTTCTCTGTGATGGCCGGTCTCGACCTGCGCTGGGTGCGCAAACTTCTGCATGGCAGCGACAGGCGCGGCCTGATTGCGCTTTGCATCAAGGCCCAGTTCAATACGGCCGACTATCTGGCCTTTCGGATGGCGCTCAGCCTTGCGGAATTTGGAACCGCCAGCGAGCAGCAGCAACAGCGATACCCCGAGAAACTCATGAAGTTCGCGCAGGTGCAGTTTGAGAAAATGCGCGCCGATCCCTATCAGCTCAAAGACTGGTTACCGACGGACAAGATGTGATACCGCCCCGGCATTTGCCGGAAGCCGATTTTTTCCACAGGTTCCACAGACCTGTGCATCGATTTCCGATCTCGCCTATCGCGCGTGATGTGATAGTGTCTGCGCCTTCACAGAAATGAGCGCAGCATGACCGGGACCGATCTGATAGAACGTGAAGAGTCCGTAGCGCAGCTACCAGCGGGCTTTCGCAGCCAGCCGCATAATGTCGAAGCGGAACAGGCGTTGCTGGGCGCTATCCTGATCAACAATGAGGCCTATAACCGCGTGTCGGATTATCTTCGCGCGGAGCATTTCTACGAACCTGTTCATCGCCGGATCTTCGAGGCGATGAACCGCCTGATTGAGAGCGGCAGGCTTGCCGATCATGTCACGCTTAAGGTGGCGTTCGACGAGGACGAGGCACTGCGTGAACTTGATGGCGCTCGCTATCTCGCAGGTCTGGCGCGCGCCGCAGAGACGATTTTGAATGCTGATGACTACGGCCGCCTTCTGCACGATCTTGCCCTGAAGCGCGGCCTCATCCATGTCGGCGAGGAGGTGGTCAACCGCGCTTATGATCCGGCAGCGCCGGAAACGGGGCGCGATCAGATCGAGTCGGCTGAGCAGCATCTCTTCATGCTCGCTCAGGAAGGGGAGGTCGAGGGCGGTTTTCAGGGCTTTGCCAATGTTCTGACCAGCACGGTCGGGCTGATCGAGAGCGCTTATCACAAAAGGGGCGAAATCACCGGTGTCCCGACCGGCCTTGCCGCAATGGATGAACGCCTGGGTGGGCTCCAACCCTCCGATCTGATCATTCTCGCGGCCAGGCCGAGCATGGGAAAGAGCGCGCTTGCGGTCTGCATGGGCGCGAACGCCGCGGCGCGCAAGGCGGTCGGCGAGGAACGCGAGGGGCTTGAGGGCGAGAATTATGCGGTCGCCGTCTTCTCCCTGGAAATGTCTGCGGAGCAGATGGCCATGCGTCTTCTCTCGGCAGAGGCGCGCATCGGTGGTGATGAGCTCAGGCGCGGCAAGATCGAGGAGAAGGACTGGGGGAAAGTCGTCACGGCCAGTCAGGCGCTGGCATCCCGTCCGATATTCATCGACGACACGCCGGCTCTTTCGGTCGGTGCTCTTCGCACCCGGGCGCGCCGCCTGAAGCGGCGTCACGGCCTCTCCCTGATCATTGTGGACTATCTGCAGCTTCTCCGTCCCGTAACCACCGGGGGACAGACCAATCGCGTGCAGGAGATCTCGGAAATCACGCAGAGCCTGAAGGCGATCGCCAAGGAGCTGAACGTGCCAGTGCTGGCTTTGTCCCAGCTTTCCCGCGCGGTCGAGCAGCGCGAAGACAAGCGCCCGCAGCTCTCCGACCTTCGCGAATCCGGCTCCATCGAGCAGGATGCGGATGTCGTGATGTTCATCTATCGCGATGAATATTATCTGGCGCGCGCTGAGCCGAAACATCGTCCCGGACAGAGCGACGAGAAGTTTCAGGAAGAATACAACAGCTGGCAGCAGCGGATGGAAGACGCCTATAACGTCGCCGATATCATCATCGCCAAGCAGCGGAATGGTCCGATCGGCAATTTTCAGCTGATTTTCAACGGTGAATATTCGGAGTTTTGCGACATGGAATACCGGGAAAACCTGCCCGATGCGCGTTGATACGGCCGCGCGGGGCATCCTCTCCGTCAATCTGGACGCGCTTTCCAACAATTATCGGCGACTCGCCAAGGAAGCAGCGGGTGCTGAGGTGGCAGGCGTGGTCAAGGCCAATGGCTACGGGCTGGGCGCTCGGGAAGTCACGGCCTGCCTGCGCACCGCCGGCTGCCGGAGCTTTTTCGTCGCGCATGCTCAAGAAGGCATCAGCCTTCGCGAAAGCCTCGAGGACGCGCGCATCTTCGTTCTCCACGGTCTGGCTGAAGGAACGGAAAAAGACATCGCCGATGCCGGGCTCATTCCCGTTCTGAACACCCCGGACGAGCTTCGTCGCTACGCCACGCTGGCTCTCACCCGGGATCAACGCCTGGCTGCGGCGATCCAGCTGGACACGGGCATGTGCAGGCTTGGCCTTTCTCGAAAGGAGGCGGCGAGGATCGATCCGCTGGATCTGGAGGCCATCGATCCGGTTCTGGTCATCAGCCATCTGGCTTCGGCGGAAGAGCAGGAAGATCCGCTGAACCGGCAGCAGCTGGATCGCTTCAGCCAACGCCCGGGTTCGCTTGCGGATCTGCCGGCAAGTCTTGCCAACTCTTCCGGCATTTTTCTCGGATCGGACTACCATTTCGACCTCTGTCGACCAGGCGTCGCCCTTTACGGCGTGAATCCGACACCCGGTCGGAAAAATCCGATGCAGCCGGTGGTGACACTAAGCGCGCCCATCCTTCAGGTCCACGACATCGAAGAGGACGGCACCGTCGGCTATAACGCCACATATAGGGTTAGGGCGGGTGGCCGCATCGCGACGATTCCGGTCGGCTATGCCGATGGCTATCTCAGGAGTGCAGGAAACCAAGCCTATGCGCGGGTAGCAGGCGAGATCGTGCCGGTGGCCGGACGTGTCTCGATGGATCTGATCACCCTGGATATCTCCTCACTGCCGCCGAACAGCGTGCAGCCCGGCTGCATGGCCGATCTGATTTTCGGCCCTGATGGCGTCGATCAATTGGCGAAGGCGGCTGATACAATCGGTTATGAGGTGCTGACACGCCTTGGCACGCGACTCGCGCGAAGGTATACCCGGTCCGGACCGTAGTTCTTTTTTTGGACAAGTTGGCCTGCGCGGTCGGCGTTCCGTCCACGGGATCGAAGTTTCATGAATCCGTTAGCCCTTATCGGCCGCCTCGTCCTGTCGCTGCTGCAGACGATCGGTGAGATCACGCTGTTTGCGAGCCGCGCCATCGCTCAGGGACTGACCGGTCCTTATTATCCGCGCGCGATTCTCCGTCAGATGATCGACATCGGCTACTACTCGCTTCCGGTTGTCGGCCTGACGGCAATTTTCACCGGCATGGTGCTGGCGCTGCAGAGCCACACCGGCTTTTCCCGCTTCGAGGCGGAGAGTGCGGTCGCCACGATCGTGGTTCTCTCGATGACCAGAGAACTGGGCCCGGTGCTGGCAGGTCTGATGGTCGCCGGCCGCGTCGGCGCCTCCATGGCCGCCGAACTCGGCACCATGCGGGTCACCGAGCAGATCGACGCGCTCACCACGCTGTCCACCAGCCCGTTTAAATATCTGGTCTGGCCGCGCGTTCTCGCCGGCTTCCTGATGCTGCCGCTTCTGGTTCTGGTCGCCGATATCATCGGCGTGCTCGGCGGCTTCATCGTCGGCGTCTACAAACTCGGTTTCGGCCCGCTCGAATATCTGAACCGCACCTTCGACTTCCTCGAGACCGGGGACGTGGTCTCCGGCCTGGTGAAGGCGGCGATCTTCGGCTTCATCGTCGCGTTGATGGGCTGCTATCAGGGTTACCATTCACGTGGCGGCGCTCAGGGTGTCGGTGCTGCGACCACCAAGGCGGTGGTTTCCGCCTCCATCCTGATCCTGACCGCGAACTACATCGTCACCGAGGTGTTCTTCAGCTCATGAACGACGCATCCACGGCCTCCCCGAAGATCAAGATCCGCGGCCTGAAGAAGAGCTTCGGCAGCAAACATATTCTGCGCGGCATCGATCTGGATGTCGGCGTCGGCGAATCGGTCGTCGTCATCGGTGGCTCCGGCACCGGCAAATCCGTGCTGCTCAAATGCATCCTCGGCATTCTCGATCCCGATGAAGGCACGATCGAGATCGATGGTCAGGAAGTGACGGGTCTCTCCCGGGTCGAGCGCGAGAAGGTCATGCATAAATTCGGCATGCTGTTTCAGGGCGCCGCCTTGTTCGACAGCCTGCCGGTCTGGGAGAATGTGTCCTTCGGTCTTTTGCAGGTCGACCGGATGGGGCGGGATGAGGCCAAGAAGAAAGCGATCGAGACGCTCGCTCAGGTTGGTCTTGGCGCTGACGTCGCCGAGCTTTCGCCGGCGGAGCTTTCAGGCGGCATGCAAAAGCGCGTCGGCTTGGCGCGCGCGATCGCAAGGCGTCCGGAAATCCTGTTCTTCGACGAGCCGACCACCGGTCTCGATCCGATCATGGCCGATGTCATCAACGATCTGATTGCTCACAGCGTGCGCGAACTCGGCGCAAGCGCCATCTCTATCACCCATGACATGGCCAGTGCCCGCAAGATCGCTGATCGGGTGACCATGCTCTACAAGGGCGAGCTGGTCTGGGACGGTGATGTGGCGACGATCGATGAGAGCGGCAATGCCTATGTCGATCAGTTCATCCACGGGCGCGCTGAGGGACCGATCGAGCTGGACGTACGCGTCGCCTAGTGCCGAGCCGGCACAGGCTGAACGTCAATTACTGTGAGGCTTGGCCTGGCAGCCAGTCTTTTCCGGGAACAGCGGCAAGAAGTTCGCGCGTATAGACATCTTTGGGATCGTCGAACAGCGCTGCGGTCGGCCCTGTTTCGACAACCTTTCCCTGACGCATGACGGCGATCCGATCACAGACCTGGGCGGCGACGCGCAGGTCATGGGTGATGAAGATCATTGACAAGGACATCTGCTCGCGAATCTCATCGAGCAGCCGCAGGATCTGCGCCTGGATCGACACATCGAGCGCTGAGACCGGCTCGTCCGCGATCAGCACTTCCGGATCATTGGCGAGCGCTCGGGCAACGCCGATGCGCTGACGCTGACCGCCGGAAAACTCATGCGGGTAGCGGTCATAGGCGCGCTCATCCAGCCCGACGATCCCCAAGAGCTCGCGCGCACGATGTTCCGCTTCGTCAGCCGGCCGGCCTTGAATCAGCGGCCCTTGAGCAATGATCTTGCCAACCTTGGTGCGCGGGTTGAGCGACGCGAAGGGGTCCTGAAACACCATCTGAATCTTGGCGCGATAGGGGCGCATCGCCGCCCGTCCGAGCGGTCGAAGGTCGATATTCTCGAACAGGATGCTGCCATCATCTGCGTCGTTCAGGCGAACGATGCAACGTGCAACCGTCGATTTGCCCGAACCGCTTTCACCGACCACGCCCAGAGTTTCGCCGCGATGAAGCATGAGATCGACGTCGCTGGCGGCTGCGACCCGACGCTCTTTCCCACCAAGACCGAAGAAACTGCCACCGCTCCTATAGGTCTTGTTCAGACTCTTCACCTCGAGAACCGTTTCCGCCGAGCGGCTGCGGGCTGGACGCGGCTCAAGGCTTGGGACGGCCTTGATCAGGGATTGGGTATAAGGATGTTCAGGCGCGTTCAGGACTTGATCGGCCGGCCCCATCTCGACGAGCTTGCCATATTGCATCACCGCCACCCGATCGGCGATATCGGCGACCACGCCGAAATCATGGGTGATGAACAGGACGCCGGTGTCGTGGCAGGCCTGCAGTTCCTTGATCAGCTTCAGGATCTGCGCCTGCGTGGTGACATCGAGCGCCGTCGTTGGTTCGTCGGCGATCAGAATCTTCGGATCGAGCGCCAGGGCCATGGCGATCATCGCTCGCTGGCGCTGGCCGCCGGAAAGCTCGTGTGGGTAGCTGTCGACGATGTGGCCGGGGTCTGGGAGATGCACATCATCGAAGAGCGCGATCGCGCGTTCCCGCCTTTCCCTTCGGCTGAGTTTGACGTGAAAACGAAACACCTCATCGATCTGATTGCCGATGGTCATGACCGGATTGAGGGCGGTCATCGGCTCCTGGAAGATCATCGAGATGTCGCTGCCACGAATGGCGCGAAGGCGGGCCTCGTCCACCTTCACAAGATCCTCGCCGCCGAAGTGGATGCTGCCGTCCGCGACATGCACATGCGGGCGGGGGAGGAGGCCCATAACCGCGCGCGCGGTCAGCGACTTGCCCGAACCGCTTTCGCCGACCACACAGAGGATCTCGTTCGGTGCGAGGTCGAGATTGACGGCCTCGACCGCATAGGGCCGCTCCGAACCCTGCGGCAACGCCACATGCAGGTTCTTGATGTCGAGTAGAGGCGTCGCCGTCATCGCCGCTCCCGAAGGCGTGGGTTGAGCGCGTCGTTCAGCCCTTCGCCGACCAGATTGATCGCCAGCACGGTGAGCAGGATCGCCACACCAGGGAAGGTGCAGACCCACCAGGCCGTGCGCAACACCGTGCGGCCGGCGCCGATCAGAAAGCCCCAGCTCATGATGTTCGGATCGCCGAGGCCAAGGAAGGAGAGGCCTGATTCGATGAGGATCGCCGTTGCGACCATCAAGGAACCGGTGACGATGATCGGCGAAAGACAGTTGGGCAGGATCTCGCCGAGCATGATCCGAAAATCACTCATGCCGAGCGTGTGGCAGGCTTGAACAAACTCACGATTTCTAAGTGACAAGAACTCACCGCGCACCAGACGGGCGACGGCGGGCCAGGAAACCACGGCGATCGCGATGACGATGCTTTCGATGGACGGCTTCATGATCGCCACCAGAAGGATGGCGAAGACGAAGGAGGGGATCGTCTGGAACATCTCCGTGACGCGCATCAGGAGATCGTCGATCCAACCGCCGTAATAGCCGGCGAGCCCGCCCATCACGGCGCCGAAGCCGACGGCGACCAGCGTGGCGAGGAGGCCGATCAGCAAGGACGTTTTCGCGCCGTGGGCGATGCCGCTCGCAACATCGCGCCCGAGGCTGTCGCTGCCGAGCAGGAACCCTTCAGCGCCCGGCGGCGACATCGGCTTGCCGGCGAGCCTGAAGGGGTCTTCCGGGAAAAAGAGATGCGCCGTCGCTGCCATGAGGATCACCGAGCCCAGGATGATCAGCCCGATGACGGCGGACCGGTTGCGGCGGTAGAGGCTCCAGAATTCACCCATGTCTCAGGCCACCTCGATGCGCGGATCGAGGATGGAATAGATGATGTCGACGACCAAGTTAACCGCCACCACCAGGAGTGCGGAGATCAAGAAGATCCCGAGCAGCAGATTGAGATCGCGCGCGAAGAGCGCCTCGAAGGCGAGCATGCCGAGACCAGGCCAGGCGAAGACCGACTCGACGATCACCGACCCGCCGATGAGCGCGCCCACCTGAACGCCTGCCATGGTGACGACGGGAAGCAACGCGTTTCTGAGAACGTGGACGAACATGATGCGCCGCTCTGTCAGACCCTTGGCGCGCGCTGTCGTCACATAATCCATGCCCGACTGCTCGAGCATCGAGGCGCGCATCAGCCGCGTATAGAGGGCGAGGTAGAAGAGCGAGAGCGTGATGGTCGGCAGCACAAGATGATGCGCGATATCGACTACACGATCCCAACCTTCATGGAATGCCGCGATGTTCTCCATGCCGCTGGTCGGAAACCAGCCGAGATTGAGCGCGAACACCACAATCATCATGAGCCCGACCCAGAAAAGCGGCGTGGCATAGGTCACCAGTGCGAAGATCGAGATCAGATTATCCCGCCAGGTATTGAGGCCAGTCGCCGCCAGAAGACCGAACAGGATGCCGACGCCCACCGCCAGGACAATGGTGCTCACCATTAAGAGGAGTGTGGGAATGAAGCGATCGAGCACCAGCTGCGAGACCGGCATTTCATGGCGAAAGGAGTAACCGAGATCGAAGGAGAGGACATTCTTCAGGTAGATGCCGAGCTGCACGATCAGCGGCTTGTCCAGCCCGAATTTCTCCCGGAGCTCCGCCATATATTCAGGTGTCGCCGATCCCGCTTCACCCGCGAGCACGTCGACGGCATCCCCTTCGGCCATATGCAGCAGGAAAAAGTTGACAACGACGATGGCAAGCACGATCGGCAGCGCCTGCAGAAGCCGCTTCACCACATAACGAAAACGCTTCACCGCATGGTTCATGTCACGGCGTGACCTGCTTGACGCTGCCGCGGTCTTGCCATGGGTGTCGGTGCTCCGCCGTCATGATGGGTGTGATCACGGTCGCTGTATCGGAAAGGCGATGAAGATCGGACAAGGTTTTCCTAACCGTTGGTCTTAAAGCTCTGACTCGATGGCAGGCTCCAGCCATCAGCACGGGGTAACGCGAGCCCGGGGCGGAGCGGTGCTGACGTTGGAGAATGGCAACAGGCATCGTTGCCAAACTCCAAGTCAACGCCGTCCGCCGCGCGGACCTACTCCTCGATCCAAGCGTCGGCGAATGAGCCGTAGGAGCCGAGTGCTGACGTGTCGTGGTCCTTAAGCTTGTTGTTGAAGACGGTGAGGAATTCCATCTCGAACAGGTTCACGACAGGCAGATCCTCAGCGAGGATCGACTGGACGTTCGCGTAGATCTCGGAACGTTTCGCGGCATCCGGTTCGACGGCGCCGGCAGCCAGAAGATTATCGAGCTCAGGGTTGCTGTAGCGCGAGGAATTCACGAAGTGCGTGCCTTGGCGGATCTGATCGGTGCCGTAATGACGATGCACGCCCAGCACCGGATCGGGGAGCTGGTAGAAGTAGTTGACGTTCATCGCAAAGTCGTAGTCGGCGTAGATCCGCTTCAGCCAGGTCGGCACATCCTCATAACGAAGCTCGAGCTCGATGCCGATGTCGGCAAGCGCCTGCTTCATATATTCACCGGCACGACGCCAGTCCTCGCCGTAAGGGATGAGATCGAGAACGGCCGAGGCGCGCACGCCATCGGAGTCAGCCTCAAACCCAGCCTCATCGAGGAGCTTGTTGGCGGCATCGAGATCGGGGCTGCCCGGATAGTTCGGCAAGCCTTCGGCGTAGAGACCTGTCGCGGAGAAGTTCGAGGAGAGCGCCGAGGTCGCGGGCTTGCCATAGCCGAACCAGATGTTGTCGATCAGGAACTGCCGGTCCAGCGCCATGGAGATCGCCTGGCGGATCGCAGGCTGATCGAAGGGCGGCTCGGTGGTGTCGAACTCGATAAGCGAGACCGGGTTGATCATCGCGTAGCCTTCGGTGGTGACGCCGATGTGATCCATGTCGCGCAGGCGGACCACGTCGACGTTCGGAATGGCGCCGAAAGCACCATAGTGCACTTCGCCATTCTCCATCGCCGCTGTGCGGGTCGAGGCGTCAGGGATGAAGCGGCCCACCACCCTGTCCAGATAGGGCTTGCCCTCCTGCCAGTAGTCCTCATTCTTGTCGAGGCGGATATACTGGCCCTTCTTCCATTCGACGAACTTGAAGGGACCGGTGCCGACCGGGTTGTTGGCGAGATCGGCGTCGCGCACGTCTTGACCTTCGAGGAGATGCTTCGGCACCATCGGCGATTCATAAGCCGAAAGCGCACGCATCATATAAGGGGCGGGATTTGCCAGCTTGAAGATGGCTGTGTGCTCGTCCGGTGTCTCGATTTCAGTCACTTCCTTGAAGGAGTTCGGACCCCGAGGATGGACCTTGCTCAGGACCTCCATCACGGTGAACTCGACATCGGCCGAGGTGAAGGGCTGGCCGTCATGCCAGGTGACCTCCTTCTGCAGGTTGAAGGTCACGGTCTTGCCGTCCTCGCTCACCTCGAAGCTTTCCGCAAGCGCAGGGATGGGATTCAGGTCCTTGTCGTAATCAAGGAGGCCTTCATAGATCTTCGGCGCCATCAGGCCGATCGGGCCCGACGTTGAAAGGTAAGAGGCCATCGACGGCGGCTCCGGCTGGACGATCTTCACCAGCGTGCCGCCCGCGTTTTGGGCATGGGCTGCCATGCCGCCGGTCGCAATGGCCGCAGCCACCAGCGAGGCGCCAAGCCAGTTCTTGATGGATGTCATAAAGGAACTCCCTGTCATCGTTGTTTGATCAGCCAGCCATCTCTCATCGCGGCTCTCGAAGCAAATACAGTGCCAAAACTTAGGCGACCGCAGTCGATCCATGTTCGCCAAGTGCGCGAGGCCTATAATCGAGCTTGCCCTGGAACGTATTTCGACTCAAGGTCGGAGAGTACGTCATCGTGCTGGATTATCAGCCCACGTCTTTGCCGTGACCTGGGAAACTACGCCATAGCCTTGGTCATTCTTGCAACTCATCCTGCCTGCGGACATGCACAAGACAGTTTGTCGGCGGTCAGCCCGAATCAGGCATTCGTCATGATATGGATGCTGCGATCGGCCTGCATGTCCTTGATCTTCGCGCCATAGGCAGCCATGTGCGGTGCCTTCATATGCGCCTTGAGCGCATCAAGACTTGCCCATTTTTCGACCACCACGAACGTATCGTCACCATATTTGGTCTGGACGTCGCCGGCATCCTCATGATCGATCGTGGCGCCATACTCGATGCAGCCATCCTCAGCGTGAACCGCAGGCACGTTGGCGTTGAAGATCTCAAGAACTTTGTCGCGCATGCCGGGCTTCGTGGTGATCACGGCGAGAACATGAACCATGGACATTGATGTCTCCCTGAAAGAACAGCGACCGGGTTGACGGTCTTTATGATGCTGATCCTACGTCAGGGGCGAGTGATTTCCCAGGCTCTGCATAACCCGTTCGCCAATACGTGGATGGTCAGTTCTAGAAGCTACAGGTGATCCTGCCAAAAGATCCAAAATCCGCGTCGATCATGGTCCCGATTGGACATTCGACCGGGCGGATAAAGGATCCGGAGAGAATGATCTCGCCGGGTTCGATCGATTGGCCGTAGTGCTGCATGCGACGCGCTAGCCAGACGATACCCAGAAGAGGATCATTCAAGACGCCAGCGCCAAGGCCGGTCTCCTCCACCTCGCCGTTGCGTTTGACGATGGCGCCGATCCAGCGAAGATCGAAAGCGTCGATCGCATGACGTTCGTCGCCGAGCACGATCCCGGCATTGGCAGCGTTATCGGCGATGGTGTCGACGATCTTCCTCGTCTCGCCGGTCGCAGGATCGCTCCTTTGGATGCGTGTATCGAGGATTTCGATAGCGGCGGAGACATAGTCCGTGGCGGCAAGAACGTCCTCGCGGGTGATCGCGTTACCAGCGAGCGGTGCTTTCATTACGAACGCGATCTCGGCCTCGATTCGCGGCTGAATGAAACGGCCGGTCGGGATGACCGCGCCATTGTCGAAAGCCATGTCGTCGAAGAGGACGCCGCTATCGGGAATGTCGATGCCAAGTGCTTGTTGCATGGCCTTGGACGTGAGTCCGATCTTCCGGCCGATTTTCTTGCGACCGTCGGTCAGCTTCTTCCTCACGAGCGCATCTTGAATGGCATAGGCGCCGTCCATGTCAAGTTCAGGATGCTGGAGCGAAAGCAGGCCGATCTGACGGCCATCGCGCTCCGCCCCGAAGAGACTGTCAGCGGCTGCCTCGATGTCCTCCGCACGCAACATCATCGCTCGTCCACGACGCTATTTTTAAGTATGCCGATGCCTTCCGCTTCGACCTCGATCTCATCGCCTGGTTTGAGAAAAACCGGCGGGTCGAGACGGGCGCCGGCTCCCGTCGGCGTGCCGGTGACGATGATATCGCCCGGTACGAGCGTGGTGAATGTCGAGATGTAGGCGATCTGGCGTATGATCGGGAAGATCATGCGACTGGTTCGATCCTGCTGACGCAGCTCGCCATTGACCCGCGTCGTTAGGGTGACGTCCAGGATTTGCGCAGGGTCGTTGAATGGCACCAGCCAGGGGCCCATCGCGCCGGAGCCATCGAAATTCTTTCCCTGGGTCACATTGAACTTTGCATGGCGCACCCAATCACGGAGCGTGCCTTCATTGCACAAGGTCAGCGCCGCAACGTGGCTTAGGGCTTCCGCATCGGCGATATGCCGTCCACCCTTGCCGATGACAACCGCGATCTCGCCTTCATAGTCCAGCTTGTCCGATGCCTTCGGTCTTGTAAGCGGCGCTCTATGCCCGACGAGAGATCTCGGAAAGCGGACGAACAGGGACATGTTCTTCGGCGCGTCCTGGCCGTCGTTGTATTCCTCATTGCGTGCCGGAAAGTTGACGCCGACACAGATGATCTTTTCGGGTTTGGGGATCGGAATCTGATAGTCGAAGCTGCCGTTTCGATGGGTGATGGTCTTCCTGGATATCGCCTCGGCAAGGGTGGAAAATCCATTCTCCTCGATCACATGGCGAAGGGTTGGCCAGTTGGGAAAGTCCGGTGACAAAGCGATGAAGCCGTCATCGACGATCCCGCCGTACAGGGTTTCGCCATTCACCGAAACCGTTGCGAAACGCATGGACTACTCCTCAAGGGGCGATGATGGGCTGTGCCTTAAGCGAGCTTTCGGTAACCGGGACGTCATTGATGAGCGTGCCGTTTTCGAACCAGCTCTTGGGTGCCGGCGCACCCCATAGCGTCTGCCTTTGCGGATCTTTCAGATCCCATTTAATCGGCTCGTGATCGGGATCGATGGTCTGATAATCCGAGCAGTAGATCTCGATCCGGTGACCATCAGGGTCGAGGATATAGAGAAAGAACGCATTGGAGATGCCGTGGCGTCCCGGTCCGCGCTCGATGCGGTCGACATAGCCGGTGGTCGCCATGAGATCGAGGAGGTCGATGATGTTAAGCGGGTTCGGCACCCAAAAAGCGGTGTGATGCAAACGCGGGCCGCGCCCATTGGTAAAGGCGATGTCGTGCACACCGCCCTTCCGCTGCAGCCACGCCGCCCAGATACGTCCGCTGTCTTCATCCTCGGTGTATTCAGTGATGCGAAAACCGATGTCATTGTAGAACGCGACCGAGGCATCGACATCGGGCGAGAACATGTTGACGTGATCGATACGAAGCGGCTTCACGCCGCGATAATCCCGGAACCGTTGATGGATGGCCGGGAGCCTTTCCATGCGGGCGTAGAATTCGAGCGGGATGCCGAACGGATCGCTGCTGCGAAGCGTCCGTCCCATGAAGGGCCGCTCCACCCATTCGACATGTTGTCCGCGCTCATCGAGAAAGGCAGCAGCTTTATCCAGATCGGTTTCGTCGAAGACCTTGAAGCCCAAAATCCTGGCGGCAGGCTCGGACGCCTTATGCAGCGCAATGCAGTGGTGGCCGCGTTCCTCCATGGCCCGAAGATAAAGGCTCTCGCTATCTTCATGGGTGACCTGCAGACCCAGTGTGTCAACGTAGAAAGCTCTCGCAGCTTGGAGGTCGGTGACGTCATAGGCGACATGGCTAAGACGAACGATGTTGAAAGGCGGGTAGAGCTCCGGCGGCGGTACGGGCATTTCGTTTAGGCTCCGAGTTTGGGGATGCGGTGCTGGCCCGTGGCGAAACCGATATGCTTTTGCTCCATATAGAAGTCGAAGGACCAATCCCCGCCGTCTCGCCCGATGCCTGATGCCTTCACGCCGCCAAAGGGTGTCGGGAGGTGGCGAACATTCTCCGAATTGACCCAGATCATGCCCGCTTCCAGCTTGTCGGTGATGCGCAGTGCGCGGGTGAGATCATCGGTCCAGACATAAGCCGTCAGGCCGTACATCGTGTCGTTGGCGATCTCGAGCGCTTCGTCTTCGGTTTCGAAGGGAATGACGGTCAGCACCGGCCCGAAAATCTCTTCGCGTGCGATGCGCATGTCGTTACGAGCATTCGTAAAAAGTGTCGGCTGCACGTAGCACCCATCGCCTTCGATGACCTTGCCGCCCGCAGCGATCACCGCGCCTTCCTCTGCCGCGATGTCGAAGTAGCGGCTGACCTTGTCGACGTGATCTTTATGGATAAGCGGGCCAACCTCGGTCGTCGGATCGAGCGGATGACCGACACGGATATTTTTGACGCGCTCGACAAGCATCGCTTCGAACGCCTCTTTAATGGAAGCGTGTACCAGCAGTCTGGAGGACGACGTGCAGCGCTCGCCGTTCAGCGAGTAGATCATGAAGATCGCGGCATCGAGTGCTCGCTCCAGATCAGCGTTGTCGAAGACGATCACCGGGTTCTTGCCGCCGAGTTCGAAATGGACGTGCTTTAGCGTAGCAGCGCCCTGACGCATGATCGCCGAGCCCGTAGTGCTTTCCCCGACGAAGGCGATGGCTCGGATATCGGGATGCTCCGTCAGAGCCTTGCCTGCTTCCTCGCCGAGCCCATTGACCAGGTTCCAGACACCAGGCGGTAGTCCCGATTCTTCGGCGATCTCGATCAGGAGTCTGGCGGTTATGGGCGACAGCTCGGCCGGTTTGTGCACGACCGTACAGCCCGCCGCCAGTGCTGGCGCGATCTTCCAGGTGGACAGCATGAAGGGCGTATTCCAGGGTGTGATCACCCCCACCGGACCGATCGGCACGCGCGTCGTGACATTCATCAGGGTGGCGGACGGCAGCATCTGCCCATCGCGCGCCGAGGTCGCTCGGTCCGCAAAGAAGCGGAAGTTTTCGGCGCCGCGAAGAGCGGCCTTCGACATGAAGCGCAGCGCCTGTCCGGTATCGACGCACTCGCAAAACGCGATCTCCTCCGCGCGCTCGACGATGCCATCGGCGATGCGATGCAGGATCTTCCTCCGCTCCGTTGCCGCGAGGTCACGCCAGGCGGGAAAAGCCTGCTTCGCGGCTCTCGCGGCATCGTCGATGTCATCGGCATCGCTGCTTGCGACGTCGCAGATGAAGGCTCCGTCGTGAGGTGAATGGTTGGCGAACGTCCTGCCGGATCTCGCCGACACCGCTTTGCCGCCGATGTGGTTTTGCACATGTCTATCGCTGAAGCGACGGAGATAACGTTTTGCAATATCGATATTGCGCTCGAGGTCCGACATGGGCTCAACCGTCCTTCAAATGCTCGCGAATGGTGCCCGTTTTAGGGCTGAGGCTGGCATCGATATCACGCATCTCCAGCGACAGCGCGATCGGATGTTTGGTAAGCGCCTCGGCCAGGAACGCCTCTGCAGCGGCGAACAGATGCGTCGTCGCTTCTTCCTTCTTGTCCTTGGAACGTCCCTCGCGCAGCCGGACCGAAATGTCGACGAAGCCGTGCTGCGGATCACCGTCGGCGATCGCGTAATGGGTGGCACGAAAGGCGCGAACGCGAATACCGGGTATGGGAAAAACACCCGTTTCGATTCCGGCGATACGAAGTTTTTCGCAGAGCGCACCGATATCGACGATGTCATCGAGGTTACCGGAATACTCAATCGAGATATGCGGCATCGATGGTGTCCCCAGGGGTTTCCGAAGCGTCTTCGATTAGAGAGGGAAACGGGGGATATGTCGAACCTGAACCTTGGACATCAGGCATTTGCTTTCGTTGACGCGTGCTCCATGACGCCATCCACGTCTATAAGTACCATCTGCCGGTCGGATTCTCTGGTCCGGTTAAGCTATATGGCTCCATCTTGCTGAGTGAGCGGCTGCCGTACGCCATAGACTTGGCGGTCAAGCACGGCTTGCGGGCGTGGGCTTGCTGAGTATTTTAAGCGCGCTGACGCCGATCCTCGGTCGTCACACTTTTGCACGGGCGAGTGGCGACATGCATCCGCTTTTCGGTGCTGATGTCAGCACCCTTATGCGACTTCTAAGGCAAAATGGGCCGGTGGCGCCTGCCCATCTGCCTGATGTCGCGATCGCCGGCCTCTCAGCATTGGGACGAGCGCCCTTTCGTCTCGGTGAGAAAGCGCATGTTGCCTGGGCGCGCCGGAAGCATTCGCCGATGCCGCCGCCTATTTTCATCATCGGTCACTGGCGAAGCGGCACGACGCATCTCTACAACATTCTCTCCAAAGGCGGGTTTGGTTACGTGTCCCCCTTCGCCGCCGGCATGCCGCTTGAATGTCTGACGCTCGGCCGCTGGCTTCGGCCTCTTCTGACGAGGATGCTGCCCAAGACCCGTTATGTCGATCAGATGGCCGTCGACCCCGAATCACCGCAAGAGGACGAGATCCCGCTCGCCTCGATGGCGCCCATCTCCTTTTATCACGGTGTCTATTTCCCAAGACATTTTGAGCTTCATATGAACCGCAGTTTTTTTCTGGATGGCTGCACCCAGGAGGAAATCAAAATCTGGGAAGCTGCCTTTCAAGCGTTCATCGAAAAGCTATGGCTCGATCAGCGAAGGCAACTGCTGATCAAGAATCCGACTTACAGCGCTCGCATTCCACAGCTCCGGCGACTGTTTCCCGACGCCTGCTTCATTCACATCTACCGCAACCCGCATGCGGTCTTTCGTTCGACGCGCCGCTTCTACAAAACGCTGATCGATAAATTCGCCTGGCAGCATGTCGACCATCTGGATTTCGACCGCCTCGTCCTGCAGAGTTACCGGCGTATGATGGAGCAGATCGACATCGATAAGCAGAGCATCTGCGGCGACCGCTTCGTCGAGCTTCGCTACGAAGATCTCGACGCGCAGCCCATTCAAGAAGTCGAGCGGATTTATCGGCAGCTCGACCTTGGCGACATCAAGCCATGGCGCGCGAAATTCCAAGCCTATCTCGCATCGGTCGAAGGCTTCCAGAAATCCTTCATCCCTGAGACCACGGACGATCGTCTCAAGGTCGAACGCCACTGCGGAGATCTGCTCGAACGTTTCGGCTATGCGGCGCTCGGCTCTTGAAAACGAGCCGCACCACCGCCGTCTCTTTCCCGGCTATCGCCGAATTGATCGGTGGGCTGCCATGACCATAAGCCTGGTGACCGGCGGCAGCGGCTTCATCGGCCAGCATCTGGTGGATCAGCTTCTCGCCGATGGTGAGCGGGTTCGCGTTCTCGATATCGAACCGCCGAGGGTACGCCGCTCGGGCGTTCATTACATTGAAGGGTCAGTCACCGATCCGACGACCGTCAAGCAGGCGATGGACGGCGTTCGTCATCTCTATCACACCGCGGCCATACCACATCTCTGGATTCCTGATCCGAAGATGTTCGAGGAAACCAATGTCATCGGCACGCGGATCGTCTTCGAAGAAGCACTTGGAGCCGGTGTCGAGCGGGCCGTGCATACCTCCAGCGCGACCGTGCTGATCGATGGTCTGGCTGGCGGCAGTCCCGTATCCCTGGATGAACGCTATCAGACGCAAGAAAGTGATCTTTTCGGTGACTATGCGCGATCAAAATGGCGAGCAGAGGCTGTCGCTCTCGAATATTCGCGAAAACTGCCTGTCGTCATCGTTCTGCCGACACTGCCGCTTGGACCCGGTGATCAACATTTGACCCCGCCGAGCCGCATGCTGCTCGACTTCGTCAACGGCAAGAACAGCGCCTACGCCGACTGCATCTTGAACATCATCGATGTGCGCGATGTTGCGGCCGGCCATCGGCGCGCCTGTGCCAGCGGGCGTCCGGGAGATCGCTATATTCTGAACTGCCACAGCCTGCCGATGACCTCGTTCCTGGAATGTCTGGAAACGCTCACCGGCCGCGCCATGCCAAGCTGGCGCATACCAGGGGCCTGCGCGCTTGCGGTCAGTGGCATCTTCGAGCTCTGGTCAAATCTTGTGAGCGGCTCTGCGCCGATAGCGCCGCTTGCCGGTACGCGCATGGGACTTCAGCCGATCATTTTTTGCAGCTCTCGGGCAAAGCAAGAGCTTGAGCTTCCTTCAACACCGCTGGCTGCAACGCTAAGCGATGCTGTCGCCTGGCTCTCTTCCGAGGGGCATCTTATCGACGAGCGCAGCGATGAGGCGTTGGTTCTCGACGACCGTTGAGAAGGCGTGCTCGCGCCGCCATCACGCCATCGTGTCGACATGCGAATTGCAATCGTTGCTATCTGGTGAGATGTAAGGTCCACAACCATGCATTGGAGGAGGACCACACCTTGCGCAAGATGTTTCTGATGTCCGCGGCAGCCCTGATGATTGCAGGCACCGCGCATGCCGGACCGCAATATGTCGACGAGAGCGATTTCGCGGTCAGTGGCTATGACGTCGTCGCTTATCACGGCCTGGAGCAGTCCCCGGTTGGACAGCCGCAGCCGGAAGCCGTGCCTGGCAGGTCCGACATCACCGCTGAATACAACGGTGCGACCTGGGCTTTTGCCAGCGAAGAGAATCGCGATAAGTTCTTAGCCGATCCCGCAGCCTTCGCGCCGCAATATGACGGCCACTGCGCCTATGGCGTTTCACAAGGCGGCAAGGTGCCGGCCAATCCGAACCTCTGGCGCATCGTCGATGGCAAGCTCTATCTGAACATCACCCCGAATGTGGTCGGCTTCTGGGAGGCGGACATTCCGGGCCTAATCGACACAGCTGAAGGCAAATGGGGTGGCCTGGAGGGCCAGGGAGCGTCTGCCAAGAGCTGGAAGGCCATCAACGCCAATGACGGCACCTACAGCTCCGAAGCCCCGCTTGGCGGCTGAGGTTTCGGTTCCTTGATCATCGAAAAATCATGGACAAGGTGATAGATCATCGGTTTCGATCGATCATCTTTTTGCACAAGAGGAGACGAAAGATGAGTTCCAAGACCACCGTTCTGACATCAGCCATGGTCGCCGGCGCCGTTGCTGCAGCGCTGACTGCTGGTAGCGTCACCCCGGCCGAGGCTCAGGCGAAGGAAAAATGCTTCGGCATTTCGCTTGCTGGCCAGAATGACTGCGCCGCCGGCCCCGGCACCACCTGCGCCGGCACCTCGACGATCGACTATCAGGGCAATGCCTGGACGCTGGTTCCCGCAGGCGACTGCGAGAAGTATGGCGTCGAGGAAGAAACTGCCGCGTTTGAGCTGCCTGAGGATCGCAAAGGCTCGCTCGAGGCTCTCGACCGCGACCTGCCGAGCTAGGTTACCATCGGAATTTCGGACCGGAGGACGAACGAATGCGCTGCCAGAGCCAGATCCCGCCACGTGCTGGCGTCGGGCTTAAGGCGGAGCATTACGAAACGATCCTCCGGTCCGGTCCCGATATCGGCTGGTTTGAGATCCACGCCGAAAACTACATGGGTGAGGGCGGGCCACCCCACCATTTCCTTGAAGCGATCCGCGAACGCTATCCTATCTCGCTGCATGGTGTCGGGTTATCGATCGGCTCGGACGGACCGCTGGACAAAGACCATCTCAAACGTCTGAAGGTGCTGAACGAGCGTTTCACGCCGGGTCTTTTCAGCGAGCATCTCGCTTGGTCGACCCACGAGGGCGCCTATTTCAACGATCTCTTGCCAGTTCCTTACACAGAGGAAACCGCCACTCGCGTCAGCGATCATGTCAATCAGGTACAGGATGCGCTTGGCAGGCGCATGCTTCTCGAAAACCCATCGTCCTATCTGACCTTCGCCGACAGTACGATGAGTGAAGTCCGCTTCCTGGAGCTGGTCACGGAGAAGTCCGGCTGCGGATTGCTTTTGGACGTCAACAACGTCTTCGTATCGGCGATCAATCAGGGCTACTCACCTGAAGGCTATATCGACGCCTTTCCGATGGATCTGGTCGGTGAAATCCATCTCGGCGGTCATGCCGAGGACAGCGATGACCAGGGCGACGTTTTGTTGATCGATGCCCATGACCGGCCGGTCATCGATCCGGTCTGGGCGCTCTATGCGCGTGTCATCGACAAATGCGGCAGGCTGCCTACCCTGGTGGAATGGGACACGGACGTTCCTGAATGGCCGGAGCTCTTCGCCGAGGCGGAACGCGCTGAGCACATCCTCGAACGCTTCGTTCCTGAAATGCAACATGCCGAAGCTCGCTGACATCCAATCGGCCTTCATCGATGCGCTAAGGAGGCCGGACATGCCGGTGCCGGACGCGATCGGTCGAAAGGGCGGCGAACCTGCCAAGCGTCGCTTCGACGTTTACCGGAACAATGTCGCCTCAGGCATGATCGAGGCGCTTCGGGCAACCTATCCCGCAATTGACAAGCTGGTGGGATCTGAGTTCTTCGCCGCAAGCGCCAGGGTCTATCTCGATCAGCATCCGCCGCGCTCGCCTCTGCTTTTCCGCC
This sequence comes from Pseudomonadota bacterium, assembly GCA_039197065.1. GTDB lineage: Bacteria > Pseudomonadota > Alphaproteobacteria > Geminicoccales > Geminicoccaceae > JANQPX01. The sequence goes on along the minus strand of JBCCUL010000007.1, from coordinate 151,095 downwards.
ATGGCGAAACCTTCGGAAGTTTTCTGGACAGCTTTCCACCCGCCGCTTCCACACCCTATCTCGGTGATGTCGCGAGGCTGGAGTGGGCAAGACTGCAGGCCTACCACGCCAGGGACAGCGAACCGCTCGCGATCGAGGCACTCGGCAGCTTTCTCCAAAACGAAGACGGCGAAGCGCAGGATGTCGGCAAACTCCGCTTCACCTTGCATCCCTCTCTTTTCCTGATCGCATCACGCTGGCCGATCGTCTCCCTCTACGCCGCCTCGACAGGGCAGGGGACTTCCGACAACGTGGACATGAAGCGTCATGAGAAGGCCTTGATCATCCGGCCTTCGCTGACCGTGGAAACTCGTTCCTTGCCCGAAAGCACTTTCGCCTTCATGTCGGCGCTCTATAGCGGCTCCACCCTCGAACAGGCCGCATCGGCGGCGACGGACGTTACCGAAGACTTCGACCTTTCGGAGCATCTCCAAGGGCTCTTTGCCATCGGAGCCGTCTCCGTTATTAACAATAACTCATCGTAAAATGGGGATTAGCTTCGATGTTCAATGCGCTCGCCAATCTGCACGACGCCGTCTTCGGGGGAATTCAGGACGCCCTGGAAGACTGGTTCCTGGGCCTTTTCGCGCGCCTGACCTTCGCGGCGGTTCTCTTTTTCTATTTCTTCAACTCAGCCAAAACCAAGCTCGGCGAGGGCGGTATTTTCGACATCTCCGATGGCGCCTATATCCAGATGTTTCCGAAGGTTTTCGAAGCCGTCGGCTATGACGCCACGCAGATACCCTTCGTGCCCTATACATTGATCGCCTATGCCGGAACCTATGCCGAATTCATCCTGCCGGTTCTGGTGGTCATCGGTCTGTTCACGCGCATCGCCGCTCTCGGCATGATCGTGTTCGTCTTCGTGCAGAGTTATGTTGATATCACCGGCCATGGCGCGGATGAGACGACGATCGGCGCCTGGTTCGACAACCTCTCCGGCTCGGCCATCATGGATCAGCGCGCCCTTTGGGTCTTCCTCCTGGTCTATCTGGTCATGCGCGGCGCAGGCGCAATTTCGATTGATCATCTGCTTGGTGGCAAACGCTCCCGCTACGCTTATGCCTGAACAGGCTTTCTCGCTGCACGAAGCTCGCTGAAGAGATCGAGATAGCGACGAGCGATGTCGCGCTGATCATGTGCAACTGCAATGGCCCTATGGGCTCGCTCGCCCATGGGGCTACTTGATGCGGTGGTCGAAAGGACAGTTTTCAGGCCGCGGGCGAGATCAACGCTGTCGCCGGGCGACGCCAGGTAGCCAGTCGCCCCATGATCGATCAGTTCACCCGTACCGCCGACATCGAAAGCGACCGCAGGCGTGCCGGCCGCCATCGCTTCAATCACGGTATTCGGCAAATTCTCTTCTAGGGATGGCGTCACGAACAGATCGGCCGCCGCGAAGAGACATGCTTTTTCCGCCTCCTCCTCGATCACGCCCTGGTCATGCAATGTCAGATCGAGGGGCAGGGCGGGCGTCCTGTCGCCGCCGAACAGCACGAGGTTGAACGCTGTCTCGCCGTTTTGATCCCTCAATATCCTGAGTGCGTCGACGAGTTCGGAAAAACCCTTGCGCGGGTTGGCGGTCGCGTTGTTGGCGCCGAACAGGATCAGCTGTCGATCCAACGGCAGACCGAGTCTGTGACGGGCTTCGGCTTTCGACAAAGGCTTGAAGATATCGAGATCGATGCCGGTGGTGATGTGCTCGATCCTGACGCCCCGAAGAAGCGCGCTCTCGGCGGCGAGATCGGCGAGCCATTTGCTGGGCGCAACCACCGTTAGATCCTGTTTAGGCCAGCGCAGCTTTCGTTGCCATTGTCTGGAGGCAAGATCATGCGGGGCATGGCTGCCGAGCTGCGGGCAGCATGCGCATGCCGTCTTGAAACGGTCGCAGTCCCCGGGATGATGACAGCCGCCAGTCAAGGGCCAGAGGTCGGAAAGACGCCAAACCACAGGCTTGTTCAGGCGCAAGATACGGTCGACGCCGCCGACGGAGAGAAAGCCGCCATTGATCCAATAGAGCGAGAGGATATCGCTGTCTTGCACCAGCGGATGTCGCTGCACGCCGCCGATCCCGAAGCACCCTGGCGACCAGATGCGATCGGCCATGCGCTTTCTGTAAGCCCGGCGCAACAGCCGATCGGCTGCGTGAATTGGCGTTGTGAAAGGACCGGCGTCAACTTTGGTGACCGTCGCATCGCGCTGATACCGCTTGAGAACCAGCATGCGGCTTTCGGCGCCCTGGTCCAGGAGCGCTCGGTGCAGTCGGTAGCAGGCCAGTGCGCCGCCGCCCTTCATATCATTGTGGGATAGATGCGTGACGCTAAGGGGCAAGGGCTGTTCCATTCGGCTTGCCGCAGCGGCGTCCGCTTGGCGTCATCATACGCCCTCCGCCTGGGGCGGACCAAGACCTATCAGTCGCGTAAGTCGATGACAACTTAGACCGCGCAAGCCGTCCTCTGGTTGATTTGCGGCTGTCGGTTTGCTATGCAGCAGCGCATCAAGATTGTACAGCACGACAAGACTTTCTCGAATGCCGCAGACTGCTTGAACAGTCCGATTCAGTTCACCATTCGCCAGGACGTTTCGATCTTGCAGGACCGAAGTTCGTCAACGCCTTCATCGCCCAGCTTTGCCCTGATCGGCGCCGCAGGCTTCGTCGCACCACGGCATATGAAAGCCATCAAGGCCATCGATGGCGATCTGGTCTGCGCCTTCGATCCCAACGATTCGGTTGGCGTCATTGACAGCTTCTACCCGAACGCGCGCTTCTTCGTGGAGTTCGAGCGTTTCGATCGGCATGTCGACAAGCTCAGGCGGCAGGGCGAAGCGCTTGACTATGTCAGCATCTGTTCGCCAAACTATATGCATGACGCCCATGCGCGCTTCGCCCTTCGCTCGGATGCCGATGCGATCTGCGAAAAGCCGCTTGTGCTCAACCCCTGGAACATCGATGGGCTCGCCGAGGTCGAGGCGCAATCGGGGCGCAAGATCAACACGATCCTTCAGCTTCGTCTGCATCCTGCGATCATCGAGCTGAAGCAGCGCATTGAAGCCGAGCCTGAGCGTGAACATCAGGTCGATCTCACTTACATCACGTCGCGCGGCGGCTGGTATCATGTGTCCTGGAAGGGGGACGAGCGCAAATCTGGCGGTGTCGCCACCAATATCGGCGTGCACTTCTTCGACATGCTCGGCTTCGTGTTCGGTCCCTGCCAGGAGAATGTCGTCCATCTGCGCGAGGCGGAACGGTCCGCAGGCTTTCTCCAACTCGAGCAGGCGCGTGTACGCTGGTTCCTGTCTGTGGACAGCAGCGATCTGCCGGATCATCTCGAAGGCAAGCAGCCGACCTATCGCTCCATTACCGTCGATGGCGAGGAGGTGGAATTCTCCGGCGGTTTTACCGATCTGCACAGCGAGAGCTATCGCCACATCATCGGCGGCGAAGGCTTCGGCCTCGATGATGTACGCCCGTCGATCGAGCTGGTTTCGACGGTGCGCTCGCTTGAGCCTGCGCCGGCGGCTGGCGAGCCGCACGCGTTTACCAAGCGCTATCTTTGAGACAACCGATGGACGCTGCAGCCGACGAGCAATCGCCGTTCCCAGATGTCTTCATCCACGAAAGCGCCTATGTCGACAGCCCGGTCGAGATCGGCCCCGGCACCAAGATCTGGCATTTCTGTCATATTCTTCGCGATGTAACGCTCGGCCGGGACTGCAGCCTCGGTCAGAACGTGATGGTCGGCCCGGATGTTCGCGTCGGTGATCGCTGCAAGATCCAAAACAATGTCAGCCTCTACAAAGGCGTCGATCTCGAAGACGGCGTCTTTTGCGGACCATCCGCCGTGTTCACCAATGTCGACAACCCGCGCGCCGAAATCGAACGGAAGAGCGAGTTTCGAAAGACGTTGGTCAAGCGTGGCGCCACCATCGGCGCGAACGCAACGATCGTCTGCGGCCACACGCTCGGCGCCTATTGCTTCATCGGTGCGGGCGCCGTCGTGACGGCTGACGTGCCAGATCATGCGCTCATGGTCGGCGTGCCGGCGCGTCGCGTCGGCTGGATGAGCGAAGCCGGTGGGCGTTTGGGCGACGATCTCGTCTGCCCGATCGACGGCAGCCGATATCGGGAAACGGAGGAGGGCGGGCTCCAACGCCTGTCGTGAGCGATGGCTGACGCGATACCCTTCATCGATCTCCAAGCGCAGCGCAAACGCCTTGGCGCGCGCATCGAGCAGGCGATCATGCGCGTCCTCGAGCATGGCAAGATGATTTTGGGACCGGAGGTCGGCGAGCTCGAAGCCTCTCTTTCCGCATTTACAGGCGCCGCCCATACCGTCACCTGCGCCAACGGCACCGATGCGATCACCATGGTGCTGATGGCGGAAAATGTCGGTCCCGGCGATGCGGTCTTCGTCCCGGCCTTCACCTTTATCGCAACGGCCGAAGCGCCCGCCCAGATCGGAGCAACACCTTTTTTCGTCGATGTATGTGATGATGATTTCAACATTGATCCCGAAAGCCTGGAGACGGGGATCGTCGATGCGAAGACACGAGGCCTTCGACCACGCGCCGTCATCGCCGTCGACCTGTTTGGACAGCCCGCGGATTATGCAGCACTCCAGGACGTCGCCGATCGGCACGGTCTCTTGGTGATCGCTGATGCCGCGCAGAGCTTCGGCGGTTCACGGGATGGGCGCCGCGTCGGGACGTTTGGGGACTACACGACGACCAGCTTTTTCCCAGCCAAGCCCTTCGGGTGCTACGGCGATGGCGGCGCTGTTTTCACCAACGATGTGGCCAAAGCCGATCTGCTCCGCTCGATTCGAGCCCATGGCAAAGGCAATGACCGCTACGACAATGTCAGGATCGGCCTGAACAGCCGGCTGGATACGCTTCAGGCCGCTATTCTTCTGGAGAAGCTCTCGATCTTCGAGGATGAGCTGGAGAAGCGCGATCGCGTCGCCGAGCGTTACGCTGCAGCGCTCGATGGCTTCGTCGAGCTGCCCAGGCTCAAGCTAGGTTGCCGATCGTCCTGGGCGCAATACACGCTGCGTTGCCAGGATCGCGACAGGCTGAAGGCGGCGTTGGCGGATGCCGGCATCCCTTCGGTGATCTACTATCCGATCCCGCTCAATCGACAGACCGGCTACGACCACTTCCCGAAAGCGCCCGCTGGCGTGCCCGTCGCGGACAGGCTCTCGGCCGAGGTTTTGAGCCTGCCCATGCATCCCTATCTTGAGCCCGATGTGCAGGATCGGATCGCCGATGCGGTCATCCAGGTTTGCAGCCCCGACACCGTCGCGGCCTTCGGCTGAGGAGGCGGTGCCGATGAACTACGCCGGGCCGGCTCTTCTCAAGCCCTATTGGATGATCTTCCACTACTGGCCGCTGCTCTGGAACAGCATCAAGGTGTCTTTGCGCTCTCGCTATGCGGGCTCGCTGCTCGGCATGTCCTGGCTGTTTCTCGGGCCAGCGATGCTGCTGTCGCTCTATGCGATTGTCTACACCGTTGTCTTCGACTTCCGTCCGACGGTCATGAGCAAGAGCGACTATGTCCTCTATATCTTCGCGGGGCTCGTTCCGTTTTTGACGTTTAGCCAGGCCCTTTCCGCCGGCACCGGATCGCTGGTCAAGGATCAGGCGCTTCTCATGAACGCGGTGTTTCCCGCCGAGCTGATCCCGCTTCGTGAGGTGCTCTCGGCTGGTCCGATGCTTCTGGTGGGTTTCACGATCATCGCCGGGCTGAAGCTCCTTTTCTTCGGCGGACCGCTGATCACCTGGCTCCTGGTGCCGGCGATAGCGCTCGCCATGGCGATGGCTGTCGCGGGTCTGGTCTGGTTCCTGTCGCTTGCCAATCTTGTCGCCAAGGATGTGCAGCAGATGCTCACCTATCTGATCATCATGCTGCTGATCTCCAGCCCCATCGCCTATACGCCTGATATGCTGACCGGCGCGTTTCGCATTATGATGTACGCCAATCCGCTCTCCTACTATGTGTCGTCCTTCCAGCAGGTTCTGGTGCTCGGTCAGGTGCCGCCGGTGGAGATTCTGATCGGCGGCGCGCTCATCGCGGTCATCTCTTTTCACACCATGTTCGCAGCTTTCGGCTGGGGCAAAACAGCCGTGCTCGATCATGTCTGAATTAGGCCAGAACAGCGTCATCGAGCTGGATGATCTCTCCAAGGTTTATCGCCTCTACGGCAGCATTCGCGATCAGATCTGGGGCGTGAGCGGACTCGAGCGCTACCGTTTCTGGCGAAAGACGAAGGTGCAGCATTTTCAAGCCTTGGAGCATCTATCGCTTTCGATCGGCGCCGGTGAACGGGTCGGCATCGTTGGCCGCAACGGGGCTGGCAAGACAACGCTCTTGAAAATCCTGACCAGCGCCATTCAGCCGACATCGGGCATGGTTCGCGTAAGCGGGCCGGTTCAAGCCCTGATGCAGGTGGGTCTGGGCTTTCACCCTGATTTTACCGGCTATCAGAACATCCGCTCATCCTTGATCTATAACGGCCTGAACGCCGACGAGACCGAGGCGGCGATTGTTGAGATCGTCGACTTCGTCGAACTCGGCGATTTCCTGCATCAGCCCTTCAAGACCTACTCACTCGGCATGCGCTCACGTCTGCAGTTTGCGACCGCGACTGCGATCCATCCGGATATTCTGGTGATCGACGAGGTGCTGGGTGCCGGCGATGCCTATTTCAGCGCCAAGTCCGCCGATCGGGTGAAGCGCCTCACCAACTCAGGTTGCACGTTATTATTGGTGTCACACAGCATGTCCCAGGTCCTGCAATTTTGCGATCGGGTCATCTGGCTCGATATGGGCAAGGTTGTGATGGACGGACCAGCGCTCGAGGTGGTGAACGCCTATGAAGAGTTCATCCACTCGGTTCTGGAAAAGATCGGCTCGGTTGATCCGGAAGAGAGGGGGACCAATAGTGCGCTGCCTGCCTGGATGCGCGACAAGATCCTAGGCGAAGTTCTCGGACGTCGCACCGACGGCGAGGACGAGGCCGGTGGTGCGCGCTGGGGTGGAACTGGGCCACTGCAGGTCCGGAAAGTCCGCGTGATCGATCGGCAGGGCAACGTGATGACAAAGGCGGGGATCGGACGAGAGATCGGTCTTGCTGTCGATATAGAGACGCTCGAAGCGGGGACCTTCCCTTGTGCACCCCTGTTCGTCATCTACGACGAAGGTGGACAGATCATCTCGCGCCTAGTCCATGACGAGCGTGACATTAAGATCTCGCCAGGAGAGGTGGTGACGGATATCGCCTGGCTTCGTGATCACCCGATCGGTGTTGGTCGCTATATGTTGTCCGCCGGTCTCTATGCCGATTGGGACCCGTTGTCACCGGAATCTGCGCATCGCTATGACATCCTCTCACGTGCAAGCATGTTGGAAATCGTCGACGCTAGAAGGGACCCCAGCCGGGTTCGCCTTCAGCCGACTTGGGAAACCATCCCGTCTGAAAGCCGAGACAAGCTCGCATGCTGAGGCACCGTGGCAAAACTCGCTGTCCGGAGTTTGACGTTTGATCCTATGCCCGAACTGTCAGGGGCACTTGCCAGATGTGGAAGCCGTCTGCCCGTCCTGTGGCTGGCTCGCGGAGACCGTCGGTGGCATTCCGGTGATGCTGTCCAGCGAGGATCGGCAGAACTCTATATTCAAACGATATCTGGAGAACTATGACCAGATCGCGGAGCAAGATCTTGCGGACGACATTCTCGACCCTGCCTATGTGATGCATCAGGTCGACAACATGGTGGATTATGTCGGCATGCTCGATGGTGATTCGGTCTGTGATGTTGGTTCAGGCCAAGGTCACCTCGCCCGAAAGTTGTTAGAGCGTGGGGCTGCGTCCGTCACCATGGTCGACATTGCGCTACCTTATCTGCGCACTGCCGCCAAAGGTGACGATCGTCTCCTGCCGATCATGACCAATGCCGAAAACCTGCCGTTCGAAGATCAGTTCGACATCATTACGTCGACCGACGTGATGGAGCATGTCCTCAATCTCGGTTCCTTCCTGTTTTCCATAAACCGAGCGTTGAAGATGAGCGGAAGAACCTTCATTCGCGTACCATTCCGCGAGAGTCTTCTCTCCTATTCGCCCCATCTCGGCTGCCCCTATCCATTCGTTCACATGCGCAGCTTCAACAAAGATATCCTTAAAGTCTACATGCGATCCGCCGGCTTCAAGGTTGAGCGATTTCACTATGACGGGTTTGTTCTAGGTCGGCCACAGCCGTTCTGGATGGCAAATCAATGGCGAATGGATCGCTATATACAATTTCAAGAGTGGGCGAAGGCCCGCAATTCCGACCCGACCGATGTCACCCGTTGGCCTTCCTGGTTCGCGCGTTTGTTCATGCCGCCCTGCGAGATCGTGGTGGTCGCAAGGAAGCTCGCGCATCTTGACAAAGGAACCTCCGTCTAGCGACAGGGTTGATTTGCCTGACGACTTTAGTGAGGGAAACATGATCAACGCTTTGCCGAATAGTTGGCAGAATGAGAATTGGGACGATCTAGAGGATGGCACAAACGGAAGCCGGCTGCCGGATCTTTCCAGCTTGAACATCCTCCTCCTTTGCGATCAGTGTGCCCGGCATATCGGTACGGTCGAGGATCATATTCAGGCGTTCTTGAGCCGCAGCCGACACAATGTTCTGGCGCTGGATGCGAGAGGTGGTGCCACCATCGACCTGGATCTCGATCGGTTCGATGTCGTGGTCACCCATTATTCGGTAGCGATCGGCTATCCGGGCCATGTTCCGGCATCGCTGGCAAGCAGGATCAAAGCCTTTGCCGGCACCAAGATCGCTTTTCTTCAAGACGAGTATCGCTGGATCGATGCTTCGGCCGAAGCGATCCGCGATCTTGGCGTGGATGTGCTCTTCACCGTGACCAATCCCGAGGTGACGCGCAGAATCTATCATCATCCCTGGTTTGATACTGTCCGCATTGAGCACACGCTTACCGGATTCGTGCCGGAAGATCTTTGCGAGCGTACACCGCCTCCCTTCGAGGAACGCTCGATCGACGTCGGCTACAGGGCGCGTAAGTTGCCGGCCTGGCTGGGTCAGGCAGCTCAGGAGAAGTGGACGATCGGCGAGCGCTTCGCCGCCGACGCCGAGTGCTACGGCCTAACCTGCGACATCTCCAGCCGCGAGACAGACCGGCTCTATGGTGAGGCCTGGATCGATTTTCTCGGTAACTGTCGTGCCGTGCTTGGTAGTGAGAGCGCGATCAGCGCCTTCGATTTCGACGGCACGCTCAAAAGCCGTGTCGAGACCTTCGAGCGCGACCACCCGGACGCGTCATTCGAGGACGTGCAGGCACGCCTGCTGCGAGGCATCGATGAGCAACATGGTGCTATTCGGGTCATCTCACCGCGTATATTCGAAGCAGCTGCTCTCAAGACCCTGATGATTCTCTATCCCGGCAGCTATTCAGCTGTGCTGGAGCCCTGGCGTCATTACGTTCCTCTAAAGCGTGACCACAGCAATATGGACGAGGTCGTGGCTGCGCTGAAAGATCACGCAAAAGTTACGAAAATCACCGAGCAATGCTACCAGGAGGTAGCGCGCTCCGGGCGATGGGGATATAACGCCTTCGCCATGCATTTTGATCAGGTCGTGGATGAGGTGGCCGTGGCGCGGACGACGGCGCCAGTGCCGTTGACTGAGGTCGGAGAGTGGCAGCGTCAGATCGACCTCAAGATCCGACGTGAGGCAAGGCGGGTCGCGATCAGCCAGTTCGTGGTGAGATCGAGCCGGTTTGTCGTGAAATGTGTGAATAGAGGCCTGCCCGCGCCGCTAGCCAGGGGCGTTAAGTTTCTCGGACGGTCTCTTTATCGAGGCATGAGATTTGTCGCCAGGCGCGCCTTACTGCCTCGATCGACCTGACCTCGATCGGTCTGGGCGGCCTGGAACGGGTATCTTCGAGCAAGGGCTTTTCCATGTGCGGTATTGCGGGTTTTCTTCATCTGGACGGTCAGCCGATTACGCTGCCCGAGCAGAAGCTCGATGTCATGAACCGGCTTTTGGCTCACCGCGGCCCAGATGACGAAGGCCAGTGGATTGCGCCGAACCGCTCGGTTGGCTTGGTTCATCGCCGCCTGAGCATCGTCGATCTCAGCGAGGCCGGCGCGCAGCCGATGATATCGCCGAGTGGCGCGATCATTCTGCACAATGGCGAGGTCTACAACGCGCCGGAACTCCGAGAAGCTCTGACACCGCATCATGACTTCAAAGGGCATTCCGATACGGAATCGATGCTCGCAGCCTACGACCGTTACGGGCTCGATTTCGTCGATCATCTCCGCGGCATGTTCGGCTGCGCCATCTGGGACCCGAACCTGCGGCGCCTGATTGGCGTGCGCGATCGCTTCGGGATCAAGCCGTTCTATTACGCGGTTGTCGACCGTCTTCTGGTGTTCGCCTCCGAAGCCAAGGCCATCCTGCCGTTCCTGGACGATATCGAAACCGACCCGGATGCGCTCGCCGAATATCTGACCTTTCAATACACGATCGGCGAGCAGACGCTTTTCCGGCACATCAAGCAGCTCATGCCGGCGCATATGCTGATCGTCGAAAATGGCGAGATCAACATCCGGCGCTACTGGGATGTCGACTATAGCTTGGATTGGGACCACTCCGAGCGCTACTTCCTGAACGAATTACCGAACTACCTGCATGAATCGGTCGACGTTCATCTCAGGAGTGACGTTCCGGTCGCCACCTATCTCTCCGGCGGCATCGACAGCTCGATCATCACCATGATCGCCGCCGAGAAGGGCGATGCGCATGAGAGCTTTCACGGCAAGTTCGTCGATCATCAGGGCTTTGACGAGAGCGCCTATGCGCGCGCCGTCGCCGAGAGGGCTGGCACAAATCTAAACGAGCTGGTCATGACGGCCGCCGACTTTCGGGACAATATCGAGCGGCTGATCTACCACCTCGATTTCCCCGTCGCTGGGCCGGGCTCCTTTCCCCAGTTCATGGTCTCGAAGCTCGCTGCTTCCAAGGTCAAGGTGATCGTCGGCGGGCAGGGCGGGGACGAGATCTTCGGCGGCTATGCACGCTATCTCGTCGCCTATCTGGAGCAGTGTCTGAAGGCGTCGATCGACGGCACCTATAAGCGCGGCAATTTCGTCGTCACGCTGGAGTCGATACTCCCGAACCTCCCGCTGCTTCAGGAATACAAGCCGATGATCAAAGGCTTCTGGAAGGAGAACCTCTTCGGTGAGCTGGACGAGCGCTATTTCCGTCTAATCGACCGGTCCGCTGACATGGCCGACGAAGTGAACTGGGCCGCTCTCGACAAGGACCGGGTCTTCGAGGCGTTCCGTGCGATCTTTAATAGCCGGAACGTGGGCAAGGAGGCCTATTTCGACAAGATGACCCATTTCGATTTCAAGTGCCTGCTGCCAGCACTCCTGCATGTCGAAGATCGCGTCAGCATGGCCCATGGCCTCGAGAGCCGCGTGCCGTTCCTCGATCACAAACTGGTCGAATTCGCAGCGACCGTGCCGGCGGATGTCAAATATCAGGGCGGACAGCAAAAGCGCATGCTGAAGTCCACCTTCGGCGACCTTCTGCCAAGGGACGTGCTGGAACGTCGGGACAAGATGGGCTTTCCGGTGCCGCTCAATGAATGGTTCAAGGACGAGCTCAAGGGCTTCATGGGCGATCTGTTCGGCAGCCGCGCTGCGCGCGAACGACCGTTCTTCTATGCCGACAAAGCACTCGAAGGTCTGACGGGCGAAGCGCGCTTCTCGCGAAAGACCTGGGGCCTGATGGGGCTCGAGCTCTGGCATCAGACGTTCCACGACAAAGCCCATGCGTGGCGGGAAATGATCAATGGCGTCGACACAGTTCGCAAGTCAGCTTGAGGTCGATCGGAGCAACAGCTCTTTTTGGGACGAGCTTTGCGGCACCGGTACGGCAAGAGCGCTCGGTGTCGTGGATCGCTCGCCGGAAAGTCTCGAAAAGTTCGACCAATGGTATCTCGAATTCTATCCCTATCTCAGTGACCATATTCCCTTTGCCAATCTTGCCGACAAGTCGGTTCTCGAAGTGGGACTCGGCTACGGCACGCTGGCGACCGCCATCATGAAGCGCGGTGCGATCTATCACGGTCTCGATCTCGCAGCAGGGCCGGTCGAAATGGCGCGGTACAGAGCGGGATTGCTCGGAAAGGACGCCGACATCCGGCAGGGCAGCGTTCTTGAGTGTCCCTTCGAGGACAAAACCTTCGACCACGTCATCTCGATCGGCTGCCTGCATCATACGGGCGATCTCCGCCAAGCCATCGATGAAGTGCATCGTGTTCTGAAGCCCGGCGGCAAGGCGACCATCATGGTCTATAACGCCTTGTCCTACCGCCAATGGTTCTTCCGACCCATGGCATCGCTCCGTCTGGCGCTCTCTTCCGGGGGCGACGGAACGCCTCTGCATATCGTCGAGCCGAAGGCGCTCGACTTCGATCAATCCGGTGAGCAAGCGCCGGAGACCGCCTTTGTCAGCGGAAGGCAATTGCGGATCCTTTGCAGCCGCTTCGAACGGGTCAGGATCCGAAGAGAGCACATCCATCGCGAGATCATGTTCCGAGGCATGCCAAGACGCATCGCCTTGGCGCTGTTCGGTCCCTGGCTCGGGTTGAATCTTTACGCAACGCTCGCTAAGCGGACCGCAGCAACGGTCTGAAGCGGCATGAAACAATAGGTCTATCGGAGAGAGACATGAAAGTTCTGATCACCGGCGGCTGCGGCCAGGTCGGTTCGCATATCGCGGAAATGCTGCTGGAGCGTGGCGACGACGTGCTGGCGATCGACAATTTCGACACCGGACACCGTCTGCATCTGCCGGAAGATCACGAGCACCTGACCTTCGTCGAAGGCTCGATCGCCGACAAGCCGCTGGTCGATGAGCTTTTCGAGGACTTCAAGCCCGAGATCGTCGTCCATACCGCAGCGTCCTACAAAGACCCCGAGGACTGGCATTCGGATGCGCTCACCAATTCGGTCGGCGGCGCCAATATCGTGAAAGCCAGCCAGGCGCATCAGGCTAAGCGCTTCGTCTATTTCCAAACGGCGCTTTGCTATGGTGTGAAGCCGATTGAGCAGCCGATCACGCTCAACCACCCGATCAATCCGGCGAATTCCTCCTACGCGATTACCAAGACCACCACCGAGCAGTTCTTGGAAATCTCCGGTCTCGACTACGTGACCTTCCGTCTCGCCAACGTCATCGGTCCGCGCAATGTGAGCGGCCCTTTGCCGATCTTCTATGAACGCCTGAAGGCGGGAAAACAGTGCTTCGTCACGGAGGCCAGGCGCGACTTCGTGTTCGTGAAGGATCTGGCGCGCACCGTGATCAATGCGGTCGACGGCACCGGCCATGGCGCTTATCACTTCTCTTCGGGCAAGGACATCGCGATCAAGGAACTCTATGACGCCGTCGTCAAAGGCCTGAAGCTGAACGATTATCCCGAGCCCGAAATCCGCCCGCTCGGCGCCGACGACGCGCCGTCAATCCTGCTTGATCCAAGCCGCACATTTTCTGACTTCGGCGATGTGGCGTTCACGCCTTTGGACGATCTGGTGAAGGCCGCCGTCGACTATTACGACACCTACGGCGTCACCGGCGGCTACACCCATCTCAGCCACGCCAAGCCAAAGACGGAAGCGGCGTAGATTCATGCGCATCTTCCTTACCGGCGGCGCCGGCTGTCTCGGCTCCAACCTGACCGAACGCTTTCTCGGTCAGGGCCACGAGGTCCTGATCCTCGACAACTTTTCGACGGGCAAGCGCGAGATCTTTCCCGACCAGCTGCCAGCTGGATTGGTGATCAAAGAAGGCTCTGTCGAAGACCTAGGCTTGGTCGTCTCGCTGATGGAAAAGTTTCAGCCGAGCCATGTGATCCACGCGGCGGCTGCCTACAAAGACCCGGATGATTGGGCGACCGACGCTTCGGTCAACGTCATCGGTTCGATCAACGTCGCGCGCGCTGCCGAGAAGAACGGCGTCCAACGCCTGGTGAACCTGCAGACGGCGCTCTGCTACGGCAGACCTGACGAGGTCCCAATCCCGATCACCGCGCCGGTGCGGCCGTTCACCAGCTATGGCGTTTCGAAGACGGCGGGCGAGATGTACATGATGCAGTCTTCGGTGCCGACCGTGTCGCTGCGTCTTGCCAACGTCACCGGCCCGCGCCTCGCCATTGGCCCGATCCCGACCTTCTATCAGCGTCTGAAGGCGGGGAAGGGGTGCTTTTGCAGCGACACCGTCCGCGACTTTCTGGACATACAGGATTTTTTTGGCGTGATCGATCGCGTGCTCCAGGCCGATGCGCCTGTCGGCGTCTACAACATCTCCACGGGCGAGGGACGGACCATCAAGGATGTGTTCGATGCGGTGGTCGCGCATCTCGGTATCGAGCCCGTTGGCGATGTTCCGATCGTACCGCCAGGCGATGATGACGTACCGGCCGTCGTCCTCGACCCCTCGGAGACGACAGCGCGGCTCGGCTGGCAGGCGCGCTACGACTTCAAGGCCACCATGGCGCGCATGCTCGCCTGGTATGACCAGCACGGCATTGACGCCATCTACAGCCACCTGAAGGCGCCCGCCACCGAACAAACCGGAGATGCCCGATGACGGATTTCAGCGACAAGACCATTCTGGTGGTCGGCGGCGCCGGCTTCGTCGGCTCCAACTTGTGCCACAAGCTGGTTGACCAGGGGCCGGCGAAGCTCATCATCGTCGACAATCTCCTGTCGTCCGATCCCTGCAATCTGCCTGATCATCCCGCCGTCGATTTTCGCTTCGGCTCGATTGTGGATGAGCGCGTGCTGCGCGCGCTTCCCGATGATCTCGACTATGTCTTCCATCTCGCCTGCTATCACGGCAATCAGTCTTCGATGCATGACCCGATCGCGGATCATTACAACAACACGCTCACCACGCTGATGTTGTTCGAACGGCTGAAGGAGCAGAAGAAGCTTGCCAAGGTCGTCTACGCCGCCGCCGGCTGCGCTGTCGCGGAAAAGACCTATGAGGAAGCTGCGGCCACGCCGGAGGATGCGCCGGTTTCGCTCTATCACGACAGCCCCTATTCGATCTCGAAGCTGATCGGCGAGATGTACGGCAACTATTATTGGCGTCAGCATGGTCTGCCGTTCGTGAAGGCGCGCTTTCAGAACGTCTACGGACCACGCGAGATCCTGGGGGCTGGACGCTGGCGCGGGACAGTGCACACGGTCTGGCGCAATGTCACGCCGGTCTTCATCTTTCGATCCTTGATGGGCGAGGCCCTGCCGCTCGACAATGGCGGCCAGACAAGCCGTGATTTCATCTTCGTCGAGGATATGGCGCGCGGTTTGATGGCCGCCGCCCTAAGAGGCGAGCCCGGTGAGATCTACAACCTCGCATCCGGCCGCGAGACCACCATCCGCGTGCTCGCCGAGACCATCAACCAGCTGACCGGCAACGCTACGCCCGTCGACCTCAAGCCCGCGCGCGACTGGGATCGCTCCGGCCGACGCTTCGGCGATCCGACGAAAGCGAAATCGAAACTCGGCTTCGAGGCCGACGTCATCATCGAAGAAGGCCTCGCTAGAACCGTTGCCTGGACCCGTGACCATCTCGACGACATCCACCGCTGCATGGCCCAGCACCGAAGCCAGATGCCGGAACTCAATCTCTACCTAAAAGGACGAGGTCCAAGTGAACGCGCATCCGCGGCGGATGCGGCATGATGCGGCTGGTGACGGTTGTCGGGGCGCGACCGCAGTTTGTGAAGGCGGCGGTGGTGGCGCGCGCACTGGCGAAAAGGGATGAGATCGATCACCGGCTCATTCATACCGGCCAGCATTTCGATCAGCGCATGTCCGCGCAGTTCTTCGACGAGCTGGCGATCCCCGAGCCCGACTACAATCTGAACATTTCCGGCGGTCATCACGGTCAGATGACCGGGCGCATGATGGAAGGGATCGAGCAGGTGCTGCTCGACGATCGTCCAGATGCGCTTTTGGTCTATGGCGACACCAATTCGACGCTCGCCGGCGCGCTTGCGGCCACCAAGATGCATATCCCCGTCTACCATGTCGAAGCCGGCCTTCGCTCCTTCAACCGTCGCATGCCGGAGGAGGTCAACCGTGTGCTAACCGATCATGTGAGCGCGCTTCTCTTCTGCCCGACGACGACATCCGTGGACAATCTCGAAGCCGAGGGCATCAAGAACGGCGTGCATCTGATCGGCGACGTCATGTATGACGCGACGATCTTCGCGAAGGGACTGGCAGCCGAGCGCTCGACGATCGTGGATGAGGCCGGGCTTGAAAACGGCGCTTACGTTCTTCTCACCCTGCATCGCGCCGAGAACACCGATGACCCGGAGCGGCTGAGAGCGCTTTGCCGCTTCATCGAGACGGAGGCGAAGGGCCGTCCCGTCGTTTTCCCCGTCCATCCGCGCACGCGCCAGGCCTTCGCGCGTCATGGCCTGAAGCCGGCTGACGTCACCATGATCGAGCCCGTGGGCTATGTGGACATGCACCGCCTGCTGGCTGGCGCGGCCCTTGTCATGACCGATTCGGGCGGTCTTCAAAAGGAAGCCTATTTCCACCGCGTACCCTGTCTTACGCTTCGCGACGAGACCGAGTGGGTTGAGACGGTTGACGCCGGATGGAACCGGCTCTGGACGGCAAACGAGTATCGTCCGAGACATGAAATCGACGCCTATGGCGACGGTACGGCCGGCGAGAAGGTCGTCCAGGTGATCGAGGCCACCAACGCCATCGACGAGGACCGGTCAGCCGCCTGACTGGCTGGTCAGCCGCCGACATGGAACGCCTTCCTCTCCTCGTCCTGGTGCGCAACATCACTCGGACGCTCTCCTATTATGACGACTGGCAGGATGCGCTCCGCGGCCATCCTGCCTTCGACTCCGATATCGAAGATATCGAGCCTCTCGATCATCATCCGCGCATCAGGACCAAGATCGAAAAGGCGCCCTTCGTCGTCGCCCTGCACAGCACCAATGGCAATGGCACCAAGGCGCTCGACGCCCTGACCGGCGCTCTTCAGAGCCGACGGGGCAAGCTCGCGGTCTTTGTCGGCAATGAGGTCAATCTCGCTTTTCCGACGATGCGATCGAAGCTCGACACGCTTAAGGCGATCCGCCCCGAGTTTATTGCGACCCAGCTACTCGAAGAAACGGGACGCTGGTATTACGAAGAGATCGAAGGTGCGGCCGTCCGCAATATCACCCACGGCATCAACGCGCGTGCGTTTCGACCCGGCCCGCCACTCAAGGAACGGCCGATCGACATCGGCGCACGCTCGGATCGCTACAACATCTATGTTGGCGACGATCAGCGAGTCGCGCTCCATGACTTAGTCAAGGCGAGAGCCAAGGAGCGTGGCTTTCGCACCGATATCGTTCTGGGCGGCGAGCGTTTCGATCGTAACGGCTGGGCGGCGTTCCTCGGCAAGGCAAAAACCACCATCGCGACTGAGGCCGGTTCCGACTTTCTCGATCGGGACGACAGGCTTTCAGCCGAAGTCACCGCTCTGCTCCGGCGAGAGCGGGGCGGTCTGGTGATCAAGCATGAATCCTGGCCGCGAAAGCTCTCACGTAAGCTCCTGCCGCGGTCGGCGAGGCACTGGGTGGCGCGGCGTCTCGCGAACAGCATGGTCGAAGACGTGCATCTTCACCGGACCGCGGATGATGCCGTAATCGACGAGGTTCGTCGGAAGGTCTTTCGTCCCGAATGCAAGTCGCCTTATCCGACCAAGGTCATCTCGTCCCGTCACTTCGATGCCGCCGCCTGCAAGACGCTGCAGATTCTCACATCTGGTCGCTACAACGACATGCTGACTCCAGGCCGCCACTTCATCGAAATCGATCAGGATTTTTCGAACATCGATGACGTGCTGGATCGGCTCACCGATCTGTCCTTTTGCCAGAAGATGGTCGACGACGCCTTCGACGACCTGATGGCGAGCCACACCTACGCGCATCGCATGGCCGACCTGGAGAGTGCCCTTCGGTCGCTATGATGCCGACCGTCTCGACGAGCGGCGGACTTTGCTTATGATTCTAGCTGAGCGGAAAACGCGTGCTCGCTAACAGGTCGTTAACTTTTCCTTGTCACAATTATTACTTGGTCCATGCGATCCTGGGAATCCGCCCGCCCGCAAAAAATGAGGCACGGCTTAGACTCCAAGGATCGCGTGGACCGTAAAGCCACAATAACTGCCCAGGGTTAGGCAAGCGTTAACGCACCGTGGAAAATCAGGTCATCCGGGCGAATCGGAAACGCTTGAAACGGTTGCTGTCCAGTTTATGTCCGGCATGCCGCCAAAACCATCCCGACAGAGGGCCGCATACCCCTGGAAAAAAATGACTCGCTCTTCGAAGGCCTTCATAAGTCGATGCGGTGGTCACACCACTTTCTCAAGCCGACAGAAGCAGGATGCGTTGATCGGGCCGTCAGCGCGGGCTTCGGCGAGTTCGAGGCGAAGCTTTACGAATTTGGCTTCCTCGGTCTTGCCGAGACGGGTCAGGCATTCATGCAGACCTTGCAGCGACCAGACATTGTCGGGGTGCTGACAGGCGCGGGCGAGGGTTTCATCAAGGCCCAGATCGGCGCGGTACACGGCCTCGGCTTCCTCCACCCTGTTCTGTTCGAGCAGAAGTGCGCCAAGCGCATGGCGTGTGGGCTGCATCCAGCCCCAGGGCTCGTCATAGGGGAGGTTATCGTCGAGTTCGACCGACTTTCGAAGATGGGCGAACGCTTGGTCGACATTGCCCCTTCGATATTCGAGCTCGCCCTTCAGCATCTCGGCGGCAACCGCGAGGATGTCCAGGCAGGTGTTGTTGAAGACATATCGGGTGTCCGGCACGCGCTTCACGGCATCTTCGAACAGCGCCTGTTGATGCTCGGCGTTTGCGATATCACCGGTCGCGGCGTAGGCCACGCCTTTGGCGTAATGGATCATCGCCGTCGTCGTGCAGAAAAGGTCCTGGTTGGTCGGCAACGGTGTGTCGATGATCTCCAGCCACATGCCGAAGCGGATGAGCACATGCATCTTCATCGGCACGAAGCCCTCGACCCAATCGGCCATGGGCGGACTTTCGACCTTCAGCAGCTCCTCCGGGAGGGTGCTGATCATCTCGTCGGCCGCATCTAGCGCCGGCTGCCGCTGACCCAGGAACATCGCGCCGTAGATCTTGAAATGGTAATCGTGGCAGCGATAGAGCGAATAGAACTTAAGCGCCCCCTCGCGTTTCAGGAACTTTCGGTCGGCGACGATCGCCGCAGCGTTCGACCTGACCACTGTCTCATAATGCCCGCAGAGCACGTCGATATGGGTCGGCATATGTTGAAGATGGCCGGCATCGGGCACGAGGTCGCGGAGATTGTCACAGGCCTTAAGCGCAGTTTCCGGATGTGGCGACATCTCCATCAGGTGGATATACATGTGCAGCAGGCCGGGATGGCGATCGCCTCCCTCCCTGGCCATGGCCGCTTCCAGAACCTCAATGGCTTCGGCTGTATCGGCACCCTCGGCGATCTCGCCGGTCTCCAGGTCCCATAGCGCCCAAGGCGTTCTGTTCATGAGCGCTTCGGCAAATAGCGAAGCAACGTCTAGATCGTCACCAAACTGCTGATGCACGTTGCGCATGGCATCGGCATAACAGTCGTTCCATGCCTCCATATCATCGCCAGGCGTTGCTTGCGGATAGCGCGCCGAAAGCGCTTCGATCAGCGCCTTTTCGGCCGGCGTGGCCGATGCGGCCAGGCGTTTGGCGTTTGCGGTCGCCTCGAAAGCCGTGCTGACCGAGCTGATGGCGTCAGCCTCGTCGAAGGCTTCCCAGGGCTTGTTGTAGTTGCAGCCGGATGCGTAGGCGATGCCCCACCAGGCCATGGCGCAGGCGGGATCGGCCCCCAGTGCTTGCCGATAACAGGCAATCGACTCTTCGTGGTTGTAACCATAGCACCAAACGAGCCCACGATCGAACCACTGCTGGGCGTCTGCAGATGTCGTGGTGATCTTTCGGCTGTAATTGCCGAGATCGTAATAGTCGGACATGACCAATTCTCCCCGTTCATTCTTCCTTCTATATCGGCGCGACCTCCGAAGCGCCTTGGCGCGTTCTTTGATGACGCTCCAAAGTCAATGATGTGGTCACACCACTAATAGCCCATGGCGGCGCCGTCCTTACGCGGATCGGAGCCGCCGGTCAGCACGCCTTCCTCCCAATCGATCCAAATTGCCTGGCTGCCGCCGATCGGCTTCGCCGGCGGCACGATACGATGGCCACGCCTGGTCAGTTCTTCGCGAATCTCAGTGGGTACCGTGCCTTCCATCTCCACCTCGCCGGTGAAGGGCTGGACCATGAAGCGCGGGCGATCCATGGCTTCTTGAATGTCCATGCCGTAGTCGAAAAGGGCAGTCAGGAACTGCATATGGCCCATGGACTGATACTGCCCGCCCATGACGCCGAACGGCATGACCGCGCGTTCATCCTTGGTCACCATGCCCGGAATAATGGTGTGCAGCGGGCGCTTGCCGCCTTCGATGCGGTTCGGGCTGTCCGGATCGAGGTTGAAGCCGCAGCCGCGATTTTGCAGGACCACGCCGCTTTTCGGCGCCACCAGGCCGCTGCCGAAGCCAGCGAACAGGGTATTGATGAAACTGCAGGCATTGCGGTCCTTGTCGACCACGGTGATGTAGACCGTATCCTCATGGGCCGGCATGCCGGGCTCAGGGTTTTCGTTGGCCTTTGCCGGATCAATTTTCGCACGCAGCTTCCGCGCGTAAGCGTCCGACAGCAGCCCTTCCACCGGAACGTCGGAAAAGGCAGGGTCGCCAACGAAGAGGTTCCTTGCGGTATAGGCCAGGCGGCAGGCCTCGAGCTCCTGATGGATGCGCTCCAACTCGATCGGATGGTCGCCGGTTTCGATCTCGCTCATGATGTTGAGGAGCAGGAGCGCGATCACGCCCTGGCCATTGGGCGGGCATTCATGCACCTGATAGCCGCGAAACTCTGACGCGATCGGCTGAACATAGTCGCCCTTGACCGCCGCAAAGTCCTCCTCGGTATGCAAGCCGCCGCGGGACTGGAGATAGCTCAGCATGTCATCCATGACGGCGCCGGCGTAGAAGGCCTCGCGGCCGTGATTCGCGATTTTTTCCAAGGTCGCCGCCAGCTCCGGTTGCCGGTGCATCTGGCCGACAGCCGGCGGCCGGCCGGCCGGAAGAAAGATGCGCGCCCCGGTCTCATCCTTGGCGAGAAGGGCTGCCGACGAGGCGAAGTCCGTATGCACCCTGGAGGAGATCGGGTAGCCGTTTTGCGCATAGGCGATAGCCGGCTGCAGCAGCTCGCCCAGCGATTTTCGACCAAAATCCCGGATCAGCGTTTCCCAGGCGTCAACAGCGCCAGGCACGGTGACCGAATGGGGCGTGTTGCGCTCGATCTCGTGAAAGCCATTCGTGCGGTACCAGTCGACCGATGCTGCGGCGGGCGCCTTGCCTGAGCCATTGAAGGCGACGATATCGGCCGAGCCCTCGGGTGCGTAGAGGCAAAAGCAGTCACCGCCGATACCGGTGGAGCCTGGCTCGACCACACATTGCACGGCGCAGGCGGCAACCGCGGCGTCCATGGCATTGCCGCCCGATTTCAAGACGTCGATCGCGACCTGGCTCGAGAGCGGATGGGAGGTGCAGGCCATGCCGTCCGGAGCATGGACGGGCGAGCGGCCGGGACGTTCGAGATCGCGCATGAAAACTCCCTCTTGGACTGGCTCCAAGCCCGGGTCTGCGTACGCCAGGGCTGGTTTCAAGAGAACGCCAGCGCCGTGCCATTTGCAAGCCGAACTGTCCTCTCTATAGTCGTTAACAAGTGAACAACACTGTCGGCCGCCTGGCTGACGGAACCAGGAGCCCTGGAGGCTCGAACGACCATCCATCGACGGGAGACTGACGTGCCCACCCTTTCCAAGACCGTTCTCGCCTCGGCCGCAGCAATCGGCCTGCTCTCGGCTTCACCATCCTATGCTGCCGACATTCCCTGCGACACCGCTCAGTTGATCGTGCCCTGGGGCGCTGGCGGCGGCACCGCCGTGATTTTCGCAGAATTTGAGAAGACCATCCAGGAACTGGACGTCCAGCCCAAGATCCAGGTGGTCACCGTTCCCGGCCAGGGCGGCAACAAGGGGGCCAAGGAAGCCGCCAAGGCCGCTCCTGATGGCTGCACCCTCTTCGCCATCCACCAGTCCGCCGTCACAAGCTATCTGAACGGCCGCATCGATTTCCATTTCGACGGCTTCGAGACCGTCGCCAATCTCACCAAGACGCCCGACATCGTTGGCGCCAATATCGACACGTCCTACAACACCTTCGAAGAGTTCAAGACGTACGCCGAGGAGAATCCGGGCGCGATCAAGGTCGGCGCCACCTTTGGCTCCACCAGCCATTTTCTCTGGATCCTGCTGGCTCAGAAAATGGGGATCGAGTTCTCCTATGTTCCCTATGACGGCACGGCGGAACGCATGACCGCCCTCCTGTCCGGCGCCATCGACATGGGCTCCTTGAACGTCGCTTCCGGCCAGAAACACTTCGAGTCCAATGCGCTCAAAGGTCTGGCGATCGCTGCGGATGAACGCGATCCCAAAGTGGCTGACATGCCGACGCTGAAGGAACTCGGCGTCGATCTGAGCTTTGCCCTCGAACGCGGCATCGTCGCCCCCAAAGGCACGCCGCCTGAGGTGATCGCCCATTGGTCCGAGATCTTCAAGATGGCGACCGAGGACGCCGGCTTGATCGAATCGATGACCGCCAAGGGTACCGGCCTCGACTATCAGTCCCCGGACGAGTATCGCGCCTGGGCGGAAGATCTCTTTGCCGAATATGAAGAGGTCGCCATCTCGATCGGCATGTACAAAAAGTAGGGTCGGCGCGGCCGGCCGCGTTGACTTGTTTGTTTCTGGGGCGGCGGTATGCAAGCCAAGCGGATGCTTGGCCGCCTACCGCCGGTCCTATTTCTGACGGTGTGAACCAACAGATGGGGACATTCCACCCATGGGCCGCCTGAGCCAGGATACCGTCATCGCGATCCTCCTGCTGCTCATCTCGGGCGGCCTCATGCTGGCAAGCTTCGATATCCGCGAACCCGACTACGGCCAGCTCAGCCCCGCCACCTGGCCGCGCGTCGTCGTCGGCGTTCTGGGGTTCCTGTCGTTTCTCTATCTTATCCAATCCCTTCGCGGGGCCGGGACGCCGGCCAGCGTCGACGTGCCAAAGTCTGGGGACGGGACCGCGTCCTCCGGGCAAGATGTCGAGCCCGCTGGCGTCGCCGGCTTCTTCGGCTATTGGCGAAACGTCATCTGGTGCTTTTCGCTGTTCCTCCTCTATCTGCTGACCATGCCCTATATAGGCATGCTGATCGGCGGCGTGTCCTTTGCTTTCTTGCTGCTGAACGCACTTGGCGGCTGGCAGCCGCGGCAGCTCTTATTGCACGCCGTCATTGCGATCGTCGCTGTCGGCGGCATGTGGGCGCTCTTCACCTTCGGTCTGCGCGTGCCCCTGCCGACCGGCATGATCCTGCCGAGGTTTTAAGCCTATGGTCGCCGAGAACCTCGCCCTCGCTTTTGCCGGCATCGCCGCCTTTGACACCCTTGCCCTGATGATTGTCGGCGTCGGCGCAGGCCTGCTTGCGGGTTCGATCCCTGGCTTCACCATCGCCATGGCGGTGGTGCTGACGCTGCCCTTCACCTTCTCGATGGACCCGGCCCAGGGCCTCGCCACCATGATCGCCGTTCTGGTCGGTGGCCTCTCAGGTGGTCTGATGTCCGGCATCCTGACCGGCATTCCAGGCACACCATCGTCGGTCGCCACCACCTTCGACGGTTTTCCCATGGCCAGGCGCGGCGAGCCCGGATTCGCGCTCGGCCTCGGCGTCTGGTCGTCCTTTTGCGGCGGCACGCTCTCTGCCATCATGCTCGTTCTATTCGCGCCGCAGCTCGCGCGTGTCGGCCTAGAGTTCCAGCCCTGGGACTTCTTCATGCTGGTGATGTTTGCGCTCACCGTGACCGCGAGCCTCGCTGGCGAGAACATGATCAAAGGTCTGATCGCCGGTGCGATCGGGCTTCTGGTGCGCACCGTCGGCGAGGATCAGGCGGTCGGCGTCGGCCGTTTCGATTTCGGCATCGACCCTCTCTTGGGCGGTTTCGACTTCATCGCTGTCCTGATCGGCGTTTTTGCCTTCAGCCAGCTCCTTTCCGACATTCGTGATCCCAAGAGCGCGCGGGAGTCGCTGAGCGAGCGCGGCAATGTCCGCATCAAGATCGAGCATCTGAGGGCGATCAAAGCGATCGCCAAGCGCTGGACCACCATGGTGCGCTCGGCCTTGATCGGCATGTTCACCGGCATCCTGCCCGGCGCTGGCGGATCGATCGCCAATATCCTTGCCTATGATCAGGCGAAGAAAGCCTCAAAAACGCCCGAGAAATTCGGGAAAGGCGAGCCCGAAGGCGTGATCGCGCCGGAAACCTCCAACAATGCGGTCGAAGGTGGGGCGCTCACGCCGCTCATGGCGCTCGGCATTCCGGGCGACGTCACCGCGGCGATCATGCTGGGGGCACTCCTGATCCACGACGTGGTGCCCGGTCCAACCTTCATCGCCGAAGAGCCGGTGCTCGCCTATTCCATCTTCATCGCCTTCTTCGTCGCCAATTTCATCATGCTCGGCATGCAGTCGATGATGCTGCGCGTCTTTGTGCTGGTGACCAAGATCCGGATGTACATGTTGGCGGCCGTGATTCTGTCGCTCGCCTCGATCGGCGTCTTCGCGCTGCATAATTCGACCTTCGATATCTGGACGCTGTTCTGGTTCGGCATCCTCGGATTCTTCATGCGCCAGTTCGGCTTTCCGCTTGCGCCGATGATTCTGGGCGTGGTGCTCGGCAATGTCGCCGAGCTCAATCTCAGCCGCGCCTTGGCGATCAGCACGGATCTCTCGCCCTTCGTCACCCGTCCCTGGTCGCTCTTCTTCCTGACCATCGCGATTTTCTCCGCAGCCTTCCCATACTTCCAAAACGCGCGCGTCGCGGGTGCTGGTTGGACAAAGTTCTATCTGCCGGCCGTGCTGATCGCCGTGACCTTGCCATTCGTCATGATGGGCGGCGTCATACGACCCATGATCGGCGCCGTCTGCTTCCTCATCGGCTGCTTTCTTGTGTTCCGCCGCCTTAAGGATGCCGGTGCACCGGCTGACTCGGCCGTTTGACCGACTGGGCGTTGCCATCCGTCGACATGATCCTCCTGATCTCGGGGACTTTCTTCGTGGCGGGGCTGGTCAAAGGCACGCTCGGCCTCGGCCTGCCGACTATCGTGCTCGGCGTGCTCGCCGCCCCGCTCGGCCTGAAGGAAGCCATCGGCTTCATGCTGCTGCCGAGCTTTTGCGCCAATATCTGGCAGGGGCTGGTAGGTGGCGCTTTACTGCAACTGCTCAAGCGCTTCTGGGCGTTCTTCCTGCTGGCGGTGGCCGGCGTGGGGATCGGTGTTTGGATTCTCGCAGGTGGCAAGGACGAACTGCTGCTCGGCGTGCTCGGGATCGTGCTTTGCATCTATACCGGCCTCAATCTGACCGGCCGGAAATTCTCCCCGCCGGCCCCTGAGCGCGAGCGTTGGTACAGCCCGATCGCCGGTGGCTTTGGCGGCGTGATGTTCGGGATGACCGGCGTCTTCATCATCCCCGGCATCCTCTATCTGCAGGCGCTTGGCCTGAAGCGGGACGTGCTGGTCCAGGCGATGGGCATCTCCTTCCTGATCATCACCGCCAGCATCGCGATCTACATGGCGGGCCATCAGATCCTCGCCGGCAGTCAGGTGGTGACCTCGGCGATCGCCCTCGTCCCGATGTTCGCGGGCTTGATCCTCGGCAACCACTACCGCCACCGAATTCCAGAGGAACGCTTCAGCCGGGTCATCATGATCGCGCTTTTCCTGAACGGCCTCCATCTGATCGCGCGCGGCATCTTGGTTTGATCCGTTTAACGCCGGATCGCCTCAGGAATCGTCCGCCAGTGCTTTCGTCAGGGCTTGAAAGGGCAGGGTGACGCATTGATGACGGCTCTTGTAGTTGCGCGCCGGCGCCAGGGTCTCGAGACCGGGCCAGAGTTCCGCCAATGACTGATCTTCGTCGCTGAAGGACCCGATCAGCTTCTCAGCCTTCGCCTGCAGATCGCCTTGGGCGTCACCGGGCGCATGATCCGTAATCAGGCAGGCAGCAGCCTCGCATAGAAGGCAGCCCCTGGTCTTGTGGCCGACCTTGTCGACGAGATCGCCGTCCAGGGTAAGATCGATGGTGATGCGATCGCCGCAAAGGGGATTGTCGACCGTGACGCTGCGATCGGGCGCTTCCAGGCGCGGCTGCTCGCGGGCGCGTTTGGCAAGCGCGACGATCGCCTGCTGATAAAGATCGACGCTCATCGGCGAAGCGCCGCCAGGGCGTCTTTGGTATCGACATCGATCAGGGCGGCATCATCGTCCATCTCGACCTCGCAGACCCGATCATGATGCGCGCCGATCAGATGACGGGCGCCGACATCGCCTTCGACATCGCGCATCTCCGGGAGAAACTCGGTTGCGAACAGGACGGGATTGCCGCGCTTGCCCGCGACCGTCGGCACGCAGATCGCACGCCCCTCGGCCGGATTGAAGGCGGCGATCAGCCGATCAATGTCC
Organism: Pseudomonadota bacterium; assembly: GCA_039197065.1. Classification (GTDB taxonomy): domain Bacteria; phylum Pseudomonadota; class Alphaproteobacteria; order Geminicoccales; family Geminicoccaceae; genus JANQPX01. Next base: position 124,293 of record JBCCUL010000007.1, on the reverse strand, counting down.
GCAGATTGGATGCGTGGCATGTCGCCGAGCCCGATCAGGACGCCGGCTGCGTTCTCCGGCAAGGCTTCCAGCCCGGCGGCAAGCGATGTGCTGAGCCCGTCCGCATAATCCGGGTTGTGAACGACCTGGACGCTTCGATCATCGATCGCCGCCTTCACGGCATCCGCCTCATGACCGGTTACCACGATCACGGGATCGGCGCGGGAGGCAATCATTGCGTCGACGGCATGAAGGAGCATGGGCTTACTGTCGATCTCAGCCAGGAGTTTGTTGTCCCGACCCATGCGGGTCGAGCGTCCTGCCGCCAGCACGAGGCCTGTGACCGTCTTTCGATCAGGCATCTTCTCTCCCGCCGATGGTCGTCGATTTCTCGGCTGCGGTCGGCTCTCGATCTCGTTCAGGAGTCCGCCGACGCCCATGCCCATGATGTCCTGATCGGTCACCTCGAGATCGGCGAAGAGGCGCTGCAGCACCCAGTCGAACCCGTTGGGTTTGGGCGAGCGCGCGCAGCCGGGAAGGCCGAGCACCGACCGTCCATTGAGCGAGGCGAGCAACAGGAGATTGCCGGGATCGACCGGCATGCCGAGGTGGATGATCTCACCGCCGGCCGCTTCGATGGCCGCAGGCAGGACGTCCCGCCGATCCGTGATCGCAGAGGCACCGGCAATCAGGATGATGTCGCCATTGGCTGATTTGAGCCGTTCCGCCAACGCCTCCACCTCATGCGCCGCGCGACTTTCGCCGATCAGCCGTCCCCCGAGCGCGCTAACCCGGCTGGCGGTCACGCCCACGGTCTTGTCGAGAACGCTGGATTTGACGCTCGCCAGGCGGGTCTGAATGAGCTGGACCTCCAGGGCGCGGTAGGGGGCGAGGCGCACCAAGCCTTGTTCGGCGTCATCGGCGAGGCCAAGGACCCGATCCAGTTCGGCCTTGCCGACGGCAAAGGGGATGATCTTGATCGTCGCCACCATCTGGCCCTGATGCACATCGGAAAAAGGCGGAAGCGTGGCGATCGTGATCGCTTCATCGATCCGGTTCAGGGCGTCGATCTTGTCGTGATCCAGCAGGAGGAGGCCTGGTTTCGCCGAAAAGAGATTGACCCGCCCCGTGAACGGCGCCCGTGCCTCGATGTCGTCTCCCATGGCAGCGGCGGCGATCCGCGCGGCTGCGTCATCTTCGGCGACATCATCTGGAGCGAGGCGCGCCGCGGTTACGCTTGAGACACCGGCTTGGCGCAGCCGGTCGATATCGCCCGAATCCAGAACCCGGCCCTTTTTGAGGACGACATCGTCCGCCCGCACGGAATGGGCGAGGAACGCGCCCTCCGCTTCATTGAGCGGCATGACGCCGAACTTCATGCGGCGTCCTTGGCGCGCAGCACCTGGGTCATCTCCGCCATCACGGAGACGGCGATTTCCGCCGGGCTGACGGCGCCGAGCGAGAGACCCGCCGGCCCATGGATGCGATCCAGCGTCTCTTCGCCGTGGCCGAGCACGCCGAGGCGCTCCCGCCTGGCTGCATGGGTTCGCCTGCTGCCAAGGGAGGCGATATAGAAAGCCGGGGACTTCAGCGCCACGTCGAGGGCGGGATCATCCAGTTTGGGATCGTGGGTAAGCGTGACCACGGCGGTTCGAGCATCAATCATAAGCGCCTCCAGCGCCTCATCCGGCCAATCCTGACTGACAGCCACGTCCGGAAAGCGTCGGTCGCTTGCAAAGGCACGTCTCGGATCGACGACGATGACCTCGTAGCCGGCCAAAGAGGCCATCGGCACCAAAGCCTGAGCGATATGCACGGCGCCGACCACGATGAGCCGAAGCGGCGGGTTGAACGGCTGGACGAACAGCACGCCGTCATCCGTCTCGACGCTCAGCCCGCGATCGAGGCGAAGCGCCTTTCGGACGGTCTCCGCCTCGTTCGAAGCCAGTTCATCGACCTCATCGCCGACCACCAGCATCTCCCGCGCTTGCGCGAGCCAGCGAAGATGGGCCGCCGGCTGTTTTTGTTGACGGGCGAGGAGCAGTCGGTCGAGCAGATCGCGTTTCAAGTCAGCGCCCCTTAATGGCAGCAAGATGATCGACAGGTTCGAGGGCTTCGTCGCAGCGCCAGGCAGCTCCAGCTTCCTGTCCAAAGTCCGTCGCTGCGCCCAAGGATAATGTAGGCATCCCGCTCGAATGCGCAAAGCGCCAAAGACGACGGCAGTAATTCCAAAGGAAACTTTCAGGCATCCGGCCAGAAAATTGGTTTTGTTAACTCCGTAGTAACTAGCGTCATGGCTTAATGGTCGCGTGGACAAAAGGTTTCTTCACTGGCGCCGCTTTCAAGAAGGAGATTTCCTATGCGTCGTGCGGCCCTCTTCATCTCCGGCTTGACCCTGGCGTCGTGCCTGGCGGCAACATCGGTTGCAGCTCAGTCGGCCGCCACAGGCATGCGCATCCCCTGCCACGATGCGATCGAGATCGCGAAGCAGCTTTCCAAGAAATATGAGGAAGCACCGATCGCCTTCGGCCTGCAGTCCAATGGCAATCTGCTCCAGATCTACACATCCGAGAGCAAGCATACCTGGACCGTCGTCAGCACCACGCCGACGGGCAAGAGCTGCATCGTCGCCGCCGGTAAGCGCTGGGAAACCATGCCGTTCGTCAACCACGACCCCACGGCCTGAAAGCAGCGCGCCATCAAAGTATGGGTGGCTACATGACAATGCTTGTGCGAGCGTATGTCTCCAAATGCTTGCGCGGCCTGTCTTGTCTGTCAGATGCGGACCGCTAGTCGCGACCGTCGTTTAGAATTTAACCGGTGCACATAAGGTCACCGCATCAATAGATAGCCCTGTTGTTCGTTCCTCAATGACGTTCTCGGGCGTCGATCATGCCTAATCGCCAAATGCAAGCAGGTTGACGACCTCACGCCCAAAGCCCCTGGATGACTTCGTGTAACGGATGTATGGTCCGCGCCGATAGCAGATCGGCCGCGTGAAAACGTCGTCGTTACCGCAATTTCCATTCAGGAGATCAAGATTTGACCGTCGATCGTTTGGAACCTCTGATCCGGCGTCGTTCGGTGGTCGCCAAAAACCTTGATGAGCCCGGACCCGATTATCAGGCGCTGACCCAGATCCTTCAAGCAGGTGTGCGTGTCCCGGACCATGGCAAGCTGGGACCCTGGCGGCTGCAGGTCTTGAACAAGACGGCGCAGGTGATGCTGGGGGATGTTCTGGCGAAAGCCTATGTGAGCGATCATTCAGAAGCCCGTGACGATCAGATCGCATTCGAGCGGGCGCGACCGAGCCGTGCTCCGGTTTTGATCGTGGTCAGCAGCCGCCTCCACCGGGAACATAAGATCCCGGAAATCGAGCAGCTTCTATCCTGCGGCGCGGTCTGCCAGAACCTCCTGAACGCCGCGACCCTGCTTGGCTTCGGCGCCCAATGGCTGACCGAATGGCCAGCCTATGACGAGCGCATCAAAGCGGCTCTCGACGTTCCGGTCGATCAGCACATCATCGGTTTCGTTTATATCGGCACGCCAACCGAGGCGCCCAACGAGCGCCCGCGCCCGGACTTCGAGACGGTGGTGAGCTTTCAAGAGAGCCTATCCGGTGTCCGCGCCTGACGGCATGAACCGGGTCGCCTGAGACATGGGCATGCCATAAGGACATCAGCGCCGACGGCGGGTCAAACTTTAGAGGAAGCTATGGCGGCGGACTCCAAGATCTTCTTCTTTCATATGCCCAAATGCGCAGGCACTAGCGTCTGGCGTTATCTCGGCAAGATCTATGGACATCGGAAGATGTTTCAGGTCGCGAATGCAGAGGACGTCAAAGCCTTCAACGAGATGACGTTGAGCAGCCTCAAAGCTTATTCGGTGATCGGCGGGCACCATTTTCTCTCGACCTATCGGGAAAGGCTCGGCGATTTCGACGGCTATTTCCGCGTCACCGCCGTCAGGGATCCGATCGACCGGCTGATAAGCTTCTACAACTTCATCAGGAAAGACCGGAAACATCCGAGGTTCGAGCAGGTCAGAAAGGCGACCTTCGAAGAATTCTCGCTTGGCGAAGCGCCCAACTCGCAAACGCAGCTATTGACGGGCGGTGAAGACGGAGCCGAGGCCATCGAGGTTCTAGATGACTGGTTCGACTACTACACCATCACCGAGCGGGCCGATGATCTGATGCACAAGCTCTCCGAGGTCGGCAATGTCCGGGCCAGGCGGGCGCTGCACAAGAATGCCTCCAGGAAAAAGGTGCGGCGAGACGAGGTCGATCCAGCGCTGGTCAGCCGCCTTCAGCAGATCCACGGGGCCGATCTCAGGCTCTACGACCACGCGCGCGATCGGCAGGGGCGATGATGCGCATGGGTGATCACGCGACGAGTTACAAGCCTTGATCTGCTTTTTCGCCGGCGCCCATAAAAACGGCTCCCACTTTCAGTTCTATGTCCTGGAAGAGGCCTTGAGGCAGCGATCGATCCCCTATCGGGTCGTGGGCGCAGACGTTTTCCACGAGCATGATCTGAGCGGCGCACGAAAACTGCTGTCCGAGTTGCGCGGTGCGGACGATATGATCCTATGTAAGGGGCACTGGTATCGAAACCGCGAGCGCAGGCTCCTCCTCGATCAGGAAGACCTGAAGGTCTTTCTCATCTGGCGGGATCTGAAGGACGTCCTGATCTCCTCCTATCACTACAAGATCAACAAATTCGGCGCAGATTACGCCGATTTTTCGGATTTCTATTTCGCGGATGGCGGGCGCGATCTCTTGATCCAGCAGCGTCTCTATCGGATGGCCTGGTCGGGCGCACCAGCTCACGAAACCAGTTATGAGGCGCTGGTCGATGATTTCTCGAATGAAGCGGCACGCCTTCTCGCCTATGCCGGTATCGACGATGTCGATCTGGAGTCTCTAAAGGCGGAAACCAAGCTCGGTCGTCTGCGCGAAACACGCGGTGATGAAAACGGTGTTTTCTTTCGAAAGGGAACCACCGGTCAGCACCGAGGCTTCGAGCTGGCATCGGACGTCGAAGCCGATATCGAAACGCTTCTTCTTCTCGATCACATGGCGCTCCAGCGAGAACGATGGGCGGCTTTCGCCAAGCGAGGCCTTCGAAAAGCGTCCTCAAAGCTTTTCGCGTCACGCGGCGCTGCGTAGCGCTCAAGCAACCAGACGCGATAGCCTGAAATCATGTAGATCGAAAAGCGGCGTCTGCCCCTGGATCAAAGCCGCGATCGCATGCCCTGCTGCCGGGCCGACACCGAAGCCATGGCCGGAAAAGCCCGTGGCGATTAGAAGGCCGGGATAGCGATCGACCGGCCCCAGCACGGGAAGTTCGTCGGGTGTTGCATCGATCATGCCCGCCCACCTTTCCGCAGGGCGGACATCCCGAAGTTCCGGGTAGATGCGCTTCGCTGCGTTCAGCACATCGTCGAGCAGGGCGTGATCCGGCTTAGGGTCGAACACCCTGTTCGCTTCGAATGGCGTGATCTCATCTTCGCGCCAATGCGCGGAGGTTGTCATTTCCTCGAAGAACGGGCGACCGAAGCGGAATTTGAGCTGGTGAAACTCACGCCTCAGCGCCGGGAGGAAGGCTTTGAAATGGCGGAAAGCCGCGGGCGTGATGTGAAAGGTCGACGCGCCCGCCCGCGCGATCGTGTAACCGCCATCGCGACGCCTCCTGATGGATGCCTTCGACATGCCGAGCGCGCTTTCGGAAATTAGTGGGGCAGGGGTGGTGCGCTGCGCCGAGGCTTTCACCATCAGCTGCGGCAGATGGAGGCCGAGATGGCGCATCATCAAAGAGGACCAGACGCCGCCCGCGAGCACGGCCGTGCCGCAGGCGATCGTTCCGCGTTCGGTGACGACGCCGCTCACCCGTCCCGCTTTCATGGCAAGGGTGCGAACCGCCGTGCCTTCGAGAATGATCGCACCCGCGTCTTTTGCCAGATCGGCGATCGCCGGCACAGCCAGGGCCGGCTCGGCGCGCGCATCGCTCGGTGTGGTGATCGCGCCCTTGAAGCGGCGCTCGCTCTGTCCGAGAAGCTGGTCGGTCTCCGCAGATGACAAGAGCCTGCTGTCGAGCTGATGGAGTCTGGCGTGCTCCAGCCAGTCTTCGAAGCGTTTCAGGTCCCTGTCGGTCTCGGCGAGATAGGTGACGCCGCCGACCTTCCAGCCGATATCCGGCGTCCTCTCCGCGATCTCTCCCCAGAGCCTGAGCGCTTGAATGCTTGCCGCGATCTCCTTCGGATCACGGCCCTGTTTTCGGATCCAGCCCCAGTTCCTCGACGATTGCTCGCCAGCGATCCGCCCCTTTTCGCAAAGCACCACCGGCACACCGGCACGCGCCAGATAATAGGCAGTCGCCACGCCGGCGATTCCCCCGCCGATGACCACCACTTCGGTTTGGGACGGCAAGGCCTCATCTACAGGTGATGTCATCAGCTAGCCCTAAACCAAATTCGTCCGAACACCATCAGACCTCTTAAAACTTGAACACCGACGGCCCTTCGAAGTCCAGTCGCTGACGAAGAGGCCAGCTCAGAACGAGATCCCCCCCTTGGGGGGCGAGGTCCAATACAGGGTCGAGGCCCGGCCTCGACCGCCTCGTGCGTCGCGACTTGAGGCTCTGTCTTTCGGGCGTTACAAGAGCGCTCCGATAGTTCACGTGAGGCCCTGCCGATGATTCCCCGCTATTCCCGTCCCGAGATGACCGCCATCTGGGCGCCAGAAAACCGCTTCAAGCTCTGGCTCGAGGTCGAGATCTCCGTGCTCGAAGCGATGGCGGAGGAGGGACTGGCGCCGGTTGAAGCGGCAAAGGCCGTTCGGGAGAACGCGGAGGCCCGTCTCGACAAGATCATCGATCCCGCGCGGATCGACGCCATCGAGGAGGTGACCCGCCACGATGTCATCGCCTTTCTCACCCATGTGGAGGAGGTGATCGGCGAGGAGGCGCGTTATCTCCATCTTGGCATGACCTCTTCGGACCTCCTGGACACCAGTTTCGCGCTGCAGCTGACCCAGGCATCGGACATTCTGCTCGCGGGGCTCGACCGGCTGCTGGCCGCGCTGAAAGCCCGCGCTTACGAGCATAAAGACACGATCTGCATGGGACGTTCCCACGGCATCCATGCGGAACCCGTCACCTTCGGCCTCAAGCTCGCTGGCTTCTATGCCGAGTTTGATCGCAACAGAAACCGGCTTGTCGCGGCGCGCAGCGAGATCGCGACCTGCGCGGTTTCGGGCGCCGTCGGCACCTTTGCCCATATCGATCCCGCGGTGGAGGCGCGCGTCGCCGAGCGCCTCGGCCTCAAGCCCGAGCCGATGTCGACCCAAGTGATCCCGCGCGATCGCCATGCGATGTTCTTTTCCACGCTTGGTGTGATCGCAAGCTCGATCGAGCGCCTGGCGACCGAGATTCGCCATCTCCAGCGCACCGAGGTGGCGGAAGCCGGCGAAGCGTTCGGCAAGGGGCAAAAGGGCAGTTCCGCCATGCCCCATAAACGCAACCCGATCCTGACCGAAAACCTGACCGGGCTCGCCCGCATCGTCCGAAGCGCCGTCGTCCCCGCTCTCGAAAACGTCGCCCTTTGGCATGAGCGCGACATCTCGCATTCCTCAGTCGAGCGCATGATCGGGCCGGACGCCACCGTTACCCTCGATTTCGCGCTTCAGCGCACTGCGGGCGTCATCGAGCGTCTGGTGGTCGACGAAGAGCGCATGATGAGCAATCTCGAGATGACCCAGGGTCTCGTCCACTCCCAGCAGGTGCTGCTCAAGCTCACCGAAGCAGGCCTTGCCCGCCAGCAGGCCTATGAGATCGTGCAGCGCAACGCGATGCGCGCCTGGGAGGAAAAGCGACCGCTCCTGCCGCTTCTACAGGCGGAACCTGACGTGATCGCACATCTTGATGCTGAAGAGCTGACGCGATTGTTCGATCTCACCCACCATACCCGTCATGTAGATACAATCTTTGCGCGAATTTTCAGTGCGTAATTCACCTATTTGGGGTAGGTTGGCGCGTCACTGTCGTCATTCCAGCCTGAATAGGAAGATTGCCCATGCCGACCACCACGTCGATTCTGGCCGCTTTGGTCCCCCTGGTTCTCGCAACGTCATCCACTGGTCTTGCGACTTCGGAGGCCAAGAGTGCGCTTTTGATCGAGGGGGTTTTAAGCGGCAAGGCGCTTCGGATCGTGGTGGATGAAGAGACGGCGGAGGCGGACGTCACCTTGGATGGCAGACGGCATTACCTTGATCTTGATGCCGGCAAGGCCCACCGCATCGAAGCGGATGGCAGCGCCTATCCGACCGAGCTTTCCGCGAAGCAACCAGCACCCGAGCCGGAGATCCAGCCCTGGGGACCCGGCCCGTCGATCGCTGGCCATGCATCAGTCTACCATGTCATGCGCCTGGACGAAGAGATTTGCGGCGAGCTTTTGGTCAGCACCTGGATGAAGCCTTTCGTCGATCCCGCCGTCCAGGTGCTGTCGATGCTGGAGCGCATCAAGGGTGATGGCGGGATCGCGTCGACAGGCCTGGATGGCGCCTGCGGCAAGCTGCCCTTTTCCAGCTATGCCCGGGCTGGCTGGCCTTTGATGGCCGGCGGCATCGATCAGCCGATCTTCAAGACCGAAGCGATCAGCTTCAGCTACCGTCCGAGCGGCGACGAGTTGAATTGGCGTGAATAGCTGAGGCGCTGCGATTTCGTCGGGTTCTATCGTCGAAATCACCGCCCGCACTGAGACCAGATGATCCATGGCCGCCGATATGCGGATAACCGGCGGTAAGCGTCGACATGGCTCAAGAGTACGCGTCGAGACATTTCACTCGCACGACCGGAAGAATTCACGCTTTAAGTCTGTTAACACTTGATCAAATCTTTGATCAGGTGCGCTGAACAGCATGGCACTTGGCAATGAAACAAAAAAGGGAATGCCGTATTGGAACGCCCCATGATGATGACGAAGCTCACCGCTTTGATTGTGTTGGTTGGCTTGCTGAACGCCTGTGACTTCGAGACGACGACCAATACGACAAACTCGGTTGAATATGCCAACGACAAAGGCGAAAAGACGCGTTACGAGATCGTCGAGACAGGCGATGCGGCGACGGTCACGAGGGAGCATCTTGGTCAGATCGAGAGCTACGACATCAATGGCCTCGAAATGGCCTGCCGTGACGGCAAACCCGAAGAATGTATCGAGCTTGGCACTGCGTATGAATACAGTGCTAAGATCTTCAAGGCGCAGCCCGTGATCGTGCAAGACGATGCTGAAGCCGGCGGCCCAACCCCTGCAGACAGGGCGCGCTCCGCGATTGAAAATGCTGTAGAGGCTTTCGAGCAGGGCTGCGCTGGTAATGTTGCCGAAGCCTGTTATCGGCTCGGCGATATGTACTTTGATGGAAATGATGTTGATCAAGATCTCATTCGAGCAGCCGGTTTCTACCAAGAGTCTTGTCATGCAGGACACGCTACTGGCTGCTACAATCTTGGCGTTCTTCGCCTGAAAGGTGGGATTGTCAGTCAGGATTCGGTGGAAGCCGTGGCCCTATTTCAACGGTCCTGCGATGGCGGCTTTGCCGACAGCTGCAACAATCTGGGTTCTTTGCATCTAAGCGGCGAGGGTGTCGGCCAAGATGATACAAAGGCAGCCGAGTTTTATCGGCTGGCGTGCGACGGCGGCAATGCTATGGGCTGCTATAATCTTGGCGGCTTGCACCATGAAGGCACAGCGGTAGTCAAGGATGCCGTCATAGCAGCAGGATTGTATCAGCAGGCCTGCAATGGCGGCTTTGCCGGAGGCTGTAACAGCCTTGGCTACTTGCACTTAAATGGCGAGGGCGTCGGTCAAGATGATGCGAAGGCGGCCGAACTCTATTTGCTTGCCTGCAACGGTGGCGATTCCAACGGGTGCTATAACCTTGGTTTACTGCATGAGCGTGGCGCAGGTGTGAGTGAGGACTTGGCAAAAGCTAAGGTGTTTTATCAGAAAGCTTGCGATGCCGGTGACGCCGACGGATGTAGTCAAGTCCAAGCCCTTCAAAACTGAGCGATACACACGACGTCAACCAGCATGATCGATAATCGATCGATCGCTGTCGCAAAAAGGGCTCGCCCGAAGGCGAGCCCCAAAATCTACCAGGTGCTGGCAGCACTATTGGTTGGCGGCGGCAAACTCGGCGTCGACCGAGGTTTCGCAGTCGGCGACCGCGGCGTCGAGCTTGGTCAGCCATTCGTCGCCATATTGGCCGGTGTACCAGTCGCGCATGCCGGAGGACGCTTCCTGGAAGGCCTTCTTTTCGTCCGCTGAGGGCACGTAGATCTCGCCGCCCGCCTCTTTGAAGGCTTCATAAGCCTCGATCTGGCGGCGCATGGGGAAGGCGCGGGTGACGGTCTTCAGGTGGTTGAAGCCGTCGAACACGATGCGCCGGACATCGTCGGGCAGGTCCTGCCAGACGGCGTCCGAGAACCACCAGAGCGCACCCATATAGGCATGGCCATCCAGCGTGATATATTTGAGGCCAGCTTCCGGGAACTTCATGTTCATGATGTCGGTGATGCCGTTCTTGGTGCCTTCGACCACGCCTGTGGCGAGCGAGGTGTAGACCTCGGGCCAGGCGACCGCCGTCGGGTTGCCGCCGAGCTGCGTGACCATCTCTTGCTGGATTTCAGCTGGGATGGTGCGAATCTTGGCGCCCTCGACGTCGGCCGGCGTCTTGATCTGCTTGGTCGTGGTGGCGAAGTTCCGCCAGCCGCCGGTATTAGAGATCACCATCAGTCGCATCGGGATGCCTTCGGCGAGTACGCCGGTCCTGAGTTCGTCGACGAACGGCCCATCGAACACACACTCCGCCACCCGGTCGGAGGGGAACATATAGGGCAGATCCAACACCTGACCCGGCCCGAAGACGTTGCCGAAGCCGCCGATGGTGGTGATGTAGGCCTCCAACGTGCCCGCCTGCAGATTCTCCAGGCACTCGGCCTCGTTGCCGCAGAACTGGCCGGACGGGTAGATCTCGACGGCGACCTGGCCGTTGGACTGGGCCTCGACGAACTGCTTGAACACCATCGAGCCGTCATAGTCCTCGTCCTCGGGTGAGCCGAGAAACCCGATCTTGATCGTATATTCCTGCGCGGCCACTGCGGTGGCCAGCGATAACGCTGTCGCGGTGGCGATAGCGGTCGTTTTCCAGAAGCTTGGCATCAATTGTCTCCCATTCGTTGGGTTGGAGGTGAGCAAACCTCGCCAAGGTCAGGCGAAACCGAAAAGCCTTGGTAAAGTCAGTGACAAGGCAGGGAAGAAGGTGATCAGGAAGATGACGCTGATCTCGACGGCGAGAAAGGGCAGCATCTCGTAGGCGATCTTTTCGACCTTTTCGCCGGAGACCGAAGATGCGACGAACAGCACCAGGCCCATGGGTGGTGTCGCAAGACCGACGGTGACGTTCACGCACATCACGATCGCGAAATGGAGCGGATGCATGCCGAGCTGATCGACGAAGATCGGCTCCAGCACCGGGCCGAGGATCAGGATGGCGGGGCCGGCATCCAGGAACATGCCGACGATGAAGAGGAGGATGTTTACCAGGAACAGGAGGAGGTTGACGTTGTCGGTCAAGCTCTGGACGAAGGCCGCCCCCTCGCGCGCCAGGCCGGAGATCGTGATGATCCAGCCGAAGGTGACGGCCGCACCTACCAGAAACAGGATCACGCCGGATTGGATCGCCGTGCTGACGAAGATGCTCGGCAGTTCCTTAAAGGTAAGGGTGCGCATCACGAAGAGGGAGACGATGAAAGCGTAGAACGCGGCCACGGCTGCGGCCTCGGTCGGCGTGAAGACGCCACCCAGGATGCCGCCGAGCAGAATGACGGGTGTCAAAAGCGCCCAGAATGCCTTGCCGAAGGCCTGACCGCATTCGCCCCATGTCGCCTTCTCTGACGCGACCGGGTAATTCCGTTTGCGCGCCAGATAGACCGTCATCAGCATCAGCCCGCCGCCGATCATCAGCCCCGGCACGAAGCCGGAAAGAAACAGGCCTGCGACCGAGACGTTCATCACGAAGGCGTAGATGATCATGATGCCCGATGGCGGGATGATCGGGCCGATCACGGAACTCGCCGCCGTGACGGCCGCGGAGAAGCGACGGGAGTAGCCGTTCTCCTCCATCGCCGGGATCAGCATCTTGCCGAGCGCCGAGGTGTCCGCGACGGCGGAGCCAGAGAGGCCGGCGAACAGGATGGAGGATAAAATGTTCACCTGGGCGAGCCCGCCTCGGATGTGGCCGATGACGGACTCGGAGAAGCGGACGATGTTTCGGGTGATCCCGCCCCGGTTCATGATGTCGCCGGCCAGGATGAAGAAGGGGATCGCCATCAGCGGGAAGGAGTACATGCCGGTGAAGAGGGTGGAGAGCAGCTTCGAGAAGAAGCGTGTATCCAGCCCGTCGATCACCAGGCTGAGGCCGGGGGCGATCAGGAGCACGAAGGCGATCGGCATGCCCAGTGCCAGGAGAACCACGAAAATCCAGAGATAGCCCAGGGACAATGCAACTACTCCGGCGGCGCCGCTGACGGGCGGTTCGCTATGTCATGATCGCCATTGCGATCGACCAATGACAGCACGTCGCGAAGGATGAGCTCGATGCCGATCAGGATCATCATGCCAAGCGACACCGGCACGATCAGACGGAAATAGGCGATCGGGATCGGAATGGTGTTGGCGCGCATGTTGAAACCGCGGGTGACATAAATGATCGCTTCCTGCATGAAGCGCAGAAGAAGCCACAGGATCAGCAGGTGCATGACGATCCGGATCATGCGGAAAATCGGCTTCGGCAGCGAGGTCACCAGAAGCTCGATGCCGACATGACCGCCTTGCCGATAGGCATAGGGTGCGATCAGAAACGCCACCCAGATCATCATCAGGATCGAGCTGTCCTCGGTCCAGGCGAGCGAGTTGTTGAGCACGTAGCGAAAGAACACGCCGGCGAGCACGGCAACGGTCATGACAGCGATCAGCCCGGCTGCGAAATTCCGTGCGATCAGGCCGATGAACCCATTGAAACGCCCAAGTCTTTCGACAATGCGAGACGCCAAAGTCTCCGTCATCGCCTCCCTTCCAAAACGTCCGTGCCGGCATCTTTCGCGGGCTTTCGGACGGACATCAAATCGACGCGCTGATTTCACTCTAATGCGGTTGGCAAATCGATGCGAGCTTCGAAATGACTGGTCAGCCGTCGCCCCCAAGACGGTTGGCGATACCGCTCTCGATGAGAAAGCGCTGGGTACGTGAAGCGTTTTCCTCCGGCAACTCGCCTGCCAGGAATGTCCGGAGATCATCGGGCGTGTCGATATCGAGGCCGAGGCCGTCGCGCCTGACGATCTCGGGCTCGGTCCCAAGCCTTCTCGCGGTTTCGCAATGGGGAAAAAAGCTGTCGTCGCCGAAGCTAAGCGGCAGCAGATCGGGCGGCGAGCAGGCAACGGCGTTCGAGCCCTTCTCATCCCTCGATGGGGCGATGGTGACCGCCGGCGCCGGCCCGTGTGCGTCGAGCATGGCGGCGATATCCTCGGATGCAAGCGCTGGAAGATCACCGGGAACCTGGATCATGCCCCCGACGCCCTCGGCTGCAAGCGTCGCTGCGCCGAGCGTACTGGCCGCGGTATGGCCGGCATTGGCAGGCTCGATCAGCACGCGCGCGCCATAACGCTCGGCAAGCCGGATGGCCTCCGGATCGCGCGTGACCATGAGAATGCCGGCGAGACGATCGCAATTCCGAAGAGCTCCAAGCACATCCTCGACCATGATCCCGAACAGCCTATGGCGTTCGTCAGGCGACAGAACATCTCGAAGCCGCTGCTTGGCGTTCTCGAAGTTCTTGACCGGCATCACGGCCCAAACGTCCTGCATCGGCAATCTCCGAACCTCCTGTCGTGCAGCGCCATCTTTTCTATCGAAGCGCCATGCCACGTGCTACCGATGAAACATTGCGACAAGGGGTTGGAGCGAAGGAGGCAAAGCTCATGAAGATCGGCGTCTATTTTTTCTCGACGGCTTACGCCATGCCGATCGATGAGCTGGCGCGCGCGCTGGAGGAGCGCGGTTTTTCCTCACTGTTCCTGCCTGAGCACACCCATATTCCCACCTCACGCCGCTCGCCTTGGCCGGGCGGAGCTGAGCTGCCGCGCGAATATTCGAATACCCTTGATCCCTTTGTCGCCCTCGCGACCGCAGCGGCGGTCACGACAAATCTTCGCATCGGCACCGGCATCTGCCTTCTCACCCAGCGGGATCCGATCATCACGGCGAAGGAGGTGGCGACCTTGGATCTCCTTTCAGGCGGACGCTTCGATTTCGGCATCGGTGCTGGCTGGAACGCGGAAGAGATGGAAAACCACGGCACCGAATTCGATACTCGCTTCAAGCTCATGGTGGATCGCGCCAAGGCGATGAAGGCGATCTGGACCGCCGATGAAGCCGAGTATCAAGGCGAATTCGTGCAGTTCGATCCGATCTGGAGCTGGCCGAAGCCGGTGCAGAAGCCGCATCCGCCGATCCTGCTGGGCGGGGAGACCAAATATACGCTAAGGCGGGTTGTCGATTTCTGCGATGGCTGGTTTCCGCGCCCACGCGGTTTTCAGGATCCGCATGCGAAGATGTCCGAGTTCAGGCAGATCGCCGACGAGGCCGGACGCGACTTCGCCACGCTGTCGACCACGCTTTTTGGCGCATCGCCCGATCACGATCATCTCAAAATCTGCGAGGAGGCCGGTGTCGACTGCGCTCTCTTCCAGCTCCGATCCGAAGGACAGGACATCCTCCTGCCCTATCTCGACGAGCTGACCAAGTTCATGCCGGGCTAGACTGCATCATGGCATGGTGAATTGGGTCCGAGACATCTGACGGGTTCAGTTGCTCCAAAGGACCGGATCTTGCCATGGCTCGGGCACGATGAGCGCTCCTTTGAGGGGCGTCTTGGCCTCGGTGAGACCGATCGATTGCCAGGCCCCCTGCCATTCATCCGGCAAAGGATAGGGCGGCGTGACGCCGAGCTCCGGCGCGAAACCGAAACGCTGATAATAGGCCGGATCACCCAGCACGCAGACCTTCAGCACACCGGCGCGTTTCTGCTCCTCCAGCGCACCTCGAACCAGCGCGCTGCCGACACCCTGCTTTTGATACCGAGGCGCAACGGCGAGCGGACCAAGGAGCGCAAGCTTGTTCTGACACTCGGCGAGGCCGCATTGCGTGAAGATGACATGCCCCACGATTGAAGATCCCTTGAGCCCCACGAGTGAAAGCACGATCGGCGGGTTCTGCAGGAGTTTCTCAACCAGAGGCAGCAGGTTTTCATCCGGGAATGCTCCAGAATAAAGTTCCTTCAGTGCCTCAAGGTCGGAAGGCGCGCTCTCGCGAATTTCAAGATTGTCCGTCATGGGCTTCGATCTGATCCGTCCACAGGCTGCCATCGCATCCCATGGCCGCCGCCTTCCGTCAAGTCAGCAGCGGATCGCCGCTCAAGCCGGCAGCGGTTCGCTGCGCAGGGTGAAGACGGTGATTTCCGGGCGGACATTGAAGCGGGCCTGGAGCAGGTGACCGATGCCGCGGTTGATATACATCCTTCGACCGCCGCTCAGGTCATAGCTGCCGGCGACGTAGGTCTTGTTGTAAACCGGGAGGAGCGGGGGCCTGAAGAAGGGCGGTTTGCACTGGCCGCCATGGGTATGGCCGGCGAGGATCCAGCCATCGAAAGCACCCCAGAACGGCATGTCGGCGGTATCCGGGTTGTGGCTGAGCACGATGGCCGGATCGCCGGCGTCCGCCGTGGACATGATCGGCGCCGGATCGAAAAACGGGCCCCAGCGGTCGTCGAGGCCGATCAAACGCAGTCCTTCGACATCGATCGCATGGTTCTTGAGAACGGTCATCCCGGCCTGATCGAAGATATCCTGCAGCGCATGGCCGAGACCGACATCGGCGCTGTAGCTGCCGTAATCGTGATTGCCGAGAATACCGACGGTGGCAAGCCGGCCGTTGGGCATCTGGCTGTAGATCCTGGCGGCATGATCGACGATATGGCGGTAATGGCTGACGAAATCGCCGGTAATCGCGATGATATCGGGATCGAGAGCGCGCACCCGCTCGAACACCGAGAGAATGTAATCGTCATCGACACGGCGGCCGACATGAATGTCGCTCAGCTGTACCAGGGTTCTGCCGTCCAGATCGGGCGGCAGATTCTTGACCGGCATCGTCCGATGAACCTCTTCGACCCAGTGAGGCTCGATGTAGAAGGTGTAGTAGCCGGTTCCCGCGCCGAGTGCTGCGACAGCAGCTGCGCCGGCGGCGGCAGTCAGCACCTTACGTCGCGTGGGCATGAACATTCCTCGGATAAAGATCGCTTCAGCACGATGATAATCCGTAAAGCATGTACATATGATGAATGGCAGATTGGGGATTGCATGGCTGCCATGCCTGTTTCGGCTTTCATCGACGCTCTCTCTCGGTTCTTTCGGGATAGGATGTCCCCGAGCTTCATGTAAAAGCTTTCAAAGCCGGAGCAAGGGGTAATGAGCATTTGGCAGCTGCGACTTGCGTTCAGCATCGGCAAGAGGCTATGTCAGGCGCCATGGGGCAACGGGGCTTAGGGATGTGGGCATTTTGTTAAGGTCGACTTGGTAGGTTCGAGCGTCCTCCGAGCCGCATCCGTCCGACAAACGATCAAGGAATAGGGAACGATCAATGCAGATGACACCCAAGGTCAAGGAGATCTTGTCCTGGTATGAAGGCGAATGTCCGGGGGTTAAGGCCAACCTCGCCCGCCTGTTGATGCAGGGCCGCCTCGCCGGCACCGGCAAATTGGTGATCCTGCCCGTCGATCAGGGCTACGAGCATGGCCCCGCCCGCAGTTTTGCCGCCAATCCGGCCGCTTATGATCCTCACTATCTCTACCAACTGGCGATCGACGCCGGGCTTTCAGGCTACGCCGCCCCGCTCGGCATGCTGGAGCAGGGTGCGGACAGCTATGCCGGCCAGATTCCTACCATCCTCAAGGTCAACAGCGCCAACTCGCTTCATGACGGCATCGGCGACCAGGCGGTGCATGGCGGCGTTGAAGACGCCTTGCGCCTTGGCTGCTGCGCTATCGGATTCACGATCTATCCGGGCTCTGAAGCCTGCTACGATATGATGGAGGAGCTGCGTGAGCTTTCCATCGAAGCCAAATCCGCGGGCCTCGCCGTGGTCACCTGGTCCTATCCGCGCGGCGGCAAGGTCACCAAGGAAGGCGAAACGGCCCTCGACATCGTCGCTTACGCCGCCCACATGGCCGCTCTGATGGGCTCGAACATCATCAAGGTGAAGCCGCCGACCGACAAGCTGGATCTGGCCGCGGCCGCCAAGGTCTATGAAGCCCGGAATGTCGCGCGTTCGACGCTTTCCGAGCGTATCGGGCATGTCATGCAGGCCTCCTTCGCAGGCAAGCGTCTCGTGGTGTTCTCCGGTGGCGAGGCCAAAGACACCGAAGGCCTCCTCAATGAAATCCGCCAGATCCGGGATGGCGGTGGTTCCGGTTCGATCATCGGCCGCAACAGCTTCCAGCGTCCCAAGGCCGACGCGCTCGCCTTGCTCGACGAGGTGATCAAAATCTATCAGGGCGAAAGCTGAGCCCCAATCGGCCATGGATCAGCCCGCCATCGATGAGGAGGAGGCCGAACCCCGCTTCCTCCTCACAGGCCCCGGGCCGGGGCGGGCTGACGCTGTCGCGGCCGTGTTGGCGGCATTGCAGCCTGCAGGCCTGATTGTTGGTGGTGGTTTGGATGCTGCGTTGTTGGAGGTGTCGCGGGGGCATGGCGTTGCTCTTCTCGTCGAAGATGAGGTCGACTTAGAGGCCGACGGGGTTCATCTCACCGATCCGGGCCGATGCGCGGAGATTCGCGCAAAACTCGATCTTGACCCGAAGAATCGCTTTATTCTCGGCGCCGATGCCGGTCTCTCCCGTCATGAAGCCATGGTCGCCGGCGAGGCCGGGGCAGACTACATTGGCTTTGGCGATCCTGGCATTTCGGCAGATGACGAGGTTCTGGAACGGGTCGATTGGTGGCGCTCCATCACGATTCTCCCCTGCCTCGCCTACGCCGAAGACATCGCGACAGTCAAAAAGCTCGCACGCCTCGGCGCCGACTTCATCGGCGTTTCCAGCGCGGTCTGGAAGCATCCGGACGGAAGCGTCGCTGCGGCAGGCGAAATGGCCGCCGCCATCGAAAAAAACTGAGGCGGATCGGCGCGCTCTGCTAATCCCTCTTTGCGCAGCCTCAGCCATGCGCTAGACAGTCCTTCCGCAAACAACATCCTCGCCTGCGAAGACTGCAACCGGCCATTTCGGACCGCCGCCGCGGTCGCAGGCAAGTCAACGCAGGCCATCGCATGGCCTCAACGAGGCCGTCGTACGGCAGAGGTAAGATGAAGATCAACGGTAATGAAATTCGCCCGGGCAATGTGCTCGAACACAAGGGCAAACTCTGGGTTGCAGTGAAGACCGACCACGTCAAGCCGGGCAAGGGCCCCGCTTATCAGCAGGTCGAGCTCAAAGACTTGGTCGACGGCACCAAACTGAACGAGCGCTTCCGCGCCGCCGAGACCGTCGAGCGCGTGCGCCTGGAAGAAAAGACCTACCAGTTCCTCTATGAGGAGGGCGGTCAGCTCAATTTGATGGACCAAGAGACCTTCGAGCAGATCGCGATCGACGACAGCCTGATCGGCGACAAGAAGCCATTCCTCCAGGAGAGCATGGAGATCGTGATCCAGAGCTATGAGGGCCGCTCTCTCGGCGCGCGCCTCCCGGAAACCGCGGTGCTCGAGGTGACCGAAGCGGATCCGGTCGTAAAGGGCCAGACCGCCGCCGCCTCCTACAAGCCGGCGATCCTCGACAACGGCGTCCGCATCATGGTTCCGCCTCATATCGAGGCTGGCACCAAGGTCGTCGTCAATATCGAAGCCGCCGAATACGTCGAACGCGCCAAGTGAGCGCGGCTCACAGCGTAGACTTGGGTTGGTGCTGGTTGCGACTGTATCGCTGAAAGCCTGGATGTCCGGGCTTGAACTGAACAAGTGGAAAGAACATGCCGCCGATACGCTCGGCCAACATCAACGTCATGGATCAGGCTGCGCGTAAGGCCGCGCGCCATCTGATTCGTGACTTCGGCGAGGTCGAACAGCTCCAGGTCTCGATCAAGGGGCCTGGCGACTTCGTCAGCGCCGCCGATCGCAAGGCCGAAAAGATCTTGCGTCAGGAGTTGAGCAAGGCGCGCCCCAATTTCGGCTTTCTTCTTGAAGAGAGCGGCGAGGTGCCCTCGAGAGACGGTCACCGCTGGATCATCGATCCGCTCGACGGCACGACGAATTTCCTGCACGGCATTCCCCATTTCGCCATTTCCATCGGCCTGGAGTGGCGGGGCGAGCTGATCGCAGGGCTCGTCTACGATCCGATCAAGGACGAGACCTTCGTTGCCGAAAAGGGAGCGGGAGCTTTCCTGAACGAGCGCCGGCTCCGCGTCTCGAGACGAAGCGAGTTCTCGCGCGCCATGATCGGCTGCGGCCTGCCGGTCCTCGATTGGGCTGGCCGCGAAAAAGGCTTTGCCGAGCAGCTTGAACGCGTCTCGGACAAGGTCGCTGGAATCCGCCGACTCGGCACAGCTTCCCTCGATCTCGCCTATGTCGCCGCTGGCCGGTTCGATGGTTTTTGGGAGTATGGCCTAAAGCCCTGGGACATCGCCGCTGGCATCATCCTGGTGCGCGAAGCGGGCGGCATGGTCAGCCATCTTGAGGGCAACCAGACTTGGTCAGAGCCAGGCACCCTCGTTGCCGCCAACGCCGATCTCCATGATCCGCTTGCCAGTCTTTTGAAAGTCGGCTGATCGGCCACCTTCTCCCGCTTTT
The DNA here is from genome assembly GCA_039197065.1 of Pseudomonadota bacterium. Taxonomy (GTDB): domain Bacteria; phylum Pseudomonadota; class Alphaproteobacteria; order Geminicoccales; family Geminicoccaceae; genus JANQPX01. The sequence continues at coordinate 104,364 of JBCCUL010000007.1, read as the reverse complement.
GAGAATTGGTACCATAAAAATTGACCAAATGGATCTTCTGAAGGTCCCAATCCGATTCTAGCCTCGTCCCTGTCGTTCAGCATCGAGAGCGGAGGCAGGAGATGGACAGATTCGAGCCGACGGAGCGCACGCGGGTCAAGCGCCTGCATCAACGCGCCCTTTACGATCGGGAGAGCATCTACCGTATCCTGGATGCCGGCTTCGTCTGCCATGTCGGTTACACCTTCGATGACCATCCTTATGTGACCACCACCAGCTATTGGCGCGACGGTGATCGCGTCTACTGGCATGGCTCGTCGGCGAGCCGCATGCTGCGTGAGCTCAAGACGGAGGTGCCGGTGTGCCTCAATGTGAGCCTGATCGACGGCCTGGTTCTTGCTCGATCAGGCTTCCACCACTCCATCAACTACCGAACCGTCATGCTCTTCGGGAGGGCAACGGCCCTCAGCGGTCATGAAGAGAAGGTGGAAGCGCTTCGCCTCTTCACCGAGCGCACCATAACCGGTCGCTGGAATGAGCTGCGACCGCCGACCGTGCAGGAGATCAAGGCCACCACCGTCCTCTCCATGCCGATCGAGGAAGCGGTCGCCAAAGAACGAAACGGCCCGCCCGCCGATGACGAGGAAGACTACGCCCTCGATGTCTGGGCAGGCGAAATTCCGCTTCGCCTGATCGCAGGCGCCCCCGTCGACGATCCCAGGCTGAAGCCCGGTATTACGGTCCCTGACTATCTCGACGGTTTCGATCTGGAGGGAAAGTCTGGGCGGGAAGGCAAGTAAATTCGGTCAGAACGCTCAATCCATTGTCACCTAGACTCAGGCTCGATCTCAAAGGATCAGGCCACGTAGGACCGCCTTGCCACCGACGAGACCGACCAAGACTCCCGCAAAGCAACCGCATACCGTCGCGATTCCAGGCTCGTTCGTCGAAGGCGGCCGTAAGTCAATGCCATGGCCACGCCACTAGCCGGTGAATTTGGGGTCTGGCAGGCCGGGGACGTCGACGTCGATCGCGAATAGATCGCCTGACTGCGGCCAGGCGCGCCGGTCATCCTTGCTCATTCTGTCCCAGGCAGAGGTGATGTAGAGCGTTTTCAGATCAGGTCCGCCGAAAGCTGCGCAGGTCGCCCGCTTCGCCGGCACGTTCACGATCCGGTCAACCTGGCCGTCCGGCGTGTAGCGCACGACGCGCGCACCGTCCCACTCGGCGTTCCAGATGCAGCCTTCACTGTCGGTAATCGAGCCATCCGGCCATCCCCCCTCGGGATCGGTCTCGACCAGAATGCGCGGGTTGGAGGGCATGCCGGCTTCCTGGTCGTAGTCATAGGCTCTGATCGCGCGTGTCGGCGTGTCGACGAAATACATGGTGGCGCCATCCGGGCTCCAGCATAGACCATTCGATATGGTGATGCCGTTCAATACCGGCGTTGCCCGATGGTTGGCATCCAGGCGCCACAAACAGCCTACGGGTGCATCCTCGCTGTAGGTGAGCGACCCCGCAAAGAACCTGCCCTGACGATCGCAGCGACCGTCGTTGAAGCGATTGTCCAATTTGTCCGCTTCGGCATCATTGACCATGTCGACGGCGCCGGATTCAGGATCGAACAGGCCAAAACCACTCTTCAGGGCAACCACCAATCCACCGGCAGTGCGCATGCTAAGCGAGCCGATATGTTCCGGCATCGGCCATTGATCGTGGGCGCCATCCGACGGCCTGAAGCGATGAACGGCCGGGGCTACGATGTCCACCCAATAGAGAGCCTGTTCCTCGATCGACCAGATCGGACCTTCACCCAGTCGATTCTGGCAATTGAGAACTGGTTCAGCTTTGGCCATGTCGGGCGCGTTCCTCATGAGTTTGCGGTCAGGAAGTCGGTTTGGTGGATCACGATCACGTTAGCTTGGTGATGTTAACGAAGTGTTTACCAAGGTGCCATAGAGTGACCGAAGAACGCATCGGAGACAGTTCCCGCATGGCGCGAGGATCGGTTGATCACCAAAAGCGGGCCAACCCGGCGCTACCCGGCAGAAGTTGACGTATGATGGCTGACAAAATCGATATCATAATTTCTTATATCGAGAAAAATATGAATAATCATTCCGAAAAATTGAAAAAATATCATCAAAAAATCCTTCATGACCAGGAATAAAAATAAAAAGTGGATGTAGCTTGTCGTCAATATTCGGTTTTGTTACGCTTGAGATGTGAGATGGAACAAGAGTTGGCTGTTTTGTTATTGTTTGGAGTTGGCAAATCTTGTTGGTAATTTTGTTAAATATTTTCTTTCCCAAAAATCGATGCTGTCGGCTCACCGTGAGCTGATGCGTTGGGATATGTACATTTTTCTCAGGATAATTGCGTCCGTTTGCTCGCCAAATGCACGCTTAGGCCTACATTGAAAACAGGATGCCGAGGATGATGCGATGATCGTCTTTTTCATACGGCCAGCTGGCCGAGAATCGAGTTCGACGTGAACAGATATACCCAGCCGTTCATCCGAAAGTCAGGTCGATACGGCCAGGCTGTCGATGAATGGCAGGGCAGTGGAGCGATGACGGCGCTGAGGTTTCTGCATGTCAGTCGTCGGTTCGCGGAATCGAACGAAGAAACACTGATTATCAATGGGTTGAAGCGGGCGGTCAGAAGGTCTGTCCGCATTGGCGATGGGCCGTTCTCGATCAGGCCACATCGACAGATGCGGTTTCACAGGTTTAGTCTGAAGTTAGAGATCGAGGCGCTGACCGGAGGTGACCGGAGCGCCCTAGCGAGCGAGGTGGTTTGAATGGCCAAGCAGACGATCGATTTCGCGAAAGTGATCCAAAAGGATCGTGAAGAGCGCCAGCAGGAGCGCTGGGAAGGCACGTTTCTCGAATATCTGGAAAAAGTGAAGGCTGACCCGTCGCTCGCGAATTCAGCTCATCGTCGCATGTACAACATGCTGACAGAGCCCGGCATTACCGAGATTAATCCCGAAAACGACCCACGCACCCAGCGACTGTTTGGTGACGAGCCGATCAAGGTCCACAACTTCTTCAAGGACGAATTTTTCGGCATGGAACGCACGCTCAACAAGATCGTGCGTTACTTTCACTCTGCGGCTATGGGCGGCGAAGAAAGCCGTCAGGTGCTTTATCTCATGGGCCCTGTGGGCTCCGGCAAGAGCTCGCTGGTCGAACGCTTGAAGCGTGGCCTCGAAGAGCTCGGCCCGATCTATGCCATCGACGGCGACCCTATGTTCGGCGACCCGTTGATGCTGATCCCGCGCCATCTGCGCCCGGCTTTCGAGGACATGCTGAGCGTCAAGATCGAAGGCGATCTCAACCCGCTGATGCGCCATCGCCTGCTGGAAGAATATGATGGCGAGTACGAAAAGGTTCCGGTGCGCACGGTGACCTTTTCCAAGCGCGCCCGGCGTGGCATCGGCGTGGTGCCGCCGGTCGATCCGAACAATCAGGACACATCGGTTCTTATCGGTTCCGAGGACATCTCCAAGCTCGACCGCTTCTCCGAGGGCGACCCGCGCATTCTTGAGCTGAACGGCGCCTTCAACGTCGGCAATCGCGGCATGGTGGAGTTCATCGAGGTCTTCAAGAACGAGACCGAATATCTGCACACCATGATCACGGCGACCCAGGAAAAATTCGTACCGGCGCCAGGACGTCACGGGACGATCTCGGTCGACACCTGCATAGTCGCCCATTCCAATGAGGCGGAATGGCAGAAGTTCAAGGCGGACCACACCAACGAGGCCATTCTCGACCGCATCGTCGTAGTCAAAGTGCCCTATAATCTCCGCCTCTCCGAAGAGGTGAAGATTTATGAAAAGTTCTTGAGTAAGGCTAACTTCGAGGCCTGCATCGCGCCGCATACGATCGAAGTGGCCTCGATGTTCGCGATCCTCACGCGCCTCGAACCGACCGCCAAATGCGATCTGATGACCAAGCTTCGTCTCTACAATGGCGAGGAGGTCGTCGAAAAGGGTCGCACCAAAAAGCTTACCGTTCGCGAGCTGCAGGAGGACACCAAGCGCGAAGGCATGTTCGGGATCTCCACCCGCTTCATCATGAAGGCCCTCGACAACGCGCTCACGCAAAACGCGAAGTCCATCCATCCCATCAGCGTGCGCGAAGCCTTGATCACGATGGTCAAAGAGGCCGATTTCGCCGAGGACGTGAAAAAGCAGTATCTCGAGTTTCTCCAGGATACCCTGCACAAAGCCTATCTTGAGCTTCTGGAACAGGACATCACCAAGGCCTTCATCTACTCTTACAAGGAGCAGGCAGAGACGCTGTTCCAGAACTATCTCGACCATGCCGAGGCCTATGTCACGAAATCCAAGGTCCGTGACCAGAACACCCGCGAAGATCTGCAGCCTGATGAAGCCTTCCTGAAGTCGATCGAAGAGCAGATCGCGATCATCGGATCGGCTGCAGACGGGTTCCGGCAGGAAGTGATCGCTTATCTCTGGGCGGCGTCGCGCCGTGGCGAGAAGGTGACCTACACAGCTTACGAGCCGCTCAAGGAAGCGATCGAACGTAAGCTGATGAACTCGGTGCGCGAGCTCTCTCGCATCATTACCAAAGCGCGCACCCGGGATGAGGAACAGCAATCCAAGTATAATACCATGGTCCAGAGCCTGATCGATGGCGGTTATTGCGAGGATAGCATCGATGTCATCCTCAAATATGCCGCCAATCATCTCTGGCGCGATTGAGACGAGGGCGGAGCCGGGTCGCATCGAACGGCTCCGCCGCCAACTTACTTGTTCATGCTCGTCTGCGGGCGGCAGGTGTATCATCGACGATGTCGCTTACGAGATAATAATGATGCTTGATCTGGGATGACGAATGGCAATCTTTCGACCTTTCTCCTCTTCAGATGCGTTGCGCTCCGATCGCAGCGCCGGTGATCGACAACGCCACCGGGATAAGCTGAGGGAGGCCATTCGCGACAATATCGCGGATATCATCTCGGAAGAATCGATCATCGGCCGACAAAAGGACCGTGTGATCAAGGTCCCAATTCGCGGCATCAAGGAATACCGTTTTGTCTTCGGCGACAATCAGGCCCAAGCCGGCACCGGCGAGGGCGAAACCGAGCCCGGACAGGTCATTGGCAAGGCCGGCAAAGAAGGCGAGGGCAGTGGCAAGGCCGGTGACCAGCCTGGCGTCGACTACTACGAGACCGATGTTACCCTCGAAGAACTCATCGAAATCATGTTCGAAGACCTCGAGCTTCCGGATATGGAGAGGAAGATCCTGCGCGAGGTCATGTCCGAGCGGATCGCCAAGCGTAAGGGCTATCGCAAGGCGGGCGTGCGCGTTCATTTGGATCGGAGGCGAACGGCAAAAGCGCGGATCCGCCGAATGGTGGCGACCGGCGGTCATGTCGGTTCGCCCTCGACTGATGGCGTTCCGATGACGACGTCTGAGCTGGCTCCGCAGCCCGACCCCTCAGACGAGGCGGCCGTGGATGATGAGCGTTTTCCGTTCCGCCGGGACGACCTTACCTATAAGCGCCTGGTCGAAGATACTCGTGAAGAGTCGAACGCGGTCGTCATCTGCGTCATGGACACATCCGGCTCGATGGACAGCATGAAGAAGTATCTGGCGCGCAGTTTCTTCTTCCTTCTCTATCAATTTGTCAGCAGTAAGTATCAGAATGTCGAACTGGTCTTCATCGGCCATCATACCCAGGCACGTGAAGTTTCGGAGGAGGAATTTTTCCATAAAGGCGAAAGTGGTGGAACTCTGATTTCATCAGGGTACAACAAGACCCTGGAAATCATCTATGATCGATTTCATCCATCACTTTGGAATGTCTATGCATTTCATTGTTCCGATGGTGATAACTTCGACAGCGACAATGCCAATGCCATCAAGGCGGCGAAGGAGCTTTGCGAGGTCTGCAATCTCTTCGGCTATGGCGAAATCAAGCCGTTGGGCTCCCATTATTACGAGAGTTCGATGCTCGATATGTTTCGTCGGATCGAAGCGGATAACTTCCAATCGGTTCTGATTGAGCGCAAGGAAGACATCTGGCCGAGCTTCAAGGCATTCCTGTCGCGCGACAAGGTGACATCGGGAGCCTGACCATGGCGAACTGGGATATCAAAGACCTCGAATACTGGGATGCCGCCATCCGAGAGCATGTCGATGATGTCGGTCTCGATTGCTATGAGCAGGAGTTCGAGGTCTGCGACCATGGCCAGATGCTGGGTTACATGGCCTATCACGGCATGCCCGCGCACTATCCTCATTGGAGTTTCGGCAAGTCCTACGAAAAGACCAAGACCCTCTACGATCACGGCGCCACCGGGCTGCCTTATGAGATGGTCATCAATTCCGATCCCTGTCTCGGCTATCTGATGACCGATAACTCTCTTTGCCTGCAGATCCTGACAATCGCTCATGTCTATGGCCATAACGACTTTTTCAAGAACAACTTCACCTTCACCAGCAGTACCCGTGCGAGTGAAACGCTCTCGAAGTTCAAAACGGCGGCCGATCGCGTGCGCAACTATATGGAAGACCCGTCCATCGGCATCGACAAGGTTGAAGGCATTCTGGACGCGGCGCATGCCCTGTCGATGAATTGCAGCCGCAATGCCGGTATTCGCAAACTGAGCCCGGAGGAGCAGCGCAAGCGGCTGATCGAGGGCAGCCGATCCGGGAACGATCCCTTCGAGGACCTCACACCAAAGGAAGAGCAGGCTGAGTTGGACTTAAGAAAAGTGCCGCTCGAGCCGGATGAAGATATCTTGCTCTTCGTACGTGATCATAACCCGCATCTGATGGCGTGGCAGCAGGATCTCCTGACTATCGTGCATGACGATGCGATGTACTTTCTGCCGCAGATCGAAACCAAGATCATGAACGAAGGCTGGGCCAGCTATTGGCACCACAAGATCATGAACAGTCTCGATTTGCCCCAGGACATCTATATGGAGTTCCTGGTTCGCCACAATCAGGTGATCTGCCCGCATCCAGGCGGCATCAATCCCTACCATGTCGGTTTTAGGGTATGGCATGACATCGAACAGCGTTTCGATGAGCAGCAGGCGAACGGTGCCGATGACGTGGATCGATCAAGCATGTCAGGGCGGGACAAGATGTTCGAGGTCAGAGAGAGTGACCGCGATGTCTCATTTCTCCGCCGGTTTCTTACCGAAGACCTTATGCGTGACCTCGACATTTTCGAGTTCGAGCCGAAAGGGGAGAACCTGGTGGTTACCAAGGTTTCTGATGAGGATAATTGGCGGGACGTCAAGGAAACATTTCTCAAATCAGTCGGCATGCGCTCCCAGCCCGTAATTAAAGTGTATGACGCCGACTACGGGCGAAATCGCGCTCTCTATTTGAAACATGAGGCTGATGATCGTGATCTGCATATCGGCTATGCGGAGAAATCACTCGGCCATCTCTATAAGCTTTGGGGACATCGCGTTCTTCTTGAAACGGTGATGAAGGGTAAGAAGACGCTGTTGTCCTATGGCGAACACGGATTTGATGCGAAGCTCATGCGCTAGAGCTTTTTCCGGTCAAGTGGAACCACTCGATCGATAAGAAAATGCGGCGAAACAAAGAGATAGAGCATCTGTTTCGATCGCTTGCGATCGGAAACTACTCTAGCATATCTCGTATCGACACCAGCTTGCATGGGCGCGTACTTTAAAAGTCGACGCGAGGTGGGAGCCTTTCCGCTATTTGAGTTAGGCAGCTAGGATGAAGGTTTAGACCTCATCGGCTTCCGCCCAGATCCACCAGGTGATGCCGACCGAGAGCAAACCGATGGTGACGATCACCATCCCCAACCCCTCACGCACCAATTCATTGTCCCAGATCACTTCTTTCGTCCACCAGTCAGCGCCGGTGGGCCAAAAGTAGACCGTGCCGGCTAACGCCCCGATAAGACAGAGCAAAAACGATGCACGCAGGGTGCCGTGGGTCGTCAAAACCTCGGGTATGAACGCAGCGAGCCCGCACCAGATCGCAGCAAGTCCGTAGATAACAAACCAGAAAAGGAAATCCGGATCGTCAAATTGAACCAGGGCGAAAACAACGAGAATCAGACAAAAGAGCCCATTGATCGCACGCATAGCTGACCTCCTGGAGTCGCTGGACTGGTGTGCTTTTGAATGCATATGATGAGAGGTGGATAGAGGGCTGGCAAGCATTGGGCAGGTCAAAAAAACCGGTTACGCCGCCCTCGATGAGCTTAGTGCAACGAAGAATGACGAGAGTTGGAATGGACCATGTCGTTGAGCCAACAGACTATGCGTCCAGGGGGGAGCGATGACGGTCAAGGAACAAGTGGCGGCAGGCAGCCAGAAGCATGATGACATCGTTGAGCAGAAAGTGGCTTGGCAGCGCTTCGACGTCAGCTACGAATTTCCCGTTCATTTCACGAGAGGCCTGTTCAAAGAAGATAATCCTGTTCTCATCGACACGCTCTGTCGTCTGGAGCCATCGAAACGTCATCGTTGTTTGGTGTTCATCGACGATGGCGTTCTGAGCTCCCGGCCCAATTTGAAGGCGGCGGTCGTGACCTACGCCGCAGCCCATGCCGAGCATATCGATCTCGCCTGTCCGCCGATACCTGTGCCCGGCGGCGAGCGCATCAAGAATGAGCTGTTCTTCACCGAGGATATTCAACAGCGCCTCGTCGACCATCATATCGATCGACATTCCTATGTAATCGTTGTCGGCGGCGGGGCCGTTCTGGATGCCGTCGGCCTCGTTGCCGCAACGACGCACCGGGGAGTGCGCTTGATCCGTGTACCGACCACCGTGCTTTCGCAAAATGATAGCGGCGTCGGCGTTAAGAACGGCGTCAATCTGCAGGGCGTCAAGAACTTCATTGGCACCTTTGCGCCGCCGTTTGCAGTCCTGAACGATCAGGATCTGATCGACGATCTGCCGCCACGCGAGAAGATCGCCGGCATGGCCGAGGCCGTGAAGGTGGCGCTGATCCGCGATGCAGCATTTTTCCATTGGCTGGAGCGCCATGCCGACGACCTTGTGACCTTCGCGCCTGACGCCTTGGCCTATATGATCCGCCGCTGTGCCGAGCTGCATATGCATCAGATCGGGCATGGCGGCGATCCGTTCGAGACGGGCAGCGCCCGTCCGCTCGATTTTGGACATTGGTCGGCGCATAAGCTCGAAAGTCTGACCCATCATCATCTGCGTCACGGCGAAGCGGTGGCGATCGGCATCGCCCTTGACGCTCGCTATTCGGTGCTGACGGGCCTTCTCGCCGAGGGCGAAGACATCCGGATCTGCTCGCTTCTCGAGCATTTGGGCTTCAGGCTCTGGCATCCAGCGCTCGAATCCACGGCGAATGACGGCAGCGTTGCCGTCATCAAGGGGCTAAGGGACTTTCAGGAACATCTCGGCGGCGAGCTTACGGTGACCCTCCTCAATGAGATCGGCATCGGTATCGAAGTGCATGGGATCGACGAGAGGGTCATGCTGGAGGCAATCGCCTGGTTGAAATTGAGGGAAGCGCGTTGATGCGAATAGGAGCGGCAGGAAAAGGGGAGCATCTCACCTACTGCACCAATATTCATGCCGGCGAGACCTGGGATGAGATCTTCGAGCGTCTTGGCGACAATCTGCCGGCGGTCAAATCTGCGGTCTCACCCGATGCACCGCTAGGTGTCGGTCTCCGTCTTTCAGCAATCGCTGCCGAGGTGCTGGCTGAACCTGCCCGGCTGGACGAATTCCAAGCGTTCCTTGCCGATGGTGGTTACTACGTCTTTACAATCAACGGTTTTCCGTACGGTCCGTTTCACGGCCAACGTGTGAAGGAACAGGTCTATCAGCCCGATTGGTCCCATCCGGAGCGGCTGACCTATAGCGATCGCATGGCCGATCTTTTGGCGACCATCTTGCCCGACGGTATGGAGGGCAGTGTCAGCACCGTGCCCGGCACGTTCAAGCCGCTCGCTTCGGCGCCAGGCATGGTGGAGCGCATCACTGATCAACTTCTGTGCCATGCCGCAAAGCTCGTCGATGTCGAGCGCAGCACCGGCAGGACGATCGCGCTTGCACTTGAACCAGAGCCCTATTGCTTTCTCGAAACGATCGAGGAAACGGTCGATTATTTCCAGCAGCATCTGTTCGCGCCGGATGCCTGTCGCCGGCTAAGCAGCTTGACCGGACTGTCGTCATCGGCGGCCGAGATCGCTCTTCGGCGCCATCTCGGCGTCTGCTACGACGTCTGCCATGCGGCCGTTGAGTATGAGGACCCTCGCGGCAGTATCGAGGCTTTGCAGGCTGCTGGCATTGGGATTCCGAAACTTCAGCTGAGCGCTGCCCTTCGCATTCCAGAAGTGACGAAGGAAACACCCGAGACGCTTCATGGTTTTGATGAACCGGTCTATCTGCATCAGGCAATCGAGCGATGCCCGGAGGGGCTTCGTCGCCATCTCGACCTGCCCGAGGCGCTGGCCTCGCTCGATAACGCCATCGGCCATGAGTGGCGTGTGCATTTTCATGTTCCGATCTTCTTGGACGAGCTCCAGCACTTTTCCACGACGCAGGATTTTCTGAGAGAGATCTTAGCGCTTCATAAAGTAGCGCCGATCTCCAGCCATCTCGAAGTCGAGACCTATACATGGGACGTACTGCCTGAACGCTACCGCGGTGTTCCGGTCGCAACCGCCATCGCGCGCGAACTCAGCTGGGTGCGCGATCAGCTCAGTTGAAGATGTGATCAAGCACCAATTGCTTGAAGTCGGTCGCATCGATTGGCCCTTCGCCTGGCAGGCGATCCGGCTTCGAACTGATGATCAAAGGCCCCTCATTGGGATCATCGGTCGGGCGGCCATGCGATCCCTTCACCAGCTGTGTGTCCTTCAGAGAGATCACGTCCATCAGGGTGCGCTGACCAAGCTTTCGCTTGGCGAGGCGCCAGCCGGCGGCAAGCTTCGGGTTCGAAATCGCCGGGTCGAAGAACAGCTCAACCGGGTCGTAGCCAGGCTTTCGATGAATGTCGACGGTGCGCGCAAAATCGGGAGCCAAGGCCTCGTCCAGCCAGTAGTAATAGCTGAACCAGCGATCCGGATTTGAAATCGCTACCAGCTCACCCGAGCGGGGATGGTCGAGGCCAACAGCGCGCTTGCCATCCTCGGCGAGGACCTTTTCAACGCCATCCATGCTCTCGATCAGTGCTTTGACCTCGGCAATGCGCATCGGGTCTTTGACATAGACATGGGCGATCTGATGATCGGCAAGGGCGAAGGCGTCGGACGCGCCGGCGTCCAGGATCTCGCGGCCGAATTCTTCAGGGCGCACCTGAATGAGCCCGGCCTTGCGCAAGGCCCGATTGATGTGCACGGCGTCGGTAACCGATGTGATGCCATATTCCGACACAACGATCACGGAGCGGCCTTCTTTTTCGGCTGCGTCGATCAGCTCGCCGCAGCAGGCATCGATTTCCCGGAGGTCTTCTTTCAAGCGTGGATGGTCGAGGTCCGGGCCCAGGCGCTGCAGGTTGTAGTCGAGATGCGGCAGATAGGTCAGCGCCAGCGTCGGCTTTCGCGTCTGCATCACATGCAGCGTCGCCTTCGTGATCCAGTCGGAGGACGAAATGTCGGCGACCGGCCCCCAAAAGGTGAACAGGGGAAACTGACCGAGCTTCGCATCGAGTTCGTCATGCAGCTCCGGCGGCCAGGCGTAATGATCAGGGATCTTCCGGCCGTCCGCCGGGTACATCGGCCGCGGCGTGGCGCTCCAGTCAGCGGAAGAGTACATGTTGTACCACCAGAACATCTTGGCGCAGGTGAAGTCTGGATCCTTCTTCTTCGCCGTCTCCCAGATCTTCTCGCCTGATACCAGTCGGTTCGACTGTCGCCATAGCCAGATCTCGGAAAGGTCACGGAAATACCAGCCATTGGCGACGGCGCCATGGTCGGATGGCGGCAGGCCGGTCACCAGCGTCGATTGCGCGGTGCAGGTTACGGCGGGCGTTACGGTGTTGAGCGGGCGCAGGCCTCCCGATGCGGAGAGCTTTTTAAGATGGGGCGTGTCTTCACCGACCATCGAGGGCGCTAGGCCGACGACCAGAATGACGAGTGTGGATTGCATCAACGAAGCCCCATTAGAAAAACCAATACTAAGTATAGGCGTTGCATCGGCTCAACCGCATTGATCTCTGAGCACTTGTTCATAGTCTGAAGATAACGTCTGCCGGAAAGCAAAAGCAATTGAGGGGCGCGACGTTTCGTTGGAGAAGCAAGGGAGGTTATAACGTGAGCAGCAGGCATGTTCTGAGTTCGGCTATTGCGGTCTTGATGGGCAGCACACTTCTTGCTGCGCCGGCAAGCGCCGTTGACATCAACCTCGAAGAAGTTGCATCCGGCCTGACAGCGCCGCTGGGCATCGCACAGCCACCGGGTGACGATCGCATCTTCATCTATGAGCAGCCAGGTCTGGTTAAAATCCTGCAGGGCGGTGAACTGGTCGACGAGCCGTTCATCGACATCCGCAACTATATCGTCGATCTGATCCCGGACTTCGACGAACGCGGCTTGCTCGGCATGGCCTTCCATCCGGACTTTGCCAGCAACGGCAAATTCTACCTCGCCTACAGCGCTCATCTGAATCCGCAAGGTGACCTGGGCAAGCGACTTTGGTGGTCGCATACCAATACCGTCGCTGAATTCACCGTCTCAGCTGACGATCCGAACAAGGCGAATATCAACAGCAAGCGCATCATATCGGCGATCGACTGGCCGCAGTTCAATCATAACGGCCATTGGATCGGTTTCGGTCCCGACAACATGCTCTACATTTCGACCGGTGACGGCGGCTACGCCAATGACTGGGGCATCGGCCACAACGTGCTTGAGGGCAATGGCCAGGACAACGCCACGCTCATGGGCAAGATCCTTCGGGTGAATGTCGACACCGACGATGGTTCCGCCTACAGCATTCCGGAAGGCAACATGTTCGCCTCCGAGGATGACGGCCTGCCGGAGATCTGGGCGAACGGTTTCCGCAATCCCTGGCGCTGCGGTTTCGATCAGGGCGGCGACAACGCGCTGATTTGCGGTGACGTTCAGCAGAACTCCTTTGAGGAGATCACGCTGGTCGAAGCTGGGACGAATCATGGTTGGCGTGAGATGGAAGCGAGCCACTGCTTCGACTACACGCAGCCCAACAATCATCCCGAGGATTGCGATAAGTCCAGCTACGTGATGCCGATCCTGGAGTACAACAACTGCAACGTCACCGACGATTGCAAGGGCCTCTCCGTGACCGGCGGCTACGTCTATCGCGGCGATCATGCGGATTGGGATGGCGTCTACTTCTTCGGCGACTGGTCGAAGCAATTCGCGGTGCGTGACGGTCAGCTCTTCGCCGGCATCAATAATGGCGGCGAGTGGACCATGGAAGACGTCAACGTCGCCAACATGGATGGCTTCAACAGCTATGTCCTCGCCTTCGGTCAGGACAATGCTGGCGATGTCTATGTCATGTCAACCGACACCACCGGGCCGAACGGCGGTCTCGACAAGATCTACAAGATCACGCCGGCTCAGTAGTAATCGAGAGTCGCCCGCATGAATCCATCGGGTTCTTAGTGCGCAGATCGAGCCTCGCTCTTCCCGAGCGGGGCTCGATTGCGTCTCATCGAATGGCAAAGACCGGAGGAGCCTGCTGTTGAAACGCTTGGAAAAACTGACGTTGTTGGCGGCGGCGATTATCTGCTTGGCGATGCTATCGCCGTTCAACATGTCGAAGGCCGACGAGACCGAACTCACTGAAGAGTTCATGACATCGGAAGAGAACATCGAACTCGGTCGTACCTTGTTTCAGAAGCGCTGCAAGTTCTGTCATGGAAAAGGGGCCTATCCCGGTAAAGCGCCCAAGCTGAAGCCGAAGAAGCTCAGCAACGAGCAGGTCTACACGCGTATAACCTACGGCTTTCGCGCGATGCCCGGCTGGGAGCATGAGTTCGACGACCACGAGAGAATGGCGCTGACCGCCTATATCAAGAGCCCGGTGTTCTCGAACTGAGAGCCCAGCGCGACGTCGTTCCCACTTCTTGGGGAAGGGGATCGAAGAGCTTCTAAGGGTTACAAGCCGAAGAGCTTGATCTCTTGCCCGGCCATGGATGCAGGTGGCAAGCGCCTCAAACATGGCTAGCAATCCCGAAACACCTTTCCAAACGCCCTATCTGAATTATTCCACGCTACTCTCGCCTTGGTGGCGAAAAGATGCCGAAAAACGACTTTTAGTTGTGTCAAAAAGGGTCATTCAGCGACGGGTCTTGTTGTTAAAGGAACGGGTAAATTGTATGGTCGGCGTCTCTTTTTCTGAGAGATTGATCGACGCCGCCCTTTCAGCGTGCAATTGTCCGACAGCAACTTCGGCCTGCGGGAAGACATGTCCAAGAAGCTTTTTTACCGCGCGTTTTTCTATCAGAAGAAAGACATGGCGAGATTTCTTGCCGAGGATCATGACTTCGATATCCTCTATCGCGACAGCTCGCCTCCGCAGAAGCGCCAGACAAAGCTTGTCTTCATCAAGCAAGCTATTCTGGATGTGCTCTTTCTGCTCAGGCGTCTTGGGAAGATGCGTCGCTATGACGAGGTTCTCGCTCTTTGGCACGCCGCACCTGCATTCATGCTGCTCAGGCGGCTGCGGTTGCTGAGATACAAAAAGCTGCTCTGGTTTGGTTTCTCGGTTCATTCAAGTTTTTGGGAAAAGATCTATCGGCTGGTCGCGAAGCTCGATAAGAGACACACTTGGTTTGTCGTGTTCACGGAGCAGGAAGTCGAGGACTATGCGAACCGTCTCGGAATCGCGCCCTCTCGTCTTCTGTTCATCCCCCATGGCGACTGGCCGCAGCCGATCCAGATACCAGACGTCTTCGAACCCGATCCCAGTCTCGATCTGTCGACGCCTTTCTATTTTGCCGGCGGCTTCACTAACCGCAACTATGCGCCCGTAGTCGAGAGCTTTCGCAAGCTTGGCCAACGGCTGATCATCGTCTGTTCCAGTACCAACACCGACGTGGTGGACGCCGAACTGCCTGCCAACATCTCCGTTTATCGGGACATTACCTTCGAGAATTTTGAGCTCCTGCTGGCGGCCTCAAAGGCGGTTATTATTCCGCTCAGGCATGACGCAGGCGCCGCCGGCCACAGTGTCTTGGTGCGCAGCATGCGCAATGGCAAGATCGTGATCGCCAATGATTTCCGCATCATCGACGACTATATCGAGCATGATGTGGACGGCGTTCTGGTCGACGATCTTGAGGAAAGTCTGCAAAAGACGATCCTCGATATCGAAGCCGACGGTGATAGTTTCGAGCGCATCCGCGAAGCGGCCCGCCAACGTTTTCAGCGCGACTATTCCCAGGAAGCGATGGAAGCGATGATGAGCGATCTCATCGAAGGGCGGCCGATCATTTCCAGATCGACGCGCAGGCAGCAAATGCTGCAAAGCGTCGCTCACGAGCGGCCGAACGATAGAGGAAAAGGCTCGACACGGCGCGTGGCGATGCAGTAGTGCCGGCTTAAGCTAAGGCCGGCTGATGGATGCCGCGTTCCCAAAGCGAAGCTTGCTGAGACCGTCCCTGATGATCCGGTGCACGCCCTGACCCAAAAAGGTTCGGAACAGAATGCCGACAACCGAGCGGGGACCGATCAAGCCGCGAAAGAACGCCTCAGCGATAAGACGAACGACATGAAGCGGGCGGCTCATGGCATAGAGGTGCGCCAGATGTGACGTCTCAAAAGCGAGGCGCGCATCCGGCGATAGCGCGTCGCCCATCTCGCGAAGAAAACGATGACCGCGCTCGATGTCATCCTGTTTGCCAAGTCGGCCAGGTCGCTGATCGTCATATTGGATGGCGAGCGACTCCTCGATGAGGAAGAATGCAGCGCCCCGCTCCTCCAGATCGATGACGAAGGCAAGGTCCTCATACTGGTTCAGGCTCGTGCGAAAGGGTGTTTCGAGAGCCAGGTCTCTTGGCAGCAGCACCGAATTGAGATGAACGAAATAGCCGTCTGCTCGTCCGGCACGGCTGTCGTCGACCAGAGGGAGCTTTTTGCGCACCTTACGGACGAACATGTAGTCACCGAACCGGATGTCATCAGGCTTGATGCGTGCCGGAATGACTTTGGTCGGCGCGTCGTCCGAGACGACTTCGGTCAGCGCGCCGCAAAAGAAACGCCAATCATCGCTGCGGGGCGCAATCTCGGCCCATTGCCGCTCGAGCTTCGTCGAGTACCAGGCGTCGTCGGAGTCGAGAAATGCGATCAGCTCGCCCTCGGCATTCTGAACGCCGGTGTTGCGCGCCGCTGAGACCCCCTGATTATGAGCATGACGCACCAGCCGAACGCGCGGATCACCGTCGAAGCATTCAAGAGCAGCCTCTAGATCATCCGTTGAGCAGTCGTCGACCAGCACGACCTCGATCCGCTCGTAGGTTTGTGCAAGGCAGCCTTCAACCGCTCGGCCGATGGTGCCGGCGCGATTGTAGATCGGAATGACGATGCTGATCAGCGGTGTCATGATGGATAGACCGCCTCCTGGCTGATCTAACGGGCCTCGGACAGCTCTGTCTTCCGCACCGACGACGACGATGGTCGGCTCCGGTCGATGGCCATGCGATAGACAGCCTCGATCTGCTTGCTGACGATGGCGGACTCGTAATTCCCCCAAGCCTTCTCCTGATTACGCTTCGAGGTCGCCGCGAGATAGCCCGGATCTCTCAGCATTGTCCGAACCTTTTCGGCGATGTCTTCAGGCGTGACCTCATCGAGGAAGAAGCCGTTATCGGGATCGTCCATCACCTCGGGAAGGCCAGCGACCTTGGTCGAGATGATCGGAAGGCCGGAACCCATCGCCTCGATCGCGGCGTTCGGCAGTCCTTCCCAAAAGAAGCTCGGCAGAATGAAGATTGACGCTTCGGCAAAGGCGCGGGTCTTGTCATGGCCGCGAATATAGCCTGGGAACAGCACCTGATCGGCCACGCCCTGCTTTTCTGCCCATGCCTTCATCTGCTCCATTTCGCGACCGTCCCCACCCATGAGCAGGGTCAGTTCGGGAAACTCATCCTTCAAGAGCTTCACCGACTCGATTAATTCGTAGACGCCTTTCTCTCGAACGAAACGCGCCATGAAAAGCAGCTTCGGCGCCTTTGTCGGATCGGGCAGGGTGTCGAGATCGCGGCGCTTGAGGCGCTGGCCGTCGAACATGGTGGTGATGATCTCGATACGGTCGGCATGCACGCCGTTTTCGATCAACCCGTCTCGAAACGATTTGGAGCATACGATGATGCCGCCGGCCCGGTTCAGGATGAAGAACAGCCAGCGCTTCAGGAAAAACGACTTGGTGATGATCTTGAACTCATCCCAGTTCCAGCCGTGATGGAAGACAACGAACGGCCGCCGCATCAGGATCAGGAGGAACATGAAGAGGCTCTCACGCGGAAAAGCGCGCAGATCCATCTCCGGATTGAAATGCACCACATCGAAACGCCGGCGCATCATCAGGAAGAAGAAACGCACATAGTCGCTGATGATCCGCATGATGGTCGCGAGCTTGGTCTTCTCGCCGTAGCGACGACCGCTTACAAAGCGATGAGCCATAGTCGTCGGCCTGAGACGCCGCTTCATCGTTGCCAGGTAGTTGCCGACGCCGCCGAAATCGCGGGCGTCATGACTCATCACAAGCACCGACAAAGGCGTCGCATTATTGTCCGGCATTGGCGTTTCCCCAAAATTTCTTCATCCGCCCAAACCTGATAAGGGCGATACCATCCTGTAAACGTCAGCGGCTTCGTTAAAGTCCACTGACATCGCGTTCAAGTCACGTTCGCTGTCACTTCGAAAAACGACCGTCAACTCGCTCCGAAACAACCAGTGATCAGCGTGCCATTCGAAGGTCAAGGGAAGCCCTACCTTCCCGCCGGAGCCATGACCTCTGGATCGGTGACGTCGTGCCGAATATGCGAGCCCAGAACCTTGAGGACCAAGCTCGGCTCTAGGTCGAACTGTCGGTCATTTCGGTCTGTACTGCCCGTTCGTAGGAAACATGACCGGTAACCACTTCCTTATAGGATCCATTTTCTTGAAGCAATCACCCATAGCGCGAAATTTAACGCACTTACTCGCGGAATTCGAACTGATTGAGAAATGTACACGCGCATAAGAACGAAGGCGACATTGAAACCGGAACACCGCTGCCAAGCCCGACATGATGACCGTTCCAAGATATCTTCTCCCTCACATTGATGATCCTTTGCTGCTCACGATCGGGGCCCTTTGAGCGTTTCCCTAGGGAACTCGGACAACATGATCGTTAAATAAATAAAAATTTAGAAAAATTCATAAAATAAAATAAATAATAAATCACTAAAACTAACGATGCTGTATCAAAAGTGATCTGTATTATTTTCTTTTGTCAAAACAACAGTTGATGCTAAGCATCGACCTGTTGGCTAATAATTGTATCTGGAGATACCATGAAATCGCGCCATGGAAACGCCGGCCTTGTCGTTGTTTGTTGTGCTGCTGCCCTTACGGCCTGCGCGTCGGATCAGCCGAGCACGCCGATCGCCTTCAACGCGTCTATCGAGCCCGCTGCCGCGCCACCAGGTCATGCGACGCCGGCAGCTTTCAAAGCCTCCCCTCTCGAAAACGCAGCACTGTTCCCGCCTGATGCGAAGCCCGGCCACTGCTATGCGCGCGTGCTGCTGCCGGCGACCTATGACGTCAGCGAGGAGAAGGTCTTGGTCAGCCCGCCCGAGACCAAGATCCAGATCGAGGAAGCCCGTTACGAGTGGGTGGAGGAGGCTGTCCTTGTTAAGGAGGCGTCAACCCGCCTTGAGGCCGTGCCTGCGGAATATGAAACGGTGACCGAAAAGGTCCTGGTCAAGCCGGAAAGCAAGAAGCTTGTGAACGTTCCGGCAAAGTACCAGACCATCAAGGAGCGCATTCTCGACAAGCCTGCGCACACCGTCTGGAAACGTGGCCGCGGTCCGATCGATAACGCGTTGAAAACCACCTATGACGAGAGCACCGGCGAGGTGATGTGCCTGGTCGAGGTGCCCGCCACCTATCGCACCATCGAAAAGCGCATCCTGGTAACGCCGGCGACCACCCAGGAGGTGATGATGCCGGCTGAGTACAAGACCGTGACCAAAAAGCGACTGAAGAGCCCTGCCGGCACGCGTAAAGTGACGGTGCCGGCCGAATATGAGACGGTGCGCGTACAAAAGCTCATCGAACCTGCGCGCGAGCAGACGGTCGAGGTGCCGGCGCAATATGAAACGGTCTCGAAACGCGCCAAGCTTACCGACGAGAAGCTCGCCTGGCGGGAAGTCCTTTGCGACGTCAATATGACCGCAGATGTGATCCGCAACCTGCAAACGCGCCTCAGCCGTTCCGGCCATTATGGCGGCCGGATCGACGGCCTGTTCGGGCCCAAGACCATCCGCGCCGTCAACAGCTACGCCAAGGCCAAAGATCTGCCAGTCGGCACCAACTACATCCCGATCGAAACGGCGGAAGCATTGGGCGTGGAAAGCTGATCTTCCCAGGTGTGGGGGTTCTCTGCCCATCGCCGCGACTGATCGAATGATGCATCGGCCGGGCCATTTCCCGGCCATGTATCATGGCGTCAGGCAGCGACATCGATATCTGATGGTGCCCCTTCGGATCGGTGCGCTAAGAAGCGTTCGGATGCGAGCTTGTCTGCTCTTCCCCGCCTTCACTCTTCGGTGCGAAGGAAATCTCGAATAGCCGGTCGTGGCTGAGTGCCGGTATCCTCTGCCTGGCCAAGGCGACCTTGTCGAGGTCGAGATCGGCGGTGATGATACCTGCGTTTTCGCCACCGTCGGCAAGGATGCCCCCCCAAGGACTGACGATCAGCGAGTGACCGTAGCGAGCGAGCTTGCCTTTGACGTCGCCGCATTGACAAGGCGCCAACAGGTAGGCGCCCGTCTCAATGGCTCTCGCTGTAACCAGCGTATGCCAATGATCGCGCCCAGTCGTCCGGGTGAAGGCTGCAGGCGCGAAGATGACCTCTGCGCCAGCCTTCGCAAGCGTTCGGTAAAGCTGTGGAAAACGAAGATCATAACAGATCGTGAGGCCAAAACGACCAAAGGGCGTGTCGACCAGAACGGCTTTATCGCCGGCCTTGATCATCGCGCTTTCGCGATAGGACTCGCCACGGTCGAGATCGACGTCGAACAGATGAATCTTATCATAGCTCGCGACGATAGCGCCGGCATTATCGATCAGATAGGACCTATTGCTGATCAGGTCGTCGTCACGTTTGATGGCGATAGAGCCGATCAGTATCCAACGTCCCGTCTGCCGCGCAAGATCTCTGATCGCTGCGAGACCGACATGGCTGTCTTCGTATTCGGCGCCAACTTGCAGGCGGCCGCGGCTGGCGCCATAGGTGGTCGCATATTCAGACAGGCAGATTATCTCTGCATCCTGAGCGGCGACCTTGGTGATGAGTTTTTCCAACTGACGCAGATTGCGATCGGTGTTCGTGCCTGCGCAATGCTGAACGCAGCCCACTTTCAGCGATCGTGTCATGGTCTCTCTCCCGGGAAGACAGAGCTTTGATGCCAGCCTCCACGCATCAACCTATCGCTTAAGTTCGTGGCGTTTCAAGACCGATGACCCCGCGCCCACCAGGGAAAAGCGAGGGCATCCCACCAAGCGAAGCGATAGGATCGATCCAAACGACAATGAAACGATCGGCACCGCGTCAGTTCAACCCCGACGGTGCGGATCGCTCCTTGTAAAAACAGAATTCATAGTATTGCCTTGACAACCTTCGGTAGCAAAGCGATCTCAAGCTCAGGGTCACCGAAAGGGTGTGCATTCAGATAGCGTTAATTTTTCCGGCATTTTGCTTGGATCTTGTGAAAATCGACATTTTTGGGCTATGCATCAAGGCGATTGACGCTGAAAGAAAGCATAATTTCCAACATGTTGGAGCCATTTCAAGGAAATGTCGAGCAATCTGCACCGTCCTCTGAAAGATCGGCTTATCCGATAAACCAAGATAGTTTTTCAGCGAAGAGAAAACAAACTTTCGGTAGATCCAATTTTTAAGAAAATCACCTTGACGTATATTTTATTCACAGGTAAGAACTATCTTAGGTTGTGTCGAAACACGCGCCGCAAGGCATGTTCGACGAAAACGCCAGAAAGTCGATGTTTCTGCTTTAAAGAAGAGGAGCAGCATTCCATTGTGCTTAAGGTCCCAAATGCCGAGATCTCATCAAATCTGTCCGTGAATAGACCAATGGAGCGGGCGATGGTCATCAGTGGTTTGCAAGAGAAAAAGCGGGGTCGAATATCTTCGGGACGATCCTGGCGACGGTTTTATTGGCGTTCGATTTTAGAACGTCCGAGCCTAGTAAAGCATGGTTTGGAAGCTAGCGTCAAACGAACGCTTGCCTCAAAGCACATCGGCGAGAATTCAGGTCCTGTAAGACCCTCGCATACTTTGGCGAGGTTATGCTTCGTTTTTGCGTTCATCTCCGTATTTGCAGCCTGCCAGGAGTTGCCGCCGCCGCCCAAACTGACCGAAGCCGACATATTGGAGACGCCGGAATATGCGATCGCACCGCTGGACGTCGTTCAGATCTTCGTCTGGCGGGCGCCTGACCTGTCAGTAACCGTGCCGGTTCGCCCTGATGGTCGGATCACCATTCCTTTGGTCGAGGATCTGGTTGCAGCAGGCAAGAGCCCGACCGTTCTAGCGCGCGACATCGAGGAGGCCCTTCGGCCCTTCGTACAGGAGCCGAAGGCTTCGGTCGTCGTTGAGAATTTCGCAAATCAAACCACGCAGATGGTCAAGGTAATCGGCGAGGTCGCACGTCCGGTAACCGTGCACTATCAGATGCATATGAGCGTGCTGGATGCGATGGCTGAGGCTCAGGGCCTGACGGAATATGCAGACGGTAATGACGCCAAGCTGATCCGCAAGGTGAACGGTCGTGAGCGCACCTATCAGCTCAAACTGAATGACCTTCTTCATGACGGCCGAATGTCGGCAAATGCAAAACTGCGCCCCGGCGATCTGATCGTCGTCCCCAAGAGCCTGCTTTGACGCGCAAGGAACTCATCCACCATGGTTGACTATCGCGCGCTTCTCATGCCGCATCTCGCCGCGCTCAAGCGCTATCGCTGGCAGGGCCTGGCCGTTGCCTGGCTGGTCTGTCTCCTCGGCTGGCTCATGCTCGCATCGATGCCCGATCGCTACCAGTCGCGCGCGCGCATCTACATCGATACCGAGACGATCCTGGGTCCGTTGATGAAGGGGCTCGCGGTCGCACCGGATTTCGAGCGACAGGTTGAGATGATGCGGCGCACGCTGCTGTCGGTTCCCAATATCGAAGAGCTGATCCGGATGACCGATCTGGATCACACCGTGCACAGCGATGTCGAACGGCTGAATCTGGTTCAGGATCTGTCAAAGGACATCAAGATCAAAACTGAGGGCGCTAGCCTGTTTCAGATCAGCTATGCGCATCAGAATCCACGGCTGACGCAGCGGGTGGTGGACTCCATCCTTCAGATTTTCGTCGAGCAGAATCTCGGCCATTCGCAGCAAGATGTCGAAGAAGCGCGCGATTTCATCGACAACCAGATTGAAGACTACGAAGCCAAGCTGCGTGAAGCCGAGGTTGAGATCGCGATCTTTAGAAGAGAGCATGCTGACGAACTCGGTGGTGTGGATCGCAATCAGCGGGCCCTCGAACAGCGCGAGGTCGAACTGCGCAGACTTAATGCCGAGATCGAATCGGCAATCTGGAGGCGCGACCAGCTGAGAACGCAATTGAATGCGACACCGAAGACGATTGCCGCATCCGCCCAGATAACAGCGGGCGGGCAGAGTGCGGCACAGTTCAGACTTCAAAGTCTCGCGCAGGAACTTCAGACCAAACTCATGATCTACACCGATCGACACCCCGAAGTCATCGCCCTTCGAGGGATGATCGAAAATGCCGAACAGCAGCTCGCAACTCAGCAGTATGCGGTGAATGCAGACGGAGCGCGTATCGCCAACCCGCAATATGCCGAGCTGATCGATCAGCTGCAGCTTGCCGAGGGCTCGGTTCAAGACCTTCGACGTCGTCTCGCTCTTGCCGAGAACGAAATCGGAGTCCTATCGACGACCGCAGCGTCGGCTCCGGAGGTCGAGGCCGATCTCACCAGGTTGACGCGCGACTACAATGTTCTTCTCGCGCAGTATGAACAGCTCATCCAGCGGCGCGAATCCGCTCAGATCGCGAGGGATCTGGACAGCGGCATCAGCCGGATCGAGTACCGGATCATCGATCCGCCCGTGGTGCCCCTCGAGCCGATCGGGCCACCGCGCGGTTTGTTTCTCGCGGCGATCCTCATGGTCGGCTTCGTTTCGGGCGTCGCATTCGCCATTGGCCGACAATTGATCAGCGGGAGTTTTCTCACCGTGGATCAGCTGAAAGCCGCTATCGATCTGCCCATCCTTGGGGGTGTTTCCGAAGCCGTGCGGCCGGCGCAATCAGGCGGCGCCATGGCCGGTTGGGCAGGTGTCGCCAGCGGGTCTCTGGCGTTGGTCGGGGTTTTCGCAACACTCTTGTATTTCTCCGAAGTCGGCCCGTCGAATTCGAAGGTGGATAGCCTAGCGGCAACCACGAAGGGATCGACGCTGCAGTGGATCTGGGCGAAACTCTGATGCTCTTCTCCAACCCTAAAACCAAACGACGCACCTCGGCCTATGTGCAAACCCCCTGGGCCAATCTCAGCGCCAAGGTTCGCGGTGAAAGATCGGAGGAAGAGAGCAAACTGACGCTCGACTTCGATCGCCTTGCCAAGCTCGGTTTCATCACGCCTTCGACCATCGACCTCGACCTTGCGCGTGATTACAGCATGGTGAAGCGCCGGCTTTTCCGGCGTCTTGGTTTCTTCGGCCCGGAGGTGGATGAGAACGACGAGAAGAGTGAGAGGCGTTGCCCGATCGTTCTGATCACGTCTGGGAATCCAGGTGAGGGCAAGACGTTCAGTTCGATCAATTTTGCTCTTAGCCTGGCGATCGAAGAACAGCTGAACGTGCTTCTGATCGACAGCGATCTGGCCAATCCCAGCGTCCCGACCGTGATCGGTTTCCCCTATCGAAAACATGGCCTGTTCGAGTGCCTCGTCGACCGTGGGGCCGATCTGGACGAGATGCTGATCACTTTCTCGAAGATTTCGCTTTCGGCTCTGCCGGCGGGGCAAGCCACCAAATCGCCATCGAGCTTGCTTGGCGGCAAGGCCATGTCTGGTCTGCTGAAGAGGATCGTTGCGCTCGGCCGCTACGATATGATCGTGATGGACGGACCACCGCTTCTGGCGACGACCGAAGCAGCCGTGCTTGCGCCCCACGCCGACGAGGTGGTGCTGGTGATCGGGGCCGGTGAAGCGACCGGCACCCAGCTTGATGCCTCACTCGACCTTCTCGACGTCAATATGGACAAGGTCAGCCTTCTCCTGAACCGGGCGGTCATCTCCGAACGCCGGGCAGCGCTCTACGGATATGATTACGCCGGCGAGAGCCTGCCCGCTTAGTCGCTGTCAGCGACGCGTTCGACGTTGGTCATCCCAATGCGCGGATGACTTCTTCCACATTGGTCACCACAGCGACGTTTTGCTGGGCGTAGTTGATCGAGGCGTTGTGCCAGTCAGCGTTCATGGTCGAGCAGCAGTCCTCCGGCGTGATCATGTGATAGCCCTTGTCGGCACCTGTGCGCGCCGTGTGCTCGACGGACATGTTGGTCCAGGCGCCGGTGTTGATGATCGTGTCACGCCCGCCGCTTTTCAAAATGGTTTCGAGCGACGTACCCTCCCAGGCACTCATGCGTATCTTGGTCACGACAAAGTCGCCCTTCTTGGGCTCCAGGCCGGGAACAGGTGCGACGCCCCATGTATCGCGCACCAGCGCATTCGCCTCCCACAGCCCTCGAAACAAGGGAGCATTCATGGTGACGCCGGGCGCGCCGGGCTCGACCACGAACCACACATGAATGACCATCACGCCCCTGGCCCGGCAGACCTCGGCGAGCCGCGCGGTTTTCTCGATGTTGTTCTGCTGACGGCAATGCTCCGGCGACCCCGATGACGCAAAGGCTCCGCCATCCATCACCACATCATTTTGCATATCCTGAATAATCAGGGCGGCGCGCCCAGCGTCCACCGACAGCCTGTCGGCCGGTTGACTTTGGGCTGTCGCCGGCTCGGAAGTCGCCGTTTGGGCCGCGCCCGCCGTCGTAGTCTCCGGCGCAGCTGTAACCGCGCTCGGCCGCGCCGAGGCCGACATGAAGGGTTCGTTGCGGGGGCCGACTTTGGTTTGGATGGTGTAGACGGAGTGGGTGGCGCAGACGAAAAGCGTGCGCCAATCCTCGCCGCCCCAATGGAGGTTGGCGGCGAGTTCGGGGATGTCGACTTTGCCGATGTGGCGGCCATCCGCTGCGTAGACCCAAAGGCCGCCGGGTGCGGTGACCCAGACATTGCCGAGGGCATCGCATTTCATGCCGTCGGGAACGCCAGGCTTACGCTCGTCTTTCAGGCCTTCTGCAAACAGGCGGCCATTGTTCAAGGACCCGTCGGACTGGACGTCAAAGACGCGGATCAGCGCCTTTTCGGTGTCGTTGATGTAGAGTTGCCGCTCGTCAGGCGAGAAGCAAAGACCGTTTGGCTGGCCGAAGAGATAGCGATCGACCAGAAGTTCCGGCTCGCGGCCTGGCTGATCAGGCCTGACCTGATAAACCCCTTGGAACCCAAGCTCACGCGGTCGTTCGACACCGAAACCGGGCATGCGTCCGTACCACGGATCGGTGAAGTAGATGGTGCCATCGGACTTCACGATGACATCGTTCGGGCTGTTGAGCTCGCGCCCATCGAAGTGGGAGGCGAGGGTGGTCCGGCTGCCATCGGGTCCGAGCCGAACTAGGCTGGATGTGGCATGCTCGCAAATGATCAGGTTCAGGTCACGATCATAGGTGAGGCCGTTACCCTTGTTGCTCGGGCTCGCCACCTCCCGTACGTCATGAAGCCGATCCCAACGCCTGCGTATGTCGCCTGGCATGTCGGAAAAGAGCAGATAATGCTCAACCGGATGCCAGATCGGCCCCTCGGTAAAGGTGAAGCCGGAGCCGAGCTGGATCACCGGCGCATATTCATCGATCAGCTGACGGAACGCAGGGTCCAGCGCCTCATGGGCCATGTTTGCGGCTCCTTCTTTCTCTAGACCGGAAACCAGTCCCGCTTCGGCACCGACTGGCTGATCGGCCCTGGAATCTGACTTTCCAGGCGACCGACCACCTGCTGGTTTTCGATGAGCGCCGGCTTGTCATGAATCGGGCAGAGATAGCGGTAGTTGTTGAGAAGCTTCTTGATCGCCGCCTTTTCCTGGCGCTTGGAACCCGCGTGATTACCGGTGACATGAGGTTCCAGATCGCTCACCTGATAGACGGGATCGATGATCTGGTCCTGGAAGTCGTAGATGACGTCGCCGCAGATATTGGCGAGACCGTCAGCCGTCTCGACCACGACGTTCATCGAGCCCTCGGTATGCGCGTTCGCCGGCTCGCACCACACACCCGGGCAGATCTCCTCGCCGTCGGTAAGTTCGAGATCGAGGAAGCGAAGGGCGTTCTTGGTGTGCAGACGCTCGATCAGATGCTGGATATCCGGCTTAGGATATTGCGGATGCATCAGGCCGGAGACCGAACATTCGAGCTCGCGCCGATTGATCACCGACGTGGTGTTCATCGGGAAATGATCGTCTTTGCCGGCATGGTCGATATGAAGGTGGGTGTGCAGAATATACCGGACATCGCCCGGCTTGACATCGAAGCGCGCCAGCTGGTTTTCGATCATGTTCTCATGGAACTGCAGCCCGCGCATACCAAGGCTTTCCATGATCGCATTGTCGCGATAGCCAGTGTCCACCAGGATCGGCCAGGGGCCACCAAGGATCAAAAACCCGTAAACCGGAACGCGGCGCGTCCGGCCGCAATTGTGGCCGAGCACCAGAAAGCTGTTCTCGAGCTCGATGTCGCCATAGTCTAAAATCTTGATTTCAAGCGCCATTTTTTGTGTTTCCTCCCATGTCTCATCTCATTATGGACGTCCTGATGTCCGGCATTTACCGGTGATCGAACGCCCCTTCTGTTAGGGTTTCCTTAACCCAATCATGTCATCATCTCTTCCTGGTCCATGCGATCCTGGGAGTCTCTCCAGCCAAAAGAAGAGTCAGACGAGGATCGGATTCCCAAGATCGCATGGACCAGGAAGGCTGTGGCAGGATGCACCAAAGAGGTTAATTTTGCGTTGATCCTTGGAACAGCATCTTTTGCTCCTCGTCCCGCCACAATTTCAACTGTCCGCAGCGCATCTGTGCTTCCAAAACGACTCGTGATCGCGTTCGGGCCCATCACAGCCGGTACACCCGCTCGGCCGTGCGGCAAAAGATGGCCTCCCGATCTGCGTCGCCCATATCGGCTGTCGCCTGGCGGTAAGCGCCGATCAGCGAACTGTAGTCTGTCCAGAGCTTTTCGATAGGAAAGTTGGACCCGAACAGGCAGCGCTCTGCCGAGAAGATCGACACGGACTCGGCGACGATTTCAACGATATGGTCAGGGTCGTTTCGATGAATGAAGGTGCCGAGGCCGGAGAGCTTGCAGACCACATTTCGACAATCGGCGAGGCGCTTCATACCATCCCGCCAGCGGGCGCGGCCCGGCTCTGTAACGTCTTCCAGCATGCCGGCATGCTGCAGGACGAACGTCACCTCGGGACAGGATCTTGCGAGGTCGGCTGCCGACGCCATCTGCCCTGAAAAAACCTGCAGCTCAAAGCACCAGCCATAGTCGGCCAGTCTGGCAATGTTTCTTTGCAGTGTCTCGTCGCGCGGCAGATCGGGCGAAGCTGCGAAGCGGTATTGTTCGTTTGTATGCCAGTGCAGCTGCTGACGGACGCCACGCATCAGGCGATGCGGCTTCAGCCTGTCGAGGTCCGGCCGCACATCCTTCTGCATGAAATCCGCATAGCCGACGATCGCATTAGGCCAGCCATGACTGTCGGCGACCGATTGTACCCAGGCGACTTCGTCCTCGAACTGATCGGGCGTCCAGTTGGCCTGAACATAGACCGACTTTTCGATGCCGGCGTCTTCGATGTCGTCAAGATACTCCTCGATGCGATAGTCGCGCCGTATAGCGTCATAGGGTCCGAAAATGCGCGGCTGCATCGGCCCCATCAGCCAGGGCAGATCCATCTGCCGCCAGATGTGATGATGTGCGTCGACGATCCCAGTCACGACCGGCTCTCCCGCGCGATATGCAACAGCCGATTTGCAACCGTCTCGACCGAACTGCCGTCCCCGAGGTGATCGACATAGGGGAGAATAGCCTTCAACGCTTGGGTCTGCGGCTGAAAGCCCATGCCGTCCGCGCTCGGAACCGCGTCAGGTGTTAGCCATTCGAGGCGCCAGGCGAGGCGGGTCAGTTTCTGAGTGGCATCAGTCATCGCAGCGTGATCGCCACGCTCCAGGCCGTCAGACAGCACCACCACCAGCGAACCTCGGGCGAAACCGGCAAAGCGCGGCACGGCGAGGAAAGCCAAAAGCGCATCACCGATGCGCGTGCCGCCGTCCCAGTCGGAGACAAGATCGGATGTCATGGCGAGCGCCTGGTCTCGCTGGCGCCTGCGAATCGCCCGTGTAATACGGGTGAGCCTCGTGCCGAGGGTGAAAACCTCCAGACTTTCCGCTGCCCGACCAAGGCTATGGCTGAGGCGAAGATAGCCGTCGGTGGCGGTTTTCATCGAGCCTGACACGTCGATCAGCAGAAGGATCCGACGCTGCTTCAGCTTTCGCCGCATCCTCAGAAGGCGCAGCACCTCGCCGTCACGACGCACCGCTTCACGCAGCGCCTGGCGGAGATTCCAGGAGTCGCCACCGCGGGCTGTCGCCCGCCGCCGATAGGCGCGGCGCATCGGGAGACGCGCAGGGGCTGCACGTCGGAAGCGGCGAAGCACTGTCGCCTCGTCCACCTCGGCAAAATGCCTGACGTTCAAATGTTCGGCCTTGGTCGCCTGACCACCGCTTTCATTGAGATCGCCGGCCTCCGGCTCGATCAGGCTGTCGCCATCCTCCTGAACGCGAAGTTCGTCACCCTCATCTTCGCTCATCGCCGGCGCTGCGAGTGTCTGACCAAAAAAGAAAACGCGAAACAGCGCGTCGAATTCATCCAGCCGATCCGGCTGCGGTCCGAGCAGCGCGCGTGAGGCCTGGTAGATATCGCCCATGCTGCGTGGTCCGAGCAACCCGACCGCTTCGATGAAGCCCACCGTCTGCTCAGGTGCGACGGCAAAGCCGTGGGCGCGCAGCAAGCCTGGAAACTCGACGAACGGACGTGCCGCTTGTGGCAGGGCTGCGGTCATGCGGCAGCACCCTGGATGATCGCATCCAGGCGATCGTCGAGATAGACGAGGTCATCCTGATCCTTGAGCGCCACCCCGATCGAGCGTTTGAACGCCGTCGGCCAGTCCGCTCCCTGCCCTGCGAGCACGGTGGCTGCCTCGGCCCACTCCACGGTTTCGGCAACGCCGGGCGGTTTGGCTAAGGCTTCCTGTCGGAGGCTACCAACAGCTTTGACGACGGCACGCGCCGTGCCCTCGGCGACCGAGCTTGCGCGCATCATGACAATCTGTGCTTCACGCGCGGCATCGGGATAGTCGATCCAGTGATAGACACAGCGCCGCCGAAGCGCTTCATGCAGCTCGCGCGTGCGGTTCGAGGTCAGGACGACGACGGGATGTTCGTGGGCTCGGATCGTACCGCGCTCTGGGATCGAGATCTGAAAGTCGGAGAGAAACTCCAGCAGCAACGCTTCGAACTCGTGGTCGGAGCGATCGATTTCGTCAATCAGGAGTAAGGTACTGTCGGGTTTCTGCAGGGCTTCCAGCATGGGACGACTGATCAGAAAATCGTCCCGGTAGATGTTCACATACTCCTCACCAGCCTGGCGGATCGCCAGCATCTGGCGTGGGTAATTCCACTCATAAAGCGCCGCCGCCGCGTCGATGCCCTCATAGCATTGAAGACGCACCAGCTTGCGCGCGAGCACGGCCGAAATCGCTTTCGCCGCTTCGGTTTTGCCGACGCCGGGCGCGCCCTCCAGCAGCAGCGGCTTGCCCAGCGCCAAGGCCAGATAGGCTGCCGTCGCCAAGCCGTCATCAGGCAGATAGAGCGCCGAGCCGAGCGCCTGGGACAGCGTCTCCGGGCTATCGATGCCGACGATGATGGAGCGGACGGGCATGGACGCTAGCGCCTCGTCTGGGGCTTCGCCCCACCTTGTGCCTTGATCCCGCGCAGCACTTTTTCCGGCGTAATTGGCAACTCATCGATGCGCACGCCGACCGCATTGAAAACCGCATTTGCTACGGCTGGCAAAACGGGATTGGCGCACATCTCGCCTGGCCCTTTGCCACCGAATGGGCCATCGGGTGCCGGCCGTTCCAGGATCGCGATGTCATGCGGACAGACGTCGCCGGGACCCGGCATGAAATACTGATTGAAGTCGGTCGGCCCATGCGCGCGGTCGGGATAGTAGGGCTCCGTCGTCTCATAGAGCGCGTGGCTCATCCCCATCCACGCGCCGCCGACCAGCTGCTGCTCCACCAGTTTCGGATTGAGCGCGCGGCCGACTTCATAGGCGCTGTCCATCTTGATCATCTCGACTTCGCCGGTTTCGTCATCGACCTCGACCTCGGCGACCAGCGCCGCATGGGCGTAGCAGGACACCGGCGTCATCTCACCGGTCTCGGGATTCACGTCAGAAAGCGGGATAAGAAAAATACCGCGCCCGGAGATCGTCTTCCCCTGCTTGAACTGCGCCGCGATCGCCACGTCCTGCGTCGAGATCGAGCGGTGGGTTGCGCCCTTCACATGGATGTTGCCCTTGCCGTCGGTCTCCAGATCGTCCGCGTTGACCTCCAGCTCCTCGGCCGCCGCCTCCATCATCACGCCCCGCGCTTCCTTCGCCGCCGCAATCACCGCATTGCCGACCCGATGGGTGCCGCGCGAGGCAAAGCTCCCCATGCAATGCGGCCCCGTATCGCTGTCCGCCGTGTCGACATACACATCCTCGACCGGCACCCCCAACGTCTCCGCCGCGATCTGCCGCGTCACCGACTTCATCCCCTGACCGAGATCGATCGAGGACAAGGCGACCGTGAACTTCCCCGTCGGATTGGAATGCACCAGCGCCTGGCTTGGATCGCCACCCAGGTTCATCCCGATCGGATAATTGATCGTCGCAAATCCGCGCCCCCGATGCTTCGCCATCAGCGCCTCCTCGTCCCGGAAATGGAAGAAGACCGGCCAGCAAAGCGGCTGACGCCAGTTCGGCCCGGGGCGGGCCGGCCTTGACTTGGCGCCTCAGGCGGCGGAATGGTTTGCGGGCTCGTAGTAGGTGCCGATGGTTGTTGGAAGGAGGGTGGGGCGCTTGGGCGTGGGGGCGGCGGTGCTACGGGTGGCGTTCGCGGTTGCGGTGTCGCGGCGGCTGGTGGTTTCGTCGGGTCCGGCATTCTAGGTATGGGTGCTGTTGACGTCGCCGGTGTCGTTGCGCTGTCTCGCCTGTAAGAGTTCATCCGCTTGAACTCTTCACGAATCGGCCAGCTCGCTTTCTCCGCCGCGACCTGTGCGCACTCTACTAGTGCACAGTTATGCGCCTCCCGCCGATGCGCCTTCATATCGCCGTCTCGGTAGGCATTGAGGATCCGAAACTCGACAGGATCCATACCGATTAAACTGGCCAGTTTATCCATCTGGCATTCGAGCGCGAAGTCGACGCCGGTGACACCGAAGCCGCGCATCGCGGTCGCCGGCGTGCGGTTGGTGTAAACGCAATAGACGTCGGATGAGATGTTCGGGATCGTGTAGGGGCCCGGAATGTGCGCGGTGCATTTCACGACGGCATAGCTCGACAGGCGCGTGTAGGCGCCAGCATCGAAATAGCCGGTGAGCTGACGGGCGACGATGCGGCCGTCATTCATCACGCCGTCCTTGAGGAACCAGCGCTCCGCCCCGCGCGGCGGTCCATACTGCATTTCCTCCGTGCGATCGAACGCGTAGCGCACCGGCTTGCCCGTGAGCATCGCGCCTAGGATCGCGAGCGGCTCGCACAAACTGTCGACCTTGCCGCCGAAGCCGCCGCCGACCGTGCCGCCGATGAAATGCAGGCGGTTGGAGGGTACGTTCAGGATCTTCGCTGAGGTGTCGAGCGAGAAGAAGAGGCCCTGCGTCGAGGTGTGGCAGACGATGCGATCGTTCGTCTCCGGCGCCGCGATCGCCCCATTGGTCTCCGTCGGCGCATGCTCGATCGGCGACATCTGGTAGCGCTCTTCGAGGATGTGATCGGCTTCACGGAATCCAGCCTCGACATCGCCATAGCGAAGCTGCTGACGGTTGTAGGTCTCGTGATAGGTGAAGGTGTTTTCCGGATAGGTCGGGTTGACCGGCATCGCGCCCGGCTTGATCGCGTCTTCGACATCCAGAATATGCGGAAGTACCTCGTAGTCGACACGGATCTGTAGAACCGCCGCCAGCGCTTCGCGCTCGCTGTCCGCGATCACAGCGATCACAGGCTCGCCGACATAGCGAACTTCGTTCTCTGCAAGTGACGGCTCGTCATCTTTACCGAACTGCAGCAGGCTAAGAAGCGTATTAAGGTTTACCGGCACATCTGATGCGCGCAGGATTCGCCGAACGCCTGGCGCGCGCTCTGCAGCCGAGGTATCGATCGAGCGGATGCGCGCGTGATGGTGCGGGCTGCGCAGGCATTTCAGATGCAGCAGGCCTTCGAACGCGTGGTCATCGAAATAGCGTGTGCGCCCTGTGACGTGACCGAGCATGTCCTGGCGCTGGGTCGGCTTGCCGATCTCGTTCAGATCGTCGTCGCGCTCGTCGGCGAAGATGTCCTTGCGGAACTCCAGCATCAGCGTCGCCCTCCGGCCGCGTCGAGTATCGCGTTGATGATCGGCTCATAGCCCGTGCAGCGGCAGATATTGCCGGAGATCGCCTCGACCACCTCCTCGCGCGTCGGCGACGGGTTCTTGTCGAGCAGTGCTTTCGCCGCCATCAGCATGCCGGGTGTGCAGAAACCGCACTGCGCCGCGAAATGATCCATGAAGGCCTGTTGCAGCGGATGGAGGTTCGGACCGTCAGCAAGCCCGCTGGTCGTGTCGACGCTGCGGCCAGCGGCTGCTTCAGCCAGCGTCAGGCAGGAGAGGTGGGGCTCGCCGTCGATCAGCACTGTGCACACGCCGCAGGTGCCTTGGCCGCAGCCATATTTCGGTGCGAAATCGCCGACGTCGCGCCTAAGAGTGTCCAGTAGGTTCTGCCCACCCTCGACGAACACCGCTTTGTCGCTGCCGTTGAGACGAAACTGCACAGGCGTCCTACTCATGCTGTCTCTCCGAGCAGCAGGCGTTTCAGATGCACCGGCAGCACCTCGCGCCGATACCAGGCCGATGCGATTGCATCGTCGGCGGGCGACGTCCCTTCCGCGGCGACCGCAAGGGCAGGGGCTATGCCCGCCGCGTCCAGGATCTTCCCTTCGAGCGCCCGCTCCACCGCGAGCGCCCGTATCGGTGTCGGCGCCATACCGTTGTAGGCTACTCTAGTCGATCGTCCGTTGGTCGCTGCAGCAATGCTGAGGATCGAGATTCCTTTCGGCTTCACGCGCGTGGCTTTGAGGAATCGAAAACCTGTCGGGTCGCGTGGCCGCTGCACTGTTACGGAAGCGACCAGCTGAGCCGGCTCACGATCGCGATCGCGCAGGAGGTCGGCGAGTGGCATTTCTCGCGCGCTATATCCACCAGCAACGGCGACCGTCGCCTCGCAGGCCAGTAGCGCCGTGGTCAGTTCACCATAGGGATGCAGCGCAAACAGATTGCCGCCGACCGTCGCCATATTGCGCACGGCAGGCCCGCCGACTAAGCGTGCCACCGGATGCAGGAAGTCGAGCTCTCGACTTCCGAGGATCTGACTCATGGTGACGCCGGCACCGATCACGATGCGGTCGCCCTGGCTCTGGATCTGTCGAAACGTGGGGTCGGTCGTGCGCACGATCGACGTGATCGACTGATCGCCTTCGTTCAGAGCGCGCATCACCAGCGTGCCGCCGGCGAAAAACCGAGCGCCGCGGTTCGCCGACAATGCGCTCGCCGCTTCCCCAAGGCTGACGAAGGTCTGCACATCAACCATCAGGCCAGCCCCATATGCTGCTTGACCGCCGCGAAAGCCGCTTCGTAGATCTGCTCACCGACGAGCTTGCTCATCGCATCGCCTTCACCCGCCCGCGCGTCGAAGCGGCTTTCCCACTGCCAAAACGTTCGGTCACCATCGGTCACCGGGATCAGCCGAACATGGGCGACGTAGTTGAAGAGCGGCACGGGTGTTTCCAGGAGACAGTAGGAAAAGCAGGTTTCGAGATCGGAGAGGGTTAACAGTTGCTCGCGCAGCTCTGACCCATCCGCCAGATGAAAGCGCCTGACGCAGCCCACCTTGTCACTGCCATAGCCCCGTTCAATCTGACTATCGGCGATGGCCGGGTGCCAGCTTTCATGACCATTGAAGTCGCGCAGCACCTCCCACGCCGCGTCGATCGGCGCATCGAGAATGGTGCTTTTGACGACGTGCGGCATGATCGGATCAGCCGCCGAAATGCCGTTTCAGCGAGTCGAACCCGCCCTGGAACACGCCATTGCCGATTAGCTCCACCAGCTCACCTTCGCGTTCCGGCGTGCAGTCAAATTCCGCCGACCACTCGGCGAAGGTGCGGTCGCCATCGGTGATCGGTGTCAGGCGAAGCGTCGCGATATAGTTTTCGACGCCCATCGGGCTTTCCAGGATCGAATAGGTGCAGAAGAGATCATGGTCGGACAGGCCGAGCAGCCGCTCCCGAATGCGATCGCCGTTCTGCAGATAAAAATCTCTGATGCATCCAACCTTGTCCGCAGGCTCGCCGTCTTCGATGCGGCTCTCGCGAATGGCAGGATGCCAGCTTGGCAACCCATTGAAGTCCCGAATCCGCGCCCAGACCTTGTCCGCCGGCGCGCCGATCACGCTTGATGTAAAGACTCGCGCCATCTCCAGCCTCCCTTATTTCTTGCTTCGTGAAGACCGCCGCCGCGTCGCACCGCCGCTTCCGCTTGAAGAACCACCACTACCGCCCGACGGGGGCTCACCACCGCTCTCACCTCCACCTTCGCTCCGAGACTCACCGCCGTCGCCGGGCGACTGCGACCGGCGTGCTTGTTCGGCCTTAGCCTCATTCTGCGCAATGGACTGTATGTCGCGCGCGTCGCGTACCAGCCCGCCCATATTGGCGAGCTTGCCGGCCTCGATGCCAAGATCGGCCATCAGGCTGTCGACCATCGGCGCCTGCACCCGATAGCGGAGGGCGCTGTCGATCACTTCGTCGGTGGTGTTCTTGGCGCTCTTGCCGTCGCCGTGACCGTTCAGACCATCGAGCTGCATGATGCGGATATCCTGAATCTTCTCCATAGGCTTGACCGATGCTGACACGATGCCTTCGATGCGATCCAGGAGATTGCGCCTGAACAGGCCATAGCGCGCGGCATCGGTCAGGACGTTCTCTGCCTCGTTAAGCAGCTTCTTCGCCTCGGCTTCGACGGCAGCGCGCACCTGCTCGGCATGGGCGGCGATGCGCTCTTCCTCCGCCGCCTTTTCCGCCATCTCGACATCCACGGCCTTACGGCGACGCGCAACCTCGCTCTCACGCACGGTCTGCACGCGCTCCTCGGCTTCGGCTGCCTTCGCGCGGGCGATCTCGGCGTCGGCCTGCGCGGCGCTCTCTTCGAGAGACTTCTGATAGAGCGCGATCGCTTTTTCCATCATGGCCGTCTCGATCGCCTGTTCCCGATCGACTTCGAGTTTTCTACGCTCCTTCTCACGGCCGATGCGCGCCTCATCGAGACCCCGTTCGGAGGCGATCGACGCACGCTCCACCTCTTCGCGCGAAGCGATCTCAGCTTCACGCAACGCCTGAACGCGCGCGACTTCGAGCTGCTCGATCGCGCGTCTGCGCTCCAGTCGCGCTGCCTCGAGCGCCTGCTCGCGGGCGACATCCGCGGTCTCGATATCTTTCTTCGCTGTGATCGTCGCGCGCTCGACCTTGGCATCGGCATCGGCGCGCTCCGCCTTTTTCTCGGCAAGCTCGATTACGCGCTGTTCTTCCGCCGTCTCGACCAGACGCTTCCTGTCGATGTCGCGCACCTCACGCACTTCTGCGGATGCAATGCGCTCCTTCTCCAGTTCGAGCTCGGTGGTGATGCGCTCACGCTCCACCTTGTCGCGCCGTTGGATGTCGGCGGCCTCGATCGCACCCTCTTTGGCGATCTCCCGATTGCGTGTGTCGCGCTCGGCGGCGATACGCTCGGCCGCCAGCGTCTTGTCGCTTGCGATCTTCGCCGCATCGACAGCCTCCTTGGCCGCGACCTCCGCCTCGTCCACCGCTTTGTTGCGGGCAATCTCCAGCGACCGGACACGTTCTTCCTGGGCGATGCGGTTGCTCTGGATCGATTCGCGAGCAGCGATGTCCGCTTCCTCGACGGTCTTCTGTCGTTCGATCTCGCGCTCGCGCGTTGCCTGCTCGGAGGCGATGCGCTCCGCCGCCAGGTTTTTCTCCCGCGCGATGCGCGCGGCTTCGGTCGCCTGCTGGGCGGCGATATCGGCTTCGTCCAGCATCTTGGTGCGCTGGATTTCCAGCTCGCGAATGGTGCGATCGCTTTCGATGCGCTCGGCGCTGACCGTTTTCTCCTGACTGATCCTGAGCTTCTCGACGGCCTCGCGCGAAACGATCTCGGCTTCATCGATCGCCTTGTTACGTGCGATCTCGCGCTGGCGCGTCATCTCCTCATTGGCGATGCGCGCATCGGTGATCGCACGCTCCTGCGCGATACGTGCCTTCTCGGTCTCCTCGCGCGCCGCGATGTCCGCCTGTTCGACACTTTTCGCGCGTTCGATCTCAAGCTGCTGGGTTTCTCGATCCTTGCTGATCTGCGCCTCGGTGACGATGCGCTCCTGCTCGATGCGCGCTTTCTCCGTCGCCTCCCGCGCAGCGATCTCCGCCTCTTGAATGGCGCGCTGGCGCGCAATTTCTTTCGACTGCGTGGTCTGCTCGTTCGAGATACGCGCTTCCTGGATGGCCCGCTCCTGTGCGATGCGCGCTTTCTCAACGGATTCGCGTGAAGCAATCTCAGCCGCATCGACCGTCTGCTGACGCTCAATCTCCTTTTGTCGGATTTCACGCTCTGATGCGATGCGCGCTTCGGAAATCGCATGCTCGTTTGCGATGCGCGCCTTCTCGATTTCCTCGCGCGCCACGATCTGCGCGTTCTCGGCATCGGTCTCACGCTCGGCCCGCTCACGCGCGAGTTCGGCCCGCTGCGCCGCTCGCCTGAACTCGACCTCGCGCTCCTGATCCAGTCGCGCCGTCTCGCTCTCGCGCTCGATCGCCAGCGCTTCCTTCTCTGCTTCGAGATTGCGAGCACGGATCTTGATCATCGAGTCCTGTTCGATGTCGTTGCGCAATTTCCGCCGATCCTCGATGTCCTCGATCAGCTTGGTCAGACCTTCGGCATCGAAGCGGTTGGACGGATTGAAGAATTCGAGATCGGTCTGATCGATGTCGGTAATCGCCACCGACTCGAGCTCCAGACCGTTCTGAGCCAGCGCCTCCTGCGCCGCCGTCTTCACACGCGCCACATAGTCGCCGCGCTGCTCGTGGATCTCCTCGATGGTCATTTGTGCCGCGGTCGACCGAAGGGCCGATACGAACTTGCCGGACATCAGCGCATGCAGCCGTTCCTGTTCGAGGGTCCGACGGCCGAGCGTCGCCGCGGCGATCGAGACCGCCTCGCGGTTCGGCGCGACACGCACATAGAACTCCGCCTCGACATCGACGCGCATGCGGTCCTTGGTGATCAGCGCGTCGTCCTTCTCGCGGATCACTTCGAGCTGCAGCGTGTTCATGTTGACCGGCGTGATGTCATGGATGATCGGCCAGACAAACGCGCCGCC
The DNA here is from genome assembly GCA_039197065.1 of Pseudomonadota bacterium. Taxonomy (GTDB): domain Bacteria; phylum Pseudomonadota; class Alphaproteobacteria; order Geminicoccales; family Geminicoccaceae; genus JANQPX01. The sequence goes on along the minus strand of JBCCUL010000007.1, from coordinate 66,238 downwards.
GTCGATCACCACTTTCTCACCGAGAAAACCGGTGCGCACGAAGGCCACTTCTTTTGTGGACCGGCGGTACAGCCAGTTCATGACCCAGTAGACGATCGCGATAACGATGACCGCGACGATCAGCCAGAGAATAAGGTTGCCGATCAACTGACCCGACATTTTTGACCTCCTACAGCCCTACGGGACTGTCTTTCTTTTTATCGGCCTTGGCCGATCCGTTTGAACGCTTTCGTCTGCTCGGTGAGTGCAACTTCGGTCGGCAGGCGTTCCATCGAGGACGCGCCGTAGAATCCGTTGCAGTGCTCGGTATTGTCGAGGATGTAGCGTGCACCTTCCGGCATGCTGATCGGACCGCCGTGGCAGAGCACGATGATGTCGGGACGCACCGCCTTCGCCGCCGCCGCCCAGCTGTCGATCAGGGCAGGGCAGTCCTCAAGCTTGAGCGCCGTGTCCGCGCCGATCGAGCCGCCTGTCGTCAACCCCATATGCGGCACGATGATGTCGGCACCGGCGACCGCCATCGCGCGCGCGTCGTCCTCGGAGAAGACATAGGGCGTGGTCAGCATGTCTAGCTCGCGGGCGCTTCGGATCATGTCGACTTCGAGACCGAAGCCCATGCCGGTCTCCTCGAGATTGGCGCGAAAAGTGCCGTCAATCAGACCGACCGTCGGAAAGTTCTGAACGCCGGCAAATCCGATGTCCTTCAGCTGTTGCAGGAACACATCCTGAATCATGAAAGGGTCCGTGCCGTTCACGCCAGCGAGCACCGGCGTCTTCTTGACCACTGGCAGAACTTCCTTCGCCATGTCGACGACGATCTCGTTGGCATTGCCATAGGCCAGTAAGCCGGCGAGCGAACCGCGGCCCGCCATGCGGTAGCGGCCTGAATTGTAGATGACGATCAGATCGATACCACCAGCCTCTTCGCACTTAGCGGACAGGCCCGTGCCAGCGCCGCCGCCGACGATCGGCTCGCCGCGTTCGATCATATCGCGGTATTTCTCGAGGAGCTTGGAGCGTTCAAAGCGCATTGATCAGTGTCTCATCATTCGTTGTTTCTGGGGTTGTCCGTGAAGCGAGCGGAAGGCGTCGACCAGGGCGGCGGCGAAGGGTGTGTCGTTGACATTGTGGGGCAGGCGAATGAGCTGACGCGAAGACGTCTGCCGCACCGTCTGCTCAAGCGCAGTGAACAGCGCCGCGTCGGCTTCCGGATCGTGAAACGCCTGGCCCGGCGCATCGAGCGCGGAGACACCGCCTTCCGGCAGAAAGAAGCGCACCGGCGCATCCATCGCGTTCAGCCGCTCGCCGATCCATTGGCCCATGCGCGTGTTTTCCTCAGGCGTCGTACGCATCAGGGTGATCTGTGGGTTGTGCTCGTAGAAATTGCGGCCGCGATAGCGTTCGGGCACCGTATCAGGCGCTGCGAAGTTGACCATGTCGAGCGCGCCGCAAGCGCCGACATAAGGCATGGATGTGCGGATCACGGCGCCGAAGCGATCATCGGTGGCCGGAAACACGCCACCCATCATCATGTCGCAGATTTCCGTCGTCGTGATGTCGAGCACGCCGTTGAGCAGGCCGCTATCCACCAGCTTTTCCATCGACTGTCCGCCGATGCCGGTCGCATGAAACACCAGGCAGTCGTAGTCCGCTTCCAAGGCCGCGGTCACCTGCTGCACGCATGTCGTGGTCACACCAAACATCGTCAGCCCAATCGGCAGCGAGCCGCTGCTTGCTTGGCTTGGTTCTGAGCCTCTCTGGAACTGCCTTCGTCTCACCATGCCGGTCATCGCGTTGGCACCGTTGGTCAGCACCTCCCGCGTGATCGAGTTCAGGCCCTGAACGTCGGCGACTGAATGCAGCATCATGATATCGGCAGGGCCGACATATTGGCGGACGTCGCCCGACGCCACGGTGGAGATCATGACCTTGGGCACGCCGACCGGAAGCGCGCGCATCGCAGGCGTGACCAGCGCTGTGCCGCCGGAGCCACCCGCCCCGATGATGCCGGCGATGCCGCTTTGGTGGTGCATCCAGTTCTCGAACGCCTCGGTCATCGCAGCGACCGAGCGGCCACGATCGTCGGTGAAGACGGCGTTCGCCCCATGCTTGTGATGCACCGCAACCTGCTGAGGCGGGATCTCGGCGCTGGAAGGCTTGCCCGAGGTGGAGAGGTCGACCAGCCGGGTGCGCACGCCGGCGTCTTTCAGGAGATCGCGGATGAAACGCAGCTCCACGCCTTTGGTATCAAGCGTACCAGCCACCAGAACCACACCACCCAGGTCGCGTGCACGCGACGGCGTTGAAGCTGGCGCGGTTCTCGCTCCGGCCGTTGTCGTTCTCCCGTTTGACGACGATGTTCTTGCAGCAGCTTCAATGCGCGCGACCGGGACGGGCGGTGTCCAGCGGGTCGGGATCGAAGGGTTGGAGATGTAGATCTTCGTAGGACCGCGGCGCTGCTCCGTTGGCTCCGCACTTTCTTGTCCAGGCCCGCCCGCCTCGGGCGTGTCGTCATGAGCGTGGCGGCCGACGCCGAGGAGACGCTGCTGCAGGTCGCGGTCGGCCGCGAGCTGACGGCTGTCCATGATACGGCTGATGCGGCCGTTGACCATGACAGCGGTTTGCGCGGCGATTTCGGTGGCGACGCCGATATTCTGCTCGATTACCAGCACTTCGATCTCGCCATCGTCGGCGAGGCGCACCAGCATGTCCTCGACCTGTGCGACGATGACGGGTGCGAGTCCTTCGGTCGGTTCGTCCATGACAAGGAGCGTAGGGTTCTGCAACAAAGCGCGACCAATCGCGAGCATCTGCTGCTCGCCGCCTGAAAGCTGGCCACCGCCATTATTGCGTCGCTCCGCTAGTCTCGGGAAGGTCGAATAGATACGCTCGACCGACCAGGCCCCCTCGGTCGCGACCATGCGCAGATGCTCGTCGACGGTAAGCGATGGCCAGAGACGGCGGCCCTGCGGCACGTAGCCGATGCCCATGCGTGCGATCTCTGCGGGCGTTTTGCCGAGCAGGCTCTGACCGCCAAAGGTGATCGATCCGCTCGCCGCAGGCACCAGGCCCATGATGGTCTTGCAGAGCGTCGTCTTGCCCATGCCGTTCCGACCGACCACCGACAGCACGCCTTGCTCCAGCGTCAGGTCCACACCCTGCAACGCATGCGAAGCGCCGTAATAGACGTTGAGCCCTCGAATCGCGAGGGTGGGTGTCGAGGCTCGCCGGCCACCTGCACTAGGCATGACCGCCTCCGAGGTAGAGTTCCTGGACCTCGGGGTCGTTCTCGATCTCTTCGGGGCGGCCCTCTTTGAAGATGCGACCGTTGTGCATCATGGTCACGCTCTCGACCACGCGCAGCGCCACGTCCATGTCGTGCTCGATGATGATGTAGCCCATATGGGCCGGCAGCGAGGTCAGGATTTCGATCAGCTCGCTGCGTTCCGTCGGGGACAATCCGGCGGCCGGCTCGTCGAACAGGATGAAGCGCGGCGCGCCAGCGAGAGCAAGCGCGATCTCAAGCTGTCGCTGCTGACCGTGGGCGAGGTTGGCCACCTTGCTGTCCTTGACATCGGTCAGATGGACGGCGGCGACCAGGTCTTCGGCCGAGCTCATCAAGGTATCATTGCGGCGTGGCCGAAGCAGTGAAAAGCGCCCGCGCGAGACACCGCGGCAGGCGAGGTAGACATTATCCAGCACCGTCAGGCCGCTGAACAGCAGCGAAATCTGATAGGTGCGCCGAAGCCCGCGCCGAATGCGCTCATGAGCGGGGAAGTCTGTGATGTCCTCGCCGAAGAAACGGATCGTGCCCGAGGTGGCGTAGAAATCGCCGGTGATACAGTTGAACAGCGTCGTCTTGCCGGCTCCGTTGGACCCAAGCACGCCGCGGCGCTCGCCGGGGCGGATGCTCAGCGTAATGTCGGTGAGGGCGGCGAGCGCACCGAACAGCTTGGTGACGCCGCGAAGCTCGAGCGCATTGGCGGTCCCCGCCGCCGAAAGTCGGTCAGCCACAGTGCTGCCAGCACCTGTTGGACCTGCGACCGCCGCGTTCACCGGTCATCTCCCGCAATGTCACGACCGGCAACGGAGCGCAAAGCGCTGCTCCTCGTTTTCGCTCGCGTTCGATAACGGTCCCAGAGGCCGAGGATGCCGTCCGGCGAGAAGAAGACGATCAGGAGAAAACCAAGTCCGATAAGGAGCTGAAACCGCTCAGGCGGCAAACCCAGGCTGACGAAGACATCGATGGAAAAGGTTCGAAGGAGTACGTAAAGAAGGGCACCAATGAACGGGCCGATCGGTCGCCCGATGCCACCGACAACGGCGATCACAAGGATGTCGATGACCGGGCCGATGCCGGCGGTGCCGGGTGAGATCTGGGCATTGCTCCACACTAGGAGAATGCCGCCGATGGCAGCGATGATCGATGCAAAAGTGTAGGCTGCGATGCGGTGCGCCGTGACGTTGAAACCGAGGGCTGCCATGCGTCTCGGATTGTCGCGCACACCCTGAAGCGCCAGGCCGAAGGGAGATCTCGAGACATAGAGCACGGCGAAGTAGCTGACTGTCGCCCAGAATAGGGTGAGGTAATAGAAGGCGGTGCCACCTCGCCAGTCGACGCCGAACAGCATCGGCGGCAGCACGCCGTTGAAGCCCGCGAAGCCGTTGAAGACGGTGTAGTTCTGGCGGGTGAAATAGAAGAACGCCGCGGCGATCGCGAGCGTGATCATGATGGTGTAGATGCCTTCGGTCCGCACAGCGAGCGCACCGCAGAGCGTGCCGAAAATGGTGGCGATGATCAACGCGATCGGGATGGTGATCCACCAGGGCCAGTTCAGGCTGATCGCATCGATTCCGCTGTCGCCGAAGATCGCGATCATGTAACCGGCGCAGCCTGCGATGGTCATCTGAGCCAGGCTGACCATGCCGCCATAGCCGGCGAGGAACATCAGGCTGAGCGCGATCATGCCAAGAATGAAAGACCAGCCGAAGATCTGGAACAGCACGAAGTTGCTGGCGAGCAACGGCATGATCAGCAGCAGAAAGCCGACGATCCAGTAAGCGACGGGAATCCTCTCGAACCAGGCCGGTGCAAGCGATGCTCGATTGACCTGATCTTGGGCGTCTTCGCGCGCAATGGCCATCGCTCAGCGCCTCCCGAGCAGGCCCTGCGGCCTGAAAGCGAGGACCAGCACCATGATCAGGAAGGTCAGGACGACGGCGTATGTCGGGGCATAGACCGAACCGAACTGCTCGGCGAGACCGATGAGCAAAGCGCCGAGAGCGGCGCCCGGAATCGAGCCCATGCCGCCGACGATGACGACCACGAGGGAGGCGAGGAGAAAACGGATGTCCTCACCTGGTGCGAGCGACTGAAAGGTGCCACCGACCACACCTGCGATGCCGGCGAGACCGGCGCCGAATGCAAACACGCCGACGAACACCAGCTGGATCGGCATGCCGGTTGCGGACAGCATTTCGCGATCGTCGACGCCGGCGCGGATCAGCATGCCGATTTTCGTGCGGTTCAGGATAAGCCACATGCCGATCCCGATCACGATGGCGGCCAGCAGGATGACGAGGCGCACGATCGGGTATTTCAGATAGACGAGATCACCGTTGGACTTGACCGCGGTGATGAAGGGCAGCGTCATCGGGCCGTTCAGCCAGTCCGGCGGCAGGATCTGATAGAAGTCGCCGCCCCAGGCCCAGAGCATCAGATCGGCGACCACGATCGAGATACCGATGGTCACCAACGTCTGCCGGAGATCCTGGCCCTCCATCCGACGGAAGACGACGATCTGCAAAAGGATGCCGATCGCCCCGATCACGATGAAGGCCACGATGAAGCTCAGAAACCACCAGCCGGTCGCCTCGGCGACCTCGTAGCCGATATAGCCGCCGAGCAGATAGAGCGAGCCATGGGCGAGATTGACGTTGCGCATCAGCCCGAAGATCAGGGTGAAGCCGCTCGCCACCAGGAAGTAGAGGCCGCCAAGCGTTACGCCGTTGAAGAGCGCATTCAGGAAGATCTTTTTCCGACCGATGGCATCCGTCAGCCAGTCCGGCCAGACGGCGAAGATCAGCCAGACGAACACGATCACCAATAGGAAGATGACGAGCGACCAGATCGGGCGTCGCTGGGCGAAGCGAGTCAGCCGGTTGCCGGGGCGTCCCCCGGTGAGCTGAGAATCGCCTGCGTATGGAGCCGCTTCGGTCATCGAAAGATCGTGAACTCCCTGATAGGTTTGCTGGAGGATGAACGGATCCAGTATTGCCCATCAGGTTAGACGTCCGCATCCGAGGGGCGCATATCCCACAGTCTCTTCACTTGGCGATGCATCGCCAAATGGCTGGACGCCTGCCTTCGTCTACTCAGCTCAGGGCCAGATGGGCCACGCGGCGATAGTCAGATGGAGCAATGCCCACATTCGATGTGAAGAATCGCGTGAAGCTCGCTTGAGAGGAGAAGCCGAGGTCGAAGCCGATATTGGTCACCGACTTATCGGTGCTGGTCAGGCTGTCGATGGCGCGTTCCATGCGCAGCGTGTTGAGGAACAGGTTCGGCGTCAGGCCGGTCTGCTTTCTGAAGAGTTTGTAGAAATGTGGTCGCGAAAGGCCGGCTTCACGCGCAACCTCATCGAGCTCGAGTTCCTCACCCAGCTTTTCCGACATCAGGCGCATGGATTTACGCACACGGAAGTCGGTGAAGGGTGACGCGCAGTCGACGCGCGGCGCGCCGTCCGGTGTCCATTGCCATGACTGGTTGAAGCATTCCTGCGTCAATTCATAGAGATAGCCATCGAAAAGGCTGGTCTCTTCATTCTCGAGGAGCAGGGAGACAACCATATGCACGGAGCGTTTGATCTGGCTGGTCAGTTCAATCTCGCAGCGGCCGAACCGAAGCCAGGACTGGGCGTTTCTTGCCGTTTCGAGAAACCAGATCGGTTTAATGTACAGGACGAGGAACAGGCTGCCCTGTTCGCGGTTACCTGCGTGAAAGGCGTGCGGTTCCCACGGATTCACCGCGACAGCGGTGCCACCGTCAAGGGCGACATGCTCTTCCTGCACGGTCATCGACGATGACTGGCCCTGCACAAAAAAAGTAAGATGCCCCTCGCGATGGGCGTGTGTCGCAAGATCGTGGTTCAGGTTATAGAGCGTCGCCCGACCGAAGCGGCCATGATAGACCGCAACTGCATGACTCATCGCGCCGTTCCCTCGAAGCCCCCATCAAACTTATTTGTTCTGATTTAAGCATCGGACAGCTTCCTGTGTTTTGACAAGACGCAGAGGCGTAGAATGAGACTGTGAGATATGAACCCTTAAGGCGACGATGGCTCCGAGGAAAAGTTGGCTGCCTGCTGGATCCGGCAAACAACGCTTCAGGCTTGGTCCAGCGTGTAGATAGCCTGCGCCGATCGGACCCCGCGCAGCGCAAACCGTCCGATCGAGACCAGCCGATGGGACGAGCGCTTGGCCGCGTCTGCAAATGTCTCGGACATGAGAAGATTGCGTTCATACTGTGCGCAGAGCGCTTCGATCCTGGACGCCTCGTTGACGGCCGGGCCGACGACCGTGAAGTCCAGCCGCTCGGCGCTGCCGACATTGCCCCAGTAGACGTCGCCGAGATGAAGGGCGATATCGAGATCCATCACCGGCTTGCTTGCAGCGCGCCGTTCGCCATCGATCTCAGCCGTTCTGGCCAGGATCTCGGAGGCTGCTTCGAGCGCATGTTCGCAGAGCTCTTCGGCAGGGCGGCCGTTCAGAGGGAATGTGGCAAGCAGCCCATCGCCCAGAAACTTCAGAACATTGCCGCCATGATCAGTGATAGGCCCTACCAGGCAGTCGAAATACTGGTTCAACATCTCCACAAGATCATCACGCGGCACCCGTTCGGACATCGCGGTGAACCCCTGCAAATCCGAGAGGAGGATTACCGAGGAGATGACCTCGAGCGAGCCGCGCCTGATCTCGCCATTGAGAATTTGTCTGCCGGCGACGCTGCCGACATAAGTATCGAGAAGGTTGATGGTGATGTCCTGCGAAATGCGCGCCTGCACTGCCAGTCCAAGTTTGGGCGCGAAGTAACGGAGGAGTGCGACCTGTTCCTCGCTGAAGCCGCCGGGTGTCGACGTCGTCCAGGACATGATCACGCCGGTCTTGCCATCTTGAACACCGTTTCGCCCATAGCGAATCAGGTGAGCAAGGTAGTCCGTGCCGCCTTCGGCCCGAAACTCTTCGCAGACTGGGAACGGCAAAGGGTCGTGCCCCTCCAGCTTGACCTGCAGAAATTCGAGATCGTCATCGATCAGGCGCTTGAAGGGGCTGGTTAGAAAAGCCTCGCTTGGTTCCGGCCTGTAGAGAACCACATCGGTGCTGATGCCTTCAACGGGTCTCCATGTACAACCGAGAACCGAAATACGGGGATGTAAAGTCTGCGCGCTGAAATAGCCACGCATCAGCTGCACACCCATCGTCGTCAGACGTTCGCAAAACCCTTCGAGTAAAAATTCGAGGCTCACGCGCACGAGCGCCTGCTCACAGATCCAATCGGTAAGCGCCATCACGTCAGGGTCTGATGAAAAATGACTCAAGGGCAAAGATCCTATGGAAGATATTCTCTTCCAACGTGTTCGCTATACGGATAGAACATTTGGCCTACAAACTGATGTCGTTCAGCTGTGGCTGACATGGATTTCGTCCTTCGGTGGCAGGGCCACTGTCAAAGCACGACGTCTGAACGTTATCAAGAGAGAAACGGGGAAACGATGGTCGTCGATCTCGACACGTGCTTCTACGGTTCGACCTCGAACAAGGCCGTAACGGAGAAGACGCTGACCGCACAGGTCGAGACAAAGGGAGAAGAGGCGCGTGGGGAAAATATCTTTGCGGAACGTCCGCGACGCCTGAGTGACGCATCGGTGCTGACCTTTGATGGTTACGGCACGCTGGTTGATCGGGAAAGCGGGATCGTTACGGCTTTGATGCCGTGGCTGCACGACGTCGGCGTCACGGCGGGACGAAGCGAGATCCTACGGGCCTTTGTCCAGGCGGAGCGGGCCAATCTCTTTCCGGGGATGAGCTACCGCGATGTGCTGTTGCGGGTACATGACCAGCTCGCCGATTTCTTCGGCGTCGACCGTGATCCGACAGCTGCTCAGGAATTCGCCGGATCGATCGGACGCTGGCCGATCCACCCCGACGCACCCGCAGCCCTCGCTTATCTCAGGCAGCATTTTCAGCTGGTCGTCATCACCAATGCCGACCACGCCGCCTTCGACGTCACCAATGAGATGTTGGGCGTGGAGTTTGATGCCGTCTACACCGCCGAGGACTCCGGCGTCTATAAACCCAGCACCGGCATGTTTTCGTTTCTCTTGAGCAAGCTGCAGGAAGCGGGAATCGAGAAGCGTCGGGTCATGCATGTCGCAGCGTCGATCCGATTCGACCATGTTCCCGCTAAGCGTCTGGACATGAAGACCTGCTGGATCCATCGGAAACATCGCCCGGTACTTTCGGCGGATGCAAAAAAGCGCGGTCTCGACGTTCACCCGGACTTTCGTTTTCAGACTCTTGGCGGATTTGCGGACGCCCACTGGGCGGAAATCCGCGAGGACTGATCCTATCCTAGCCAGTAGCGACGCGCGCGCCGGTTGCGGCTGCGGACGTACCAGCCAGCAGGGCGAAGCGTTCCGCGACAGGGCCGGTGATCTCATCGATCATCTCGCGCTCGGCATCGCTGAATTTCGGCTGATAATAAGCGGGAAACTGAACCCTTGACGCGAGGTCTTTGACCCTGTCCTCGCCGATCGAAAGCCTGCAGTGATCGAACAGCTTTCGGATCATGGGTTCCGGATCGGCGCAAAGGTCTTCATAACCGACGATCAGGACGGCCTCGCGTAGTTGCGCGTCTCCCTCCAGCTGATCGGCAATCTTGCCATGCAGATGCGCCCAATAGCGCGCCTGTCCTTCGACCTCCTCGCCCCGTTCCCAAAGGTCCAGAATCGCCAGGATCATCTGATCGTCGTCGGCGTTGATCGGCCGGCGATCCGGACCGAACTCGAAATGGCCGACCCGACGCATGTGATCCAGCGCCTTTCGGTTATTCGCGAGGCCATCCCTGAAGAGACGATGCTGCTTGATCAGAGAAGCGATATGCCAGGCTGGCGCTCGGATCGGCAGAACGAAGCGCGCATCGTCGAACAATTTCTGGAGATAGGCGAGGCGGGTCAGGTTGTAATTGCCCTTGGAGAGATACCGCCTGCCGCCGCGCACCGCGAGCAGCTTTCTGACATGGTCCCGATAAAAGTTCTCGAAGGCCGCGTCGGCCTGGTCGCGCCCGAGCATGGCGCTGGTCTTGGGATCATGCAGCGAAGGGTGGAACGCCATCCAGAGGGCTTCCTCGAAGGCTTCGGGACTTTCCTCGGTGATCTTGATCCCGTCCTTGTGCGCGCGCTCGGCGGGTGCCGCCTCCTTCTTCGGCATGAAGCCCAAAAAGCGGTTCCACCAATAGGGTGTGAACACCGGCGGAAAGTCTTTGTAGCGGTGGGTGACGGTGTCCTCATGTTCAGCCAGCGCCTCCAGCAGGAAGGTGCTGCCAGAGCGTGCGAGGCCAGCGACGTAGATCGGCGCCTCAATCCTGACTTTGACGAGCTCGTCTTTGAGCATCCGGCTTTCGAGATTGCCGAGCTTGATCCAGAATTTCGGATGCCGCTCCATATGGCCGCCGAGACGGTCGACCCATCCGGCGACCTCGAAGTCACTGCCTTCTGAAGCCATGAGCGCGCTCCGTCTACTCGATCCGGCCGAACTTCTTGATGGCGAGCGAGCCGAGCACGAGGATGGTGAAGAACAGGACATACCAGGGGCGAAGCCAGCCGGGGCCGAAGCCGAGATAGTCGTTCTCCGGCAGTTCGAACACAATCGCCTCGATCTCGCCCTCGTCTGGCAGATAGCCCAAGGGGTTACCGATGAGCGTATTCCACCACTGCTTCTTATGGATGGTGGGTACAGGTGCGGCGAGCGTGAAGTCGCTGATCACCTCCCCGCCGGCGCCGGTCACCACCATCCGGGGCGCGTTGCCGGGCGAGGCGTTTTCGATCGCACCGCTTCTGATCTCGGCCAGCGCTTCGACCGCAGGCGTCGTCTGCACGTCGATCGCGCCGCCGTCCGCCGGCAGGCGATAGCCATAGGCGGTGCCGAGCCAGACGATCAGGGCCAGCACCGGAAGCGAGGCCAGAATGGCCGGCATCGTGGTCATGCCAAGCTGCTTCAAGGACAGCCCGAGCATTGAACGCATCATCGGCCAGGCCTCGGCGAACTCGCCGTCGAACGCGTTCAGCTTCCGCCTGGCGTCGAGTGCTCGGATCTTGACATCGTTCAGTTTTCCCTGCGGGGAGAACAGCCAGTAGAGCCCCATGGAAAGAGCGGCCGCCACCAGCCCCCAGAGGATCAGTCTGAAGGTCGGTGACGCAAAGCCACTCATCATCTGGTCGGCCCAGGTGAAGAGCGGAGCCGGCAAGTCGAAAACACCCATAGAGCTCAGGACCTGATCATCAATGCGCTAGCGTCGCAGGATCAGGGAGCCGCCTTTTCCTGCTGTTCGGCTTCGGAGGCAGCCGCGTTCTTCTTGAACATCTTGCGAAGCGGCCAAAGCAGAAGGAAGCTCAGTGCTGCGAGCACGGCGACGACCAGTCCCCAAAACGCGCCGAGCATCGAAAGGCCGGCGCCAGGGCCGATATAGGCGCTCGCGTCCTGGCCGAAACCGATGACGAAGGTGAGGGCGAACAGGAACAAAGCAACGGTCTTCATCAGATCAACTCCTCCCGAAAAGGGCATCAGCCCGAAAGCTTGGGTTGGACATTAACTAGGATTGGACAGGGATTGCAGGAAGTCGGGATCGAGACTGTCGGGATCGATCCGCTCGCCCGACGAGACGATCGGAATGAACTCGTCATTGTCGCCGCCGCGCACCGGATTGATGAACTCCCAGACAATCTCGTTATCCGGCGTCACCTCGAAGAGACGACCACCGTCGCTCTCGGTGATCAGCGTGTTGCCGTTGGGCAGCCTTGATTGGATGGAGCGCAATACGCTGTCAAACGGATGTTCCTCTGTGCCTGAATACTCCCAGGCGATCCCATCGGTCTCCGGGTCGAACTCGATGACCCGCGCCGTACCGTGCTCGCCGAATTCACCGCGATTATCGAACATCAGGATGTTGCCGTTCTCCATGATGTCCGGATCGTGCTGACCGGCCCAGGACCCCGTTGTCGCCCAACGGAAGACCTCGTTCTCCATGTCGACCGTTGCGATCGCACCGGTGGTCAGTTCGCGCATCGAGATCAGCACATCGCCTTCCTCGCCAAAGGCAAAGACGTCGGCCTCATTCCCTTCGATGATATCGATCGAGTTGGTGTGCAGGTAATCGCCGCTCTGCTCGGCATACCAGGGAATGCGGGTCAGCATCCTGCCGTAGGTGCTGTCGACCAAGGCGCGCGTCACGTCGACTTTCTGGATCTCTTCGCCTTCGGGCGAGAGCACGATGATGAAGTCATCGACGCGCGGCGGCTTCAGCTGCGTCCACTCTTCGATCACGTCATGGCGGATCTCGTGGGTAAGCGTGTAGATCTTGCCATCAGCGCCGACATCGAAGTCGTGATGCACCTGACCGAGATAGCTCCAGACAAGCTCACTGTCCTTGGTCATGCGCGCCATGCCGTAGCCCCAGGGCGTATCGCCCGAGGCAATGTACACAGTGAGCAGATCGCCATTCGGATAAACATAGGCGCGGCGATAGTAGATGTATTCATCACCGAGCGGCTGCTTGACCGGCGACGTCTCGTTCCAGATCGCGCTGAATGGCAGATCCCACTCATGGAGCACGTCGCCGTTCATCGAGATCAGGAAGGCGCGCTGATCGTGGCCGGAGGTATAGAGCGTGAAGCCGTCCTGGGCTTTGGCCGGATCGTAGATGGTAACCCCGCGCTCATCGGTGCGGGCCTTTTGATGGAAGCGTGAGAAATAGGGGTGGCGGTAATTGGTCTGCTGGTCGATCAGCGCCTGGCCGGCCTTGTAGGCATTGCTGAGGAATCCGGCAGGACCGGCCTCGGCAAACATGACATAGCTGCCCGCGAGAAACGCCAAAAACGCGACCGCGATGGTCGGCATAAGAAAATTCAGAACTTTCATTGTGTTACTTGCTGTCTACCGATTGTTGACGCCCGGCATCTCGCCGGCAGGTTTTCTTACCGTGTTCTAATCTGCCGATGACATGAAGGACGCACGCATCAACGCTCGGGGCGACCTGCCAGCGTCATTCAAGGGGTTAACGTTCATCAGGATCACTTTGTTCCAAATCGACCCGACGCATGTCGTGAAATGTTCTCGTCACGATCGCAACATGTTCTCGACAGCGTGCCCGTGCCGCTCGCCCCATAGATGGTCAGGCTGCGAGCGAGCACAAGACCGGGGTGTGATCAGATGGCGATTTCTCACGCCTCGGCTGCTCGTCGATCTCCACCGTCTCCAGACGATCGAGCGCACTCGGTGACAGCAGCAGATGATCGATCCGATAGCCGTTGCCGAGCTGAAAGGATCGTTCCTGATAATGCCACCAGCTAAACGCAATCGTGTCAGGCTCCACGGCGCGATAGGCATCATAAAGGCCGATATTGGTGAGCGTCCGCCATTTCTCGCGCTCGGCCGGATGATAGCAGATCGTGCCGTCTAACGCCTTGGCGTCATAAACGTCGGCGGGCGTCGGCGCGACGTTGTAGTCGCCGCCGATGACCAGCGGCTGATCATTCTCCAGGAGGCTTTTGGCATGGGCCCGGAGGCGATCGAAGAAGGCGAGCTTGAAGGGAAATCGCGGGCTGTCGAGCGCTGTGCCGTTTGGCACATAGACCGACGCAACGCGCACCCCATTCACCGTGGCTTCGATGTAGCGCGCTTCCTGATCCTCGTCATCGCCCGGCAGCGCCGTGACCACATCCTCGATCGGGCTCTTGGACAGGATGGCGACGCCATTGAGCGAGGGCTCGCCGATCAGCTCGATATTGTAATGCAGATCCTCGAACGCCTCCGCGGGGAACTTCTCAGGCAGACACTTCGTCTCCTGCAGCAACAGCACATCCGGCTGCACCCGCTCCAGCCAGGCGGTCGCGATCGGCATCCGAGCGCGAATCGAGTTCACATTCCAAGTCGCAATCTTCATTTCTTCGCACCAGATTTTTTCGTGCTGGACTCTCTTCCGCGCTGGACCTCGTCTGACATCCGGCATGGTTCGATAGCTAAGACGAGCGCCGCCAAGGTCTGACAGAAATGATGGCAATTTTCACCCTTTTTTAGCGCCCCTCGGCTTCAGCGATCGTCGGCCATCCTGTTTTTCGGTCGATGCGATCCTGGAAATATGTCGAGAGCTTCAATGCCCGGCTGCGAGACGAACTACTGGACGTCGTTATCGTCAGGTCTTGATTGGAAAGGTTCTCAAGACCTCAGCCGCCGCGAACAAAAGGGACTATGCTCTGGCTGGACGTAATCGTGTTTGAACGACCCACTATCTTCCAGTTAAGAGTTCTTTGCTCAGTGAATTGTTGTCTTCGTTCAACTCAATGATGCTGTCATTTTTGTCGATATGACACGTAAATGACCGCCTTGAGACGAAGAAGCAACTTTCGAGATTAAGCGGATTCCGATTGCTTAGATTGACCTCACGTCCATTGTCCAGGCCATTTTCTAAGGTCAACCCACCGACATAGCGCCGACTGTATCCGCGACAGGCGAAGTCGCAGGTGACGGAGACTTGGCCTCTGAAGTTGGCGCCGTCGTTACGAATTGTAGCGCCGAGATAGGAGCTGTCCGGGCTGCCTGACGACCGTCCTAAGAAAATGTCGACCAGTACGAAATCAGGCAAATCTGAGGCGATCGAAGAGTGTGGTGTAAAAGACAGACCCCCGAGAGAGATTACCAGAGCTAGGAGGCGGTCCCGAACACCAAATCTTTCATGTCGACTCATGGTTGGACTGCCTCCGCATCCTGTCCAATCGCTCAAAACGTCGGACGGCGATGATCAGCCTGCTTGTCTTCACCATCGGACGCCAAATCTTCCGCCTGCACACGAGCAAATCGATCCACAACGGGTTCGACGAGTATCTCGACGCGTCGATTTCGAGCTTCATCTACCTGGTCCGACGTAACGATCCACGGCGAGCGCTCGCCAAGAGCTGTGACTTCAATGCCTTGTGAGTCAATCTGTCTTGACTGAAGGTCTGCCATGACCGCGTCAGCACGCCGTTGCGCAAGGTCGAGATTGTAGTCGGCGTCGCCCGTCGTATCGGTATAGCCCGCAATCCAAATGAGGGGTGACTTGAGGCTCCTGGCGAAAGCCTCGAGATCGTCTAGTACCGCTACCCCATCCTCGGAGATGCTGGCCTGTCCAAGATCGAAGTAAATGGTGAAGGTCCTGGCTTCCTGAAACAAATCCGTGGGCTCGTCATCGGCGCTGGCAAGCGCCGGAGGCAGAGCATCCTTTTCCTGATAGTATTGGCGTGCGCCTTCATGAAGAGGCAGATTGATATCCGCCAGGGCATTATCCAACGTTATACCAACCGCCGCGCCCTCCACCCTCTGGAGGAATCCGTGGTGCTCGAAAATCGCTTTCGTCACTTCGTAGACGGCGTTCTGATCGACATCGCTTCGAGCGATCAACAAAGTCGATTGCCTGTCATCGTCCGACAACGTTGCTACGGTCTGGATAGTGCTCGCAAACGCTCCCTTCTCCGTCGCATCTGCAGCCCCGGATATAAGTTGGTTCCAATCACCTCTCAGCAACGCAAAATCGGCATCGCCTTGATTCAACAAGACGAAGCTCTCCAGGAAACCTGATGTGGGGACCGCTTCCAGGTCTATACCAGTTTCCGGCATGACCTCGATCTTAACGAGCGATGAAATACCAATGCCGATCGCGTAGGTCTGGCTCGCCACGTCGCCAGTCACCAGCTGATAGGCCTTACGGTCCTGGGCTGTGACCGATCCACTATCCGTCAAAAACGCTAAAGAAGCGCAGATGAGGCCAAGGCAAAGCCGGCTCCAGAAAATGTATCCAACGTGGTTTTCTTTTCCGGACCAAAAGCTGAGCGACACGTCTTTGACTCCCTGCAGACTTCGCCATAGCGAAAACGAATATAAGAAGAGCCCACTCCGAAGGACTCGTTCTTGGTCAACCGTCGAACGCCGACCCTGGATTCTTCCGACATTGAGCCAAGGGGCAGTTCACAATCACAGATATCTAGACCTGGCTTCCACATATGCCTGATCGGAGAGCTCCGTCCAAAGACCGTTTGTCTTCCTAAAGTCGGAAAAGCTCTTATAGACCGCGCTCGACAACTGATCGCTTCGTCCCGCCGCAGCCACAACGTCCCTGGCTACCAATGCAAGGCCACGGAAAACTGAGGGGTCCAAGCGACGAATTTCGACTCGACGCTTTTCGATCAAGGTCTTCAGCGCCTCTCCATTGCATGCCTGAAACTCGGCATGAATGATGTCGTTCTCAGCGGTTGCGGCGCTGTTGATCAGGGCGCGATCATCTACGCCAAGCTCATTCTAGAGTTCTAGATTGATGCCCAGGGAGTTTGCGGTCCCCGGCTCATGAATACCCGGATAGTAATAATAGCGAGCCACGTTCTGCAGCCCCAATGCGAGATCGTTCCATGGACCGTTCCATTCGGTGGGGTCGAGGCTTCCGTCTTTCAACGAGGCCAGAATCGCGTCTGCAGGCAATGAAACGGGTTCTGCGCCGAGTTCGCGATAGGTTTCGCCACCGAGCTGCGTGATGCGCATGCGAAGATGAAATCCTTCTGCTGGAGGAGGCTGCGAACAACATGCAGTGTTGTTAAGTACATCCATTGCCCCGCCGCCGCCGGCGGAAATCTGGATCGGCGCACAATGGTCTAACGCTTAGCGCGAGCGCGGGGCGTTGTAGAAATTCATCCAGGACCTGACACCACACTTGGCATCAGCCAGCATATCTTACGCGTAGAAGTAGACCTCCTCATGTTTCAAGGATCGGCACAGACGCTCAATGAAGAGTTTGTCCATGCATCGAGCTTTACCGTCCATGCCGACCTTGATCTCGGCATCGATAAGCACCGCCGTGAAAGCCACGCTGGTGAACTGGGCGTCTTGGTCGGTACTGAAGATCTCGGGTTTGCGATAACAGCCCGATGCCTCTTCGAGCGCATCCCGCCGGAACTCGATATGCAGGCTGGTCGAAAGACACCAACTCAGCACCAAGCGACTGAACCAGCTCGTCATCTCGACCAGATGGAGAAAGCCTCGGGTCACTGGGATGCAGCCCACATCGCTGCAACAGACCTGATTCGGTCGCTCGATCACCAGATAGCGCAGCACGTAAGGGTAGACCTTGTGGCCCACCGTCGGCGTGCCGGTCTTGGGCTCTTGATAGGCCGCTTTCAATCCAAAATCCTACTCACCCGCTGTGATCACGACCTTTCCACCCTGGCTCTCGATGTAATCGAGCAGGCTTGTTTCGGGACGCGTATTGGTGAGCAGCGTGGTCGTCGAGCGCCACCCGGTAATCAGCTGCAATGAGCGATTGCCGAACTTCGACTGATCGGCAAGGACAAGTGTTTGATCGGCGCTCTCGATCATCGCGGCGTAGACCTGGGCTGCGGAGAGAAGCGCTTCGCTGACGCCTGCCTGGTCGAGAGCGGACGCGCCGACCACCGCGATCTGCGTGCGGAACTGAGAGATGGTTTTCAACGTATCCGCACCATGCACCAGCCGCTCCTGCGGCTCGACCATGCCGGGCAGTGACATGACCTCAATCAGCGGATTGCTCGCGAGCTCGATTGCGATGTTGAGCGCGGGGGTGAGCACGGTCAGCGGGTGATCGATGGACCGGAGTGCGCGCGCGAAATGCAAAGTCGTGGCGCCGCCGCCGATGAAAAGGCTCTGTATGTCATCCAGCAAGGTCACCGCATGGCGCGCGATGCGTTCGCGCTCCTGCACATGCAGTTTCAACCTCTCCGCCAGCGCAGGCTCGAAGGCGGTTGTCCGGACGGCGCCGCCATAGGTGCGCTTGAGCCGGCCGGTCTCATCCAATTCGGCAAGATCGCGGCGCACCGTTTCGGTCGACACATCGAGCTCGGCGGCAAGCGCGTTCACGCGAATGGTCGGATTGACCTCGAGCACATCAAGAATGCGGCTCTGACGCGTCGATTTTTTCGATAGCTTCTTGACCAAGACCGTCTCCTGCAGCCCAACCTATGAGCAATAATCTTCGATGTTGATCATAGTTTTGACCGACATGCCACATTTATCATTGTTTGATGGGTGTTTCCTGATAACCTATGGCCAACTAAGCAGGGGAAACGCGTGTTCGACTATGGGTATTTCTCCTTCGACTCCAAAGAGGCCTTATTGGAGAAGGCTGCGGAGTATTGGAACCCGGGTAAGGTCAGTTTCTGGACCGAGGCCGGCACGCCGATGGTCATCGATCGTCGGGAGGGTTACCTGCTTTACGACATGTCCGGCCGACGGTTGATCGATCTGCATCTGAACGGCGGTACCTATAATTTCGGTCATCGTCATCCCGAGCTGGTCGAGGTTCTAAAGTCCGGTCTCGACTTCTTCGACATGGGCAATCACTGGTTCCCGTCCGTGGCGCGCGCCGCCTTTGCGGAGAAGCTGGTGAAGACCGCGCCGCATATGAAATATGCGATCTTCGGGGCAGGCGGCGCGGAGGCCGTCGAGATCGCGCTCAAGACCGCACGTTACGCCACCCAGCGCAAAAAAATCATCTCGATCATTAAAGGCTATCACGGCCATTCGGGCCTCTCTGTGGCGACCGGCGACGATCGCTTTTCGAAGATCTTTCTCGCCGATCGGCCAGATGAATTTCTGCAGGTGCCATTCAACGATGTCGAGGCACTCGAAGCCTTGCTGAAGAAGGGCGACGTTGCTGCCTTCATCATCGAGACGATCCCCGCGACCTATGGCTTTCCGATGCCGGCGGACGGCTATCTCAAGGCCTGCCAGGATCTCTGCCATCACTACGGCGCGAAGTTCATCTCGGACGAGGTGCAGACCGGGCTGATGCGCACCGGCGTCATGTGGGGCTGGCAGGGCTATGGCCTTGAGCCGGATATCTTCGTCTGCGGCAAGGGGCTCGGCGGCGGCATCTATCCGATCAGCGCCTGCCTCGTGAACGAAGAGTGCGGGCGCTGGCAGATCGAGGATGGCGCCGCCCATATCAGCACGGCGGGCGGATCTGAGCTTGGCTGTCTCGTCGGCCATCACGTGATGGAGATGCTTGAGCGGCCCGAGGTGATCTCGAACGTCCACTTCGTCGCCGATTTCTTCGCCCGGTCCATGGCCGAGATGATGCAGCGGCATAGCGATCTCTTCGTGGGCGTGCGCCAGCGCGGCGTGGTGCTCGGCCTGGAGTTCGATCATCCCGAAGGAGCGGTCGCCGTTTCTCGGGCACTCTATGAGAATGGTGTGTGGGCGATCTTCTCGTCCCTCGACAAGCGCGTACTGCAGTTCAAGCCCGGCGTGGTGATGGATGTCGATCTCTGTCAGGAGGTGCTTGATCGCTTCGATGCCGCCATGCCGCGTGCGCGGCAATTGCTGAAATCGCGCCGGAAGGTGGCATGATGATAACATCGCCGGCGCATACACCACGTCTCACGGTTCCGGACCGAGCGCTTTCCCGTGCGTGCATGCAGGTAAGCCGGGCCGCCTGGGCTGCGCGTTACTTTCAGACCTTTGATCGAGAGTCGGTTTTCAGGATCGCCGAGGCGGTCGCCAGAGCCGGCTATGAACGCGCCGCCCATTATGCGGACTGGGCTGTGCGTGAGACCGGTTACGGCGTGGTCGAGCACAAGACCTTGAAGAATCAGCTCTGCACCCACGAGCTTCTCGACTACTACCGCGATCTCGATCTGGTCACGCCGCGCATCGATGCCGAGCGTAAGATCGTCGCGATGCCCAAACCTGCCGGCGTGATCTTCGCGCTGGCGCCGGCCACCAATCCGGTGGCGACTGTCTATTACAAGGCAATGCTGGCTGTTCTCAGCCGCAACGCCATCGTGCTGAGCCCGCATCCCGCAGCGAAAGCCTGCTCCGCCGATGCAGCACACCATCTCGCCGAAGCTGCAGAAGCGGCAGGAGCGCCCTCCGGCATCATCCAATGTGTCGAGGAGCCGTCCGTACCGCTGGTGCAGGACATCATGGCCTCCGACAAGATCGACGTGATCATGGCAACCGGCGGCAATGCGATGGTGCGCGCCGCCTATTCGTCGGGCAATCCGGCGATCGGCGTCGGGCCTGGCAATGCTGTCGCTTATGTGGATCTGAGCGCCAAGGTCGATGCCGCGGCGAGATGCCTGGTCGAGAGCAAGAGTTTCGACAACGCTATCCTCTGCACCAATGAAAGCGTCGTCCTGACGCTCGAACAAAACCGCGGCAATATGGAGCGTGCGCTGCGCACCGCAGGCGCTCGTATCTGCAATGAGGCGGATACCGCGCGCCTTCGCGATTATCTGTTCACGGATGACGGTTTCAACACTCAGGCCATCGGTAAGTCCGCTACCTGGATCGCGGACAAGGCGGGTATCCGGGTCAATCCGTCGGCGAAAGTGCTGGTGCCGGTGGTGCCGTCGCCGGGGCAGGATGATCGGCTTTTCGAGGAAAAACTCTGCCCGGTGCTGACGCTGACGGCGGCGGTGGACTTTCAGCAGGCTGTGACTTTCGCCAAGCATACGGCCAGGCGCGGCGCTGGCCACTCCGCGGCATTCCACGGCGAGGACAAGGCGCGCTTGGTAGCGTTCTCGCAGGCGCTTCCGGTCTACCGCATCGTGGTCAACGCGCCCTGCTCTCAGGGTGCCGCCGGCTTCGCCACCCATCTTCCGCCGTCCTTCATGATCGGCACCGGCTATGCCGGACGTTCTTCGGTGGGTGAGAATGTCGGCCCGGAGCATCTGGTTCACTGGACCAAGGTCGCCTTCAGCCGCGACGTGCCGGCCGATCTGAACGGGCTGGATTTTTCGAACGTCACCATCACGCCGTCTCCGGTAGCTGCGTCAAACGAAGTGGTAGCACCACACGCTGTGGCCGGAGAACCAGACAAGTCAACGAGATCCGCGTCGGACCCGGACAGGGAAGTGTTACGGCGGCTTATTCTCGAGGAGCTGAAGAACCTGACTGGGGGTGGGACGTGACGACGCTTCGTGCCTCCATCTTCATTGATCAGTTGCAGCCGCAGACGCTCGCCTATATCGCCACTTGGATGCGCGGCACGCTGCCGAGGCTACGGATGGCGGCGCAGATCGTCGAAATCGCGCCGGGCCTCGATATCGAGGTGCTGACCGACATCGTGCTGAAAAGCGCCGATGTGCGCGCGGGTCTTCTGGTGGTCGAGCGGCAATTCGGCACGCTGCAGTTTCATGCGCATTCCACGGCCGAAGTGAAATCGGGTGCGGCTGCGTTGCTGGAGGCGCTTGGCCAGACCATGGACGATGTCGCCAAGCCGACGATCCTCGCCTCCAAGCTGGTCACCAATGTCGACGATCAGCATGCGTTCTTGATGAACCGCAACAAGCTGGGCTCGATGGTGATCGGCGGCGACAGCCTTTATCTCCTGGAATGCCAGTCGGCGGCTTATGCGATTCTCGCCTGTAACGAGGCCGAGAAGGAAGCGGACGTCAAGCTGATCGACATGCGCCTGATCGGCGCCAATGGCCGTCTCTATCTGGCGGGCACGGAGGCGGATGTGCGGAACGCGCGTTCGGCCGCGGAAGGTGCTTTACGCGATGCGGGTGCTGTCTGATGTCGGACATACGCGCCGAGATCCGCGCCATTCTGCGCGAGGAAATCGCCGCGCTGCGTACCGAGGCGACAGCGTCGGTCGAACGGGTGCGGATCACGTCGACTGCCGAGCTCAATCGCTTCGCGCAGGATCTGATAAGGCGCGCCGGTTCGTCGGAGTTTTGCCAGGCGGTGGCGGCGGGGACGCTGACGTTCGAGCTGGCCGGGCCGTCCGCATCGACGCCAGCTCTGGTGACATCGCCAGCGCCGTCACCTGCCGCTGCTCCTGTGCTCGACAAGACGCTGATCACCGAGCGCGACATCGCAGGTTTACCAGACAGCACCCGCAGTCTGCGGCTCGGAAAAAACAGCCGGCTCACGCCGCTTGCCCGCGACGAAGCACAGAGGCGCGGCATTCGGATCGAAAGGATCGCATCGTGATACGAGGCCGCGTCATCGGCAAAGTCTGGGCGTCCAAGCGCATCGATGCGCTGCCCAAGGGAGCGCTTTTGGAAGTCGAGATCGAAGGCAAGAGCCGGCTGATCGCCTTCGATCCTCTGGGCTGCGATGCCGGCGAGGACGTGCTGATCACTCAAGGCTCGGTCGCCGCTGCCTATTTCGGCGGCAAAGCGGCGCCGGTGGATGCCTTGATTATCGGCTCGATCGACGAACAATCCTGATCGAAACTAACGAGGGAACATCTCCATGGCCAATCACGCAATCGGAATGATCGAAACCAAGGGCTACGTGCCGGCGCTCTCAGCAGCCGATGCGATGGTCAAGGCGGCGAATGTTGAAATCGTCGAGCGCAACGAGGTCGGCGGCGGGCTGGTCTCGGTCGTGGTGCGCGGGGATGTCGGCGCGGTCAAGGCCGCCGCCGAAGCCGGCGCCGAAGCGGCTTCCCAGGTGGGGGAGGTGACCGCGGTGCACGTCATCCCGCGCCCCCATGCCGATCTAGGCAAATATTTCTCCGCGGCCAAGAAGTAGGTTTTTGGGCGCATGAGGAACGTCCGGGCATGACGGAGCTTCGCGTCTATCTGCCGATCGAGGATCTGCAGCCGCAGTTCGCGGCCTATCTGTCGTCACCGATGCGTGCGCGCGCCTATCCGCCGTTCAAGGGTCAGCACTCGCTGATCATCGAAGTGGCACCAGCCTTGAGCATTCACCGCATCACCGACCTTGCGCTCAAGGCAGCGCCCGACATGGAGCCTGGCATTCTTTTCACCGAGCGTCAGTTCGGTCTCTTGGAACTGCATGCCGACAGCATGGCGGAACTGAATGCAGCGGGACGCGCCGTCCTGAAGGGTATCGGCGCAAAGCCAGCCGATCAGCTGGCGCCCAAGGTGCTCTATCACGACATCATCGAGGATCTCTCGGATCAGCATGCGATCATCCTGAACCGTTCGCGCGACGGCTCGATCCTCGTGCCGGGGACGGCGCTCTTGATCTATGAGATGACGCCAGCGCTGTTCGCCTGCGTCGCTGCCAATGAAGCGGAAAAGGCGGCGCCTGACATGACCGTCAACGACGTTCAAATGATGGGCGCCACCGGCAGGATCTTCATGTCCGGAAGCCTTGATGGCATGGTCATTGCTAGAGATCGCATCACGGAGGTTCTCGCCAACATCAAGGGCCGCCCCGCCTGAGCGGGCGGCGACAAAAAGAAAGACTCCCGAACGCAACAACGAAAAAAGGAGGTAACCGCCATGATCAAGATCGACAGGAGACGATTCGTTCAGAGCACCGCCGTTCTCGGCGGGGTGGCTGCGATGGGACCGGCAAGGACCGCGTTTGCCGACCGCAACGACCAGATGAACATCCTCTGCTGGGAAGGCTACAACTCGGATGAGGTGCTTGGGCCGTTTCGGGACGCCAATCCCGGCGCCACGGTGCGCGCGGAGAGCGGCACGTCCGACCCTGACATGATCAACAAGCTGCGTGCCGGCGAGACCTCGGTCTGGGATCTGATCAACGTCAACCAGCCCTGGGCGCGCGACCAGCTCTACCCGGAAGGCCTGATCAAGGCGCTCGATAAAGACCGCTTCATGCCCTATTTCGAGACGATGCTGCCGGAATTCGCGGACCCGCCCTATGCGCTGGCGTTTGCGGATGACGGTAATCTGATCGGTATGCCGCAGCGCTATGGTCCGTTCAGCTTCGTCGTCAACACCGATGTCATCAGCCGCGAGATGGCCGAAGACCAGGGCTGGAACCTGTTCCTCGATCCTGAGATGAGCGGCCGCTTCGGCGTCCTGACCTATGACAATTGGAACGTCATCCATATGTGCCTGACCGCGGGCCTGAACCCGTTCGCTCCGGTGGAAGGCGACGACGTCGAGAAGTTCCGCGAGACCGCGGCTGCGATCTTCGGCGGATCGAAGCTTCTGACCGACGATCTCGTCGCGATGAACACGGCGCTCATCAATGGCGAGATCGACGCCTATTTCACCGGCGGCACCTACACGGCATCGCCGGCGCGTTACGACGGCGCCACCAATGTCCGTGGCATCACCCCGAACTCGGGGCCTGTGGACGGCAAGGGCGGGGTCGTCTGGATCGAGCTGACTTCGGCGGTGAACAATCCGGACCCGAGCAATCTCGCCGAAGACTTCCTGGAGTTCGTCCAGTCGCCGGAGATCTCGAAGGCCGTCGCCTTCACCGAAGGCACCTACAACCCGGTCAGCCAGATGGGCGATCCCAAGGTGATGTCGCTGTTTGACGAGGAGGAGCTGGACGCCATCCAGATGGACAGCCTCGCCGACGAGATGAGCCGTTCGCTCGACTACGAGGTCGTCGCCTCTTACGACACCCTGATCGACATCTACACCGAAGCGCGTCGGTCCTAGCCGGCCAATCGATCGCCCCGGGGCGTCATCGCCTCGGGGCGGCTCCCATCCAGCTAGGTCTGTTCATGGATACAACCGCTCTCCTTCGCCTGCGCGGCGTCGTCAAGACGTTCGGCGACTTCACCGCGCTGCACGGCATCGACCTCGACATCGAAGAGGGCGAGTTCTTCACGATCGTCGGCCCGTCCGGCAGCGGCAAATCGACTCTGATCCGCCTCCTGGTGGGCATGGACGAGGTGACATCCGGCGAAATTCATCTGCGCGACGCCCGCATCGACCAGACGCCCGCCAACCTTCGCCCGACCTGCATGGTCTTTCAGTCCCTCGCTCTGTTCCCGCATATGAGCGTGGGCCGTAACATCGAATTCCCGCTGAAGATCAGAAAAGAACCGCCGGACCGGCGGCGGGAACGCGCGCTCGAACTCCTGGATCTGCTTCGTCTGCCGCGCGATTTCTACGACAAACGTATCTCGCAATGTTCGGGCGGCGAACGCCAGCGGGTGGCGCTCGCACGCGCCTTGGCCTTCGATCCGGAAATCCTGTTCTTCGACGAGCCGCTGTCCGCCCTCGACTATCGCCTGAGAAAGACGCTCGAAAAGGAGCTGAAGGATCTGCATGCACGCACCGGCAAGACCTTCGTCTACATCACCCATTCGCTCGAAGAAGCGATGGTGATGTCGGATCGAATCGCGATCATGAAGGAAGGTCGCTTCGAGCAGATCGCCAGCGCCGATGAAATCTATGGCGCACCGGTCAGCCGCTTCGTCGCCGAGTTCATGGGCGAGGTGAACCTGTTCGACGTGACCGGCAGTGGCGACGGTATGCTTACCGGAACGGGTCTCACCGTCCGTGAGGGCGTCACCCAGTCGACGCTCGCCGACGGTCGGCGTGGTCTTTTGATGGTGCGCCCGGAATATGTGCAGTTCGCCACCGACGCCAGCCAGCATGATTACCGGATCGATGGCAGGATAACCGCCGAATACGCCCTCGGCTCACGCATCCAATATCAGGTCGCGGGTCCGGACGGGCAGGCCATCACCGTGGAGAAGCTGCGCGAAGAACGCATTGCCGATCCCGAAGACAAAGAGGTCACCCTTGGCTTCAACGCCGAGCGCACGCATCTGATCGAGGGCGCTTGATGGAACGTCTCGATCGCAGATTGGGCCTTTTATCCTCGCTGCCCATGGCTATCGTGCTGCTGCTCGCCTTTCTGGCGCCGATGCTGGTGGTGGCGCTGTTTTCGATCATGCCGCAAAAGGTGTTCAGCCTGGCGCATATGCCCGATTTCTCCGCTTATTCGGTATTCTTCGCACAAGGCTATTACAAGTCGCTGCTCTGGTCGCTTGGCATGGCGCTCGCATCGACATTGATCCTCCTGGTGATCTGCTGGCCGCTCGCTTACGGCATGGCCAAGGTGTTCGGACGCTTCACCCTCGTGCTGACCATCGCGGTCGTCATGAGCCTGTTCGTTTCGGAGAACATCCGCCTGTTCGGCTGGGTGCTGACGCTGATGAAAGGCGGGTTGATCGAAGGCCATTTTCGCGCTTGGACCGGTGCAGGGTTCGATAGCCCGCTCTATGGCGTGCCGATCATCGTCTTTGGCCTCGTCTACGTCTATCTGCCGTTCATGCTGTTTCCACTGGCCCAGGGCATCGCGATGGTGCCCGACGACACGCGCCAGGCCGCGGCCGATCTCGGCGCCAACCGCTGGCAGGTGCTCACCCAGATCGAAATCCCACTAGCAGCACCCGGCATCGTGGTCGGCTCGCTGCTGAGCTTCGTTCTCGCAGCGGGCGCTCTCGCCGAGTCCAAAATCCTCGGCGGGCAGGTGGTGATCGCAATCGCCGACGATATCGAAACCGCCTTCACCTTTGGTCAGGACTGGCCGCTCGGCTCCGCCCTTTCCATGATCCTGATCGCGATCATCGGCGGGCTTGCCCTCTTTGGCGTCAGCCGGGTCGATCTGGACGCGATCATGGGACGGAAACGCTGATGCCGGCCAGCCGCTCCACCCGCATCGTGCTGTTCGTCTACGGCCTGCTGGTCATTGCCTTTCTCTATCTGCCGCTCATCTCGGTCGGCTTCGCCTCGGTCTCTCGCGCGCGATATCTCACCTTTCCGATCAAGCGCTATTCGACAAAGTGGTACGCAGAAGCCCTCGAAAGCAGCACGGTCGCCGATCTGCTCACTACATCCTTGGCAGTCGCACTTCTGGTCACGGTGATCTCGGTCGTGATCGCGTTTTTCGGCGCACTCGCCTTCGCGCGCTATCAATGGCGCTTTCGCTCGACCTTCCAAAAGCTGATCCTTCTACCGATCTTCTTTCCGCAGACCGTGCTCGGCCTCGCCCTTCTGATGTGGTTCAACGCCATCGGCGTGATCCCAACCTGGAAGACCGCCGTCGTCGCGCATCTGGTCTGGATCGCACCCATCGCCACGCTGATCGTCTCGATCCGCGCCTACAGCTTCGACCCGGCCCTCGAAGAAGCCGCCCGCGACATGGGCGCCGATACTTGGACGATCTTTCGCGAGATCACCTTGCCGCTGCTGCTGCCGGGTCTGGTCTCGGCGGGTTTGTTCGCCTTCCTCCTGAGCTGGGGCAACTTCCCGCTGTCGCTCTTCACGACAGGCGCTGACTCGACCCTGCCGGAATGGCTCTACGCAAAGATGGTCTCCGGCTACTCGCCGCTGGTGCCGACCCTCGGCATCATGTCGGTCGTCGGGTCGTTCGTGATCATTCTGACGGCGCTTGCCGTCACTTGGCTGCTGCGCGCTAACAAGGAAAGTGCTGCGGCACAAAACTAATGTCGAAGAAGAAAGGGAGCAAACCATGCTGACATCGATTGCAGGCAAAAGCGTCATCGTCACCGGCGGTTCCAAAGGAATCGGGCGCGGGATCGCCACTGTGTTCGCGCGCCAGGGCGCCAAGGTGACCATCGCAGCACGCGGCGAAGACGATCTTAAAAAAGCAGCCGGCGAGATCGATGGTGACATCAGATACGAGGTCGCCGACGTTTCAGACTGGGCCTCGGTCAAGGCGATGGTCGACAACACCGCGACGGCGCAAGGCGGCCTCGATATCATCTGCGCCAATGCCGGCGCCTTTCCGCAGACCAAGATCGTCGACATGGATCCCGACGAGTGGGACCAGGTCATGGCGACCAACCTCCGCTCCTCCTTTCTTTGCGTGAAGGCAACCATCCCCCACTTCGAGAAAGCGGGCAAGGGCAGGGTGGTGCTGACCTCGTCGATCACCGGTCCGGTCACCGGCTTTCCCGGCTGGGCCCATTACGGCGCGTCGAAGTCCGGCCAGCTCGGCTTCTTGAAGACCGCAGCGATGGAGCTCTCCCGCTACAACACCACGATCAACGCCGTGATGCCCGGCAACATCTACACCGAAGGACTGCAGGACCTTGGCCAGGACTATCTCGACACCATGGCCGCCTCCATCCCGCTGAAGCGTCTCGGCGACGTCGAGGATATCGGCAACGCCGCACTCTTCTTCGCCTCCGACGAAGCCGGCTACATCACCGGCCAGCAGATCGTCGTCGACGGCGGCCAGATCATCCCCGAGTCGCTGGAAGCGATGGACGAGATTTGAGGGCATGGCCCTCGGCATTGACTTGCGGCGGCCTTCGAAGAACGCGCCCTGTTTTCCCGGGTATGCGGACTCTTGTCGGGGGCAAGGTTAGATTGGGAGAGAAAAATCATGGCTGGCTCGGAGATGCGGCTTGAGGTGTTGTTGCAGCATCTGGAGCGATTGGCGGCAAAGGCGCTTTCGCTCTGGGACATGCCGGGGGGGGCGTCGGCCCGGCTGATCAACGTCTCTGAAAACGCCACCTATCTGGTGGAAGCCGAAGGCGGTTACAAAGCCGTGCTGCGGGTGCATCGGGAGAACTACCACACCCGCCGCGCGATCGAATGCGAGCTTGCCTGGATCGATGCGCTTGGTGCCGATGATGTGGTGACCACACCCGGCTATTATCTCGGCCGCGACGGCAAGGCGATCCAGACGGCGGCGATCGACGGTCTGGATGCCGAGCGCTTTCTCGTGCTCTTCCACTTCGTCGAAGGGGACGCGCCCGACGAGAGCGGCGATATGAGTGATGGTTTCGAAGAGCTCGGCGCCATCGCTGCCCGCTGTCACGATCATGTGCTCGGCTGGACCAAGCCCGACCCGTTCGAGCGGCTCACCTGGGACGTGGATGCGGTCTTCGGCGAAACGCCGACCTGGGGTGACTGGCGGGATGCGCCGGAGGTCGACGCCGAGGTCCGGCCAACGCTCGAGAAGGTCGAGGCCACCATCCGAAGACGCCTGGAACGCTATGGCAAGGCGCCGGGGCGCTACAATCTGATCCATGCGGACATGCGTCTTGCCAATCTCCTCGTCGACGATAGCAGCACCCGCCTGATCGACTTCGACGACTGCGGCCATGGCTGGTTCATGTACGACTTCGCCGCCGCCATCAGCTTCATCGAGGATGACCCACGCATTCCCGACATGAAGACCGCCTGGCTCAAAGGCTATCGCAGCGTGCGGGCGCTTAGCGCCGAGGATGAAGCCGAGATCGAGACCTTCGTCATGCTGCGGCGCATGGCGCTGCTCGCCTGGATCGGCAGCCATATCGAAGCGCCCGAACCCCAGGAACTTGCGCCTGGTTTCGCCGCAACCACGGCGAGGCTCGGCAAGGACTATCTGAACAACATGGGGGAGGCCTAAGCCCATGGAGAGCTGGAAGACCGCCTTTCGCAGCTTCTACTACCAAAACGCCGATGAGCCCGAGGATATCCATCTCGATCCGAAGAAGACCGCGCTCCTGGTGATCGACATTCAAAACACCTATCTGGAGGTGCCTGAGGACGCGGCGGAAGCCGAACGCTGGCGACCCTTCTTCGAGCGCATGAATGGCACAGTCATTCCCAACACCGCCGATTTGATCGACTGGGCGCGGGGCAAGGGAATCGAGGTGATGTTCGCACGCATCGCCTGCCAGACCGAGGACGGCCGCGACCGTTCGCTTAGCCAGAAGAAGCCGGGCTTCAACTATCTGCTTCTCCCAAAAGACAGGGAGGACAGCCAGATCGTCGACGCTCTCTCCCCCAGGGACGATGAAATCGTCGTGACCAAGACCACGGACAGCGCGCTCACCGGCACCAATCTGAGATTAATGCTGCACAATATCGGCATCACCGACGTGATCGTCGCTGGCATCTTCACGGACCAATGCGTCAGCTCCTCGGTCCGATCACTCTGCGACGAGAGCTTCAGCGTCGTGGTGGTGCACGACGCTTGCGCCGCAGCCACCGACGAGCTGCACCGGCAAGAGCTCGAGATCATCAACATGATCTACTGCCATGTCGTTTCAGTCGACGAGGTCAAGAGTTTCGTCGGCTAGATGCGAGGCGACCGGGCGGAGCGTCCCCGGAATTGATATAAGCTGAGCGATCGTCTCTTAAGCGAGCAATCCCCGCGCGCTCAATGACGCGGTGGCGTCAAAGTTCGGCCCGTCAGCTGGCGTTTTGCACGAACAGTTGGTTCCAACTGTTCGATAAGGAAATGCAGCGAAACAGAGCGATGCAGCGGATCCCGGTCACACCCGATCGGGATCCGCTGCAAGGAAGCCGGGAGGCCTGGACGGACCTGTTCGGCTCGGTCGCAGAGCGGTGATATCCCGCTCGGGCAATCATCTACCCCTGGAAATTGCAGAAACAGCAAAAATTGCATCGCCTTTGGTGATATATATACTTATGATTGTATTACGGAGCTCAGATGGTCTGATCCGGCATCCTCGTCAATAGAATAGAGAAGTGTAGAGCTATGGCGAAGAGACCTTATTCGATACAAGAACTTAAAAATAAATATAAAGAAAACCAAAAAGACGGTCCTGTCAGTCAGGATCTTCTTTACGGGCTTGATTTAAGGTCGACGCCCAGGGGCGCGAATTTGAAGCGCCGAACAGCCCCATCGCATGATCTGATATCGCCCCGAAAAAACTGGAGTGCCCCTTCGACACGCTCCGCTGAATTTCCCATACGTCAAGCGATGGCGAGTGCGCCTCCTGAAACCATCATTTTGACTGGTGAGAGGACACGACCGCAGTCCGTGTCCGTCGACCCTAAATCTGCAGTCAAAACCGAAACGCAGAGCATCTTGCATGCCTGGACAGCCCTTGAAGTGCTGTCGCCCCCGAGAGGATTTCGTCGGGAAAGCGATCTCACGGCCGGTGATGAATCGCGTATCGCACATTTGCACGGCGAGCAGCTTCACTGGGAAAGAGGCGAGACGTCTAGGCCCCAAACGAGGCTCTACTATGAACTGATCTTGGGAACCATCGATCTCGATCCAGCTATCGCCAAGCTTTTAAACGTCTACGCTGACGACAGACCGGACGAACCCCGGATCGCCGGGCGTGCGGCACTTGCCAGCATCCTGCTTGATAAGAATGGCAGGCCTCTGGAAGGGCAGGAGAACAGCGCCGCGATTTCCACCTTTGCCTGGGGTTTGCCGTTGGCCTTGCAGGGTAATCTCAAGGCTCTTGCTGATTGGCCGTTTGAAGAGAAGGCCTTGGTCAACGCGCTCAGGAAAAAACTCATCCGGCATGATGAGAACAATAAGGTCATCCCGCTGGATCGGACTGGCATCGACGAACTCTATGCGCTTTTGATTGGCCTTCTCGGCCTCGAAGACCAAGACACGACGCCGCCGCATTTTGCCGTTCGCAGATTTGACGATATCGATAACGACGCCCCGCCCGAGCCCGAATTCGTGAACTCATTTTTCATCCAGGATTTGATTCAAGCGAGAGACCTGGCTGACCAATCCAGCCTGCCGCGCATCTTGCAATTCTATCTAGGTGAGGCCGCGCCAAGCACGCGGACGGATCTGCTGGAAGACGAGGATGGTCTGCGCACATTGCTGCAGCCGGCTTTTACCCCTCTTGGTCGATGGCCGGGGCCAGGCCGACATCCCTTGGCTCCATTGCAGCAAGCGGCCGTGAACGGGACAAGTGACGGTCTCGAAGACACCGGATTTTTTGCCGTCGATGGTCTCCCGGACACGGGCAAAACCGCCTTGGTGCGTGACATCATTGCTGCCCGGATCGTCGAACGCGCCGAGGTGATGGCTGAGTATGACGATCCGAACACTGCTTTTTCGCCGACGAGCCAAGTGCTGCAGCGCGGCGGCGGCGGGATAACGCTGCATCATGTCGACGAACGCCTAAAAGGCTTCGAAATGGTCGTGGCATCTTCGAATGACAAAGCCGTCGAGAATGCAAGCTTCGAGTTATCTGCACTGGAAGCCGTGGCGTCCGATGCAATCGGCCTGCGCTATTTTTCGTCCATTTCCGACACTGTGCTGGGACGGGCGACCTGGGGCTGCATCACTGCCGTTCTCGGCAACGCGTCAAACCGGTTTGAGTTTGCACGAGATTTCTGGCGCGACGAAGAACATGGGCTGGCGACCTATCTCGATCATGCGTCAGGCGCACCCCAATCCAAAAGTGCGCTTCAAGATGATGATCAACCGGCAGTCCAACGCCCTCGCCATGTTGCGCTTCAGGAAAACCCGCCGAAAGACCGACACGACGCCATGGCAAGATGGCATGTTGCGCGGGAAAATTTTCTTCAAGCTGCAGAAAAGGCGCGCAAGACACGAGGGAAGCTTCAGCACGTTTATCAGGCTCTTGCCGAAGCCCATCATGTCCAAAGACAGATCGCCAAGATCGAAGGAAAAATCCCGGAGGTCGAATCAATCATCGACCAGATCAATAGCGAGAATGAAGAGGCGCTCGGCAACCTGGACCAGAGAAGTTCGAGCCTCTACCAGGCTCTTCGTCGCCTGTCCGATCTCAACAAGCATAAACCAGGATATTGGTCGAGGCTGCTCAGAACGAAGCTGGCGCGCGACTGGCAGGCAAAGCGTGAAAGCCTGCTGGCCGATGTCCATGATCGTCATGAAGAAAAGGCCATTGCCGAGGATCAGCTCCAGCAAATAGCACAGACACTCAATAAACAGCGATCGATGCTGAACAAGCTGACGTCGACACGACAACGTCTGGAGACCGAGCAGCTGGAATTGGAAGACCGGATTTCGGCGAGCACCGAAGACCTCAATGCGCCGATACCGGATTCATCGTTCTTCGATGATACGCATGAGGCGCAGCAGCTTGCACATTTGTGGTTCGATGAGGCTGCACATGCGGAAAGAGATCATGTCTTCGAAACGGCGATGGCTCTGCACCGTGCTTTCATCGACTGTGCTGCCGATCCCATCAGAAAGAACCTGGCGATATTCACCGAGACGTTCGCTACGAAATCGCTCGGCACGATCGAGAAGGATGCGTTGATACCCGATCTGTGGTCGACCTACTTCCTTGTCGTGCCCGTCGTCTCGGCGACATTCGCGTCTGCCCATCGCCTGTTCTCTGGGCTTGGCCCGGAAACGCTTGGCTGGCTTCTCATCGACGAAGCGGGGCAGGCGGCTCCGCAGGCCGCCGTCGGTGCGATCATGCGCGCCAAACGAGCTGTTGTTATTGGCGATCCCTTGCAAACCGAACCCGTCGTGACATTACCGGAAGCTCTGACGGAAGAGATATGCGCCCAGTTTGGCATCGACACGCTCACCTACAACGCACCCGAGGCCTCGGTACAAACCCTCGCCGAGTCCGCCAGCTTCTATTGCGCAAGGTTTCCGATCGACAGCGATCATCGAAACGTTTGTGTCGCTTGAACTGAACTCACCCACACCCGGTGCAAGCTGGAAGGACGAGTGCACAGACATCTCACCGGCAACTGTTGTCATCCACAAGCGTGTTGTCGGTGCTGGCTCGTTCAGGTCGCGCCTTATGCCATGAGATCCTGCCCTTTGACGAGATCTGCCACATGTCTGGGATCAGCTGTTTTGAGCTGGCGGCTCGGATCGCCTCTCAAGATGGCGTTGATGTCGTGGACAACCATGTCGCCGATGGGCTGACGTCCACCTTTGACAGCGGCGGCGCGGTGAGGGGAGAGGATGACGTTCTGCGCCTGGCGAAGGGGATCGGACGGGGCAAGTGGTTCCTGATCGAAGACGTCGGTGGCGAGCCTGATACGCCCTCGTTCGGCGGCCTGGACGAGGGCTCGAAATTCGGTGACGTGGGCGCGGCTGATCAGGATGACCAGGGCTGCGTTCGGCAGAAGCTCGATCTTGGCTGCATCGATCAGGTGATGGTTCTCGGCCGTCGGCGATGCGGCGATGACCAGGACGCGCGAGCATTCCAGAACAGCGTCGAGATCGTCCAGGGTCACGTCCTGTTTCTCGACTGAGGCGGGATCGAGCCAAGGATCGTAGGCGCGCACTTTTGGCGCGAACGGTGCCAAGAGCCGGTGGCATTCGCGGGCGATCTGGCCGTAGCCGACGAACCCAATGCTTTGTCCGTAGAGGGTGAAATCGGTTTGTTCATGTTCGACAAGCCAGGCTTCCGCACCTCTGCGAAAGGCTTCATGCTCCCGAACCAACCCGCGAGCACCGGCAAGGATCATCGCGAAGGCCATCTCGGCGACCGCGAAGCGAAAGCCAGGGACCGAGGACAGCACCTCGATGTCTCTGTTGAAACAGGCCTGATAGTCGAGGCCGTCGTGAAAGGCGCCAGCAACTTCGATCACGGCCTTGAGTTTTTTGGCACAAGCGATGTCGCCCGACGACAATGTTGGTTTTGCGGCGATGAGGAAGTCAGCTTCAGGCAAATGTTCAAGCAAGATCTCCCGCGGCATGGGACGATCCTCACCGCCGACGATCGTGCAGAGCTTACCGAGCCTCGCATAAGCGGCGGCGGTGAACAGCTCATCGACCCTTCGGAAATGCTGATCCAGAATCAGAACGGGACGACTCATGCTTCGGGTGCAAACAGATGGGCTTTTTCCGGCGAAAATCCCAAGGAGATCGTCTGGCCCGGATCGAGTGCGGCGTCTTCAGGCATAGATGAGAGCACGCGGCTACCGTCTTTGAGGCCGATGTCGATGACGGTTTCTGTGCCGAGCCGCTCCACCAGCTGCACCTGGCCTTCGATCACACCGCCCTCGTCGACCGGCTTCAGATCCTGCGAGCGAATGCCGAGCTTGGCGCTGCGCCCGGCCTCGATACCGCCCAGGCGCAACGGGATGGCGAGTGGCGAGACGATGGCCGAGCTGACCTTTGCGGACTGGGCGTCCTTAGCCTCGACGTCGACATCGAGGAAATTCATCGAGGGCGCGCCGATGAAGCCCGCCACGAACAGATTGGCCGGGCGGTGATAAAGGTCCATCGGCGGTCCGATCTGCTGCACATAACCGTCCTTCAGGACGACAATCTTGTCGGCGAGCGTCATCGCCTCGACCTGATCATGGGTGACATAGACCATGGTCGCGGACAGTTGCTTGTGCAGCTTGCCGATCTCGATGCGCATGCCGAGCCGAAGGGCCGCGTCGAGATTGGAGAGCGGCTCGTCGAACAGGAAGACTTCCGGCTTTCGCACGATCGCCCGGCCGATCGCGACCCGCTGGCGCTGTCCGCCGGACAGCTGCGAGGGGCGGCGATGGAGGAGATGCTCCATCTGCAGAATGCGCGCGGCCTCGGCGACCTTGCTGTCCTTCTCCTCCTTGGAAGCACCAGCGACCGTCAGGCCGAAGGCCATGTTCTCGCGCACGGTCATATGCGGAAAAATGGCATAGGATTGGAAGACCATGGCGATGCCGCGCTCGGATGCCGGGATCTCATTGACCACGCGATTGCCGATCTCGAGCGTGCCTGACGTGATGTCCTCGAGGCCAGCGATCATGCGGAGCAGGGTCGACTTGCCGCAACCCCAAGGTCCGACAAAGACCACGAACTCGCCGTCTTCGATGTCGATGTCGACACCCTTGATGACATCGACCTTGCCATAGCTTTTCTTGACGCCCTTCAGCCTCACGCCGGCCATCAGACATCTCCCCTTGGTTCGCGTTCTTCATTGATAAGCTGGAGTCGCCCTTCGCCGTCGATGCCGACGCGGACCGGGTCGGCGATCTCGCCGACGAACCGTCCACCGCGTCGATCGAACCAGCGAAAGCCGAGCAGCTTCGGATCACCGCCATCGAAGATGATGCGCGCGGCGTAGCGATCGGTCAGATCAGCGCCGTCGAGCATCGGGCCGGGCGGAAGTCGCCAGGGGCCGCGCGGCCCCTCGCCGATCAGATAGTGATTGCCCGTGAGCGCCGGGCCCGCTTTGGCAATGGCTGATCGGGACCAGCAGTCGGCGCCGGTGCAAAAGAGGCAATACCACCGACCTTTAAGCGTGAAGATTTGCGGCACTTCGAGATGGCCGAAGCCGCCTGCGAAAACTGGGTCTTCGAGCGTCCAGTCGTAGAGATCCGGCGAGGTGGCGAAGCCGATCGCACCCGCTTCGAGCGTATCCTCGATGCCGCTCATCCTGGCCGTGAAGAACATCAGCCAGCCCGGACCCTCCGGATCGCGCATGACCCAGGGATCGCGAAAGGCGCGGTCATGCCACCGGCTTTTTTGGAACTCCTCATAGCTGTCGCTGGTTCGGTCCAGGGCCAGGCCATCGCCGACGCGCTTCCAGTTCTGCAGATCATCGCTTACCGCATGGCCGATGCGCTGCAGCAGACCATCATCGGCCGCTGACGTGCCGGTATAGAAGAGATGCCAGAGGCCATCGTCGGCCTGCACGACCGATCCGGTCCAAGTGGTCTTGTCGTCCCAGGCCGGCCCTTCGCTCGGCGCGAAGCAGGTGCCGAGATAGGTCCAGTTGGTCAGATCCGGGCTGGTGGCGTGGCCGATCGAGACATTCCAGTGGCGGAGTTCGGGATCGCCAAGCGACTTGTCCGCCTGCAGGAAGAAGCCATGCCAGAGATCGCCGTCCCGGACATACCAGCTATCCCAGACCCATTTGTCATCGAGCGCCAACCCCATCAGCTCAGCCCTTCACGCCCGTGGAGGCGACCGAGGCGATGAACGCTTTTTGCAGGACGAGATAGAAGGCGAGGACCGGGACGGTGATGATGGTCAGATAGGCCATGACCTCGCCCCAGGGGACGTTGAGCTGATCGGTGAAGTAGCGAAGGCCGACCATGACCGGCCGGATGCCCTCGTCCTGCACCACCATCAGGGGCCAGAGATACTGGTTGTACATGAAGAGGAATTTCAGGATCGCCGCCGTTGCGATCACCGGCCCCGACAAGGGCATCACGACCTTCCGGTAGATGAACCACCAGCTCGCTCCTTCGACGCGGCTGGCCTCGATCAATTCGCGCGGCAGATCCTTGAAAAACTGCACGAAGAGGAAAATCGAAAGGCCATCGGCGATGAAAGGGAGGATCTGCACGCGATAGGTGTTGAGCCAGCCGATCTCGAAGCCATCGAGACCGATCCAGGGCATCTGGCTCGCCATCAGCAGCAGCGGAATGAAGATGGTCTCATAGGGAATGATCAGGGTTGCAAGCAGGATCGAGAAGATCACCGTGCGGCCGTTCCATTCCAGGAACACAAAGGCAAAGCCGGCGAGCGAGCAGACGAACAGCGTCAGGGCCACGGTGAGCCCGGTGATCAGCACGGAATTGAAGACGAAGATGCCGATCGGCGCGCGCTCGAAGGCAGCACCGTAATTGTCGAAGGAGATGTCTCCGACCGGGAGGAACGCGCGCAGGCTGTTGGTGTCCAAAAGCAGCTGCTGATCCGGCTTCAGCGAGGACATCGCCATGAACAAGAGCGGGAAGATGAAGATGACGGCCACCAAGACGAGCACGGCATAGCGGGTGAAGAGGCGAAGGCCCCGATTGTCATCAGCGACGGCGGCCATGGTCAGCGCTCCCGAGTGAGATAGCGTTGGATCAGGGAAATCGAGAGCACGATCAGGAACAGGATCACCGAGATGGCAGAACCACCGGAGATATCCTGTTTGCCGTAGCCGCGCTCGACCGCCTGGAAGACCATGACCTGGGTGCTGTCGAGGGGACCGCCCTTGGTCATCACGTCGATCTGGGCGAAGAGGGCAAAGGCCTGCATGGTGATCACGATCAGGACAGCCGTGTTTCGAAGGCCGGGCCAGGTGATGTAACGGAAAGACTGCCACTTGGTGCAGCCTTCAATGCGGCCGGCTTCGTAATAGGTCGGCGAGATCGTCTGCAGGCCGGCGAGCCAGATGACCATATGAAAGCCGACGCCCTGCCAGATCGACATGACCATGATCGAGGGAAGCGCTGTCGACGTGTCGCCGAGCCAGTCATGGGGCTGGAAGAGACCGAAGGAAAGGAAACCCAGCATGTTGTTCAGAAGCCCCTCGCCATCTGAATAGATGAACCGCCAGAGAAGGGAGACGACGACGATCGACACCACGACCGGCATGAAATAGACGACCCTGAAGATATTGATGCCTTTGAGCTTTTGATTGATCAGGAGTGCCAGGCCGAGTGCTGCCGCCGATTGCAGCGGGGCGACGATCAGCACGAAGAGGAAGGTATTGATCAGGGCTTTCATAAAGACGACGTCGGAGGCGAGCACCACCATGCGATCCTCGCCCCATGCCCAGGAGAACCACTCCCGCTTGCCTTCGAGATGCGGATAGTCAGGGTTCTTTCGCGTGAATTTCCGAAGCCGCGGATACTCGATCTCGCCCTCGTCGTCGCGGACGACCTGGCCTGCGTCGTCCCGCTCCGGCTCAAGCTTGAAGAGCGCGACGCCCAGGAGCTTTTCGTAGTTGGCGAAGCCGACATACTCGACCGGATTGGGTGAGGCGAGCCTTTGGTTGGTCAAGGAAAAGGCGAAGGCCAGGAAGAACGGCAGGATGATGAAGGTGGTGATCAGGGCGACGCCCGGCAGCGCCATCAGCCAACCCGCCCCGTTCGATTGCGTCAGCTTCGAAGCCATCGCGCATCTTCCTCAAGAATTCCCCCGACGACCGCCCAAAGGCGACCGTCGGGTGGTGCGACCACCTCGTGTGTTACGACCACCTCGGATGGCAACCTCGACCAAGCCCAAGAACTTGGGCGCATACCCTCACTCCAGGCCCCGCCGGTCAAAGTCCATGAGGTGGCCACGCCACCTAGTGGCCGTAGCCGCTGTTGGCTTCGATGTCGGCATCGATCTCGTCGACCGCGGCGTCGAGGGTGTCGGCGACGTCGGCGCCATTGGCGATATCGGCGAGCGCCTTTTCGAACACCTTGGCCTGGACGATGTAGCCAGGGGTCACCGGGCGGAGGACCGCCTGGGCTTCGGAGAGGCCGTAGAAGACCTCGAGCGGTCCGCCGGCGGCGTAGTTCTTGGTGGCCTCGGCCGCTGACGTGGTCGGCGGGATCAGGCCGGTGCCGTCGGAGAAGGCGGTGAGATAGCTGTCCTGGATCGCGAATTCGACGAAGGCTCTCGCCCCTTCCGGGTGCTCGGAAGTGGCTGACACGCCGAATTGCCAGGAGGCAGCGCCGATCTTGGGACCGTTGCCGAAATCAGGGGCCGGCAAGAACAGCGCGTCATCGCCAAATTCCTTGACGACAGGCAAGGCGGCCCAGTTGCCGTTCCACGACATGGCGTATTTGCCGCTGATGAGGCCTGTCTCGCGGTCGGCCGCATCCTGGCTGGTGCCGGGTGCCATGCCGTTTTCGAAGAGGCCCTGCCACCATTCGCCAAAGGCAATCGCGGCGTCGCCGTTCAGGACATCCTCAGCCGTGGCGTAGGTTTCGCGATCGACGATGTCCCCGCCGAAGCTCTGCAGGAATGGCGAGAAGGCATAAGGATACCATTCTCCCGTCCAGGCTATGCCCAGATCGAGCGGGTACTCGAAGTCACCGGAGGCCTTGATGGTCTCGAGCGCTGCGTTGAACTCGTCGCCGGTCCAGGGCTCGTCCAGGGTCGGGACGCGGATGTCGTATTTTTCGAGCGTGGAGCTGCGGGTGGTGAGGGCTACGGCAGCGTCCCAAAGACCGACCGAATAGATCTCACCGTTCCAGCTGCCGATCGGGCCGGTGAGAAAGCCCTCGATCTTGGCGGGGTCGATGCCGAGCGGCTGCATGTAGCCGGCCCAGGCCCAGTTCGGCATCACGGGTCCGTCGACATCGAGAACTCCGGCAATTCGCCGGCAAGGGCGGCGGCGCCGACGGCGTCATTATAGGCAAGCTGCGGGAAGGTCTCGATCTCGACCTTCCAGTCGGACTGGCTGGCGTTGAAGTCCTCGACCAGCTGGTTGACCAGCGCCTCCTCGGCATTGGCGCTGCCGGCGCCATGATACCAGAGGCTCAAGGTGGTCTGGGCGAAAGCGCTGCTGCTCATGCCCATAAGCGCGGCAATCATGGTGGCGCCTGCAGTCTGAAATCTCATCGTCATGCTGGTTTCCTCCCTCTGTGACTAATCAATGTTGGCGGACCGACCGATCCTCTTTGGCGAAGCGCTCCCTCCACTAGAACAGGCTTCGAGGGTGGCGCGGAGCCTGCCTCCTCGACGCGCTGCAGCAGCCATTCCGCTGATCTGACGCCCATGGCGTGGTAAGGGAGTTCGACGGTGGTAAGCGGCGGATCGAGGCTTTCCGCGATCTGGCGGTGATCGTCATAGCCAGCGACGGCGATATCCTCGGGGATGGCGAGCCCGCGTTGGCGAAGGGACGCGAAGACGATCATCGCCAGACGGTCATTGCCAGAGCAGATGACGCTCGGCGGCTCAGGCAAAGCCAGGACGTGATCGAGGGCTTCCCGGACGACAGTGCGCTCGTCGGCGCCCCCCTTCAGTTCGCCCGGCCGTACCAGTTCGTCATCGAAGGCGATCCCGGCGGCAGACAGCGCATCGCCATAGCCCAAAAAGCGAAGACGCGTCGCATCGGTCTCAGGATCGAGGGTCAGGAGCGCGATCCGCCGATGCCCTTTGGCGATCAGATCAGCCACCAGCCGCCGTTGCCCGCCGCGATCATCCGGCAGTACCGATGGCGTGCCGAGATCGTCATAGCAATTCACCAACACGGTCTCGACACCCGGCTGCGGGACGGAGAGCTGCACCTCTCTGTGGCTGTCGGCGACGTAGAAGAGCCCCTCGACCCGATGTTCCAGAAAGGTCCTGATCAGGGCGCCGATGCGCTCCTCGTCACCGGCGGTATCAGCGATCATCAAGGTCTTGGATGAGCGGGAGATAACCGATTGAATTCCCTGGACGATGAAGAAATCCGGAAGCCCTGTGGGCGTCGATCCGTCGATCGGCGCGCTGATCGCCCCGGTGATTAAGCCCAGGAGCCCGGATTTGTTCGACTTCATCACCCGCGCCGCGGTCGACGGCACATAGCCGAGGCGATTGATCACCTCGAGTACGGCCTCGCGCGTCGCCGCGCGCACCGGCCCATCGCCGTTCATTACCCGGCTGACGGTCTTGGGCGAGACACCGGCGGCTTTCGCGACATCGTAGATGGTTGCCAACAGGCCTCCCCAGATTTGTCTTTCAGGCTTTTGCGCCTGCTTCGACACGTTATGACACCGATGTCATGACATCGGTGTCATGTCAATGCAAAAGGACTTCCCGATCAGAAAACGTGATGGCCGTTTCCAGATCAACCATCCGATCCAAATCGGACTCGGCCCGGATGCCTCTGTGAAGATGCTTGGATCCAAAGTCCCCAAGACATCGTGATAAGGTCGGCGCCATGTCGCACTGCGCTGGTCAGGATCGGTAAACGGTCTCGCTTTTGATCATGTGACTGCGGTGCATGATTTCAGCCGTACCGGATTGATTGTTCTGCTTCGATTAAGCTTGACGTAACTTTGCCCGTTTATAATTCAGCGCTCGTTCCGCATGCGAGAGCTTTACCTTGACGTTAAGATTGATCCTGAATTTGCTCGTCATTTGCGGGCTCGCTTCAGCTATCGCTGCGGATGGTTTGGCCGCAGGCGTCGAGTCTGCATCGTCTGATGCTTCTGCATCCGAAGTATCGGCAAGTCTGCTCGTTCCCATCGCGCTCTCCGAGCTTTGGCTGGTAATTGCCACGGCCTTGGTCCTGTCGATGCAGGCCGGCTTTCTTCTCTTGGAAGCCGGTTTCGTTCGCTCGAAGAATGCGATCAACGTCGCGCAGAAGAATCTGTCCGATTTTACCTTCGCCTCGGTAACCTTCCTGCTCATCGGCAGCGGGGTGATGTTCGGTCCGAGCTTGGGAGGGTGGCTGGGGCAGCTTGATGGCTCCCTGTTTCCCACGTTCGACGACCAGACCGTCAAGCTCGCCTTTCAGCTTGCCTTTTGCGGAACCGCGGCGACCATCATTTCCGGCGCCGTCGCCGAACGCATGTCGTTTCATGGCTATCTCGCCTGCGCCGTCTTCACGTCAGCCGTCATCTACCCCGTCTCCGGGCATTGGATCTGGGGCCAGACCTTCCTTCCCGGCAATGAAGCGTTCCTCGCCGACCGCGGCTTCATCGATTATGCGGGATCGACGGCGGTGCACGCGCTCGGTGCCTGGGTGGCGCTCGCGGCCGTCGTGATCATCGGGCCGCGCTCGGGCCGCTTCGATCAGGACGGCAATCCGATCCCGATTTCGGGCCACAGCGCCGTTCTTTCGACCACGGGTGTCGCCATCCTCCTGGTCGGCTGGATTGGCTTCAACGCCGGCGCCGCCACACCGGGATCGGCCGAATTCGGCCGGATTGTCCTGAATACCATCATAGCGGCAGCCTCCGGGGGCGTGGCCAGCATTCTCATCGGGCGATGGATCGACGGAAGCCACATCCCGCAAAATGCCATCAATGGGATCATCGGCGGGCTTTCGGCGATCACGGCAAGC
The DNA here is from genome assembly GCA_039197065.1 of Pseudomonadota bacterium. Taxonomy (GTDB): domain Bacteria; phylum Pseudomonadota; class Alphaproteobacteria; order Geminicoccales; family Geminicoccaceae; genus JANQPX01. The sequence continues at coordinate 23,808 of JBCCUL010000007.1, read as the reverse complement.
TGCTTTGCGGTCTCCCTGCCGAGTGCTGCCGTCATCGGCGGCATTGGCGGCAGCCTCGCCATTCTGGGCGCACTCTGGCTCCTTATTCGTTGGCGCATCGACGATGCTGTCGGCGTCGTGGCGGCCCACGGATTTGCCGGCGCTTGGGGGACGCTCGCGGTTGCCCTTTTCGTCTTCGAGGACCAGCTAGCCGTTGGCAGCCGGATCGAGCAGCTCGTCGTTCAGCTTGAAGGGGTCGCTCTGGTGTTCGTCTGGGCGATCGGCGTCAGTACCCTGTTTTTCAACCTGCTGAACCGCGTCCTGCCGCTCCGGGTGACGGCGGAGCAGGAGGCGCTCGGGCTGAACATGGTGGAACATTGCTCCACGCTCGGAACCGGCCATTTGAAGCGCGCCCTCGATGCGCTGGCTACGCAGGGAGGCGGGCTGACGAGTTCGCGCCTCGATCAGGACACCGGTGACGAGGCGTCCGAGCTTGCGGAAACGCTCAATCATCTCCTGGACCGGCAAGCCGGTATCGAGCGGCGACTTCGCGCCAACAAGGAGCGCTTTCAGGATTTCGCCGAGACGGCCTCCGATTGGCTTTGGGAGACCGATTCCAGCCTGGCGATCAGCTATCTTTCCGATCCGTCGGGCAACCTTCTGGGATTTGGTGCCGATACGCTTGTCGGGCGGGGCTTCTGCGAGATTTTCGAAGAAACGTCCAACGCGCCCCTCTCGCTTGGAACGATCCTGCAACGTCGGCAGGACTTCAGGGACGTGACCTGCCTCATTTGTCATGCCGGCAACGAAACGATCCATGTCCAGCTCAGCGGTCGACCGCGTTTTGACGATGCCGGCGCCTTTGTCGGCTATCGGGGCACGGCAGCGGATATCACGCAGAGGCTGCAAAGCGATATGAAGATCCGCTACCTCGCCGAGCATGACAGTCTGACGGGATTGACCAACCGGTCATGCTTTCAGTCGGGCCTTGAACAGATCCTGGAACAGCCAGGCTCCGATGAGCGCCGATTGGCCGTCATGCTTCTTGATCTGGACGACTTCAAAGGGATCAACGACACCTACGGCCATGAGACCGGCGACCATGTTCTCATCGTCGTTGCGCAGCGGCTTCTTTCGGTCACGCGCGAATGCGATAATGTCGCCCGTCTGGGCGGCGATGAGTTCGCTATCATCGTCCCCTTCGACGACAGGAGTGCGATCGACGGCCTCTGCCGGCGAATCATCGACGAGATCGGAAAGCCGATCCGGTTCAAAGGCGAAACGCTTCGCTCGGCGACGAGCATCGGCGTCAGCATCTGTCCCGATGACGGCGCGGACTCGGAAACGCTGCTTCGAAACGCCGATCTCGCCCTCTACGAAGCCAAGGACGCGGGGCGAAGCACCTTTGCCTACTTCACGGCCAGCATGTTCGATGCGATCGTCATACGAAAGACGCTGGAGCGTGATCTCAGGCAGGCGATCATCGACAATCGCCTGGAGCTGCACTATCAGCCCCAGGTTCGGCTGGACGACGGTGCCGTGGTCGGCTTCGAAGCGCTGCTGCGCTGGCCGCACCCGGAAAAAGGCCTGGTGCCGCCTGATGTCTTTATTCCGGTCGCCGAGCATTCCGGCCTCATCCAGCCCCTCGGCCTGATCGTACTGGCCAAGAGCGCCAGCATGGCGGCCGACTGGATTTCGACCTACGATCGCCAATTCAAGATGTCGGTCAATGTGTCACCGATCCAGTTCGCGCGCAGCGGTCTCGTCGAGGAAATATCGAAGATCATCGCCGCCTCGAAAATGCCCGCCGATCGGCTTGAGATCGAGATCACGGAGAGCATGCTCGTCCAGGACACGCAACATGCCTTGAACATCCTTTCGGCACTCAGCGAGATCGGCGTCAGCATCGCCGTCGACGACTTCGGCACAGGCTATTCGTCGCTGAGTTATCTGAAGCGCTTTCCACTGGACCGTCTGAAGATCGACCGCAGTTTCATCAAGGATCTCGAAACCAGCACCAACGACCAGCAGATCACCAAGGCCATCATCCAGCTAGGCCATAGCCTCGGCCTTTCGGTGATCGCGGAAGGTGTCGAGACGATCTTTCAGCGCGACTATCTCCGTGCGCTTGGCTGCAACGAAGCCCAGGGTTTTCTCTATAGTCCAGCCAGGCCGGCTAACGATCTCAACCAATGTCTCAAAACGGGGAGGATTGGGACAGAAGAGGAAGGCGTGCCCAAATTCAGCCGCACGGCCGAGCCGGAGCACAAGGTCCACGAACCGGCCGAGCTCTGAACGGAAGATCGAAACCTCCGGAACAAGACGCTCGCTCAGCCAACGCTAAACCTTGCAAGCCCTTGTTCCACGCCTTCATGAATAGGCGCACCCTTCTGGCTGGCCGGGCCCTTTGGATGTCAACTGACATCCCAAGTCACGGTTAGATTCAGCAGTCCTCGAAAGGCCCAGCCGCCTAGCAGAACCGGCTCGTCCTCACAAAGGCGCAGTCCCGTCAATCGACGGAACAAGCTGGGAAGCGCCACATGCGCCACCAGAGCCTTTGACGCCCAGGCGCCAGCGCAAAAATGCGGGCCTGCGCCGAACGGGATGCTTTTCGACATGTCACGGAACAGGTCGAACTTGTCGGGTCCGGGGAAGCAGGTCTCGTCCCGGTTGGCAGCGCCGAACATGAAGAAGACCTTGTCTTCGGGGGCGAACGCCACATCACGAATGACGTGGTGCTGGGCCACCCGTCTCGGCGACATGCCGATCGGCGAGATCCAGCGCGTGTATTCGTCAAAGACGTGCATCCAGTCTCGCTCGCCGCTGACAACCTTGGCATGCTGGTCCGGGTGGGTGAGCAAAGCCCAGATGGCGCCAGCGATCGCATCGCGAGATTCGTTCTGACCACCGCTGATCGCGAGTTTGATGTTGGCGCGAAGCTGCTCCATGGGCATGCCGGCGTGAAACATGACGCTCAGCAGGCTTTTGTCCGGATTTCTCCTGATGGTCGGAAGCATGGCGTCGATCGCGTCATCGATGCTGGCGGTCGCTTGCTGGCAATTGGCTTCGACGTCGGGGTCGCCGACATAGTTCGCGATGCCGTCGATCATCGCCTGCGACCAGGCATCCATATCCTGGAAGCGTATCTCGGTCAGGCCGGTCATCGCCTTCAAGGCTTCGGCCGAGAGAGGATGCGCATAATCCTTGACGAGATCTGCCTGTCCCTTGGATGCAAGCTTCTCGAGCAGATCATCGGCCAATGTCTGAAAGTGCGCCTTCCAATGCTGGCTGACGGCCTTTGGAGACAGTGCAGGGAAGATGACGCGCCGCTCGGCAAGATGGGCGTCGCCGTCCTTGCGCATGAGGTTCTGCCCCATCAGACGATTCATCAAGCCGTCGGGTTGGTGCGAGCTGAAGACGTCAATGTTCGGCTCTGAAGCGACGATGTCGTCTCGCCGGGTGAACAGGACAGCGCCGACCTGCGGAACATAGGCGATGGGAGCCTCCTGCTGCATTTGGGCAAGGATCGGATAGGGATCTTGCCAAAAGGCGGCCATATCGATCTCGAAACGAGGAGGCGCAGCCATCTCTGCATCCGATTGCTTGTCTATCCGCATGCCCGTCGTTTCCAGGCGATCTGACGACAGCAGACAGGGCTCCTGGATCGACGCTATCGTTCTCAACGTCGATGCTGCGCGCGCTTGGGTCAAGATCCGGCTTTAGCCCATGGTGGGCTCGTGATGGCGTGCTGTCTGAAGCCCAAGCACATCTCCAAGACCGTGACTTGGCCTTAACGTCGATACCGATCGTCGGTCGAGCACATCCAGGGTGCCAACGACTTTCAACACACCGCTTTTTTGTCCACTGAGAAGACTGGTGGGCCCGGCAGGATTCGAACCTGCGACAACACCGTTATGAGCGGCGCGTTCTGACCACTGAACTACGGGCCCTCCGCCACCGGCGGTCGGTTGGTCGTTTTATAGCGGGCTGGCTTTGAAAGTCCAACGGGCGTCGCCCGTCGAATGATGTGGGCCTCACTCTTTTACGAGAAGCTTCCTCGGGTAGTCGCAAAACGGCTCGCCGCCTGACGGCGTGACGCGGAAGCTCTCGGTGATTTCCAGGCCCCAATCCTCCTGCCAGATGGCGGGGATGAAATGGAAGGTCATGTTTTCTTCCAGAACGGTGTGATCACCCTCGCGGATGCTCATGGTCCTCTCGCCCCAATCGGGCGGGTAGCTGAGGCCGACCGGGTAGCCGCAGCGGGTCTCCTTCTCGATGCCGTGGCGCCGGATCACCTCGCGCCAGGCGGCTTCGACCTCATGGCAGGTCGCACCGGGCTTGGCCGCCTCAAGCGCCGCGGCGATGCCTTCAATGACGGCTTTCTCCGCATCGAGAAACTTCTGCGGCGGCTTGCCGAGATAGATGGTCCGGCACATCGGGCAGTGATAGCGCCGATGGCAGCCGGCCATTTCGAAAAAGGTGCCCTCATCGGCCTTGAACGGCTGATCGTTCCAGGTCAGGTGGGCGGCGGCTGCGTCGGCGCCTGAGGGCACCAGCGGGACGATCGCCGGGTAGTCGCCGCCATGGCCGTCCGTGCCGGAAATCGCCGTCTGGTAGATGGCGGCGACCAGCTGATTCTTCGGCATGCCGGGCTCGATAAGCTCGAATGCCTTGGCATGCATGGCCTCGATGATCCGGGCAGCGCGGCACATATAAATAAGCTCTTGCGGCGATTTTATCGCGCGCTGCCAGTTCACGAGACCGGTGATGTCTTTGAAGGCCGCGTTCGGCAGATGCTTCCAGAGTGATGCGAACGCGGCAGCAGAGAAGTAATAATTGTCCATCTCGACACCGATGGTCTTCTTGTCCCAGCTTCTCTCCTTCAGGAGCTCGGACAGGAAGTCCATCGGGTGACGTTCGGTCGACTGCACGTAATGGTCGGGATAGTCGATGACCTGATCGTGATCCATGAAGACCGTGCGTCTGGCGCCTGGCGCGTCCTGGCCGCGGCCGAACCAGATGGGTTCGCCATCCAGTCCAAGGAGAACCGCCTGATGGACGTAGAAGGACCAGCCGTCATAGCCCGTCAGCCAGGCCATGTTCGACGGATCGGTTAGGATGAGAAGCTCGGTCCCGTAGCTCTCCATCGCTGCGCGCGTTTTAGCGATGCGCTCTTCATATTCTTCTCGTGAGAAATCCAAGATGATATCGGACACTCGTCGTCATCCTTTTGCTCGGCGTTTTGAATTGATGGCGCTTCTTTGGTTTTGGTTGTCGGAGCGGCGTCCGACATTGGGCAATCGTCAGTTCGGTCGATATGATTGGCTCCAACCATGGGCGAGTCACGACATTGCCGTCAATCACTGGAAGCAAGCGAGGGGGCGATGTTTGCTCCAGCGCTAGGCTTTCCGCCGTTCTCCTTTGCGGTGAAACACCCATCGGGCGAGATCTTCAGCCTTGGTCGCCGTCGAATTGGCGCATCCCAGCCAACTATCGATGAAACAGAAGAAATCCCCGATCGTGGAATTTTTTTTCATCTATCGTAAAAAGGTTTGACCTGATGGTGATAAGTCGCTTAGATTTTTTCTCGAAGTCAACGTACACCCGGCGGATATTGGGGAGGCTGGCCGTAAGACTGACGAAAAATTCGTTACAGTCTTAGGCGACAGCATAGGGGGTGGAGATGTCGTTCCGCTCCTTAGGTCATCGCGAAAAAGCGAAAACGCTTGCGAGATGACAGGAAGGCAAAATGGCTCGCCCGGAGAAGAAACGTCCGTGAAGACGTGGGCATAAAGTCGATAAGACTGAACGACAATTACCGGCCCTTCGGGCCGGTTTTGCTTTTTGGAAACTGCCGGTGATGAGTTGTCCTGCCGACCTTGGGATGGACAGGCATTGCCATGAAGCTTCAACCCGAGATAGCCGAAATCAGGAAAAGCCGATCGGTCGCCTGCCAGACAACCTTCGCCTGCTGGCGATGAAAGATCGGATGGACGATGTCGAGCGATAGGACAATCGAGGGAAGGTCGGGCCAGGGGCCGCTTCGTCCCGTGACCATTGCGCTCGCGGTCCTTCTGCCGTTCGCCATCGGTTACTTCCTCTCGCAGATGTTCCGCTCGGTGAACGCCGTGGTTGGCCCCGATCTCGTGCATGACGTCGGTCTGAGCGCGGCGGAACTGGGCTTTCTGACATCGGCCTATCTTCTCGCCTTCGCGCTGTTTCAATTGCCCCTTGGGGTGCTTCTGGACCGTTACGGTCCGCGTCGCGTGCAGAGCGTGCTCATCGCTCTGGCCGGCGGCGGCTCGCTGCTGTTCGCGATCGGTGAGAGCTTCCTGACCCTCACACTTGCCAGGGCATTGATCGGCCTTGGATTCGCGGGTGGGTTGATGAGTGGCTTCAAGGCTGTGGTCATCTGGGTCCCGGAGGATCGGCGAGCCCTTGCTAATGCCATCGTGATGTCGTTCGGAGCGCTCGGCATTCTGGTCGCCACCCAGCCGATCGATCTCAGCGTGCAGGCTTTTGGATGGCGGGAGGTGTTCCAGGGCCTCGGCGTCATCACCTTTGCCGTCGCGCTCCTGATCTTCTTCGTCGTGCCGGAAAAGGTCAAACCGTCCTCGAACGCCGGAGGCCTGATGGCTCAGGTCGCGGCGATCGGCAGCATTATCGGCGATGCCGCCTTTTGGCGTTTGGCGCCGCTACTGGCGACGACCGCCGGCGCCCATATCGCCATTCAGACGCTCTGGGCCGGGCTTTGGTTTCGCGACGTCGCCGGGATGGACAGGGAAGGGGTGGCCAGTCATCTCATGGCGGTCGCCATCGCCTTCATGATCGGCATTCTCCTGAGCGGCGCGGTTGCCGACTGGTTTGTCCGGCGCGGCGCACACATCCTGAGCGTCATGAACGCTTTTCTCGCGGTCTTCCTGCTCTCGGAACTGCTGATCATACTCGATATCGAAAGCCTGATGCTGCCGGCATGGCTGCTGTTCGGCATGACCGGCCAGGTTGCGATTCTCGCCTATCCCTGGCTGTCCTCACATTACGGCATCGCTTTGTCGGGTCGGGCCAACACGGCGATGAACCTCCTGATCTTCGGGACAGCGTTCGGCACGCAATACGCCATCGGCGAAATCATCGATCTGTTTCCATCCGGCATCCCCGGCGAATATCGGCCAGAAGCCTATCAGGTCGGCTTTGGCCTTTGCCTCGCGGTCCAGCTCGCAGCACTCGTCTGGTACGGCCTGGGTTTTCGATCGCTGCGCGGTGCTCCTCCCAAGGATGCGCAAGCGGACTAGGAAGCTTCCACCGGCAGAGGTGTCACCCAGGTACATCATAGCTACATGGCATCCCTGTTCAGAAGTTCGAGAAGCTTGCCGCCCCGAATGCCGTCGCTATACTCCCGCCGCAAAGCTGAAAAAGACCTCACTTGCAAGTACAAAAGGATTAAAGCGCTCATGTGCGGCATCATTGGTATTTTAGGCCGTCAATCGGCGTCACCCCTGCTCCTCGATGCGCTCAAGCGCCTCGAATATCGCGGCTATGACAGTGCAGGCATCGCAACCCTGGTGGATGGCCGTATCGAGCGGCGACGCGCCGAGGGCAAGCTCGTTAATCTCGAAGCGGTGCTGGAGCACGATCCGCTCTCCGGCACCACCGGCATCGGCCACACCCGCTGGGCCACCCATGGCGCGCCTACCGAGGACAATGCCCACCCGCACATGTCTCGAGGGGTTTCGGTGGTGCATAACGGCATTATCGAGAACTTCGAGACGCTGCGTCACGAACTCCTGCAAAAGGGGCATCAGTTCCAGACCCAGACCGACACCGAGGTCGTGCCTCATCTGGTCAGCGCCAATCTCGATAAGGGCATGGACCCGGTCGAGGCGGCGCGCACGGCGCTCAATCGCCTCGAAGGCGCCTTCGCCTTGGCGCTTCTGTTCGAGGATCACGAAGACCTGCTCATCTGCGCGCGACGCGGCAGCCCGCTCGCCATCGGCTATGGCGAAGGCGAGATGTATATCGGCTCCGACGCGCTGGCGCTCGCCAACCTGACCGACCGCATTCAATATCTCGAAGAGGGCGATTGGGCGGTCATCCGGCCCGATGGCGCCGAGATCTTCGATGCGCTCGGCGATCCGGCCGAACGGGCGATCACCCAGACGGCATTCTCCGGCGCGCTGATCGGCAAGGGCAATTACCGCCACTTCATGCACAAGGAGATCCATGAGCAGCCCGCCGTCCTCGGCGACACGCTCCGGACGTTCGCGAGCCCCCACGATCACCGCATTCAGCTTCCCGACCTGCCGATCGATTTTTCCGCACTTTCACGCATGACCATGGTCGCCTGCGGCACCGCCTCCTATGCCTGCATGGTGGCGAAATACTGGTTCGAACAGCTGGCGCGTCTGCCGACCGACGTCGATATCGGCTCCGAGTTTCGCTATCGCGACGTTCCGCTGGACGCCGAAGGGGCAGGGCTCTTCGTTTCACAATCCGGCGAGACGATGGACACGCTCGAAGCCATGCGTCACGTCAAGCAGGCCGGCCTGCAGACGCTCGCCGTAGTCAACGTGCCGGAGAGCACACTGGCGCGCGAAGCGTCCTGCTATCTTCGCACCCTTGCCGGTCCCGAAATCGGTGTTGCTTCGACCAAGGCTTTCACTACCCAGCTCGCCACGCTTGCCTGCCTCGCCATCGGCGCTGCGCGCGCACGCGGTCACCTCTCGCCGGAACGGGAAACGGCGCTGACCCAAGCCCTCGACGAGGTGCCGGCGCGCGCCGCCGAAGTTCTGATGCAGGATCACCGGTTCGAAGAGATCGCCCATGAGATCAGCCCGGCGCGCGACGTCCTCTATCTCGGCCGCGGCACCGCTTTCGCGATCGCGCTCGAAGGCGCACTGAAGCTGAAGGAAATCAGCTACATTCACGCGGAAGGCTATGCCGCCGGCGAACTGAAACATGGACCGATCGCCTTGATCGACGAAGATGTCCCAGTGATCGTCGTGGCGCCGCCGGACCCGCTGTTCGAGAAGACCGCGAGCAATCTTCAGGAGGTGGTCGCGCGCGGCGGCAAGGTCATCCTGCTCAGCGATCGTCACGGCTGCGAGAAGCTAGCGGACTATGTGCACACCTCCGTCGAGCTGCCCGACGTCGATTCCTTCGTAGCCCCGATACTCTACGCCCTGCCGATCCAGCTGCTCGCCTATCATACAGCCGTGGTCAAAGGCACGGACGTTGACCAGCCTAGAAATCTGGCAAAATCCGTCACCGTCGAATAGCGGCCAATGTGGCCGTTCTGTTACCTTGAGTTGGGATTTGCGAAGGACTGTCCTGCCGTGTCGAGCCCAACCCTGGCGAGCTCGCCGAGCATTGGCGCCACTTGGACCTGATCGCTTGTCGTCACGAATGTGGCGGCGGCTAGCAGCAGTATGATCGTGACCAGGAAACCGATGGTCTTGAACAGCAGTTTTCTGAAACGGTAATCATGCGGCTGCAGGGCCAGAAGGCCATCGGTCAGCAGGGAGGCAGCCATGAAGGCTGGCAGCGCCAGCGGTGTCATGATCATCAAAGACAGCCAGAGCCCTTCGCCCAAGGGATCGGCGACCGCGCGCCTGATCATGGGCTCGACGTCGAATGCAATCGCCCCGGCGCGGGCGATCGTCAGCTGGTTGTAGCTCTCGGCGCCGTAGCCCAGAAGATAGGCGAGCGCCGCCACGAAGAAGAGGCCGATCAGCCAGGAGAGACCGACTGCGAGGAGTGCTGAGAACCAACGTCGGCCCTTCGCCGTGAGCCGCCCGACCAGGATCTGAATCGCTCCGAGAGCGGCCCAGAACGTTACTCCGACCAAAAACGGCAGAAGAAAGAAGAAGCAAACCGCGAACATCACCAGCGGCTCGTCGCCCCAGCCGAAGAGAACGGCGGCGAGCGTCAGGAGCGCGATGGCGCCGATTGCGCCTGCATAGGCGCCATGGCGGCCCATTCGATTATGCGATACTGCCGCGGCGACGGCGAGCGCACTGATGCCGCCGATCGCGGCCGGGAGTATCGCAGCTTCCTCGAAAGCAAGGGTTGCGACCGCCGCACCGCTCATGAGAATGACGAAGGCGGCGAGGCCCGCGCGCGACATGGTGGCGACGCCGGTAAGCGTGGCGATCCCGGTGCCGGCGCCCGCCAGTGCGAGAGCGACCGTTGCGACGCCAGCGCCGGCAAGCGCCAGACCAAGCGTTAGCACACCACCCATGACGATCTCGAGCAACACGCCGATCGCACCGGCGAACGCGACATTGGTGACGCCGAGAATGGCGAAAGCAATAGCCGAGACGCCGGCGCCGGCAAATGCCAGGATCAGGAGCACGGCGCCGCTGATCGACCCGAAGCCCGCGATGAGCCCGGCAAGACCCTGTGAGGTCGGGCTGGAAAATCGTCTCGCCATGGCAATGCCGGAAACCGGACCGAGGGCGAGCCAGGAGAAAACGATCGCGAAGGCTGCAACGTCGCCGCGTCGATACCAGATCAGCACGCCGATCAGAGCAGCGCCGAAAACGAAGCCGAGCAGCCAGCGATAACGTCGCTCGAAGTCATGAACGCGAAGACGGGTCCGATATTGCTTGGGATTGCGCCGCCACCAGCGCACCAGCCTGAGCTTGGCCCATCGCTCCAGCCGGCCAAGCATGCGACCGATCAGCATTGCCGCCAGCGGAAAGACGATTGCGCTGAGCGCGCCGACAAGGCGGGCCGGCTGATCCGGATCTGCCAGCAACGGCATCTCTCCCAGACGCCCGGACGCGCCCAGACCCCAGCCCAAAAAATAGGTTATCCAGCAAAAGATCAGCGCCAGACCCAGGCTGGAGCGAAGAGAACCAACCGACCAGGGCGGACCGAGACGGCTCAGCCTGTCACTTTGGGAGGAAGGAGCATCCGGGCTCCACCGATTGTCGTCGGCATATCCGGGTTCCAGCGCCATCTCAGGCGTATCGAACGAGGCCCGATCGGCAGCCACCGCGTAGTCTCTCCCTGGTGGTTCGATGCGCTCTATGAATCGTCATCAGATAACGGCATCGAAGCCACGAGTCTCATCAATCCAGCGACTGACTGCCGAGGCCCCTGGCGTAACGATTTCAAGGGGAACGCTCGGCTCTCAGACCGGCAGGCTCCCATGTCCCGAAAGTGCCGTCGCGCCCGAGTTTCGACCAGAAGACTACCCTGCCGTCTTGGACGATACAACAAATCGAACTGCGACTAACCGATGACGGCGGGACTTAGGCTGCTTCTTCACGTCGGACTTATGACGCTCTCCGACGCGGGACGTTTTTTTGAGCGGATGCGGTTCTTTAAGGCGCCGGTCGATCCTCAATTTCGCTCTTGTGCAGAAGAAACGCCGTAGCGGCAACTAAAGAGACGCCTCTGGAGATTACAGATCGGAAGCCGTATGTCGGCGTGATCAAGATTTTCAGCCTGCCATGCCATATGGCGGCGGCCTGTCATAGATGCTCGTCACCCGGCCGAATGCAAAAACAATCCGCGCCTTCCGCTTTCAGGCTGCTGCATAGCCTGTCTGCGGCTTGGCCACCCATCGGGCCGAGCCTGACATGAACAAGACGTCCGCCGACTTCCGCAGGGCCGAAATATCGAGGCTCTCGATCTTGCAGCAGCGATTTGTGCCGCATCTTCAGGTCAGACCAAAAGCGCTTCGCCGTCGTTTCCTTGGAGAGGGCTCCCAGCTGAACCCAATGGCCGATAGGCTGGGCGGTGGCGGTTTCAGCTTCAGGTTCACTCTCAGGCTCGATCAGCTTTGTGGAAATGGTCCTCTGCTGATCGATCAGATCGACGTCGAGGGGATGAAGACCCGCTGCGATGGCGATCACATTGGCTGGTGCCGAAACCAGGTCCACATTGCCAGCGACGCCAGGTGCGGCGTCGAGCGTCGTCAAAGTCGAACCTTCTACTCCTGCGTCACGGCTTTCATGAATATCCGGCAGCTTTGCGGGGACTGTTGCCGGCTCTGGCCCATGAGTAGCGAAATGATATGCGATGAAAGCAAGACAGGCGATGTTAAGCCCGGATACCACGGAAAGGCCGAGGATTGACGGATGACGCCGTCCTTGGGCGCGCGGATGGCTATCCTCGCTTTCATCGCTCACAGGGCTTTTCGGCGGAGACTGGCCGGACATCTCGTCTCTCATCAGTTGTAAGCACCAATGTCGCGCCCCTTGCTATACTAGCTTGGTGAAGAAAGACTGAATCCGAGACGCTTTTCTTTCGCCGACCTAACGTCGTTACCAGTTCGCCTATTCGATCAGCACGCCTTGGATTTCGCGAATCGGGGCGTGGCACAGCCTGACGGCATGGCAGGGTTGCTCGCCATCAGGCCATCTGCAGAAGGGAACTTGAGTAGGGTGATCGCAATCCGAGGCTTCACGTGCCGCCTTCGCCGTGAAGGCGGTGATCACGCCAACCTTGCATGCCAAAGCGAAAGTGGCGCTCAAGAAAGCGCCAGATATTGGGGCCAGCTGCCGGTGAGCTTAAGCGGTATTCTGCAAGTTTTGACCCCGATGAAAATCGACCAGTCGGGTTTGAGCACGATTTGGCGCGTTGCCAAACTGGTCTGAATTGGATATTTTCCCGCAATATTTCTGGTATCGGGGCGTGGCGCAGCCTGGTAGCGCATCTGCTTTGGGAGCAGAGGGTCGCATGTTCGAATCATGCCGCCCCGACCAATAAAATCAAAGAGTTACAAGGATTCTGTTCCCAACATTTTTTGACTCTTGCAAGATTTGGGAGCATATTGGGAGCAAGCTGCGCGATCAGCTTTTTCTGCGATGCGGTATTGCCACACACTGGCGACACTGCGTTGCGTCACGACCAGACCCGTTTGAGAATTGGCCCGTTTCTTCAACTCGTTACACCTGCCTTCCCTGACACGAGCCTCCGCGCTTATGCAGACGCTGCATAGTGTGTGACTCGAAATGAAGCCAATAGAGAGCGGAGCGAAGCGACGTCTTTCGGTATGGGGCGAGTCACTAATTCGGCCCGGAAAGACTAGCTTTTCCAACCGGCCATGCGGCCTGAGCTGACCGGGTTCTGAGCCTCTTTTTTTCATCGATCCGATCGTCCGGCGAGTGGTCCCCGAGATGTCCAGCGAGTCCCCTGGATCTGCACGGGGATGTCCAGCTCGGGGACCAGCGGAACGGATCGATGACAAATGATCGACGGCCTCTCGATGAGATCTTGCGAGAAGGAACGCCAGCGGCACCGGCTATCGGCGAACGGGTGCTCTGGGACCATGTCAGGCGGGGGCTAGGCCTGCGGCTGCGCGCCGGATCGCCGTCGACCTGGATCTACCGGCGGTATGTCGAGGGCCGCCTGGTCAAGCAGACGCTGGCGCGGGTCGACACGATGAGCCTGGATCAGGCGCGGGCGGCCGCGGAGCTGATTGCGCTTGGTGGAACGCCAGGCCCGGCCAAGGTTGCGCTTCGGGAGTTCGCCGCAACCTTCATGCGCGATTGCGCCGGCCGGTGGAAGCCGAACACGATCAAAGGTCACAACCGTTGCCTGGATCGGCTCATCCTGCCGACGCTCGGCGAGCTGGCCGTCGGCCAGATCGGCGATGCCGATGTCACGGCCTGGCTCGATCAGCTCGACGTCGCGGGCCGCAGCAAAGACCGGGCGACCTCGGTGCTGTCGTCGATGATGCGTCATGCTGAGACGCTGGGTCTGCGTCCGGCTGGCTCCAATCCCTGCGCCGGTCGGCGGCGGCATCGCTCGGATTTCGAGGCGCGCTATCTCACGGCGCGCGATTACCGACGTCTCAGCCTGGCACTCGATCATGCAAATGAGTCCGATCCGGTCGAGGTCACCTGTATCCGCTTCCTCATGCTGACGGGGGCTAGGCGCGGCGAGGCGCTGGATCTCGAATGGTCGATGGTCCAGGGTGATCGCGCCGCTTTGCCTGACAGCAAGGCCGGACCGAAGTGTCTATGGTTTGCAATGTCGGTGCAGCAACTCCTGGCCAGTCTGGACCGAGTCGAGACCTCGCCTTACGTCTTCGTCCGTTTCGGTGGGCGCGGAATCGCCTCGTCGCTCGATCGCGTCTGGCGCGACGTGCGTCGCCATGCCGGGCTCGATGATCTTCGTCTTCATGATCTTCGGCACAGCTATGCCTCGGTCGCGGTCGGCAGCGGCGAGGAGCTGCGCACCGTTGCCGTTCTGCTGGGTCATAGCCAGATGGTGACCACCCTCGGTTATGCCCATCTGGTCGATCAGCCGGTGATGGCGGCGGCCCAGCGCATCGACAACCACTTGGCCGAAGCGATAACACCGTCCGATCCGGTGGAGCCGATCCGGCCTGAGAGCTGGATGCCGAAGCGATCGCGACACAAATGCAAAGACCCGTCACCGAGCTATCTTGAGGCACAGGCGAGAATGGCGGCGCTGCATGCACGGGTCGAACCGATGCTTGAGGCCGAACCGAAATGCGAGACCAAATCCGATCGAGCATCACGGAAGCACCGGCTTGTCAGCGAGGAGGATCAACGCTGGACATCCCATATTTACGCCTGGCGCAAGACAAAGCTCAAGCTGCCGGCGTTCTGTCATCGGGAAGGGCTCGATCCGGCTGCCATGCGCAGAGCGCTCGCACGACACTTCAAGCGCGCCAAACGGGAGCGTCAGGAGCAACGGCCATGAAAAACGGCTTGCTTCCTCTCAGCGACGATATCGTCGCTGCTGCCCTGTCGGCGGCCCGGGAATACAATCTGCGGGATACCAAGCTGCCCGGCTTGGCACTTCGGGTGCTGCCGAGCGGCGCCAAGCGCTGGGTGATGCGAATTCGGGTCGACGGCAGGGCCAAGCGGGTGACGCTCGGCGATGCCTGGCGCATGCCGGTCGAGGATGCGCGGAGCAAAGCCCATGCCCTACTGGCCGGCGATCGTCCCGACCCCCTGCCAGCGAAATCCAAGGTCATGACCTTCGAAGCGTTCGCTGCCCTCTATCGCGAACGGCGCGCACCGTCGTGGAAGCCGTCCACCCTCTACACCTATGACTGCTATCTCAGAAACACGCTCATGCCGTTCTTCGAAGCTATGCCGATTGACGGCATCGTCACGGCGGATGTCGCCCGCTGGTACCATGACTACGGCGGCAAGTGGCCCGGCGGTGCCAATCGGGCACTGGCCATTCTCCGCGACATGTTTAACCGAGCGAAGACATGGCGACTGATCGCGAACGGCACGCTCAATCCTTGTCGGGAGATCATCCGCCACCGCAGTGCGCCCAGGGGCCGGCTCCTGAACCAGGAGCAATTGCAACGCCTCGGCGCAGTACTCGACCGCTATGCGCTGATCCGGCGGGATCAGGTCGATATCATCCGCTTGATCCTGCTTACCGGCTGCCGCTCCGGCGAGATCTATCGGTTGCGCTGGAAAGAAGTCAGTCGGGATCGCCTGAACCTCGAAGACAGCAAGACCGGCCCGCGCACGGTGCTGCTCGGCGAAACGGCGTTTAGCCTTCTTCGGCGACGGCGACGGGAGCGGAAGGAGCGCTCGCCCTTCGTCTTTCCGAGCCCCTATGATCCAAGTAAGCCGCGCACGAGCATACCTCAGGTATGGCGGCGCATTCGCGCCGAAGCCGGTCTGGCCGACGACATTCGCCTGCACGATCTCCGCCACACCTATGCCTCGCATGCGGTGATGTGCGGCGAAACGCTGATGATGGCCGGCAGGCTGCTCGGCCATCGCAACACGGTGACGACCGAGCGCTATGCCCATCTGGCCGACCGTTTCCTGCTGGATGCGGCTGAGCGTGTGGCTGCGGAAATCCTGAAGCTTTCCGACCCCCGCCTAAGCTGAAGGGTTTATGAGGAGACCGTCCCTTCGTCGAAGCTGGATTGCGAATGCAATCCTGCCATTCCGGCGAGGAACGGGGGGGCTTGGGGACATGCGGGTGAGGCGATCCGGGTTGCGGGCTGGGCATGGCTTCCAGCCATGCGCGGAACGCGGCCCTGATCGGCCGGCAAGCCGCGTTTCCCCAAGCGGGGGCGAAGCCCCCTAAACGGATGTGAGGGATATCCTCAATCGACCGACGTGGGGCAAACGGGACGCAAGGAAGAAGTAGAACGTTCCACGCCGTTGCCTGCAACCGCGCGCATCGATTGCCTATAAACGGTTGTTAGCTTCCTCTGGACATTGTACAGAAACGCCGTAGCAAATTAGCGAGCGTTCTAGGCGAAAGAAGCGCGCCCTGGTGTAATTTTCGATGCTTGGCGATGGCACAGCTCACTGTTGCACATTCCTCACAATCTCTTGATGTTCCAGTATCTCTGGCGCTTCCTGTTATCTTGCCAAACATCTCAACCTCATTGGACGGTACAGGGTTCCTCTTTGGATCTGGTACGTCTTACGAGGCAGGTTACCCGATGATCACAGGGCTCACCAAGAGCGTCGTGTCAGGACTCAACAGCTCCGAGCGAGAGGAACTAGATCGAGTTCTTGACCAAAACTCTTTAGAGTACGATGAGTCAGAAGGAATCCCAAATATTGAAACGATAGCAGATATCGTTATATCTCACCAAATCCAAACTGGTGACCAGCGTCTGACTCAGTTAGAGACAAGATTTCACGATCTCATATTAGACTGCATTTTGAGCGTTGAGCATCCAAATTTGGAAAATCATGTATCTTTTTTTGAGAAACTTAAAAGTAGATCGTTTGGCAATCCTTGTTCGGTCTGGATATTTACTACGAACTACGATCTTCTTTTTGAGCAGTCCGCGGCATATGCAGGCGTAACTATTGAAAATGCCTTTTGTGGTTCAACTACTAGGTTCTTTAATCCAGATGCGCTGAGTTATACATCTGGACAAATATCATCCTCGAAAACATTCCAGCCAAACCGAGATCTTATTGTCAAACTCGTTAAGCTTCACGGGTCAATATCTTGGTATCAAGACAATACACGCTTCTTCGAGTCGCACCCAAAAGCGCTCAATTCAATAAATCGAAGAGCAATGATCATGCCGAGAAAGAAGAAAATTATGGAAACACTAGATGGCCCATATAAGGCACTCTTTTCCATAGCATCGCGAATAATAGGAACAAAATGTAAATATTTATCGAGTTGTGGGTTTAGCTTCTCAGATGAACATATCAACGACAACATCATCTTACCAGCAATCAAAAGCAACAGATGCAAGATGTTCATTTTATCAAAGGAAAAACTGGAAAACATGAACGAAGTTTGCAAACAACAAAACGTAAATGCCGGTTATGAAAATAGTTTATGTATCGATGGTAGGAACATAGATGGAGGAACTGACCTCTGGGCCTTTAGCAATTTCGTAAAAATCTTCTAGAGCGAGACGCCAATGGATTACAGGATCGGGAAGGTGGTAGGAGTCAGAGGCGGCGAAATTTATGTCAGCCTTCTGGATCATGACGACTCTGGCAACGACGAGTTCGGCGTACCAGACGACATGACTATTCATCTCCCTAGCAACAAAGGTCCCATTCCGACTCTAATCGGCCAGCCAGGTACTTTTGTCGGTGTTGCTCTTCCGTCGGGGTTATTGCTTTGTCTGGTGACAGAGATCGATATGCGGGAAGGAAAATTTAGTCTCGCAGATAGAAAAGATTCGAGTGCCGACGGCATGGTGCTGATAGATCGGGCGCAACGAGCGCTAGCAGCAGTTCCGGTTGGCACGATTGATTCAGCCGGCAATTTTGAGCGGGGAACTGATGTACTGCCGACCGTAAATGCTCCAGCTTTTGCTGTGTCACCAACGTTGATGAGTCAGGTCTATGCAAGCTACTCCCAGGGAGATTTTGCAATCGGGAAGCTGTCATTGCTTCCCGCGCAAAAGGCGAAAATTCATCTTGACTCATTCCTGACACGTCACGCAGCAGTTCTTGGTCAAACAGGGGGTGGAAAATCTTGGACAGTAGCCTCCTTAATACAAAAAATGTGCTTGTTTGAACAAGCCACAATTGTTCTCTTTGATTTGCACGGTGAATACGCGGATACCTTCAGTAACTCGGGAAATGTAATCTCTGCGAGTGATCTTGAATTGCCATATTGGCTCATGAATTCCGAAGAATTGTTAAGCTTGATGGTGGATAGAAGCGAAACGGCGGCACCAAATCAGATTGCTAAGTTTAAAGAACTTCTTCAGGATGCTAAAAACCAGCACGAAGAAAATCAGCAACTCGGCCTAAAGAAGATTACTATTGATACGCCAGTATTTTTTGACTTTGCTAAGATACTCAATCAATTTAGAACACTGGACGTACAGACAGTCACAGGCGCAACTGGAAAACCCAAGCAAGGGCCGTATTATGGACAATTCACGCGCCTTTTAATGAGAATTGACTCTCGCCTGAACGATAGCCGATATGACATGATATTTAGGCCAAGTAGATACAATTCTAGCGCATCAATGGAGAGCTTGTTTAGAAAAATACTTGGTGAGGAGATCAAGGAGCGAAGTAAAGTTACCGTCATCGACCTTAGTCCGGTTCCGTTTGATGTTCGATCATCTATCATATCGCTGATATTGCGTTGTATTTTTGAATTTGCCTACTGGCATAGACGAGTTCATGGTAAGAGGTTTCCAATATCAGTATTTGCCGATGAGGCGCACATTTACCTGAATGATCAGAATGCGACAACCGCAGCGGCGAAGGAGGCTGCTGAGAGGATTGCCAAGGAAGGAAGGAAGGAAGTACGGCGTCAGTTTAACTGTTATCAGTCAAAGACCGCGCGAGTGCTCTTCTACTATTTTGTCCCAATGTGGTAGCTTTCTCTGCCTTCGGATTTCCAATCCAGATGATCAATCCTATGTAAGGAACCTACTGCCTGACTCGGTCAAAGGTGTGGCCAATATCTTTTCTGCACTTAGAAGAGGCGAAGGGATTTTGCTTGGCGATTCCGTAATGATGCCTACAAGAATAAAAATCGATGCCCCTAACCCAGCGCCAAATAGTGAAGATGCATCTTTCTATGAATCCTGGAACAACCCTCCTGAGGATGTCGATTTTGCGAAGGTGTTACATGCTTGGAGGAATCAAGAGACCGTTGATGATTCGATTACAGAGGCGGCGGAATAAAAACATTCGGTTCTTCAGCGTATGGCTTTTGAAGAACGTGTGAACATCTGGTAGAGAATTTACCCTCTATCGGAAAAAGCCTTGAAATTCTCCTTTAAGCTGACCGGCAAAAAGCTAAAAGCTTTGCTTTGTTCTCTTCGAAGCTATCCGACTTTGGACACAAAAACCTGTGTACGGCGGTGATCAGATTATTGAACCTATCGACTGTCTTGATATTGGCTTCAACACCATTGTGGGTGGTCGAAACGCAAGGGGAAACAGAACAGTCCGATAGCATAGCTCAAAAGACTGATTTGCGCGACTGATGGCGGAGCAAGCAGCGGTACTGCCTGGAGTGCTTCCGAGTTAACAAAGACAAGAAAGTTTTTTCATTGTCAAATGGTCTTTTTTCCTGGACGGGCTCTTTTATGTATTTCAAAAACGAACATAGAAGTGCGAGCACTTTTCTTGGTCTTTTGCCGGTCTATATGATCTCAGGTTAATCTTACAATTCTCTCGATGGTATCAGGACCATATTTTCTTCGAAGTGAGTTAATAAAGCTCTTTTCCACCGATGCAGCTTGCGCAATGCAGCCTCTTAAATACGAAAGATCCTCTGGAGATATTGTTTTGTTCGTGAATTGGAAGACCAACCCTTTAATCAGACGTTTCTTTTGCCTGCCTAACGATAATTTATAATCCGGCGTAATTATTAAGCCAGTCACTTTACGCCGATGTTTCCTAGAAGTGAATGATATCTTGCTCTCATTAATCTTTAATTTGGGAGATTCCATGTCTTGAACATAGGTGCGAAACTGCTGAAGCACGCCCTGTAAAATATTCGGTATGCGCGTGGAAATGAATATATCATCAGCATATCTTGAATAAACTAGATCATTGTTCAATGCGAACTGCTCCCAGTATCGATCGAATTTAAACATGACTGCATTCGATAAGACGGGTGAACTAGGTGCACCAATTGTCAATCGGCCATTTAAGCAAACAATACTGCATATCGTATTGATATCGTCGGATGAAAGCTCTTTCGGTAAGATATACCGATTGTCTCGAATCACATAACGAATATCCTTTGAGGTGATCGACGGGAAAAAGTTGTGGAAATCAATACGTAGTGAGAATCGCTGATAGCGGTGCCTCTGAGCGTTTTGGAGTATATTGCTGCCGCTCTTGTAGGCCAGCGCGCAGCTGCTTACCGGTAGAAAACGAAAAAACTTCTGATTGAGCCATCTTTGTAGAAACTTGACAGACTTTGATGGTTGCGCGATCTCGCGCTTACCACCGTCTCGCTTGGGTATCTGATAGTGCTTATACCTATGTCCTGCGGTTCTCGCTACTAGCGCCAGGTATCTGACGTCGATACCTGTTTGGTCAGCGATGTCTTTGAGAATCATGCGGCGCGTGCTCCAGTCGGGAATATAATGTCTCGACCTGATTCTAAATGAAAATCCGCCACTTCGACCTTGAGTTGATTAATATTTAAAGACTTAAATTCAATAAATGACTGCTGAGTTCGGCAAATTCGAAAATATTCTCCGCAACATTCACATCGCGTGACAAATTCACCCCCGACTAAAAAAGCTATGATCTCCTCGATTTCTTCCGTCTTGTAACTTTTGAAAATATGCTTGGTAATATAGTTAATCTCCTCAATTTTTAATGGAGAGAAGATGTTTATTATTTCTAAAACGACAAACATCTTTATTTTCAATGTCATCTCGCTATATTTTTGGTATTCGAAACGTTTCTTTTTATGTGGTCCTAATCGTTGCTCCAATCGATCCTTAAGTGGGGCAAAATCGGGGTCCAGGTACGGAAGAAAAAGCGTGGCTCGAAAATCTGAATGGTGATTGATTAGATCTATCGGGCCAAGAGAGAGAGAAAAGAATCGCGAGCTTGTAGAGAAAGGTTGTTTACAATGAGAAGTTTTTTTCTAATTTTCTCATTCTTTGCGAAGTACCCAACTTCCGAAAATGATCCAGGGCTCTCTGGAAATATTATCGTGCAGTCAGATATGCCCGCGATGATGTCTTCAAATTCTGCAACATTCCTGAAGCCGGAACGTTGATTTGAGATTAGGTCTTTATAAGCATTCTCAGCTAGAAAGACTCGCAGATGACTTAGATTGTCTCTTGCGTATTCGACAAACTTTGTCCTCATGCAATCACTATCAGATCCGCCACATACAAAAATGATGTCGCGGCTCTGTGTCAGGAAGGCTTTGTTTTCGCTAAAGGCTTGGGCCACCCTCTCAATGATGTTGCTGAAAACTGGATGGCTGAAAGGGTGGCCCAATCTTCCCTCTTACATAGAATGCCCGGGCTTCCTCAGGGAGACCCGGAGCTACTGCACCGGGTCTCCCTGAGGAAGCCCGGAGCAAATGTCACTCAATCCATTCCAGCCTGGCTGAACACCCGGCATTTAGCGAACCTGTAAATGGCACACAGGCTAGCCACCTAAGAGGTGACTGGAAATTAGACAGACTCAACTGTTAAATCAAGGGAATCAATGAGTCTCGGCTGTCGAAAGCACATGGTCACCGTGTTATGGAGGAAATCGTACCGTTCACCATGACGGCATTTTTTGTGTGTCGCTTGGATAGTTCATTGTTTATCTTCGGCAATTTGCCTACTTTGTCCAATGCCACAGCAGATGATGGGATCATGAGAAGGCATTGGGCTGTCGGTTCTCTAGACATAACCGGCTAAATTCGCTCCGAAGCTTTGCCTCCCTGGCTCCAAGCGGTACCGCTAGGACAGAGCAGCGATAGCTGCCTAGTGTGTGCCCTGACTGGGACCAATAGAGAGCGGTGCAGCACCAGCTTGCTTGGCCTGCGGGAATCACGAAACCAGCCCGGATTCGCTCGCGTTCCAAGAAGGCCATGCGGCCTGAGCTGGCCAGGTTTTCCGCGCCCCATTCTCGCCTTCTCGATCGTTCTGACTGTGGTCCCCGAAATGTCCAATGGGTCCCCTGTCCTGACCCCTTTACATCGTTCCAGCCTGTATAAGACCGGCTGGGTCATTGTGACCTGCACTAGCATTGCGAGCGGACCACCACGAGGGTCAGGTCACTTGATGGAGAAAGCCATGGCAATAGCAATTAGACTTGTAACAACAGCCCGCCGCGTACCTTTCGAAATAGCAGAGTCGGCGTGGGCAGTTTGGGCAAGCGTGCTGGCCGGTGTCGCTCTTACGGGCCAAGCGCTCGAGGACTAGCATCCGGCGAACGCACGATTCGATTGTGTATGAAGGACGAGTGCACAGCAGGTGCTTGCAAGGGATCTGTGGCTGAACCGTCGATCTGTTCGCCAGCAACGACACACTTTCGATGTCTGCAAAAACCTTAGCCTGAGGGCGGTAGATTGACCCGAGGCACGACCGCCCAGAGGCACCTCGGGTCTGCTCCATCGGGAGCACCATCAGGGTAGCGAGAGACGGTTAAGGAGCGGTGAAGGACTGAGAATGCAAAGCAGGTGGCGATGGCCGCTCGCCCTCATTCTTCGAACCGCGGGTGCTCTGCCAAGCTATAGGACGCTATCTGTCGGTTTGCGGACACGCTGTGGCGTTGGGATGGTGCGTATAGAGTGCCAAGTTTGGACACTAGCCGCTTCGGTTGGACAGTAGCTTGCAATCGCAATTAGATCCTGTCTTTGCTGTTTGATCTTTTTGACCGGGATTCAGAAAGGAACTAGATGCGGGCTGGCATTGATCAAGCGCGGCTGGCTGAGGCCGGACAAAATCAGAACCCATTAGGAATTGCGATCGCTATTGTCGGGTGGCTCACGCTTACCTGTATGGATGCTGGAAGCAAGATTCTAATCGCGAGCTATCCGGTGGTACAGATCCTCTGGCTTCGGTACGTGCTACTGATCATTGTAGCCTATTGGTTGATGAAGCGCTTAGGAACAAGTGTCAATCTGCGTAACCCTTGGCTTCAGCTGTCGCGTGGAGTCCTTTTATTAGTTCAGATGTGTTTGTTGGTTTACGCCTTCGGCCAAATGGCGCTCGCCGATGCTCATGCGATCCTGGCAATCACCCCTCTCATTGTTACAGCGCTATCCGCGCCGCTGCTTGGTGAAAAGGTTGGCGTGCGTCGTTGGAGTGCGGTCGGAGTCGCCTTCGTTGGCATGCTGGTGATCCTGCGGCCTGGTTTTGGCGTTCTTCAACCGATGACATTTTTGGTCATGCTTGCTGCGCTGATCGGTGCCATATATCTAGCGCTGACCCGTCTGGTCGGCCGGACTGATCCACCCGAGGCTTCCCTGTTCTGGCTCGCAATCACAGGTCTAATCGTTCTTAGCGCCATTGTTCCCTTCTATTGGCGTCCGCCAACCAACGCAGCTGATTGGGGGTTACTTCTCTTAGTCGCTGTTCTCGGGATCATTGGGCACTTTTGCCTCATCAAGGGCTTTCAATTGGCAGAGGCATCGGTTCTGCAGCCCTACATTTACACAGGTCTGATCGGTTCGATCCTGGTCGGTTATGTTGTTTTCCGAGACCTTCCTGATCTTCCGACGATAATCGGTGCTTTGATCATTGTGGCGAGTGGTCTCTATGTGTTCGCCTGCGAGCGACAGCAACAACGCTAGCGGCTGGAACGGTTCTTGGTCGTTACGAAACGTTTGGATGTTTCTGATTTTTTGACACTGCGGTGGTGATGGCGGTTTTTTTCCGATGCCCGCGGTTCTTTGCGATTCAGCCACTGTAAGGCCGTCAGATCGACGGTATCGGGCTGGTCT
>JBCCUL010000006.1:0-150253 GCA_039197065.1 Pseudomonadota bacterium | reverse complement strand
TTTTTTTTTTGGTTTTTTGTTTTTTTTTGTGTTTTGGTTTTTTTTTTTATATTTATAGAGTGATAGAGAGAGAGAGAGAGAGAGAGAGAGAGAGAGAGAGAGAGAGAGAGAGAGAGAGAGAGACGGATCGGCTTTTGTCCGTTTTTTGCCTTCGCAATAAACGATCCCCAACTCGACGCATCCATGACCGGACGTTTAGAGAACGTCAAACGTGGGGAGCTTCCGCCGACCTTGGCAGCGAGCCAGAGTCTCGGATGCGTCGCACCCATGTTTGGCATGCCTGGTTACGGTTCTTCGCGGCCTTGATAGCGACATATGCGAGCTCGATCGCGAGATTGCCATGCGCGCTAGGCGGAACACGACGGCACGCCGCCTGATGACGGTGCCGGGCATCGGTCTTTTGATCGCCGCCGCCATCGAGGCGCTTGCAGTTGAGCCCGTCTCGTTACAGTCGGGACGCGACTTTGGCGCCTGGATCGGCCTGACGTCTGTGTAGCGATCGCGTGGCGACAAGGAGCGAATTGGGCGCACCTTGGGCACAGGCGAGCGAACACTGCGTCGCCTTCTGATTATTGCTTCCAGTGCGGTGGTTCAATAGGCCCGGAGCAAAGCCATGCTCGAGGGTATATGGCTCGCGTGGATGCTGCCGCGTAAGCCGCCCGTGCTCGTCATCGTGGGCGCTGACGACCAAGACCGCCCGCATCGCCTGAGCGTTGATCACCAAAGGTAGAGTTTATTGAGTTCCGATCCCGGTCACGTAACCGGCCGAGATTGCAAGGCCGCCGGCGGCAATCCCGGAGACAGGGGACAGGTATGGCGCAACGTCGGAGAGGGCGGGGTCGGGAGAACCAAGCCCATGGGGGGTGCCACCGAGCACGTCTAAGTGATGCGGGCCCGATTGTCGTATCTCATACGGGGCCGCGGTCGTGTTCACGCCGCGCCAAGAGGCCGAACTCATGCAGAACCCGATCGCCTGCGTCATCACTCAGAGAACCCATTGCATTAGAACGGGCGTCCACAGATGCTCCCGAGGAACCGGTGGATGACTGCCGTCGGAAGCCCGGAAACTGCTGCCTGATGGTCTGATCAGTCGATAATCCCCGTCCCAGGCCCTGGCTGGCTGGCGGTGGCCATTTCTTGGGACGATGGTCCTTAGCGTTGTCGATGACGTTCATATCTACGCCATCAAACCGCAGGGACTGAACGGCTGGTGTGAGTTCCGGTCAGGCGAGACCGGACGATAAGCTCTATTCCCTTGTTTCACCGCATTGTCTTGTCGATCAGCTATTTCCACCAGATTGGAAAAGACCCAAGTATTCTAAAACTCGGCCCAGCCGTCGTCGCCTGTCGGTGCCGCGACGGGTGTCTTGGCAGGCCTCGCGAGCTTGGGTTTGGTCGCGGGTTTTGTCGGCGCGGCCGGTCTGGCTGGCCGGGATGGGCCAGAACCCTGGAGTTTGAAGAAGTCCAGCAGCACGTTCAGCTGGCTTGCCTGGTCGCTCAGAGACCGGGCGGCCGCCGTGCTTTCCTCCACGAGGGCAGAATTCTGCTGTGTCATCTCGTCCATGCTCGACACGGAGCTGTTGATCTCCTGAACCCCTGACGCCTGTTCCTGTGAGGCGCACGAGATCTCGGAGACGATTCCGGCGACCTTGCCGATCGAGCCGACGATCTCACTCAAAGCCGTGCCGGCCTGATTCACCAGCCGGACGCCTTCCCCAACCTGGCCGTTACTGTCCTGGATCAAGGTTTTGATGTCGGATGCTGCCTGAGCCGAACGTTGCGCCAGTTGCCGAACCTCTTGGGCAACCACGGCAAATCCCTTGCCTGCCTCACCGGCGCGCGCCGCCTCGACGCTGGCATTGAGGGCCAGGAGGTTGGTCTGGAAGGCGATCTCGTCGATCACGCCGATGATGTCGGTGATCTTTTGGGCCGAGTCTTCGATTTTGCTCATGGCCGTCACCGCCTGCTCGGCCACCTCGCCGCCACGGCTCGCCGTTCTGTCCGCTTCGTCCGCCAGATTATTGGCATTCTTGGCGTTTTCAGCGTTCTGCTTAACCGTGGCCGACATCTGCTCCACCGAGGCTGCCGTCTCCTCCAGGCTCGAGGCCGCTTGCTCCGTACGCTCCGCCAGATCACTCGTACCGCTCGCGATCTCTTTGGCCGCGGTCTCGACTTCGAACGTTGCGGACCGGATCTGATCGACCAGTTGGGCGAAACGTCCTTGCGACAGATTGAATGCATGACGCAAGTCTTCCAGGTCGCCCGGAAACTCTGTGTCGATGGTCTTCGTCAGGTCACCGCTGGCGAGCCTCTGGAGATAGGCACTAAGAACGTTGGTTGCATTTTTGCGGGCGGTGATGTCGGTAGCGATCTTGACGATCTTCATAGGGTTGCCGGCATCGTCAAGGATTGGGTTGTAGCTCGCCTGAATCCAGATTTCCTTCCCGCCTTTGCCGCGCCGCTCATATTCCGCGGCCTGGAATTCACCTCGACCCAAGACTTGCCAAAAGTCCCTATAGGCCTGGCTGTTGGCATATTCCGGCTCGACGAACATACGATGGTGCTGACCACGGACCTCTTCCAGGCGATAACCCATGGTTTTCAGAAAGTTGTCGTTGGCGGTGATGATGGTGCCATTTAGATCGAACTCGATCACCGCCTGTGATCGATCGATTGCACTCAGCTGTCCAGCAGCCTCCTGTGCAAGACATTTCTGCTCGGTGATATCGGTCGCGAATTTCACGATACGCGTCGTCTTGCCGTCAGGATTAAGGATCGGATTGTAAGTTGCCTGGATCCAGACCTCTTTGTTCTTGCCGACCCGTTTGAACTGGCAGGATTTGAACTGCCCGTTGCGAAGGTCTGTCCAGAAGTCGGCATACTGCGCGCTGCGAGCCTCGGAAGGCTCGACGAACATGCTGTGGTGCTGTCCGACAATCTCGTCGAGATCATAGCCCATGGTTTTGAGAAAGTTCTGATTAGCGGCTAGAATCTTGCCGTCAGGATCGAACTCGATCATCGCCTGCGATCGATCGATCGCGTGTAACTTGCCAAGGACCTCGTCGTCTTGATCTCGCTCTCTTTTGCGAAAGATGCTCATCTTGTCGGCTCACCCATCCCTTAGTCCAATCGGTTCTCAAATCTACCCGATCGAAGGTTAAATTTACGTTGACGCAGACTGCCGACAGGCCGGCGGAAACCGGCGCACTGCGGTTGGCTGCCGGACAAGTGCGCATCTTTGACGAGGATGCTTCCTTCTCAGAACTCGCTTGAAAACTTATCCAGTGATTTCAGTATGTTGTTCGTGAGCAGATGCGGGGACATGAAGCAAAACGATGCGGCGCATAACAAGTGCCAAGGGGCGATTTGGGAAAACGCCACGGAGCCTTCATGGGAAAACGTTTCAACAGGGGGCTTGTCTCAGCAGCGGAAAGGCGATAATTACATTTTTACAAGAATAAACTGCAAATGCAGTACGCTCTTGAGAGCTACATTCTGGAATGGAGGTTTCGGCCTCCTTTCTTTTTTTGCGTTTCTTGTTTCTTATCCTCCTCTCAGCATCGATATCATTCTCTACTGAAAGTGACGCTTGCTCGGGCTCAAATGGGCAAGCCTCCGCTCGCCCTGCGGCCGTCAAGTCCTGCTTATCGGGCGTGGCTCAGACTTTGTGGTCCGGGGGCCTGAAGCCCCGGTCCCTGCCAGCCAAGCGCTTTGTCTAGGTCGTTGACCCTACCTGAAGAGCAGGTTGAACGCTCCGTACAGGAGGGCCCAGAGGAAACCGGACGTCCCGACGATGAACATCGTCGCTTCCGGCAATGACAGTTGCACGTCATTGTCCTCTGTGAGTGCTGGCGTGTTTTCAACGAGTGTTGCAGACTGTGAACCGGTCATCCTGCTTCCCCTTGTCGTGACAACAGGACTGTGCATCAACGACGTTAAAATAGCCTTAACGCGAACAAGAGAATCCGCAGGCTTGTCGATGTCAGGGGGCGGCGCCGGTCATGGTGCGTCTGAGAGCCAGCAACTGGTCGCCGGGATCGATGGCGACGTCGGCCATGGTGAGGCAGGCGCCCGCTGCGACCGGCCGTACCAACTCGACATGATGGGCGAGCCCGATCGGCAGATGGTCACCGGTGATCGAAGTGCCAGCCGGCATGAGCTTGCCCCAGACACAAGCACCGCCTTCGCCGTCCAGCATCTCGCCGGCGGGCATGTCTTTCTTGGCGGTGGCGATCACATCGGCGCGAAAGCCTTCGGGACAGCCGGTCGGCTCGCCGCGAAGGGCGGCGGACGCGACGCTGATGCCGAGCTCCAGGCCGATCATGTGGATGGGGCGGTAGATGGAGGCGATGTCGCCGCTGGGATCGATGTTCAGGCCGTATTGGGTGAAACAGGCGCGTGCGTAATCCGAGGGCGCCTTGAAGGTTATGTAGACCCCCCAACGGAGATCGCGATAGACGGCGCGGCCATCCCGCTCGAGATCCGTGATCACCTCGACGGTGCCGTCGTGCTCCAGCTGACCGCCCATGCTCGCCGGTCTCAGAATATAGGCGAGATCGTCGACGCCGCAGGCCGGAAAGGCGAGGCCTTGGCTCGGGACCTTCAGGCCGCAGGCATTGGCGACGGCGGCCATCTCGATACCTGATTTGGTGCCGTCGACGAAGCTGTTGAACATTTTCGGGTTCATGCCGGCTTCGGCGGCTTCCTGGTCGGTGATGCCGAAATGCTGCCAGACGGTCTTCGGCGTCGAGCGGTGCATGGCCGGCAGATAGCGGGTTCCCTTGCCGGCGCAGACGACCGGAAATCCGGCCGCGCGCGCCCAATCGACCATCTCGCAGATCAGGGCGGGCTGGTCGCCGTAAGCGAGGCTGTAGACCAGGCCCGCCTTCTTCGCGCGCTCGGCCAAAAGGGGGCCGACCAGGACGTCCGCCTCGACATTGACCATCACCAGATGGCGGCCATGTTCGATGCCGGCAAGCGCGTGACGCACGCCGGCGCCGGGATCGCCAGTGGCCTCGATCACCACATCGAGGCCGGGCGTCTGGATAAGCCCCATGCCATCGTCGGTCAGGTGAGTCTTGCCGTCCTGAAGCGCCGTCGCCATGTCGGGCGCATCGATCTGCGCCGAGGGCCAGCCCAGCCTGCGCATCGATGTCCTGGTGCGATCCACGTCGAGATCGGCAACGCCGACGATATGCAGCCCCGCGGTGAAGCGCGCCTGCGCCAGAAACATCGAACCGAACTTGCCGGCTCCGATCAGCCCGACGCGGACAGGTTTGCCCTCATCAGCGCGTTTGGCGAGCAGGCGATGGAGGTTCATGACAGATCCTTTTTGCTGCCGGCGTTCCAGTCTCGCAAGCGACCCTCTCACCATCACTATAGAGATCGCGCAAGACGCACAAAGAGATAAGCTCGATCTGCGCTGGTCTGTCGCGCTCAAGCGCATAGTTTTCAAGAGGTTCCGATGGTCTCTACTTGATCGCCTGCAGCGCGATCACAGCTCATTTCATTCGTTTTGTGCGCAAATGATCAATCAATAGGCGATTTTTTATCGAAACACTTGGAACGATATTCAGATATGGCGCACAGGGTCCGGCAGCGCCTGGACGATGTCATGGGAAGGTCTAGGGTTGGGGAACGCCGGCGATCGATCGGCGGGTCATAAGGAGGATTGATCATGAACGGTCTAGAGACCTGGCGGCTCAATCTGGATGCCTTCTGGGGTCGCCTGGCGGAGGGGATCGAGCTCTTCGGTCCCTATGCCAAATGGCTCTGGGCCATCCCGATATTCTGGGCGGCTGCCGCGATATCTCTTTGGATTTACACGGCTTGGCAACAACGCCGATCAGACCGAGAATATCTTGCTTACGCCTCACGCCAGCTGCCGCTATTGCGCCGAATCGCCCGACAGCGCGCGCAGGAAGTCGCCTTCTCCCGACGCACCGACCGCTTCTAGGTGGCGCGGCCACGGCGTTGACTTTGGGCCGCCTTCGAAGAACGCGCCTGGATGTCGACGGGTATGCGGTCCTTTGTCGATTAGGGGCGGCGCTCCCGGTTTCGATCATGGGTGCAAGCTTCATCCCGACATGAAACCGCATACCATCGGCGTATGAGCCTCGTTCTTCGAAGGCCTTCAAAAGTCAACGAGGTGGCCACGCCACCGATCACATCACCAGGCCGGCGAAGATGGCGCCGGTGATGCCGAAGATGACGTAGGTGGCGAATACCGGGGGGTTGACCAGGGACCAGACGGCGGCCATCGCCGGGATGCAGGTCACGGCGCCCGCGATCATGAACGCCATGCCGGCGCCGGCGCTCATGCCCTGGGTCATCAGACCCGCGACCAAAGGCGGGGCGGCGTAGCTGTTGAGATAGGCGGGCGCGCCAACCAGGGCTGCGGTTACGATCGGCAGGATGCCGTCGCCGCCGACCGCCTTGCCGATGAGATCGGCGGGCACATAGGTGACCAGGAGGCCCTGCAGCAGATAGGCGAGTGTGAGCCATTTCAGGAGAAAGAGGCCGTTATTGAGGGCCTCGCGCCCGAAGGTCTCACGACGAGCCACCTCCTGCCAGAAGGACCAGACCGGCTTGCCCTCGAAAGGCGAGCGGGCACCGCAGCAGCCGCCTGACGTCCGGGATCGGAGTGGGTCAGCAAAAAATCCTTGGGTGATCAGCAGGCGCGTGCCGAAACCGCCGAGCAGGCCGAGGGCGACCGCACTGATCGTCTTGGCGATGGCGAATGGCCAGCCGAGGGCCGATGCCGTGATCAGGAGAGAGGGTGGATCGATCAGCGGTGAGGACAGCCAGAACGCCATCACGGCGGAGAGCGGCACGCCCATCGCGAGCAGGCCGGCGATGAACGGGATCACCTCGCAGGAGCAGAAGGGGGCGAGGCCGCCGAACAGGGCGGCGAGCAGAATCATGCGGGTTTCACGACCTTGGAAGGCGCGGGCGACGATCGCTTCGGCGCCGGTGGCGCGCAGCCAGGCGAAGAGGAGGACGGCGAAGATCAAGTAAGGAAGCGTGCCGGCGAGGGCTTCGGCCGCGGTGGTCAGGATGGCCTCGAGGCGGGCCGGATCGAGCAGGAGTACGGCCAGAGGGATCAAGAGAATGAGTCCGTAGACCGAGCGAAGGCCGCCGAGACCCTGGCGCCAGATCGCCGGCAGTCTCAGGACGAGTTCGGTCATGCCGCGTCCTCGCTTCTGCTGTGCTCACCGTGATGGCCGGCCGCATGGGGTGCTGCGGACTCGCTGCAGCATTCGCGCAGGAGAAAATTCGCCAGGCTCTCGATACGCTCGAAGGCGGCACGGTTTCGGACCACACGCCCCTCCCGCTCCTGCTCGATCAGCCCGGCCGCCGCGAGAAAACGGAGATGATGGGCGAGCGTCGAGGCCGGCAGATCGACCCGCTCCTGGATTTCCCCGACCGCAAGCCCCGCAGGTCCGGCGCGCACTAGGGACAAAAGAACGTCCAGCCTCGGCTCGGAGCCGACCGCGGCGAAACCTTGTGCTGCTTCTTCGAGAGCGATGGTCATGGGTGTCGGTCTTTAAAAACTATATAACTAGAATAGTAGTTTTATCGATCGGTTGCAAGAGGGAATGCATGCGTCTGTTGATTTAGTTGGGGTTCTTCGCGGTTATCATAGAGCCGAATAACGACCGGAAGCGGCCATTACCGGTGACCTCCAACCATCAATAATTGACCCAATTGAGATGCTAAGATCAAGGTGCAACTCGATGCAATATGGATACCGTCAGCAGACACGTTGGAATTCTTGTGCTGGTAGGGCTTCAGGAATCTTAGGCACAAAGATCCGTTTCATTTATGAAACGTGACAACGTCCGAACAATTTCGTCAGTCTCGTTCTCCGGTTTGATAATGTCAGAATGTCTCGAACCTAGTATGGGAACTGCCTCAGGATCTTCGCCAACAGCACTGACGGTATCCACCACTTCGTCATTCGGTGAATAGATCGACCTAACCCTTCCGTTGAGATGATTCTGTTTTTCAATCCAAGACGACCATCCTGTTTTGACTTGCTCCATGAAGATCGAATTCGGTGCTAATTCTGCGACTTGGGCTAATGTTGAACCAGGTCCATTTTTCGCCAACTTTGCGAGCCAAGCTCCTCCAAGAGGAGAAGCGACGAACGTTATTTGGCGGACTTTCTTGTCCAGCGGTCTCTTGCTAACAAGTTGAGAGGAAAGCGTTGCTCGCGAAACGACACCGCCCATGCTGTGAGCAATTATGGCAAATTTTCTTGCCCCATTGTCTGTTTCATTGCGGATCCAATTGTCGAATGCTTTTGAAACGTAGTGGATCGGCGAAGACGTCTCCAGAAAACCCGTTGGGTAGACAAATCGTCGGCATTCGCACCCCGTATTCTGTTTAAGCATTTCAGGTAATTTGCCAAATGAATCACCATCGCCTCTCCAACCGTGTACTAGAAATATCAGATTGCTATTTGTTGGTGCAACATAATCGTATCCACTCTCTGGAATCAGTGGCGGGCCGATTTGAGTATTTTGTAGCCGAAATCTCTTTGTAAAGTCGCTTATTAGCTGTTTGTCGTGTTCTGACAAAGATTTGTCAGAGTTTCTGAACTTGTTAATCAGTGAAACAAAACGTTCCGCTGACGCACGGTCTAAGTCGAATACAACGATCACACACGCACTTCTGATTTTGAAGTTTTGGATGGAATCGATATCGGCACCGGAAATTTCGCAAATAGTCTGCTTGAGCTGAAGGATACGCTCTTTGCCCCAATCGTCGATGCTCTCACCAAATAGGAGGGAAACTCTCTGTGTCTTGTAGATCGGCATCATCAAAATCCCAGTCTTGGAAAGTCCGGACGCAAGTACCTACGCTGCAAGCGCCTGTGAGCATCTACACATTGCGAAACGTACTACTTTCGAAGTCAGGCGGTGATTCTCCGCCAAAGCAATGAAATACCCTCATGGTGTTCTACATGGCAAGTTATAACAACTCTGAGTTTGTCCGAACATCGCCGCAAGCAATTTCAGATCGCGATCAGCTCAAAGTGTTTAGTAGAGGTCTGATTTGGCACAACCTCGCCCAAACGCTCCCTTCAGCTTTCAGTCACCCGCCCCAGTCCAAGCCCCCGCCAGCCGCCGTTGCAAACGGAAGAATCGGGTGATCAGCAGGATGGCGGCGGCGATCAGGGCGAGCAGGAGGCCGGCCCAGATGCCGGTGCCGCGGAGGTCTGCGTGGAAGGCGAGCGTGTAGCTGGAGGTTAGGCCGACCAGCCAGTAGGCGATCGCCGCATAGAGCATCGGCACGGCGGTGTCCTTCAGGCCGCGGAGATTGCCCATGGCGATCACCTGGCAGGCGTCGAACACCTGGAAGAAGGCGCAGAACATCAGGAAGGTGACGGCGAAGCCGACGACCTCTTCGGTGGACGGCCCGTCCTCGTCGAGGAAGAAGGAGACGATCGGCTCGGGGAAGGTCAGCAACAGGGCGCACATCAGGGACATGAACAGGATGCCGAGGCCGAGTGCTGTGACGCCGGCGCGGTAGACGCCGGACGGATCATGGCGTCCTGCGGCGAGGCCGACGCGCACGGTTGCAGCCTGGGCGAGGCCGAGCGGCACCATGAAGGTGATCGCACCGCATTGAAGGGCGATCTGGTGGGCAGCGAGCTCGAGCGTGCCGATCCAGCCCATCAAGAAGCTGGCGCCGGCGAACAGGCCGATCTCCATCAGAAGCGACACGGCGATCGGCAGGCCGATGCGCCAGACTTCGAAGAACCGTTCCCAATCCGGACGCCAGAAACGCCCGAAGAGGCGATAGCGGCGAAAGCGGCGGTTTACCAGGATGACCGCGAGCAGGGCGAAGAACAGGAAGAACTCGGTGAGCGACGTGGCGATGCCCGCACCCACCAGGCCAAGCGCCGGGAAGCCGAAGGCGCCGAAGATCAGGACATAGTTGGCGAGCGCGTTGAAGAGGATGCCGACGATGCTGATCACCATGGCCGCGCGCGGCCGCTCCAGGGCGGCGATGAAGTTGCGGAGTAGCATGAAGCCGAGGGCGGGAATGAGGCCGAACATGGCAGCCTGGGTGTAGGGCAGGGCAAGCGCAATCAGCTCCGGCGACTGGCGAAGGAAGCCTAGGATCAGATCGATCCGCCAGAGCAAGGCGCAGATCGGGATGCCGACCAGAAGCACGACCCAGAAGCCCTGGCGCACGGTTCGGCGAACGTCGCGCACGGCATAGGACTTGACGCCGCGCACCTGGGCAATCATCGGCGCGATCGCCGTGATCAGGCCCACCGAGAACAGGAACATCACGAAGCGGACATTGACCGCCAGCGCGCTGGCGGCGAGCTCTTCCGATCCCAGCCAGCCGATCATCACGACGTCGGTGGTCTGGATGACGATGCCGCCGACATTGGTCATGATGATCGGGCCGCTAAGCAGGGTCAGCTTTGCAGCCTCGTCGAACCAGGGTGACCGCGATGCGGTGCTCTGAAGCGATGATGCCATGTCAGAGGATCTCGATGCCGGGGGGGGCTCGTCCAGCGGCAAGCGCCACGGCCGAAATCAGGCGGTGTTCGCTCGCGATATCCGAAGAGGGTGCCTCATCAACGATGACGCTGACGGTTCTGTCAATCGGAAAGCGTGATGCGCCTAGGATTCATCCCGGTTTGCTGTTGCCGATCGATCGCCGCCATCCCGACGACTTACGCCCCTTCCATGCGGCGTCGATACATGCCCTGGATGATGCGGTCGATCACCATGGCGCAGAACAGGATCGCGAGACCGGCGAGCATGCCCTGACCCTTGGCCGCATATTGGAGCGCCTCCAGAATGTTGGCCCCCAATCCGCCGGCGCCGATCAGGGAGGCGATCACCACCATGGAGAGGCACATCAGGATGGTCTGGTTGATGCCGGTCATGATCGAGGGCATGGCGAGTGGGATCTCGACATTGCTCAAGAGTTGCCATTTGGTGCAGCCGAACGCGACGGCGGCTTCCTTGGTGCCTTCGGGGACCTGGCGCATGCCGAGTGCTGTCAGCCGAATGACCGGCGGCATGGCGAAGATGATGGTGGCGAGAACGCCAGGGGGTTTGCCCGTACCAAAGAAAGCAATAATGGGGATCAGGTAAACGAAGGCCGGCATGGTCTGCATGAAGTCGAGGACGGGCAGGGCGGCGGCGTAGGCGCGCGGGCTCTTGCCGAACCAGATGCCGAGCGGGATGCCGAAGAGGAGGCAGAGGAAGGCGGCGGCACCCAGAAGGGCGACGGTCACCATCGAGACTTCCCAAAGCCCGAAGGTGGCGAGATAGGCCAGCGCGGCTGCGGTGAAGACGGCAATACGCGGCCCGGCGAGGCGCCAGGCCATGACCACGATCACCAGCATGACCACGGGCCAGGGCGTTTCCACGAGGACGACTTCGAGGCCGTCGAGGACGGCGCGGATCGCCGCGGTCACGCCTTTGAAGACGCCGCCGAATTCGGTGGCGAGCCAGTCGAACCAGCCTTCCATCCAATTGGCGACCGGGGTGAACCACTCCTTGTTCATCGGGAATTTGGTGATGATTTCGGCGGGTTCGCTGAAGGTGAAGCGATACAGCGTGAGCGGCCAGATGCCGAGCAGCAGGAAAGCGCCGAAGGCAACACGCTCCCAGCCGACGCCGGACGGCGTGTCGGACTTGGCGCGCCAGCGAAGATACTGCTTTTCATAGGCGATATTGCCGTAGAAGCCTTCGATGACCTTGATGATGAGAAAAAGAAGAAGGCCGACGCCGAGCACGGTCAGCGCTTCGGCGGATGCCGCCTCGGCATCGGCGAGGGCGCGGTCCGCTGCCTTCTGCAAATTGTCGGCAACCTTGAGCGCCGCATCAGCGGCGGCCTGATCGCCGGCGGCAACGGCCTCCTCGGCCTGCTGTCTGCGGTTTTCGATATTGGCGGAGAGCTTCTCGTAGCGCGCCATCTGGTCAGCGCCGAGATCGCCCCAAAGACCGCGGCCGAGCTGCACGAGCGCGAACAGCTCCAGCACCAGGAAGGTCCAAAAGAAACCCCAGAGACCGCGAAACGCCCCCCAGAGCGGACCGCCGAGCGCAGCCGCCCAGTTCCAGGACCAGGCAAAGCCGGTCTTGCCCTGGATTTTTTCGAACGCGGCGGCGTAGTAGCCGTGATTTTCCTTGGCGAAATCGTCGATCGACGCGGAGAGTGCTTTGGGGCCGAGTTCGAGGCCGGTGTCGGTGCTCATGCCTTGCCCCCCTGAATGCCTTTCAAGAGCGTCGTCTTGTCGATCACGCCGATATCCTTGCCGTCGTCGTCCTGAATGACGATCGGGATGTCGGTGGTCGTGGTGATGTCGATGAGCTGATCGAGGTCGGTGCCATGGGACGTCCGCTCGGCAGCGGTCAGATCAACCGTCGGCTTGGACGCTTTATATTCGTCAAGCGGCACCATGATCGAGTGGGCGAAGACGAGCTTCAGCTTGGAGATGCCCTCGACGAAGTCCTTGACGTAGTCATCGGCGGGCTTGGTCACGATGTCTTCAGGCGTGCCGATCTGCACGATGCGGCCGTCCTTCATGATGGCGATGCGGTTCCCGATGCGGATCGCTTCGTCGAGATCGTGGGTGATGAAGACGGTGGTTTTGTCGAGCTCCGCCGACAGCCCCATGAACTGGTCTTGCAGCTGGCGGCGGATCAGCGGGTCGAGGGCTGAGAACGGCTCATCCATCAGGAGCACTTCTGGGTCGGACGCGAGCGCTCGGGCCAGGCCGACGCGCTGCTGCATGCCGCCGGAAAGCTCGCGCGGAAAGCGGTCCTCATAGCCGTCCAGATTGACCATGGAAAGGCAGCGCTGCGAGACCTCCCAGCGTTTGGATTTCGGCTCGCCGCGCACCTGCAGGGGAAAGCCGACATTGTCGCGCACGGTGCGATGCGGAAGCAGGGCCATATGCTGGAAAACCATGCCGATATGCATGGCGCGCATGGTGCGCAGTGCCTCGCCGGGAAGGGACAGCATGTCTCGACCGAGGACGGAGATCTTGCCGGCGGTCGGCTCGATCAGCCGGTTGAGATGGCGCACCATCGTGGACTTGCCGGAGCCGGAAAGGCCCATCACGCAGAAGATCTCGCCGCGCGGCACGGTGAAGGAGCAGTCGGCGATGCCGACCACGCAGCCGAATTTTTCCAGGACTTCGGGCTTGCCTAGCCCTTCGGTCTCGACGGCGCGCATGGCTTCTTCGGCACGCTCGCCAAAAATTTTCCAGACGCCTTCAAGCTCGATGACCTTATCGTCGGAGACCTTCTCGTCCGTCATTGGTCCGCCTTTCTAAAGAGGCGTGTCACAAAATCGATCGGCCGGCACCGCCATGGGGGCAGCACCGGCCGAACGTCACAATAGTCTACTGCAGCCAGCCGTCGACGCGGGCGCTGTTTTCCGCGACCCACTGGGCGGCGAACTCGGCAGGATCGGCCTTTTCGACCACCAGCGCATAGGTCATCGCCGACACGGTGTCGGTGTCGAGATCGACATTGGCGAGCATGGCGGCGGCAGCTGGCTGAGCCTCTTCCAGCGCGGTTGCATAGTGGATGACCAGATTGGCGGTATTCCAGGCAACCGGGGCCGATGATTTCTCAAGCCATTCCGGATCGTCGGTCGGCTGGATCACGTTCCACTGCGCCTCGTCATAGGCAGGCTCTTTTAGCTGAACCAGCTCATGCAGCGAGAACATGTGGTGCGGCGTGTAGCAGAAGAAGACGACATTGCCGTCCTGGGCGACCGCATTGTCGACCTCGGCAAGCGCCAGCGTCTCGTCCATCTCCTTAAGCGTCATGGTGGCGTCATAGCCGTAGGATTTGGCGCGGATCTTCTCGACATTGGTGGACGCCCAGCCGGCGGCGCCGATCCAGATCTCGCCCATGCCGTCGCCGTCCGTGTCGAAATTGGCGGCCATGTCGGGGTCGGTGAGATCGGCCAGATTTTCGATGCCGGTGCGCTCGGCCGTCCCCTTGGTGACGCACATGCCCTGGTCACCCGCGACGAAGTTCGGATTGCGCTTCACCGTGCCTTTGTCTTCGACATAGGTCTGATAGAGATTGGCCTGGTTCGGCAGCCAGACCTCGGGATGCACATGCATGGCGCCACTGTCCATCGCTTCGAAAACGACGGGGTTGGTGCCGTTCTGCAGCTCGACCTCGAGGCCGAGATTTTCTTCCATCGCGACTTTCAGGACATGGGCGGTCGCCAGCACTGAGGGCCAATTGGGCACGCCGATGACCACATCGGCGGCCATGGCGGGAAAAGCGACCGAGCTTGCGACAGCGGCAAGCCCGACACGTTTAACGGCAGCTTTCATTCGGAATCTCCCTTGTTCATCATTAGTTAGCGGCACATCGACGTTAAGCAGCTTCATCGACGGTAACGGCAGAAACGGCCAAGGTCCAGGCTGGTCTCGTTGACCGTGCAAGACCTGGGCCATACGATCGTGCTTCACAAGCCAGGAGGGCCTGTTCTTGAGCGCCGAGCGTCTCCGCTTCGAAAAATCCTTCACGCAGCAGGAGCCGATATCTGAGACGGCGATTGCGCGCGCGGTGGCGATCATGCGAACGGGACGCCTGCACCGCTATAATGTGGCGGAAGGCGAGCTTTCCGAAGCCGCTCTCCTCGAGCGGGACTTTGCCGCCTGGCAAGGCAGCCGTTATGGCCTCGCCTGCACCTCCGGCGGCTATGCGCTGCATGTCGCTCTCCGCGCAGCGGGCCTGAAGCCGGGCGAAAAGGTGCTGGCCAATGCCTACACGCTGGCCCCGGTGCCGGGCGCCATCCACAATGCCGGCGGCGTGCCGGTCTTCGTCGAGATCGACAAGAACTATCACATCGACCTTGCCGATCTCGACGCCAAGGCCGCTGCGAGCGGTGCGCGGTTTCTGATGCTCTCTCACATGCGCGGGCATATCGCTGACATGGCCGCCTTGACGGAGATCTGCCGGAAACACGGCATCACGCTGATCGAGGACTGCGCCCATACGATGGGGGCTCGCTATGACGGCGTGCGCTCCGGTCAGTTCGGAAAGGCGGCCTGTTTCAGCACCCAGACCTACAAGCACATCAATTCAGGCGAAGGCGGCCTTTTGACGACGGATGATACCGACATTGCCGCCAGGGCGATCGTCCACTCCGGCTCCTACATGCTCTATGAGCGGCATGGAGCGGCGCCCGAGCCCGAGGCGTTCGACAAGGTGAAGCTGGAGACGCCGAACTATAGCGGGCGCATGGATAATCTGCGCGCCGCCCTCATGCGCGCCGGGCTCGACGACCTGGACAGACAGGTGGAACGCTGGAACCGGCGCTACCGCGTTCTCGAAGCGGGGTTCCGCGCCATCGACGGCATCGAGCTCCCGGAACGCAGCCCGCGAGAGCATTTCGTCGGCAGCTCCATCCAATTCCGGGTCGAGACCCTCGACATGGTTGACATTCCAGCGTTCGTCGCAGCTTGCGGGGCGCTCGGCGTGGAACTCAAATGGTTCGGCGCTGCCGAGCCCAAAGGCTTCACCAGCCGTTACGACAGCTGGCGCTATCTGGGCGAACAGCCAGCGCTGCCCGCGACGATCGATGCGCTTTCCAAGACCCTCGACATGCGCGTGCCGCTGACCTTCGACGAAGATGACTGCCAGCTGATCACGGCCATTGTCGGCGAGGTTTTGGCCCGCAGCTAGAGCATTTCCGGGGCAAGTCGATCCAGCCCGCACCCCCTCCCGACCACCCAATGCAAGGGTACCCTATGGGTGGTCGGGAGGGGGTGCGGGCCGGTGCCGCGTAAACCTGACGAGAAAATGCTCTAGTCGAGCCAGACGGGCACTTAGAAGCCGGGCACGGTCCTGGCTCTCAGCGAGTCCAGAGCGGCACGGGCTCGCGTGCGGACCAGATCGTTTTCATCGTCCATGGCCTGATGGAGCGCGTCGCTCAGCATCTCTTCGTGATGCGAAGCAGCGATCCTGCCCAAGGCGGCCGCGGCGCTTGCCCGGACTTCGTAGCTCCAGTCCGAAAGCGCTTCGACAAGTGCCGGGAGAGCCGCCTCGGCGCCTGGCCCGAACCTGGCCAGTGACCAGGCGGCGCTCCAGCGGACATGCGGGTTGAGGTCGCCCAGGTGACTGATCACCGCTTCGACCAGGCCGGCATCGACGATGCCGAACTCGCCCGTGTCTTCGACGACCTTGCCCATCGCCCAGACGGCATCGGCGCGCACGTCCCATTCTTCGTCGAGCGCCGTCTTGAGAAGAATCGGCATCGCCTCGCCGGCATCCTCCCCGACGCGGCCAAGCGCCCAGGCGGCGTTGCGCCTGATCTGGGGTTCGTCATCGGAGAGCGACTTGATCAGTTCAGGGGTCGCCGCCCTGGCGTCCTGGCGCATGCGTCCCAGAATTTCGATGGACTGATGGCGAAGCCGAAGGTCGCCCTGGTTCATGGCGTCGACAAGCGCCGGCACGGCCGCCTCGCCGATCGCTTCGATCTGTTGCACGATGCCCGGCTGCTGAAGAAAATCCGCTTTTTGCAGATCCTTGAGAAGGGCGCTGACGTCCTCTGTCGCGGACTGGGCAAAGGATGCGCCGGACGACAGGCATGCAGCGGTAATTGCGGCCAGACAGGCCGTTTTTGCGTTCTTGAAGTTCACCAAGTTGATCGGAATCGAAATAGCCACGCGAAGACCCCCAGACGACTGAATTGGATGTGTCTACAAACACAAGCGATCGAAGATCCTTCCAAGGCAAAGGGATCCATCGGGCTTTTTTTTATGATGGCGAGCGCTATGAGATCGGGCGGCCGACATTCATCGGCCGCCCGATAAGGCCTTGAAAACGTTAACCGCGTCGCCGGCGGTGACTAGGCGGAGAGGGTGGCGGGGGCTGTCTTTTCGCGCTTGGTCAAGAGCTTGTTGACAGCCGTGACATAGGCGCGGGCGGCGCCGAGGATGGTGTCGGTCTCGGCGGCATTGCCGACCACGGTCTTGCCGTCCTCTTCGAGCCTGACCGTCACCTCGGCCTGGGCGTCCGTGCCCTCGGTGACCGCGTGGATCTGGAAGAGGGCGAGCGTTGCCTGGTGGGGCACCAGCTTCATGATGGCGTTGAAGGTGGCGTC
This sequence comes from Pseudomonadota bacterium, assembly GCA_039197065.1. Taxonomy (GTDB): domain Bacteria; phylum Pseudomonadota; class Alphaproteobacteria; order Geminicoccales; family Geminicoccaceae; genus JANQPX01. Next base: position 133,138 of record JBCCUL010000006.1, on the reverse strand, counting down.
GACCGGGCCGCTGCCCTCGGCCTTGGCGGTCTTGACCTCGCCGTCGACCTCCAGCTCGATCGCGGCGACCGCGGTAGGCCTCGAGCCGCAGGCGACTTCGAGGGAGACCACCTTGATGCGCTGGTTGGCGGCGGCGATTTCGTCGTCGACCAGAGCGACCAGATCTTCGTCGAAGATCTCCTTCTTCTTGTCGGCGAGCGCCTTGAAGCGGATGAACGCGTCCTTCAGCGCATTGTCGCCGAGTTCGTAGCCCAGCTCTTCCAGCTTCTTCCTGAACGCGTGCTTGCCGGAATGCTTGCCCATCACGAGGTTGGAGCGCACCAGGCCGACGTCCTCCGGCCGCATGATCTCGTAAGTACCGGCGTCCTTGAGCATGCCGTCCTGATGAATGCCGGCCTCGTGCTGGAAGGCGTTCACGCCGACGATCGCCTTATTCGGCTGGACCGCGAAACCGGTGATCGCCGAGACCAGGCGGGAGGCGCGGGTGATGTGCTCGGTGACCACCCGCGTCTCCACCGGCATAACGTCGCCGCGGGTCTTGATCGCCATCACGATCTCTTCCATCGCGGCGTTGCCGGCGCGCTCGCCGATGCCGTTGATGGTGCATTCCACCTGCCGAGCGCCCGCCTCGACGGCGCGCAAGGAGTTGGAGACCGCAAGGCCCAGATCGTTGTGGCAATGGACCGAGATGATCGCCTTGTCGATATTGGGCACGCGGTTCTTGATCATGCAGATCAGATCCGCGAACTCCTCGGGATAGGCGTAGCCGACGGTGTCCGGGATGTTGATGGTGGAGGCGCCCGCCTTGATCGCGCTTTCGATGCAGCGGCAAAGAAAGTCGTGCTCGGAGCGCGAGCCGTCCTCGCAAGACCACTCGACGTCATCGACGTGATTTCTCGCGCGCGTGACGCTGTCGATTACGGCTTGGTGCACCTCATCAGGCGTCATCTGCAGCTTGACGCGCATATGCAGCGGGCTGGTGGCGATGAAGGTGTGGATGCGTTTCCGCTCGGCGGGCTTCAGCGCCTCGGCCGCGCGATCGATGTCGGGGAACTGGGCGCGGGAAAGCGAGCAGACGGTGCTTTCCTTGACGCGCTTGGCGATCTCGTTGACCGCCTGGAAGTCGCCCTCGGAGGCGATCGCGAAACCGGCCTCGATGATGTCGACGCCCATCTCCTCCAGGAGCTCGGCGACCTGGATCTTTTCAGGGACGGTCATCGATGCGCCCGGCGACTGCTCGCCGTCGCGGAGCGTGGTGTCGAAGACGACGATCTGGTCAGGCGTCACCGACGCCGGGACGACTTCAGACGGGTTTTGCACTTGGTTTTGCTGGTCAGCCGACATGGCTTCTTGTCCTTCTTGCGGATGGTTAAACGTCGTTAGGCTTTCGCCCTTGGCCCCTGAACACGTGCACTGCACCTCGGCTCAGGGGCGAGTAAGTCGAAGCTCCGCAAGAAGCAGGTCGAGGCAAAGCGGCGCATCGGCGAATAGCCGATCCGTCACTCCGATCATGGCTGGCGATGCCTGCGTCATGACTGCCTCTAGAGGGGCCGTCCGGCCCATGGCTGACTTCATTCGAGCCGTTCACCCGAACGAAAGAAGAATACAAACCGATCATTTCGGGAATGTAAAGACCGAAATCGCCTCTGGTTTCAGGCCCGCAGTCGGCATGAGGTCAAGGGTGCAGCCGGCGGATCCGGCAAAGTGGCGCCAGGTGGATTTTGCGAAAATTAACGCCTTGGGTCGCGATAATCTTACAGGCCGACCCAAGCGGTAAGAAAAAATTAGGGGTTCGCTGCCATGATTTCGGACAACAGTCGACCGGCCCCTCCGAACATGATGAGATCTTCGACATGACGGCTATGCAAAAGGCGATGAATGCTTACGGACAGGCGGTGGAGACCATCCCGCCGGCCAAGCAGATCGTCATGTTGTATGACGGCGTTCTCCGCCAGATCGCCAATGCGCGCAACGCGATCGGCGACCGCCGGATCAATGACCGCTATACCGCCATCCAGAAGGCAACCCTCATTCTGGAAGGTCTGCAGGGCTGCCTCGATCACGACAACGGCGGGGAAATCGCGCCGCAGCTCGACAAGCTCTACAGCCACTACATCGTCCGGCTGCAGGCCATCAATATGCAGGATGATCCGCTCATCTGCGACGAACTCTCCGCGCAGATCGGGGAACTCAGAGATAGCTGGGCGACGGTTGCGGCTTCGGGGACGGGAACGGCGAAACCAGCCCCCTCCCAGGAGCGATCTGAGGCCTCTTCCGCGCTCACCGCCTGATCTTCCGCCGGCCGGCGCACGGACGGCATAGCCCAGTAATCCGGGATCGCCCCGGCAACTGACGCTCTTGGCGGTTGTCTGAAGCTGCGGACGCGGTCCGTCCAGTCTGCCGGATCGGTGCTGCCGCACGTCGACAGGCGAGCAAAAATCTCTACATTGCGTTCATGCTTCATCTGAACGACGTCACCCTGCGCATCGGCGGACGCCTCCTCCTGGAAGGCGCCACCGTTCATCTGCCCGCCGGACAGCGGATGGGACTGGTCGGGCGCAACGGCGCCGGCAAGAGCACCCTGCTCAGGCTGATCCGCTATGATCTTCAGCCGGATCGCGGCGACGTCAAGATGCGCAGCAACATCACGATCGGCTGGGTCTCACAGGAGGCGCCGGGTGGTGATGCGACGCCGCATCAATCGGTGCTGGCGGCGGACCAGCGGCGTGCTGATGCGATGCTCGCGGCCGAACGCGCGACCACCGCCGAAGAGATCGCGGACACCCAGACCCGCCTTGCCGATATCGGCGCCCATGCCGCGCCGGCGCGGGCGAGCACGATCCTCAAGGGGCTCGGTTTCGATGAGGCGGCGCAGCATCAGCCGCTTTCCAGCTTTTCCGGCGGCTGGCGCATGCGCGTGGCGCTCGCCGCCGCCCTTTTCGCCGAGCCCGATCTCCTGCTGCTCGATGAGCCGACCAACCATCTCGATCTCGAAGCGACGCTATGGCTCGAAGCCTATCTACGCCGCTACCCGCACACGCTCTTGCTGGTGAGCCACGACCGCGATCTCCTGAACCGGGTGCCCGAGCGCATCATCCATCTGGAACGCCTGAAGCTCACAGCCTATGCCGGCGGCTATGACGACTTCGAGCGTATCCGGCGGGAAAAGCAGGTGCTGCTCGAGAAGGAACAGGTCAAGGTCGAGGCGAAGAAGAAGCATATGCAGGCCTTCGTCGACCGCTTTCGCTACAAGGCGTCGAAAGCGCGTCAGGCGCAAAGCCGCCTGAAGGCGCTGGCGAAACTGGATAGCGTCAACCTGCTCCTGGACGAGCCGAGCATCCGCCTCGCCTTTCCCGAGGCCGAGGTGCCGCCGCCGCCGCTTTTGACGTTCGATCGTGTGCAGGCGGGCTATGGCGACAAGGTCGTGCTCGATCATCTCGATCTCAGGATCGATCCCGATGACCGGATCGCGCTGCTCGGCGCCAACGGCAACGGCAAATCGACCTTTGCCAAGCTGATCGCCGGCCGGCTGAAACCGATGCAGGGCGACATTGTCCGGCCGCCCAAGCTCGAGGTCGGCTTCTTCGCGCAGCATCAGATCGAGGATCTGAGCCCGGAGAATTCCGCCCTCGATCACCTCGCCACGCGGCTGCCGACGGAACGCCCCGAGCGGCTTCGCGCTCATCTCGGCCGCTTCGGGCTCGGGCAGGACCGGGCCGAATTGCCGGCGGGCAAGCTTTCAGGCGGTGAGAAGGCTAGGCTGACCTTTGCGCTTCTGAGTGCGGGCCGCCCGCAGATCCTGGTGCTCGACGAGCCCACCAACCATCTCGATATCGACAGCCGCGAGGCGCTGGTTCAAGCGATCAACGAGTTTCCAGGCGGTGTCATTCTGATCAGCCATGATCGCCATCTGATCGAGCTTACCGCGGATCGTCTCTGGCTGGTCGCCGACGGGCGCGTGAAGGCCTATGACGGCAATCTCGATGACTATCGCGAGCTTCTCCTTGGCGGGCCGAAAGCGCGCCTGTCCAAGGAAAACAGGAACGGCTCGACGGCTGAATCCAAGCCCAAACCCGCTGAGCGCCGCCCGCCTGTCGATCGCAACGAGATCCTGAAGCGACGCCAGGCGGCAAGAGCAGCGGAGAAGAAGCTGGAAACGCTCTCCAAGGAAAGGGCGACCATCGCGGCGACCCTTGCGGACGAAAGAACCTACCGTTCGCTCGGCGACGAACTCGATACGCTCCTAAAACGCCATGCGGAGCTGGAAGCAGCGCTCGAACATGCCGAGATTCGCTGGCTCGAGGCGGAGGAAGCGCTGGAGGCTGTCGAAAGGCGCTGACCCGCCGTCGTTTCAGGCCGATCCTGCCCTGCTCCAGACAGCTTGCTGCCGCCCCTGATCCAGGCCTTCGCTATTCGACCGTGACGGTGATCGGGTCCGACATGATCGGCGGATCATGCGGGATATGGTTGAGATCGCCCAAAAGAAGCTGGAGGGTGTGCTCTCCGGGTGGGAGTTCGATCTGAACTTGTGTCTGACCGCCACCGAAATGCACATGGTTCTCGTCAGCCGGGATGGGCTCATCCAAGGGCGGCAGGTCGGTGTTGATCAGGAGGTGGTGATGCCCGGTGTTCTCCGTCTCGGTGCCGGCCGGCGCCACGCCCATGCCGGAGAGGCCGAAAACGACGGTGAGCGGGCTGCCGACGGCGTTGCCGTCCGCCGGTGAGATGATATAGACGCTGGCTCCATCGGGCGACGGTGTCAGATCCTGAGCCATGGCTGCGCCGGCAAGCGGCAGCATGATGGCAGCGGTTGCGATGATACGTTTCATAGGCGAACTCCCTGTTGATTCCGTCTCGTTGTCGACGTTCCTTTTACGGCGCGCCTTTGTTGCGATCGCCGATGTTGCGATGTCGACCTTAGCCGAGACATCTCGGGCTGCAAATCCCGATCACCGGATCGTGCTTCCAAGGACAGTCGAGCTTTGAACGCCAGTCGAGCTTCGATCGCCAGTCGAGCGTCGACTTCAGCGGAGAAGGCGAGGGTGCGAGTTGCTGATCGGTTCGATCGGGACGGCCCTCAATGCTGCTTCGCCTCATAGGCATCAGCCGTCTCTTGATAATCCCGCCAGGTGATCGCTGCCTCGTTCCATTGCTCCTGGAGGATCATATCGCGCAGCCGCCAGAGGCTTTCGGCAAGCTCCAGCGTCTTGTCGCGGGCAGCCCGATTGGTCATGGCGCCGGCATCGAACTCCATATTGCCGACGACCGTGCGCAGCAGCAGATCGGCATGTTCGCGATCCTGTTCGGGGATCAAGATGTCGAGCGGGCTTAGGAAGACGTCAATTTCCTCGATCATCAGATGGAACGGCGTGCTTTCCCCATCGAATGCCTGATAGGGATCGGCGCCTTCGCCCACGGCTTCCAGATAGGCCAGGAGATCGGCTTGTTCCGCCTCGTCCAGGCCAAGCCCGAAGGTTTCGTCTTTCCAGGCGATCACCTCGGCCAGCGTCGAAAAACGCCCGTCATGCAGATAGGGAGCGGTGTGCAGCGTGCCGAGCAGCGTGGGCGTATCGAAGGCGCCGCTGAAACCGCTGGCAGCCCCCTTACCAGCCGAGCCGATGTCGTGCACTTCGTTGTCGGTAAAGTGTGAGTCCGGCGTGTGGCAGCTGGCGCAGGCCTTGCCGCCGTTCATCGATGGAAACGTTGTTCCGAACAAGAGCTCGCCGCGCTTCGCCTTATCGGAGGCCGTCGCCTTGAGACGGCCGTCGCGCTCAAGATGCGGTGCGGGCAGAAAATCCAGCTCCAGCAGATAGGCGACCAGCGCATCCAGCACCAGGGGACTGGGCTCCGGCCCCTTGAAATCGTTGACGATGATATGGCGTATGAGATCCCGAAGGCTGGAAGAACGCCCGTCCCGACCGTAAGGACCGGTAAAGCGGAGGCCGCGCAGGCTCGGAATGTCGAGAGCGTCGGCGCGATGATCGTTGGACGTCGCATTGAAGAAGGCGCCGTCGACATCCACGACGCCCGGACGCGGGCTGATGCCGTTGATGAAGAAGCGTTGATTGACGTCGCCCCGATTGTGGCAGGTGGAGCAGGCGATACCTAGGCGTCTGGCCGGATCACCGAAGATTTCGGGGCTGTCAAACAGCATGTCGCCATAGGCCACGAGTGGGAGCTTCCGCTCATCGATCCCCTGCTCCTCGAAGTTCATCACCAGGCGCGGCAGAGGATCCTGATCGTTGAGATCGGTGCCGGGAGGCAGCCAGGCAAAGAGTTTGATATGGGGATCTGCAAGAATGCGCTGCTCAGGGACGGGCTCGTAAACGATGCGCTCTGCAAACATCTCCGGTTCGAAATTCTCGATCAGATAGCTGCTGAGCAAGGTCTGCGCCGAAGCGAACGCCGGTTGGTCTGCGGGCAAATCGCCGGCGCCGATCACACTGTTTTGACGAACGCTGGAGGCGAGCTCCAGCCAGGCGAGGCCCAGGGCGCGAAAGGCTTCGGGATCGGTCTGCCTGATCGCGTAGGCGAAGGCGCGAAACAGGGCCTGCGCCTGGTCGATCTCGGCGCGCGCCAGGCCCGGCTGCTCCAGCGCCGTGGCGGCATTCTTCAGATGCTGCCGTATCGCTTCCGAAACCGCTCTGGTGGTGGCCGCATACAGGGTTGCGGGACTTCGGGTCGAAAGTGCCGTTTCGATGGCTTGCCAATGGGTGCTTCCGGCAGCCTGGTCCAGCTGGATCAGCCGCTCGGAAGCGGGGTGCCCGAGGACGCGGCCATCATGGTCGGTGGTCAAAACCCGTTCGATCAAGGACCAATCGATGGGATCCAGATTGAGCAAAAACAGTGTATTGAGATAAGCATAGGCGACGGCATGCCAGGGCGTTTCATTCTGCGTCTGGGCGCTGACGGGATAAGCCGCCAGCGTCAGGGCGCCAGCAAGAAGGAGGCGCTGCAAGCCTACACGTAAAGATGTGAGCAGCCGTTCGCACGAAGATACTAACGCGTAAGTAGGCATCGGGCGTTTGTTTGTTCTCTTCTTGATATTTTGGTTCGGTTATTTAAACGTTCAGCTGCCAGGGTTTGTCAATTCGAAATCGACCCTTTTTTGATCCCGGCATGCCCTTAGGGCATATTTCTGACAGCGCCAGAGCTGACGAGGTGATGACATCGTGAACAACATGCGGATCATTGGCGGCCTTCTTCGCGGCAAGCGTCTGTCGAGCCCGCCTGATCGATCGATCCGTCCGACCAGCGAGCGTGCCCGTGAAGCTCTCTTCAATATCCTCGACCATGCGGGGCTGATCGCGGAAAGCAGATTTCTGGACCTCTTTTGCGGCACCGGCGCCGTCGGTCTCGAAGCGTTTTCGCGCGGCGCCAGCGAAGTCTGGTTGATCGACCAGGATACTAATCTGGCGCGCGCCAATATTGAAGGGCTTGGCCGGCCTGACGCCGTGCGGGCCAAGGCCATGGATGCAGGCAGCTTGGGCGCGCCGCCCTGCCGTTTCGACGTCGTTTTCATGGACCCGCCCTATCGAAGCGGCCTGGCGGCACCAGCGCTGTCGGCGCTTGGCGGCGGCTGGTTGGCAAAGGACGCGCTGATCGTCGTCGAACTCGCGGCCAAGGAGCGGCTTGATCATCCCGCAAGCTTCGAGGTGGAGCAGGATCGCCGCTACGGCGCTGCGAGGCTGGTCTTCCTGAGGCTTATGGATGACGAGGAAAGGGCAGGGTCTTCAGGACTCTCGTGAAACATGCTGTGATGGGCATAGACGAAACGACGATCTGACGAGAGGCAAAGATCTCAATGACACTGGCGCTCGGCATCGACCTTGGCGGGACCAAGATGGAGGTCATCGCCCTCGACGAAGAGGGAACGGAGCTCCTTCGCCGTCGTCGGTTGAGTCCGAGAGGCAACTATGACGCCACGTTGGAAGCGCTGCGTGACCTGATCGCCGAGGCCGAGTTCGAGCTTGGCGCCAAGGGGACGCTCGGTTTCGGCACGCCTGGCGCGATCTCGCCGGCGACCGGGCTGTTGAAGAACTCCAACTCCACCTGGTTGAACGGCAAACCATTCGACCGGGACCTTGCGGCATGCCTCAATCGCGAGATCGCGATCGCCAATGATGCCGACTGCCTGGCCCTATCGGAAGCGACGGACGGTGCGGGTGCTGGAGCGGACACGGTGTTTTGCGTGATCATCGGCACCGGCGTCGGCGGGGGGCTGGTGGTGCGCGGCCGTCCGCTTGCCGGACCCAACGCGATCGCAGGCGAATGGGGCCACAACCCTCTCCCCTGGCCAAGCGCCGAGGAACTTCCTGGCCCCAAATGCTATTGTGGGCTGAATGGCTGCATTGAAACCTGGCTCGCAGGACCGAGCATGGCGGCTGACCATCGGCGGGTCACCGGCGAGGCGATCGACCCGCCCGCCATCGTCAAAGCCGCGATCGAAGGCGATGCGGGTGCCGAGGCGACAATTCAGCGTTACGAGCATCGTCTGGCGCGGAGTCTCTCCACGGTAATCAACCTGCTCGACCCGGATGTGATCGTTCTGGGCGGCGGCCTTTCGCAGCTGGAGCGCCTTTACGAAACGGTGCCGAAGATCTGGGAGACCTTTGTCTTTTCCGACAGCGTGCGCACAGCCCTTCGAGCACCCGTGCATGGCGACTCGTCGGGCGTCAGAGGCGCTGCCTGGCTGGGACGGGATGGCGCCATCAACGGTCGAGCTTAAACTTCGGCAGAGAGGTGATGATGGTGGATGAGCAGCCGCTGAACATCGAGGATTGCATCAACGAAAGCTGTCCCTGGTCGGGAAAGCCAGTCGCACCGGACTCGCTCACCCGCTATCAGGGGCAGGTCGTAGGTTTCTGCAACGCCGGTTGCCGCGACAAGTTCGAAGCCGCCACCCGGCATTTCGAGGCCGCCATCGCCGCCGGGCGGCGCAGGAATTAAGCCTCGCCTCCCGACGCCGTCGGGCGTCTTGGGACCATCAGGGTGGCTTCGCCGTCGAGTACTTTGATGTCGCCGACCTGGCAGGTGGTTTCGAGTTTGACGCGCTTCTTCTCGCCATACAGCTCCTTGACCGCGGCGCGCGCGATCACCGTATCGCCGATGCGCACCGGGGCGAGAAAACGGAGGTTCTGGTTGACATAGATAGCGCCAGGGCCCGGAAGCTTGGTGCCGAGGACGGTGGACACGAGGCTCGCGGTCAACATGCCGTGGGCGATCCTGCCTTCGAACATGGTGCGGCTGGCGAAGTCCTGGTCGAGATGGATCGGGTTGGTATCGCCGGACACACCGGCGAACATCAGGAGGTCGGCCTCGGTGATGGTCTTGGAAAAGACCTCGCTCATACCCTCTTTGAGATCGTCGAAATAATAGCCCTGACGCTCATCCATCCGGTCTTCCTCTCGCATTCATCATCGGCAGCGGCGTTTGCGAGACCATTGTGCACTGCATCATGATTGGGCGGCCGTGATGAAAAATCAAGCAGTTGTTCCTGCTGCCTTGCAACACCATAGGTGAAAAAGGTTAACGAAGTTGTGGGGCGAGGAGCTCAGCAGCGGGATGCCGAACTGCTGCTCCTGCGTGCTTTCTGGATCGGCGGGCAGGGCACCGTGCCGTAGGAACAAAAGACGCAGCAATCGCCGGACAGAGGCTTCAGTAGGATGCCGCATCCCTTGCAGGGATGAAAGTACAAGCAGGCGTCGGTGGGCATGACATGGCGGCTCTTATGATGGCATTCGGGGCAGGTCAGTTCGGATGTCAGCTCGATGTCATCGGACGTCATGACCTGCCCTCCAATCCGTTGCAGCCGTGATCAGGAGCTCTCGCCGGAGGCGCCGGCGCCCTCTCGAACGAACACGGCGGTCTCGATCCGGTCGAAGGCGTTGCGGTAAACCTCGCTGTCCAGAATCTGCTTATCCTTTTTCGAGATCTGGCCGCCGGCGCCCGACCGGCTCTTGGTTTTGACGAAGCTTAACCGGACCTTGGCGCGATCGTCGCCGAATTGTTCGACGAAGGCGGTCGCCCTGGTCTGCTTGGTGGTTACGTCATAGTCGTCTTCTTCATCAGCGAGAATGTCCAAAACCAGTTCCAGCGCGCCCGCCTCCTCATCCGATTTCGCGAGGCTTTCCGCCGTGATGAAGCCTGTATCAAGGTCGGCGCTCTCGATCGTGTAGCCGAGATCCTGGAAAACGGAGACAACGCTGGCAAAGGCGATGTCCTTCGAGGTCTCCAGCTCCCGCTGCTGCAGGGACTGGATCTGAAGCGGCGTCAGCGCCGGCTTCTTCGGTTCGTCGTCGACGAGATCGGCGCAGCCCGCCAGTGAGAGGAAAAGGGGCAATGCGAGGACGCTTGCAAGGTGGCGCATGATCGTTCCTCGTCTCTAGAAACTGCTGGATCGGCTGCGGAAATCCGAGACGAAGTCTTGATCGTCGAATTTGACGATCAGCGTTGTCATGCGCGAGCTTTGCTCGAAGCCCGAACTTTCGCTGCCGGAACCGGCCAGCAGGATCGTCCAGTAATTGTCCCTCGACGAACTTTGCGCGACAGTCGCAGCCCGCTGATAGCTCCAGACCTCCTGGCCGGAACCATCGATCGTGGTGACGTTCGGTGCGCCGAAAACCTCGAGTACGTCCGCTTGGGTGGTGCGTCCAATCTCGACATTCATCTGAACATTGCCGTGGGTCAGGGCATCGTTCCGCGTGCTAATCGGTTCTGATGGTGCGGTGGCGCAGGCGGAAAGGGCTGCAGCTACCACCCCCGAGATAAGGAAATGTCTGATCATGGCGAACTCCCCGGTGCCTTGAACTGGTAAATGTCTGTTAACCTTATGCAGTGCCAGGTGAACGAACTCTGAACGCAGCAGGTCGCTCTTCCAGGCGCGACGCCGCCCCTCGATGCTGCTAGTCATGGGGCATGCATTCACCGCCTGCAGGAAGAGATCATGGCGCCAAGATCCATCATCATCGATTGCGACCCCGGCCAGGACGACGCGCTCGCGATCCTTTTAGCGCTGGGTTCGCCTGAGGAGATCGAGGTGCTCGCGGTCACCGCCGTGGCCGGCAATGTGCCGCTCGATCTGACCGAGGTGAATGCGAGGAAACTGGTTGCGCTTGCGGGTCGGACGGATGTGCCGGTCTATCGAGGCGCGGATCGTCCCCTGGTGCAGGATCTGGTGACGGCGGAATTCGTCCACGGCAAGACCGGGCTCGACGGCGCCGATTTGCCCGAACCGACGACGCCGCTCGCAGACGGGCATGCGGCGCTTGCGATCGTCGACATCTTGAGGCGAGAGCCGGAGGGCTCCGTCACGCTCTGTCCGGTCGGCCCGCTCACCAATGTCGCTCTTGCGATGCGGATCGCGCCGGACATCGTCCCGCGCATCAAGTCGATCGTGCTGATGGGCGGTGCGATCGGTATCGGCAACATCACGCCGGCTGCCGAGTTCAACATCTATGTCGATCCGCATGCCGCAGACATCGTCTTCCGCTCCGGCGTGCCGATCGTCATGCATGGCCTGGACGTCACCCACAAAGCCCTGGTCACCCCACCCAGGCTCGAGGCGATCCGTCAGATCGGTACGGAGGTGAGCGAGGCGGTGGTCGGTCTGCTGACCTTCTACAACATCTTTGATCAGGCCAAGGGCGAAGGTCACGGAGCGCCGCTGCATGACCCCTGCGCGATTGCCTATGTCATGCGCCCCGATCTGTTCGAAGGCCGGAATTGCCATGTCGAGATCGACATCATGAGCGAGGCGTCGTTGGGAAGAACGCTGGTGGATTGGCGTGGACGCTCCGATCTCCCGGCCAACGCGCTGACCATCGACCAGATCGACGCCGATGCCTTTTTCCAACTTTTGACCGAGCGATTGGCGCGCCTGCCCCTGCCGGCGTAAACGTCTGTTTGACATCGGGCAAAGAGGGTCTAAGGCTAGTCTTATTAAAGGCAAATTGATGGAGGCGAAACGTGGGCGGACTGCTGGGACGTGGTTTCATTCGACATCTGGCGGCAGGATGTGCCGCGATTGCTCTGGCAACGGCGCTGGACATTGCGGAGAGCAACGCCGAAACGCCGGCCGACACGCTGGTCCAGGCCTGGCAGATCGACGATCTGATCACCCTCGATCCGGCTGAGATCTTCGAATTCTCCGGCGCCGAATATGGCGCCCAGGTCTATGACCGCCTGGTCACCTACCCTGCTGACGACGTCGAAAACCTGCAAGGGCATGTGGCCGAGAGCTGGGAGATCGCCGAGGACGGCAAGACCTACACCTTCAAGATTCGAGATGGCGTCACCTTCCATAGCGGCAATCCGCTGACCGCCGAGGATGCCGCCTGGTCGCTGCAGCGGGTCATCAAGCTCAACAAGACGCCGTCCTTCATCCTCAGCCAGTTCGGCTTCACGCCGGAAAATGTCGACGAGATGATCCAGGCGATCGACGACCGGACCTTGCAGGTCACGCTCGACCAGCCCTACGCGCCGACCTTCTTTCTCTATTGCCTGACGGCCGGCATCGGCTCGGTGGTCGACAAGCAGGAGGTGATGGCGAATGAGAAAGACGGTGATATGGGCCATGAGTGGCTGCGCACCGCAAGCGCCGGCTCCGGCCCGTTCAAGCTGCGCGCCTGGAAACCGAATGAGAGCCTGGTGATCGACGCCAACCCTGACTATTGGGGCGGTGCTCCCGCCTTCAAGCGCGTCTTCACCCGCCATATCGCCGAGCCTGCGACCCAGCAGCTCCTGCTGGAAAAGGGTGATATCGACATCGCGCGCGATCTGGAGAGCGATCAGATCAAGGCGCTCGAAGGCAATGAGGACATCTTCGTCGAGGAGGTGCCGAAGGGCGCTGTCTGGTATCTCGGCCTCAATCAGAAGAACGAGTATCTCTCGAAGCCGGAGGTGCGCGAGGCGCTTAAATATCTGATCGACTATGAGGGCATCGGTTCGACGATCCTTGCGGGCTCAGCCACGATCCACCAGTCTTTTCTGCCGAGCGGCTTCCTCGGCGCGATCGACGACAAGCCCTTCTCGCTCGATGTTGAAAAAGCCAAGGGCCTCCTGGCAGACGCCGGACTGGAAGACGGCTTTTCCGTGACGATGGACACGCGCAACACCTCAACGGTCACGGACATGGCGCAGGCCATTCAGGCGACCTGGGCGCAAGCTGGCATCGATCTCGAAATCATCCCGGGCGACAACAAGCAGACGCTGACCAAGTATCGCGCCCGCACCCACGACATCTATATCGGCCGCTGGGGTCCGGACTATCAGGACCCGCACACCAACGCCGACACGTTTGCCAGCAATCCCGGCAACAGGGACGAAGACGGCCATACCGGCAAGCTCGCCTGGCGCAATGCCTGGGACATCCCTGAGATGACGGCGCTGACGGCAGCCGCCGTTCTCGAGCATGATCCTGACGTGCGCAGCACCATGTATCAGGAGATCCAGCGCGAGCACCAGGCGATCTCACCCTTCGTCATCATGTTCCAGGACATCGAACTCATCGCGTCTCGAAAGGGCGTGGAAGGCATGATCTGGGGCCCCTCCTTCGATGACAACAAATATGGGAAGGCCAGCAAGAACTGACGCGTCATCCGAGGAGGGCGGAGGCGTCGCCTAGAGCTTCTTCCCAATCGGCGGGAAGTATTGCGGCGCCTCGTCTCGATCATACATTCCGTAGTCTCGCGAGACGACGGACAGGAGCGTGCTGGTGACATGGTGCTGGCGGCCTTCGATCCCGGCGATCAGATCGCGACCGTCCCGCTCTGAAGCTGGTTCGACGATGGTCAGGAAGCGATCCTCGGCATTGACGCTTTGGAAAGCTTCTCCGATGCGATCCAACGGTCTCTTGTCGGTTCCGATGATGGCCAGATATCGCGATGTCGTTTGGCTTCCGTCTTTGTAGGCGCCATCGGAAGTCCAGGTCTTCGCAGGCTCGGCGCCCTGTTGGAAATGCAGGACGTGTGAAATGCGAATGCGATAATCATCGAAGTGCACGTTGCGTCCGGCCGACTGTGTTTTGTGATGCGCTTCGTCGACGCGCCACCTTGTCATGGAGGCTTCGTCGCGCCAATGGGAATGGGACAGGACGATACCGGCGCGGCTGAGAGACCTGTAGCGGTCGATGAACAAGATCCCGTCATTCCTTTCAAGCCTGGGGCGTAGGGCTGCGGCACGATCAAAGTAATGCTGCTCGTGCCCTTCCTTCGGCTTCACTTCGAACATCAATGCCTGCATGTCTCGTCCTCCAGCAGTGATGCTCGATAGATATCGGTGCGTTGTGTTTCTGTCTGGAACGAAAGTGAGTTTCAGACGCGCCAGGCTTGGCGGAAGCGGGCCGGCGTCGTGCCAAATGCCCTTCGAAAGACCCGTCCAAGGTGGCTTTGATCGGCAAATCCCGCTTCGTGAGCGGCAAAGACCGGCGTTTGCCCGCTCCGAAGCAGGGCGCGCGCCAGGCTGACGCGCTCAGCGAGCCGATAGGCATGGGGCGTCATGCCCATCTCGCGGTCGAACTTCCTGATGAACCCTTCGCGGCTGAGACGCGTGCTTCGCGCGATATCTCTGACCGCTTCCCGGCCTTCGCGAACGGCATCCAGAATTTCCGCTGGAAAAGACGGGCGGGGCGGTCTTGGCAGGCGCCGACGAAGCGGTCGGCGGACGGCGGACAGAATAAGCGGAACGATCATGTCCTCGTCGTCAGGCGTAACCTTCGGCAAGCTGCCAAACATGAGATTTCGAGCGTCGCCGCCAAAGGCGACGGGGTCGATGAAGACGTCTCGGCTGATCGTCGATTTCCCGGCTTTCCCTAGGGACATGTGCGGTGTTCGTGCCGGTATGACCGCGAAGCAACCCGCTGGAATTTCATAAACTCGATGTCTGATCTCGAACCACCTGCTACCCCTCAATACAGCCGTAATCTGCGGCTCATGATGGAAATGGTAGACCAGCGATGGACTGCTCGATCCCTGCCAATCCGAAGCCTCGATGAAGCTCGGATGCTCCAGGCGACGATATGTCCATAGTTCCGACTTCAGAAGATCGGGCATAGCTTGAAAGATAGCACGCCAATCGGCGCCTTCAAATCACGCGTGCCCGGCATTTCCCTTCATGGACTTGGTGGAAAAAACTTTATCGGTTCGGCAGAAAGCGGCAAACCTTCTCCTTACCCGCTTCGGAGGAAAAACGTGGATTTCAACAGCTATCAGAATGCCGCCCGCAAAACCGCTCTCTATGCAGACGCCTATCGGGTCACCTACCCGGCGCTTGGACTTGCCAGTGAAGCCGGCGAGGTCGCCGGTAAGGTAAAGAAGGTCTTGCGTGACCGCGGCGGCGACTTCGGCGAGGATCAAATCGCCGCGATCAGGGACGAGCTTGGGGATGTCCTTTGGTATGTCGCAACCCTTGCCGCCGACCTTGGAATCGACATGGACGAGATCGCCAGCGGCAATATCGAAAAACTGCGCTCACGTCTGGAAAGGGGCGCCCTTCAAGGGGATGGCGACAAGCGCTGAATGATGATCGGCTACGGGTGGCCATCCTGACCCCCATAAGTGATCGCAGCAGAGCCCGCCGTGGTCGCTCGAGCATCGCCGTCGATCGCATTCGTTAATTTTTGCGGCGTTAACCTTTTTTATAGAGGCGGTCTGTAGACTCCGTGGATCTGGCAGCTTTCGGCCTTGGTTTGAAGGCTGCTTTGGTTCGACCACCCGGTGGCAGAGCTCGGAGTCTGGCCTCGATGGATCTCGCAACGCTGATCGGCATGCTCGGCGGCACAGCGGTGGTGCTGGCTGCGATCTTTCTCGGCGGCAATTTCTCGTCGTTCGTCGACGTGCCAAGCATGTTCATCGTGATCGGCGGCGGCATGATGGCGACGCTGATCCGCTTCAATATCGGCGAAGTGTTCGGCGCGCTGATGATGGGTGTGTCGGTCACGTTCGGAGGCTCCAAAGCGAGTGCTCGTGAGCTGGTCGATCAGATTGGCGAGCTTGCCAAGATTGCTCGCAAGGACGGTCTGATGGGGCTGGAAAGTGTTGAAATCAAGGACGAATTTCTGAAGAAGGGCATCCAGCTCTGCGTCGATGGACTGGCCCTCGAATTCATCAAGGACTCGCTGACCCGCGAGCGTGATCTCTATATCGAGCGCTTGGAGGAAGGCGGGCGGTTTTTCAAAGTATTGGGCGACGCAGCCCCGGCCTTCGGCATGATCGGCACGCTGGTCGGTCTGGTGCAGATGCTGTCGAACATGGAAGACCCGGCGGCGATCGGTCCTTCCATGGCGATCGCGCTTCTTACGACCCTTTATGGCGCGCTCATCTCAAATCTGATCGCCATTCCGATCAGCGAGAAGATGGTCGCCAAGCTTGCGACCGAGGAACTCAATCGCAGCGTCGTGATCGAAGGCGTGATCCACATTCACAACAAGACCAATCCGGACATCATGCTGGACTTCCTGAACGCCTATCTGCCGGAAAGTCAGCGGGTGCTGGAACAGGCCGCTTAGTGTATCAGTCCCCTACAGCCGAACGGTCGCAAGCTTCGTTGCCGTTGCCCATCCGATCAGCAGACCGCAGCGCCATGTCTGACCCGCTGCGTCGGCGGCGATAAGGGGGCGGATCGATGGCGAAGAACGATGCACCAGCCGGCGCACCGATGTGGATGGTCACCTTCGCCGACCTCATGTCCCTGCTGGTCTGCTTCTTCGTCCTGATCATCTCCTTTTCCGTGCCCGATACCGAGAAGATCAAGATCGTTGCCGGGTCCATGAACAACGCATTCGGCTTCACCCGCGAGGTTGCGGTTACCGGCATGGTCGAACTCGAAGGCAACCCGCAATATCGTTTCGCTCGCAACGTCGTGCCGATCCCGCTCGACAGTGTCATCGGCCCGATCGACGATGACGGTAACGACGTTACCAAGCACCAGCAGCGACCTTCGGGTTGGCAGGAGATCGACGAGGCGCTGCTCGCTGAGCTTGAGGAGGACTTCGAGGAAGAGGATGACATACCGCCCGACGACGGCTTTGAGCAGGTCCTGGTCGAACCGCTGACCGAAGAGGAGAAGTTCGAGCGGGTCGAGGACAAGCTCTCGGAAACGATCGAGAGCCATCCGGAACTGGGCGAGCTTGCGGATAATCTTTTGGTCGAGCAGGTCCCCGAGGGGCTGCGCATTCAGCTGATCGATCAGGCGAAACGCTCGATGTTCCCGCTCGGCAGCGCGGCGCTCTATCCGGAGGCGCGAAACCTTCTGACCACCGTGGTTGCGGCCATGAACAGCTTGCCCAACCCGGTCTGGATCTCGGGCCACACGGATGCGCTCGTCTTCAAGCGCAGGGACGGCTACGACAACTGGTCACTCTCGCTCGATCGCGCCAATGCCACGCGAAAGATGCTGGTCGAGGCCGGGCTGGATCCAGTGCGGATCGCCAGCGTGATCGGCAAGGGAGACACCGAGCACCTGGTGCCGGAGCGCCCGACGGATCCGCGCAACCGGCGCATCAGCATCACGCTTCTTCGTGCGGAACCTCTGGCGCAGTCAGCCGGTGGTCCCGATGCATCCATTGGCAATGAACCCTTCACGCTGCCGGACAGTCTTCAGTAGCCGGCATGGCGATCGACGATGTGGTCGGGCCGCTCCCCGGCCTCGATCCGATCCAGGGCCCGGACGATCTGTCGAACACCGGTCACCGGATTGGAAAGGCTGGCGATATGCGGCGTGATCGTGACATTCGGATGCTCCCAAAGCGGGCTTTCCGGCGACAGCGGCTCGTCCTCGAACACGTCGAGCACCGCTGCAGACAGCTTGCCGCGATCGAGTGCCGCCACCAGATCGGGCACCACCAGATGCGCGCCGCGCGCCGCATTGATCAACAGCGCCCCTTCGGGCATGGCGTCGAACGTCTTCGCGTTCAAAATGCCGCGCGTCGCATCGGTGAGCGGCAACAGGCAGACCAGGATATCGCTCGCGGCGATGAGCGGCATCAGCGCGGCTTCACCCGCCGCCACGTCGATATCGGGCATGACCTTGGTCGACCGGCTCCAGCCGGTGACCGCGTAGCCGATCGCTCGAAGATGACGCGCCGCCGCAGCACCCATCACACCCATGCCGAGAATACCGACCCGGATGTCCTGAGGATCGCTATGGAAGTGCCGTTTCCAGATCGCGCCTGCCTGCTGATCCCGATACCGCCCGAGCTGCCGATGGTGGTCGAGCACCATCGCCAGCACATATTCCGCCATGCGGGTCGCCATCACCGGATCGGCGAGGCGAACGATCGGCACATCGGGAAGGCTGGTCCCGCTTTGCATCAGTTGATCGACGCCGGCGCCGGGGACGATAAGGGCGCGGAGATTGGTGAGCGGTTTGAAAAAGTCGATGGACGGCCGCCAGACGACCGCCGCCTCGATGCCGGCGTGATCGACGATGTCGGGCTCCGCAAGAATCTGATGACCGACCGCCTGCCGGCGGAGCTCGTCAATCCATTCCTGGCCGTTCTCCCACGGAAAATCCGCAAGCACCTGCATCCCTGTCCTCTCCCGATCGATCGAGCCGGCATCCTGGCGCTAGAGTGCGGGTGCGACAAGGGGGGCTTATGGACGGCGTCGACGGTGATCGGACTTGACGTCTGGGCAGGATTGCGTCAGGCGGCTGATGTTGGCCGAGCCCAGCCTTGAGCACCCTGACGTCAGAGCCGCCGAAATAATCCATGACCGCATCCGCAGCCGGCACGCCCCAATCCCAAGAAGGGCCAGAAAAACGCTACCAGGCGCTAATCGCCGATGGCGCGCTTCAGGCCGATCCGGCTCAGGCAGAGGTGGTCGAACATCTTGATCGTCTCCACCATCAACTGAAGACGGACGAACCCAGCCCGTCTCAAGACAGCGGCTTCCTCGCCCGGATCGGCCAAAGCTTCCGGCGCAAACGACCGGACATCACGTCAGCGCCGCCGCGCGCCCGCGGCCTTTACATTCATGGGCCGGTCGGGCGTGGCAAGTCGATGGCGATGGACCTATTCTTCGAGGGGGCGCCCAGGGAGAAGAAACGCCGGGTTCATTTTCACGCCTTCATGCAGGAGGTGCATGGTTGGCTCAGAGATTTTCGCGATCGCGCCGGAGACGGGGGAAGTGATGACGCCATCCCGGCGCTGGCCGATCATCTATTCAGCAAGGCGACGCTGCTCTGCTTCGATGAGTTTCACGTTCAGAATATCGCCGATGCCATGATCCTCGGCCGGCTGTTCGATCGCTTGTTCGATCTCGGCCTGGTCATGGTCGCGACATCGAACTTTTCGCCGGACCGTCTCTACGAAAATGGCCTGAACCGCGATCGATTTCTCCCTTTCGTCGAACGGCTGAAACGTGAACTCTCGGTGGTCAGCCTCAAGGGGCAGACCGATTATCGCTTGGAACGTCTTCAAAACCTGCCGGTCTACTATTGCCCTGATGGGCCTGCCGCCAAAAAGGCGCTTGCCAGGATTTTCGATCTGCTCACTGATGAAGCGCCGGGATCTGTCGACGAAATCGAGATCGGCTCCAGGAAGCTTCGGGTGCCGAAGGCCGCGCGTGGTGTCGCCTGGTTTAACTTTCCCGAGCTTTGCGAACAGCCTTTGGGCGCTGCCGACTATCTGGCTCTTGCCGAGCGCTATCACACCTTGATCATCGAGAGCGTGCCACTCCTGACCCGCGACAGGCATAATGAGGCGCGTCGGTTCATGACGCTGGTCGATGCGCTCTACGAATGCCGGGTCAATCTGGTGATCTCAGCGGATGCGGAGCCGGAGAGGCTTTATCAGACCGGCGATGGCGCGTTCGAATTCGAGCGCACCGCCAGCCGGCTGATGGAGATGCGCAGCCAGAGCTATATCGAAACACCACCTTCGACCGTCGCTGCCGACGATTTCGTTCCTTTTGCCCTGACGACCGACCTGATCTGATCGCTAGAGGTGAATTGAACAGAAACGACGTCACTCTTTCTTTGTTTCGTCATCTTTGGCTTATGGCGCCGGTCTCCTCTCCGACCAGAGCCCGGCACTGGTGAAGATGAACAAAGTCAGCATGATAGCCAGGCGTCATAGGGATAACCTGGATCAAGGCCCATGGACGCTCATGGCTGGTTTGATCGTTAATCGTCAAAATTGGTGATTTTATTTCATCTGGATCTAGCCTGCCGGTCGATTTTTTTGTATTATTTCGCGCTTTCATAGTTGTCCTGGTGTAGTTTTAACTTGGCTGCTTGGTCAGATTTTTGCGCCTTGGGTGTCAGGGGGCGATCTTGTCTCAAGTGGTGGCACCGAGAGAGCGCTTCGATAGCAAACCAGCCGTCGGATGTAGCTGTCTTATAGGGGGAAGTGACGCCGGTCGTAATGCTGACGATCCCTGATCGCTTTGAACGATGGGAAAGATCGAGATCATGCGAACGGTTTCTCTAGCGCAGTTTTATCAGATTGCACCGACGACACCCCTGTCCATCCGGACGACATGCCTACAGAATGAGCTATTGTGGACAAGAGAGCAGATTCTGACGACGGCGACGTTTGAGGGAATTCGGCAACGAGGCTGTCAGCGCTTATGGTGACGTCGAGTACGCTTAAGACACTGAAAGAACAGGATGGTCCGACTGAACCGCGTCAAGGTCCGGTGCCTGTGCAGGCAAGTGGCAGGGCTGGCTGGCTGCAGGCCTGGTGGAGAAGCATCTGGCGTCGGCGCTGGCTCTCGATCGTTACGGCCTGGCTCGTCTGTGTCGCCGGTTGGGGAGCGATTACGCTTTGGCCCACGAGCTACATCGCATCCGCCGTGATCTATGCCGACCTATCCCATCTCCTGGATAAGGAGGTCATGGTGGATATGCCGAAGCAGACGCCTTCCGCCTTGCTCAAATCCCTCCTGCTTTCCGATGACGCGCTGAACCATGTTCGGGATCAGGTGGCGCTCGAAAACGCTGGGAACGGATCGCTTCAGGACGATATCATGCTGCGCTCGACCGTGCCGCCGGTCTTCGTTTTGAGCTATGAGCATAAAAGTCCCGAGCGGGCGCAGAAGGTGCTGGAAGCCCTAATCGCCGATTATCAGAATCGCATCGACCAAGCCTCTGCGACCGCTGTTAAGACCGTGAGCGACCTGGAGCGGCAAACCCAGGAGCATACCAGCCGTCTCGAAACCGCAGAGGACGCTCTCGATGCTTTCAAGAGCGCGAACGCCGATTATCTTCAGAATTCCGCCGGCAGACAGGCTGAACTGGCGCTTCTGGAGGAGGAGATTTCCAGCCTGGAACAGCAAGTTGACGCTGCGATCGCCGCACGCGACGACGTCGCTGCGAAGCTTGCAAGGGCCTCTGACGACGCACCCGGCGCCGCAGATGTCGAACCGTCACGATCTCTCGAAGAGCTCAAGCTGGAACGGACGGCGCTTGATTCAGAGCTTGCCAAGTTGCAGGAGCGCTATGCCGACAGCCACCCCTATGTCATTGCGGTGTTCGATGCGATCAGGACGCTCGATGCCGAGGTCGAGTTGCTGACGCAATCGGGCGATGGCGAAAATGCTGTCGATGAAGCGCCTCTCGATCCGGAGGAGCTGGAGCAGCGGCATGGAGAACTGATTGTCGAAGTTTCAGCCCTCAATTCGCGTCTGGAGCCAAAGCGTCGGGAAATTGACCGCCTACAGGCCTTGACGAGAGTGACCACTTCGGTTGAGGCTGACCTCTCTGAGCTTGAGGCGGAAAAGGAAGAGCTGACGACCGCACTTTCGGATCTGAAGCGAAGCCGTGACGAGCTCGGGGAAGATGTAGGGGGAGAAGCGATACAGGAAGCCTTTCGGCTGATCAGAGAGCCCGATCTGCCGACCGACCCAGTCGGACCGTCGCGATTGATGGCGCTGGCTGCGGTTTTGCTCGGCGGGACGGGGCTGGGAGCAGCCGTCGCCATTTTCTGTAATCGCTTCAAAGGGGTTTTCGAGAGCGCATGGCAACTCAAGAAGCGTTTTGATGTGGGCGTGCTGGGGACGATTTCAGAAGTGATGACGCCGGCAGAGCGTAAACAGCTCAGCTATTCGCGCCTGGCGTTCGGTTTGGCCTGCCTCGCCCTTGTCGGAACCTTCAGTGGTCTGGCGATCGCCGAGATGACCAACCGCCTCGCTCCATTAGGCGACCAGCTTCGCCAGCAGATTTTGGGCTGAGGACGCGCACGGTCATGGCGACAACCACCAGCATGCACAAACCCGGATGGCGATCGCGACGTCGTTCCAGGTTGTCGCTGGTCGAAAGGGCCGTGCCCAAACTGGGCCGGATGCCGGAGGACGGCAAAAGAAACGGCCAGAATGAAGAGCCGTGCGCGTCGGAAAGCAAGCCGGAACTCAACGCCAGGATCGCGATGAAGCCTGAGCTTGATGCAGCCCCCGAGCCTGCTGATGTTCAGCGCCAGTCTACCGATGATCGGAACGAGGCGTTCGAGACCGCTTCACCAGAGCCTGAGACAGCGCCAGGCGGGGCAACCGACACGATCGGCGCTGACGATGATGGGACTGCGCTGCCCAACGTGGCTTCCACCGATCATGTGGCTTCCACCGATCATGGCGGAACGCTTTCGGCGGAAAGCGAAGCGGCAGACATTTCGACGACGGCGACCCAGCTTCTCGCCACCAGCCCGGTCGAAACGCCATCGCCTTCGGCCGACTTGGTACCGTCGGCTCAGGAGTTGGTACCGTCGGTTCAGGAGAGTGCATCCGGCTCCGATGCCCGACAGATGGGTTTCTCGCGCACGCTGTCGGTCCCCTCGACATCTGGCCTGGCGGCTGCAATCCAAGCCGGCGAAGAGCCCAAGGTCAGCGAAGGCCCGGTCCCCCGGCCCGAAAAGCGGCCGATGCCTGCAGGTCAGAGGCTGGAGCTCGACTGGAACACACTGGTCGACAGCGGCTTTACCGATCCCAGAGATCGCAGGCAGCCCCTACCAACGAATATGCACGAGATCGTCCGCGCCCTGATCCGGCAAGCGCTTTCGGATCAGTCGAGCTGGCGTGATCGGGTCATTCTGGTGACGAGCCCCTATCAGCGCACCGGAAAATCGACAGCCGCGATAAATTTCGCTTTCGGGCTGACAACGGTCGCCAACCACCATGTGGTGCTGGTCGATGTCGATACGGAAGGTCCGGGCGCCGTCGATCGTCTTAGCGGCGGCAGTGATCTGAACGGCATCACCGCGGCTTTGGCCGACGAGTCCCTCGGACTCGATGAAATCGTCATCGGGACCGATCTCGAGCGCCTGACATTGGTTGCCAGCGGAACGGGCGACGAGGACAATCTCGATCGTTTCGCCAGCCGTCGCATGCTGCAGATCCTGAGGCATCTCACAGAGCATCCGGACACCATTTTGATCATCGATGCGCCGCCGATCCTGCTTAGCCAGGAAGCGGCTGTCCTGAGCGTCATTGCCGGGCAGGTGGTGCTCGCCGTCGACGCGGGGAGGACCACCGCTGACGATGTCGAGCATGCCCTGCAGCGTATCGGCGAACGCCACAATGTGTCGCTGGTGCTCAATGAATGCAGCGGCATCATTGGCGAAGATACGCCGAAGCCATCGAGACGACCTGCGCCTGCGGCGGCGAGCCGAAGGGCGCCGAGCGCCAAACGTCGCCTTCCCAAAGTCGCGGTGGCAGGGGTCTTCGCGCTTTGCCTTCTGGTCATGCCGTCCGCCGGACAGGCGGGTGCGGATGATGACGCCATCATTCCGTCCGGCGCGGTATCGACAGTGACTGTCCTGTCGCCCGAGCGATGGTCGCTCGAAACCGAGACCAATATGTCACCCTGTTTGCAACTGTGCCGCTGACATGATGACAGCCACTCGATCATTCAATCTCTTCGACGTTGGCTGATCGTCATGTACACGTCGTTCTACAAATTCTCCTCCCGCCCCTTCCAGCTCAGCCCGAATCACCGGTTTTTCTTCGGCAGTAAAGGCCATCGTCGCGCCATGGCCTATCTCACCTACGGACTGCATCAGCGTGAAGGGCTGATCGTCGTGACCGGTGATGTCGGTACGGGCAAGACGACCTTGGTTGACTATCTTGCCGAACAGCTGAGCGTCGGACCATTCGTAGCGGGCCGTGTCAGTGCCGGGCAGATCGAACCCTCCAAGGTGCTGCCGCTGGTCGCCAAGGCGTTCCAACTGCCGACTGGCGACCGTGAGCAGGCGGAACTGCAAAAGGACATCGAAACCTTCTTGATCGCGCGCAACAAGTCGCGCCAACGGCCTCTGCTGGTCATCGACGAGGCGCAGAACTGGCCTTTGCCGGCGCTTGAGGAATTGCGCGTGCTGTCGAACATGCAAAGTGGTGGCAAGGCGTTGTTGCAGATCGTGCTGGTCGGGCAGCCGCAGTTCCGGGATGCGCTGACCGGTGAAGACTACGAGCAGCTTCGTCAGCGCGTGGTCGCAAGCCATCATCTGGAGATGCTCGACGATACCGAAGTCGGGCCCTATATCGAGCATCGGCTGAAACAGGTGGGCTGGCAGGGCGACCCGACATTCGACGCGGATGCCTGCGCGCTCATCTACGACCATAGCCAAGGCGTGCCGCGCCGGATCAATCTCATCTGCTCGCGTCTGCTGGTGCTGGGCGCGCTTGAGCAGCGACATGTCATCGATGCGGAAGCCGTCGAGGAGGTGCTGGAAGAGCTCGATCAGGAAGGCGCGCCCTATGAGCCCGCCGGGCCTGTCGAGCCTTCTGGCGAGAAGCAGATCGAAGATCGGGCGGACGAGGCCCCCGTTCAAATCAACGGCACGGCGCCGAATGGCGCGCTCGGGCATGACTTGGGAACCGTGAACGGCAAGGCGTCGATGGAGGCGCCCGTCGATCCCGAGGCTGTCGAAGTCGATCAGGATCATTGGTCGGATGTCGAACATTGGCGGCGTGAGACGGTTCGCCTGCTGCACAAACTGGAGCAGGCCAATGACGAACTCGCCGGTGAACGGCGCCGGGTCGAGACGATCCGTCTCGAAGCCGATCGGCTGCGTGAGAGATTGCACAAGGTTGAAATGGAGCAGACGCGCGCTCAGGCTGAAGCGGCGCGGCGCTCGGCGGCCAGCATGGTGAGAACCGCACCGGCGCGCGCCTCCATCTTCCGGCGTTTCGGCGGCAATTAGCGGTGTGATCACCGCACCCGTTCCTATCGTTCCTGAGCTGAAAAACTGGATCTATCATGTAACGAAGCGACGGCCTGCGTCTTTCGGCGGGAAAGCTTGATATGACCTCGAAACCGACCATCGGGTGGATCGGCCTTGGCCAGATGGGGCATCGCATGGCTCGACATGTTGCCGAGGCCGGCTATCCGATGGTCGTCGCCGATGCTGCCAGCACCGACCTTGCCCCTGGGACAGTGAGCCATGCCAGCGGCAATGGTGAGGTCGGTGCTAAAGCGTCCATCGTTGTCCTTTCGGTGCCTGATGGCGTTGCGAGCCTTGCGGTATGTCAGGATCTGATCGCCGCCGAACCGCGCGCCGTCGATCTGGTGATCGACACGTCCACCATCGGCATGCGCGCAGCCCGCGAGGCCTCGGATCTGCTCGCGGCCCATGGCATCGCCTATGTCGATGCGCCTGTTTCCGGAGGCGTGGCCGGCGCCGACGCCGCTTCGCTTTCGGTGATCCTCGCTTGTCGCCAGGTCCTGGTCGAGCGCGTCTCGCCGCTTCTTTCCTGCATCGGCAGGCATCTGTTTCACGTCGGTCTCGAACCAGGCATGGGTCAGGCCGTCAAGCTTTTGAACAATTTCCTATCGGCGACCGCCATGGCCGCCACCAGTGAGGCGATGGCGTTTGCAACCACGGTCGGACTGGACATGCAGACCGTACTCGATGTCGTCAATCGCTCGACCGGCCAGAATACGGCGAGCAGGGACAAGTTTCCGAAGCGCGTGGTCACGGAGCGTTATGACGGCGGCTTCGCCGCAGCGATGATGGCGAAAGATGTCCGGCTTTATGTCGAGGAGGTGGGCAAGGCGGGATCTGCATCCCATCTGGCCAGTGAGATTGAGGCGCTCTGGTCCGCCTTCGATGACAGCGCCGAAGGCGCCGACTTCACAAGGATCTACCCCTTCGTCAGGGATGGCCGCAAGCCCAGCTGAGCAACCGCTTAACCAAGCCTGCAGGCGCCGCCTGCTAATTGGCCATGAAGACCGGAAGATCGGCGCTCGCGAGAATGTGGCTGGTGGCGCCGCCGAAGATCATCTGGCGAAGGCGGCTTTGGGTATAGGCGCCTTTGATCAGGAGATCCGCGCCGAAAGCCTTGCTTTCCGCCAGCATGGCCTCGCCGACCGCGCGCCCTTCACCATGCACATGGCGGGTTCTGCTGACGATTCCGGCGCGCGCCAGGTTCTGTGCGATGTCTTGACCGCTCGGACCAGGGACCAGGCCCTCCTCGACGCTGATGACGGCCACCTCGTCCGCCGACGCCAGAAGGGGCATGGCGAAAGCGATCGTACGCGCGGTTTCGGTGCTGCCGTTCCAGGCGATCGCTATCCTCTTGCCGATCGCCTCAACATTCCCGGGTGGGACGATCAGGAGCGGCCGGCCGCTCTCGAAGAGCGCCGTCTCAAGCGCCACCATGCTTGGGGCGAACTGCCCAACCACCGGTCGTCCGACGACGATCAGTTCGAACACCCGCCCACGTCCACCAAGCGTGTCCTGCGCCAGCCTTCCAGCTTCGAACCAACTTGCGGACGGCTTGTCGACGGCAGCTCCGATCGGCATCATGGCGACATCCTGGTCAGCCATGAAACGATCGAAAGCGGCTTTGAGCCTTTGCGCCGTGTCCTCCGCCCCCTGCTCGAGACTGGCCATGACATCGGCGGTCGCAAGCCCGCCCTCGGGGCTCAGCGGCAGCATGCTCGGCAGGCCTTGGGGAACGTAAAGGCCTTCGATATGGCTGCCGAAGCGACGGGCGATGATGAGTGCTGCATTGAGAATGCCTGTGAGATCAGGGCAATCCTCGACATGAACGAGCAGAGTGCGCATCAAAAAGCCTCCTACCGATCATCCCCAAAAACCGCCGCTTGCGTCATGACAGCGAGCGGCGTCCGATTTCGCGGTTCGACTTCCTCTGGGCCAGCCATGCCCGGGTTCGGTCTCTGACCGCCGACGATGTTTTGCCGGGATCAATAACCTCGACCGGCTTGTAAAGAAGGTTGATCGATCGATCCAGCAGGATGGCGAACAGAAAGAAGCGCCAATTGCCGAGCAGGCTGCCCTGTTTCAGGCTCAAGATCAGCTCGAAAATCATGAAGGCGAGCAGCACCTTCAAGGCGCCCTTCCGTTCGTCATTGACGGAGCTGTCGCTGATGGCGCGCACGGCGATGACGCCGACATAAAGAATGAGCGCAAGGTAAAGACCAAGTCCGATCAACCCCTCTTCGGTTAGGATCTCGATCGGCAGATTGTGCGGATAACAGCCGACCGGACTGGTGCAGTCGGTGATGTTGGGATCATAGGATGCGGAGTTGCCGAGGCCGATCAGCATCGTGCCCGGACTGTCGCTCCAGGCCTCGAGCATGGCTTCGATCCTGATCACGCGGATGCTCCGCTCGCCATAATCTTCGGTCAGGCGATCGATAGACCAACGGGCCGCCGTCGCCTGCAGCGTGGGATCGCTCTTCATGTAGCTGATCGCGCCGAAATAGGCGATGACCACGAACACCGATGCGAAGGCGGTGGCAAGGACGAGTTTGATCGGCGAGAAGCCTGAGCGGCCGAGCCCGAAGAGCACCGCGCCGCAAAGGACGGCGGAGATGAACTGCCCCCGCGCGCCGGTTTTGACGATCAGGAGCGCGCCCAGCAAGACAGCGGCGATGCGCAGCAGCACCCAGAAGCCGTGCTTGGGGCCGAACAGAGCGCCCAGGATCATCATGTAGCCGCCGAACTGCGCGAGGGCGAGGGGCAGGCGGGTGACCTCGCCATTCACGACGAAACCGCGATAGCCCCATTCCAGCATGAAGTTCAGGCAGAAGATGAAAGGTGTGCCGAGCAGCAGGAGGGCGCGCATCGGCACCTCGAGGTCGTCGACATCCTGGATGAGGAGCGGTGCGCCAAGAATGAAGACCACCAGATACTGGAAGTTCACGGACCAGATGGCCATCGCCTTGCCCGGCACGCTCACCCAGAATATCGAGACGAAGGCGTAGATGAAGAGGGTGACGACCAGCCAGAAGGCCGGCCCGCTGAGCAAGCGGTGCGGTCTGCCGAACACGAAGAGGATGATGATGGCAAACGCCGTCATGCCGGCCACCAGAATGTTGGTGAAGGCAGAGGAGCCCAGATAGGCGGAGGCGAGCGCGAAGCCCCACTGATCGAGCGCGAACAGCAGGAAGATCATCGAGAGAATGACCGACGGCCGATAGAGGCACCAGACGGCAAGCGTTCCGACGATGCCGGCGTAAACACCGATTCCGAGCATTTAGTGGGCGGCCCAGGTCATGTCAGTCCCACCGGTTTTGGCCTCGCCATCGTGATCGCTACCTCGCTTTTCCGGATCCCGCTGAAGACCGGATTGCCTTACCGGTCATCAGGAGAGAGAGCAACCAACCGTTTCGCCCCTAACCTAGAAGCGCGCGGTTCGGCCCTGCAAGATGCTTTATTTTGCACCGCTCCGGGCGGCCTATCGTTAAGATCGAGGACCAGCGTACGCATGGCATGTTTTCGCCGCCACCTGTGTCCGGTCCGCCGTTGACAGTATCGCTGCCTTCAGGAATCCTTCATCCATAGCAAGTAGTTTAAGCATGGGAGAACTATTTGCTAAACTTCCGATTTCTATTCTTCGGCCCTATGCAACGTTGAAGAAAGCGATCGGGTCGACCGCTATCATGAATACTAAAGATTGTTTCATCTGTGATGTCGGTCACTTCGAACGTGTGTCTATCCCGTAAGCTATGACCATGCAGTTCGCGGTATGGCCGTGGCAATAACGCCTCAAGTGAAACATCAAAAGAACCGAGACGACGGTGGAAGAAAACTCAAGTCGCCCTTCGCGGTCAGCGCCCGTGCTGGATGTGTTCAGCATCCTTGTGGCGTTGAACCGACATCGACTGATCATCCTTACCGGCACGGTACTGGGTACGTTGGTCGCCATCTTTCTCGGCATGCAGAGCGTACCTAAGTACACGGCGACCGCACAGGTCCTTGTGGAGCGCACCAACAATCAGGTGATCAACCTGAACGCGGATGCTGATGAAGCGCCTGTCGATGATGAGGCGATCGAAACGGAAATTCGCATCCTCAACTCGCGGAACCTGATCGAGCAGATCATCGTCGATCTCGATCTGGCATTCGAGCCCGGCTTCCAGCCCCAGGAAGGTGAGGCGGCAGGCAGCGCTCCCTTTGGCGTGAAGACTCTGATCCGCGAAGCGGTCGCCTGGCTGCCCGGTCAGAACGTCGACGGTCAGGACAATGGCATTAATGGCAGTCTCGAAGCGGCCGAGCTTGAGCCGACAAGCCCCGAGCGCGAGGCGACCAGCCCGTCCCTGAACAGTCTGGTCAAGCACTTCCGCAACAATCTGGACATTTACCGCGAGGGCGACGCCTATATTCTCGCCGTGTCCTACACCGCCTTTCGCCCCGAAACCGCGGCGACGATCTCCAATCGCCTGGTCGAACTCTACGCCGACCAGCAGCGTGGCGACAAACTCGACGAAAACACCGAAGCCAGCACCTGGCTCGCCGAGCGGGTAGGGGTGCTGCGCGAAGAGCTGCGCGCCGCCGAACGCGAGGTCGAGACGTTTCGCGCCAACAACAATCTTCTCGTCGCCGGCCTCGATACGCAGAATCAAGAGCTTATCGGGCTCAGCACCGAGCTTGTGACCATCCGCGCCAATCTTTCCGCCAAAGAGGCGACGCTGACGCTGATCCGCTCGCGTGGCAGTCAGCCCAACGGCTTTTACGACATCGCGGAGGTCACGGCCTCGCCGATCTTCCAGGCGCTCAGAACGGAAGAGACGCTGGCCCAGCGGCAGCTGAACGAACTTGCCAATACCTATGGTCCGAAGCACCCGCTCATGGTCGATGCCGAGCGTGATCTGGAGGCCATTCGGGACAAGATCGGCGGCGAGGTGCGGCGCGTCATTCAGGCCGTGGAGAACGACGTCCGTCTGCTTCGTGAGCGGGAGCGGGTCATCACCCGTGAGATGGCCAATCTTCGCTCGACGAGCGCCAATCAGAATCAAGCGCAGGTTCAGCTCAACGATCTGGAGCGGGATGCTGAATCGATCCGCGAGCTCTATCAGGAGTTTCTCCAGCGCCTGCGCGAAACGCGCGAGCAGCCGGCTCTGGTGCGCGACAATGTCAAGATCATTTCTCGCGCGATCGCGCCCGCCGCCCCGAGCACGCCCGGCCCGAAGCTGATCGGTTTGATCGGTTTTTGCGCCTCCTTCGCGCTCAGCAGCCTGCTCGCCCTGTTCGTCGACCGTATGGACAACAAGCTCAGAAGTGCGGGCCAGCTGCAGGACCGGCTCGGTGTCAACACGATTGCCGCCGTGCCGCTGATCGATCGTCTCAGGCGCAACAAGCTGCCGCATCACCAGCTGATCGATAAGCCGATGTCGGCCTATGCCGAGGCGATTCGCTCGATCTACATGGCGGTCAAGACCACGCCGCCGCGCGGCGAACCGAAGATCGCTCTGGTCACGTCGACCTTGCCGGGCGAAGGCAAGACCACGCTGACCCTGAGCCTGGCCACGCTCGCGGCGCAGTCGAACCAGCGCACGCTGGTCATCGATCTCGACCTTCGCAGGCCCAGCATCTATCCCGCTTTGGGCATGGAGCCGTCGGCCGTCATTCTCGAGGATATCGAGAGTGAGGTGGATATTCTGGACGGGGTGCGCGTCGATTCGATGACTCGCCTGGACGTCGTCCAGATTTCCAGCCATCTCGCCAATCCCGCTGACGTGATCGAGGACCAGACCTTCCAGAATGCGCTGAATGCGTTGCGCGATCGCTACACCATGATCGTGATCGACAGCGCGCCGCTCTTCGCGGTGGTGGAAGCCAGGACGCTCGCCGCCTTCGCGGATGTCACGATCTTCGCGGTGCGCTGGGGCCATACGGATGAGAAGACCGTGCAGGGCGGCCTCGATTTCCTCGCCGAAGCCGACGCCAATCTCGCCGGCGCCGTGCTGACCCAGGTGGAAATGAAGCGGCATGCGCAATATGGCTACAGCGACAGCCTGCAGCATCACGACAGTTTGAAGAAGTACTACGTCGAGTAGGTGCTCGCCGCCTCGCCGATCTTGCTTACGGGCGATCCGGCGCTCCCGAAGAGCTCATCCCCAGTTTCATCGAATGGGCTCTACGTCCTCAATATTCGAGACCGCTGAACAACGATGATCGAGATTAAGCCGCTTACCGGGCGAGATATTGGGATCAGCCTCCTCTTGCTGACCGTTCTTGCCCTCCTGGTGCGTTTGCCGCTGATCAGCGGCGCGCCGATGATGGACGAGCTCTATCATCTGTTCGCCGCGAAATCCTGGCTGGCGGATGGCGAACTCACGATCGCGGACGGCGAGTACACGCGCGCCTCCGGCTACACCAAGCTGATCGCCTTCGGTTTCGGCCTGTTCGGCGAACATATCGAAGTGCTGCGCATGTTGGGCGTGATCGCCGCGACGGTGACCCTGATCGCTCTTTTTTTCTGGACGCGCGCCTCGGCAGGCGCCGTCGCCGCCTGGATCGCGGCCCTGTTCTTCTGCTTCTGGCCCGACGGCATCGCCGTTTCGGTCCACCATCGCTTCTATGCGCCCCATGGTATGTTTTTCTTGCTCGGCGCCATCAGCGTCTATCTCATGGTCGAGCAGAGGGACTGGTGGGAAAAGAGCACGCTGATCGCGCTCGGCATCAACGCCGCCGTCATGTTCGCTCTTGCCCTATTGCTGCAGAAGACGACCCTGCTCGGCATCGCCGGCGTGGCGCTTTGGGTCATGCTGGTCATCGGACAGCCCTGGCTGATCAGGCAGGAGCCGGGACGGCGCTGGCTGGCGATCGCCGGACTAGCCGTTCTCGGCATCGGCGCGCTTGCCCTTTTGGCCTTGAGCGGTATCGGCGCCGGTCTGCTTGACGCTTTTCGCTGGACGCCGGACTGGGCCGCCGCCTCGAAGAACCAGTTCTGGTTCTACCACGCGCTGCTCACCCTCTATTACCCCACACTCTGGTCGGTCACCGGCATCGCCTTCCTGATCGCCATGGCCTATCGACCGCGGCTGATCGGCTTTTGCCTCTGCATCTTTCTGCCGGCCTTCGTCCTGCAATCGATCGGCGGCATGAAGCATCTGCGTTACGTCTATTACATCATGCCCTTCCTGTTCGTGATCTGGGGCGTCGCCCTTGCCCATCTGATCGAACGCTTCTGGCCCTTCCTTAAGGAGGCTGCCGACAAGACCCTCGACGTGCTGGCGCCCAATCTGCCGAAGCGGCCGCTGCGCGCCGGCCTGATCGGCGCCGTTCTGCTGTTCACGCTTTTCGCCAACGCCGCCAGCATCAAGACCGTCGCCATGCTCGCCGGCGTCACCGTGCCGCCGATGACCAAGCCGCCCGAATGGGATGTCGCCAGCGAGGCGCTGGAGCCCTATCTGGAGGGCGCGGTGCTGCTGACCACGAGCGAGATGGAAACGCTGTACGCCTTCGATCGCTATGACATCCTGATCAGCAACAGCCGCATGTCGGAACTCCTGCGCAATAATGGCGGCCATCTGGACGGTCAGGACATCGGCGAGTTCAGTGTGGACTGGCGTACGGGCCGGCCGGTGGTCAGCGAGCCCGAGTCGATCGATCTGATCATGTCCTGTTTCGAAAAGGGCGTAATCGTTTCCAACGTCTATCGCTGGCGCTTCGGCCCGCAGCTCGATGACGAGGTCGCCGATGTGATCGAGGCCAGGGCCACCAAGATCGACCTGCCGCCCTCATCCAGGATAACCGCCTATCGCTGGGACGCCGCTGCGAGCGGTGCGTCCACTGTGAGCGGTGCGTCCACTGCGAATGGAACGTCCATTGGGAGTGGAGCGTCCACCGCGAGCGGAGCTTCCGCCGCCAGTAGATCGCCTGCCTGCGACAAGCTGGCGGCGAATCATCCGGCGCCGACGCTTTCCGAAGCGAGGGCGCAGCCTGCAGACAGCACCCACGCGTCCAGGGCCTATGCCGATTAGCTGATGATGAAGCGCCTCTTGGGTGTCGTCGTTCTTGTGGCTCCGCCGGCTAAACATGGCGGTCGTTGTCATCGTTCGTCTTAACCCCGCATTAACCTCGCCCAGCTACTCTCTCGACGGTCCATGCGATCCTGGGAATCCGCCCGCCCGCAGGAGATGGGGTGGACCGGGCTCGGACTCCCAGGGTCGCATGGACCAGAAAATTCAGGCTAAGGCGGAAAGGTAAATACCGTGTTAACGTATCGATGTTTGGGCGCGATGATCGCGTTTCGTAAGACAGCGCGCTGACGATGCATCAAGCGGTCTAGAGCTTTTTCTAGTCAGGTTTACACTGCACCGGCCCGCACCCCCCCCCCCCCACCCAATCCTAGGTTACCCTTGAAGGGGGTGGTCGGGAGGGGGTGCGGGCTGGATCGACTTGCCCCGGAAGTGCTCTAGAGCTTTTCCCGAACAAGTGGAGACACCTGATCGGCAAGGGCATGCGGCGAAACAAAGAGATAGAACGTGTATCCCAAGCTGTTTGGTCGCCGGGTTGCTGGTAATGCGTATGAAGACGGGGAGGCGGCATCGAACAGCTCTGCCGATGCGGTCGGTCGCCAGGCGGAGCGGCATCAGAAACCATCATGCCGGGAGCCGGCCTAACGAGGTGGCTGAGTAAGCTCCGCATTGCCGGCCGTGACCTCGCCTGCCGGCTTCGCTGCGCCGTCCAGAACCCGCTCCAGACAATCGACGAAACGATCGGCCAGCTGTCGACGGTCGAATGTCGACTCGGCGAGCTTTCTCGCCCGCCTTCCCATGACCTTTGCGGTTTCTCGATCGTCGGCGAGCTGCATCAGCGCATCGGCGAAGGCGATGGGATCGCCAGGCTTCACGGCGATGCCGGCACCATGCTCCGTGATCAGGCCGGCGAGCCAGCCCGGGTAGTTGTTGATGACGGCGAGCCCGTTCGAGATGTAGTCGAAAAATTTGTTGGGCGACGTGCCGTAATAGAACGCCTCGATATCGGCGAGCACCATCAGTCCGGCCTCGGCGCGCTGCATGACGCGGGCGAGTTCCGGTTTGGGAATGGTGCCGCGAAAGACGACATTGCTCAGCCCCTCTTGCTGGGCGCGGGCTTCGAGGGCCGGTTTCATCTTGCCGTCGCCGATCAGCATGAGCGTGATGTCCTTGCGTCCCTTCTCCTTGAGAACGGCCGCGGCATTCAGGACGGCGTCCAGCCCGTTCGCCTGTCCATGGGCGCCGGCGAACACCGCAAGAAACTGCCCGTCGCCGATCCCGTCGATCGAGGGGCGTGCCCCCTCTTGCGGCGCGAAAAGGTCGAGATCGCAGCCGTTCGGGATCATGACCGTGTCGGCTTCATCGACGCCGCGTGATGTGATCCCTTCGATGATGCCGGGTGCAAGGCCGATGCAGGCGCGCGCGGAGCGGTAGGACGCCCACTCCAGGACGCTCATTGCGCCGAGCAGCAGGGGATTGGTCATGCCCATCGCCTTTGGCAGCTCCGGCCAGAGATCCCGCACCTCGAAGACGAAAGGCTTTCGCCGGAAGGTCGATGCGGCGATGCCCGGCAAGCCGGCCGTCAGCGGCGTGGAGGTGCAGAAAATCAGGTCGTAGTCTTCACGAAGCGCGAAGGTGATGCCGCGCAGCGCATATTTGGCGAACTTCCAGGTCCTGGTCGCGACGTCGTCGTAATTGCTGTAATTGAGGTCGAATTCGACCACCCGGATGCCGTCGCATTCGCCGATCCGCCGTCCGCCGACAAAGGGCTGTTCGAGGCCTGTGCCTGATCGGGTATTGGAGCCGCACACCATGGTCACCTCATGGCCGCGTTCGATCAGCCGCCGGCTGAACTCGTAAGGACGCCCGTACCAGGATCCCTGCCGCGTCGAAAAATACTGACAAAAGTAGATGATTCTCATCTCTTACATGCCTCGATCACGCCCGGCAGCCGGAGTTTTTTTCGGAAGGGTTGGCATTCTCGCTCGCCTTCTTGCCGGTTGCGATCAGGGTGATGGTGGTTTCGATCGACCTGACATCCGGGCCGAGTTCAACTTCGAGCACGGGAATGGTCTCCAGATCGAGATAGTAGCGGGACTCCTTGCCGTCGACGAGGCGAAGGCTCGAAGGGGGCTGGTCGCTTTCGATCGAAAGGCGGGCGAGCGCACCATGGAGCGTCATGCCGTCCAGCCTCCAGTCGCCGGGCGCGAGGCGCCAGCGGAGAACGGCTTTCTCCTTCTGGCCGTCGATTTCATCCAGCACCCGCCAGACCGCGCCATCCACAAAGACCGTTCGCCGGTGACGGCAGCCGAGAGCGTCCTCATAGGATCCGCTCCAGGAAAGCGTGTCGCCGTCCGCAACCAGCTCGCCGACCTCGGCCGGCTCCAGCCAGCTGCCGAACAGAAAGCGGCCAAGCCTCGGCATCTGGTCGCGGCCGTCGAATTCGATGGTGTTATGAGCAGAAGTCGCCCGAAGATCGGGGGCAGCGCCAGGTTTCGGATTGTAGCTAAACGAGCCGCTGTCGCGAAGCAGGTTCACGCCGTCGACCCATAGATCCAGATGAAGCGCATCCGCATGCGCCGGCCGAAACGCAAAGCTCGGAAACCGCACACACCCCCAGGCGGTCGAGGGTCGACCCCCTTGACTTGACGCTTTCCCGTTTGACGCCTCAGCCAAGTCAACGCCCCCGCGCGTCGCGGGCGCGCTCTCCTCGGGAAGACGGTCCGCGGGGGGGCGGGGGATCATGAGAACGAAACCGCCATCGGCCATCACCCGGGAAGAGCGCTCCAGCGGCCGCCTCGGTCCAGGGGTAAGATCGAGGCCAATGAGCTGCTGGTCATGATCTCCTTCGGGATAGGGGACGCAGTCCTCGAACAATTTCATCGCGAGCTGCACGCTCGGGCGGAAATCGCGGTAATCGGTGTCCGAAAGCACGAACAGCCGAGCTCCGTCATTGCTGCCGACATTCGGCGCGTCCCCGGTTTCCGGATCGGTGAGATCGTGAAGCCAGCGGATTCCGGCGCGGACGCGCGTTCGATAGATCTCGGAGAGCTCCGGCAGGTCGAGGCGCTTTCGCCACCACTCCGCCTGGGCCAGCATGTCGATGACGAAGCGGTGATAGGTGACTGAATATTGCGAGAACGAACCATCTTCCGCGAACAGCCTCGCCGCCAGCCTTTCCAGCTGCTGAACCCCGCGTTCATGCCATGAGCGCGGACGCCTTGCCGCCTTGTCATGACGGGCGAGCCAGGCGCCGGCGATGTAGAGCCCGGTGGCTTCGCTGATGCTGTGGTTGTTGTCCTGGGCAAGGGCGTATTGGATGGTGGCCGCGATGCGCTTGGTGTGAATTTCGACGAACGCTTTCAGCGCCTCGCTCGGAGCCTGCCCCGGCCTCAAGCCATCCTGGCCGATCAGCGCCGCCGCCAGCAGCGTCTGCAGCATGCGGATGGTGGTTTCCTGACCGCATTTCCAGTTGGGGCCGAGGAAGGGGGGATTATGCTGCTGCCAGTCACGGATCAGCGCGTTCATGCGCCTGACCGGCTCCTCACTTTTCTGATCACGCGCAAGCCTGGCAAGCTTTAAGACCCAATCGAAGCGAGACAGCTCCCAGATCGCCTTGATGTCGCGCCCCGGCCTCACGAAGTCGGGGATCTCCGACCAATGCCGTTCCGGCTCCTCGAAACGCTCCTCCGCAAATGGATCGTAAAGCCAAGGGACTTCGCCATTGAGCGGCATGGCGTGTCGGGAGAAGTAGATGGCGAGATCCGGCTCGAGGGATACGCTGTCCGTGATCTCTGCGGTCGTGAACAGATCGCCGACGGCCGACTCGGCTGGCGACGCGGTCAGCCATTTGGCAAGCCTGGTCCGTTTCATGCCGCGATAGGCGGCAACCCGCGCGACATTGCCAATTCCGAGCGCCCGCGCCGTGCGCCAACGCTCCATCCATCCTGAAACGGCCGTCATGGCATCCGATGAGGTTTCAATTCCAAGGAGCTCGATGTGAGTTTAAAGGCCGCTCCAATGGCGACTGTCAAGGTCGCTGAAGAAGGTGACAGCAACCGCGAACCTTAATGTACGAAATAGAGTGTGAATGACAGATTAAAATCTACCTTAAATTGAATAATTATTTTGTCGGCTAGTCTTCGACTGTCACCCCAGGGTAGGCCGAAACCAGAGATGAGAACTGGCAATCAACTGAAAGGCATGTTAACATTTTACTTCAACTGTCGGGTGTCTCTGATACCATCATCAGAACTAAGCAAAATGAGCACGGAAAAAGCAGAAACCAGTCTGGAGCCCCAACTCCTGGATGGGTCCGGCCCCGTTGCGGCTGGCGATTCCGGCCTGCACGCCGATCAACCGATCGAGCTGTCGGTGATCATCCCTGCTTACAATGAAGAGGAAAGCCTGGACTTTCTCTATCAGCGCCTGGTGGAAAGTCTCGATCCGCTCGACATCGCCTATGAGGTCATTCTGGTGGACGACGGCAGCTCGGATCGAACTTTCGAGCAGCTCGCGGAAATCGCCGCCGCCGATCCGCGCATTCGCGTGATCAAGCTCCGCAGGAACTATGGTCAAACCCCCGCCATGGTCGCCGGCATCGACCATGCAAAAGGGCGGGTCCTGGTCACCATGGACGCCGATCTGCAAAACGACCCGGCCGATATCGGCATGCTCCTCGAGAAGCTCGATGAAGGCCATGACATGGTGGTGGGATGGCGGATCAAGCGCCAAGACAAATGGCTGTCCAGAAAGCTGCCGTCGATCGTCGCCAACAAGCTGATCGCCAAGGTCACGGGCGTGAATATCCGCGACAATGGCTGCACGCTGAAGGCGTTTCGTGCCGATCTGATCAAGCGCGTGCCGCTCTATTCCGAAATGCACCGCTTCATCCCGGCGATGAGTTCGACGCTCGGCTGTTCCGTTGCCGAGGTCGGCGTGCGTCATCACGCGCGTCAGCACGGCACCTCGAAATACGGCCTCGGCCGCATCTACCGCGTCGTGTTCGATCTGATCGTGATCAAGACGCTTTTAACCTTCGCCCAGCGCCCCACCGCCTATCTCACCGGAACAGCGGCCGTCGCCGGTCTTCTCAGTCTCGCCGGCCTAGGCGCTGCCCTCTACACCGCGATTGCCGTGCCCGAGACCCCAGCGGTCGTCTTCATGAGCTCATCGGTCCTCCTCGGATCGCTGGCTCTGTTTCTGGGTCTGGCGAGCATCATCGCCGCCCTGATCTATCATACCAACGCCGATGTCACACGGGCGCGGATTGGGGAGTGGAGCGGATGGTGAACCAAGGCGCCTTGGCAAGGATGACGCCCCCGCTGGAAGAACAGCCGCCGGCCGACCAGACCGCTCGGGAAAGCTCGCTATCGGTGGTGGTCGTCGTGCTGGTGGACGAGCCCGAGATCATCGCCTCCTACCAATCCTATCGCGACGCCCTGGATCAGGACGGGCGCGCCGTCGAGTTCATCTACGTTCTCGACGAGGGCAAGCCCAATGCGCTGAAGGATCTGAAGGCCCTTGCGGCCGATGATAGCGAACCCCTCAAGGTCATCGCGCTCAGCCGTTTCGATGATGAGATCGGCGCCTTGAAGAGCGCTGTCAGGCGGGCGTCCGGCGACATCATCCTCACGCTTCCCGCCGTTCTCCAGGTCGAGCCCGACGATTTGAACAAGATCATCGAGGCGACCGACGGGGTCGACATGGCGGTCGCGGAGCGCCCGGCGATCGGCAAGTCCTGGCTCTATCGCCTGCAGGACCGGCTGTTCCATGGCGCGCTTCGCGTTCTTTTCGGGCGTCCGATGCGCGATCTGGTCTGCCGGGTGCGCGCCTATAAGCGCGCGACGATCGAGGAAATTCTAGGCTTCAGCACGCAACAGCATTTTTTGCCGATCCTCGCCCATGATCGCGGCTTCAAGATCGAAGCGGTCGATGTCTCGATGCGCCAGAGCGCGTCCCCCCGTGCACGCTTCGGCTCACAGCTTCGCCTGCTGTCGGACACCATCGCGCTCTATTTCGTCCTGAAATTCGTGCGAAAACCGCTTCGCTTCTTCGGAGCGATCGGCCTCCCGCTCCTCCTGACCGGCCTCGTGTTCACCGCCGCTCTCGCGGCGGGCCGGCTGTTTTTCGATATGGCGCTTGCCGATCGCCCGATCCTGATCCTCGGCGTGTTGATGATCGTCCTCGGCATTCAGATCATCGCGCTTGGCCTGATCGGCGAGATCATCATCTTCGCGTCGGGAAAAAGAACCCGAGAATACACGGTCGAAAAGATTCTCTAGGATACGCCAGGAAAAAACTTTTCTTTAACAATAGATTAACGCCTTTCGGGTTACCTGATGAAGGCGACCCGGTCACGGCATGGCCGAGCCGGCGGTCTTGCCAGTGTCACAAACATCAACTAGCTCTAGTGGTATGGCTGTGTTGTCGAAGATGCTTCCAGACAGGGTGACCTCGCCGATCCCGCCGGCGAGACCGAGGCAGTAAGATGCGCGCGGTCGAGCCCTCCTCCATGACCCCGCTCGACGCCTGCCCGACCCTTGTGCTCAACGCTGATTACCGGCCTCTCAGCTACTTTCCGCTCTCCACCTGGAACTGGCAGGAAACGATCAAGGCGATGTTCCTCGATCGCGTCGCGGTGCTTTGCCATTATGAGCGCACCGTGCGTTCGCCATCGGCTGATATGAAGCTGCCAAGCGTCGTGGCGCTCAAGGAATATGTCCCGCAAAACCGCAGGCCGCCATTTACCCGCTTCAACGTGTTCCTGCGCGATCACTTCACCTGCCAGTATTGCACCGAACCGTTCGGCGCCCACGAGCTGACCTTCGATCACGTCATCCCGCGCTCGCGCGGCGGACGCACCAGCTGGGAAAACGTGGTCACCGCCTGCACCCGCTGCAATCTCGCCAAGGGCAGTCGCCTGCCCAAGGAATGCGGGATGCACCCGCAGCAGGTGCCCGAGATGCCGACGACCTTCGATCTCCAGGAGCACGGCCGCGCCTTTCCGCCCAATTTTCTGCATGAAAGCTGGCGCGATTTTCTCTATTGGGATGCCGAGCTCGACGCCTGATCTTATGGGCCCGGCGCTGACCGCCGCCATCTGAACGTCCAGTGCCAAGGTCCTCAAATCACCCTACTTGATGCCAGCCATTTTTGGCGTAAAGTCCGGCTTTGGCGGGTGACGCACACTCGTCTCCGGAGACACGACCATGGCGATCCGCCCTCTTCTCCTGTTTCTCTCCTCCTGGCTGCTGCTGGTCGCGCCGCTCAAGGCGGAAGATCTTCAATTCTTCAGCATCGGCACCGGCGGTGTCACGGGCACCTATTATCCGATCGGCGCACTGATCGCCGGCATCATCAGCAGCCCGCCCGGCGCACGCGCCTGCGAGGACGGCGGTTCCTGCGGCGTGCCCGGCTTGATCGCCAGCGCCCAGAGTTCGAACGGCTCGGTCGCCAATGTCGAGGCGGTAGCCGAAGGTACGCTGGACAGCGGCTTTGCCCAGTCCGACATCACCCACTGGGCCTACAGCGGCACCGGTATCTATGAGGGCAAGCCTAGGATCGACAATCTGCGCGTGATCGCCAGCCTCTATCCTGAGAGCATACATCTGGTGGCGCGCCGCGGCTCAGGCATCGAGACGATCAAGGATCTGGTCGGCAAGCGCGTCTCTCTGGATGAGCAGGGCTCGGGCACCCTCGTGGACGCGCGCATCATCCTGGATGCCTTCGGTATCGACGAAAGCGATTTCGAACCTCATTTCATGAAGCCCAACATCGCCATCGCCGAGATGCGCGAGGATCGGCTGGACGCCTTCATCCTGATCGCTGGCTATCCTTCTGGCGCGGTGACCGAGCTTGTCGCCTCGGAGACCGTCGACCTGATACCGATCACCGGCTCTGAGGTCGAAGCCCTTCTGAAGGAGCACGAATTCTTTGCCGAAGACGTGATCCCTGCCGGCACTTACCGAGGTATCGACGAGATCCTCACGCTCA
Source organism: Pseudomonadota bacterium (assembly GCA_039197065.1). GTDB lineage: Bacteria > Pseudomonadota > Alphaproteobacteria > Geminicoccales > Geminicoccaceae > JANQPX01. The sequence continues at coordinate 91,984 of JBCCUL010000006.1, read as the reverse complement.
GCGTCGGCGCCCAGTGGGTGATCAGCGCCGACGCCGATGAAGACCTCGTCTACAACCTGACCCGGGCGCTCTGGCATGAAACCGCAAGGGCGCTTCTCGATAACGGGCACGCGCAGGCGAGGTCCATCACCCTGTCGACCGCCCTCGACGGCATCGCCATACCGTTGCATCCGGGCGCGGCGCGCTACTATCGGGAGATCGGACTTATGGACAAGCGCTCCTGAGAGTCCGTCGGGCTTGAACGCCCTGATCCAGGTGGCATCAGTCCTTGATTGATAGGACCGAGCTTCTGAACGAGGCGTCAGACAGCCACACTGGGATCAGCCGCCAGATCTTCTGGTCTGACACGTTCAGCGAAGGCGGTTCAAATCCACGATGTGGCCGCGCCACTAGAACTGGAAATAGATGAAGGGTGAGTAGCCGATGGGGAGCAGGCCGATCGCAAACGCGATGACGACGCCCATGCCGCCGGCGAAAGCGACCCTCGGCAGGGATTTGATGAAGTCTTCGACGGGGAACCTATAGAAGAACCAGTGGATCACGGCGAGGCTGACGAGAGCGGCCTCGATCGGCGCCTGGATGGTCAGGCTGCCTGGTGTCATCAGACCAAACATGATCCCGTACATGTCGCCGGCGCTGGCGAGATCAGGGGTCCTGAAAGGCACGCGCACCAGGACGATGAAGATGAAGACCATCGCAACGGCGACGACATGCGGAATGACGACGAGGCGGTCAAGCCCACTCTTGGTCCAGAAGCGATAGACGACGACACCCAGGCCGTTGCCGAGCCCCCAGAAGATGTAGCCGAAGGCGGCGCCATGCCAAAGGCCGTTCAGACCGAAGGTGATCATCAGGTTCCGGTAGGTCATCGCCTCGGAACCGCGGCTGCCGCCCAGTGGGAAATAGACGTAATCCCGAAGCCAGGTGGACAGCGTGATATGCCAGCGCCGCCAGAACTCGCCGAGATTGGGTGAGAAATAGGGGAAGAAGAAGTTAAGCGGCAGTTTGAAGCCGAGCAGGCCGGCAAGGGCGATCGCCATATCCGAATAGCCGGAGAAGTCGCAATAGAGTTGCACCGTGTAGATCAGAGCGGCAAGCCATTGGGTATAGGCCGTATACGCGCCGACATCGGCGAAGACCGGATCGGCATGGACCGCGAGATTGTCGGCGATGCAGGCTTTTTTGACGAAGCCGACGGCGAACAGGAAGAGATAGAAGCGGATATGAACGTCGCGCAGGTCGAGATTTCGGCCAAGCTGCGGCAGGAACTCGCTGGCGCGAACGATGGGACCGGCGATCAGCTGCGGGAAGAAGGCGACATAGACGGAGAAGTCGAGCAGGCGGTCGCATGGCCTGATCTTCTCCCGATAGATATCGATGACATAGCTGGTGGTCTGAAACAGGTAAAAGCTGATGCCGACGGGCAGAACGATGTTGAGCGTCGTATAGCTGACCTCGACGCCCAGCCAAGCGGCGAGCGCGACGAAAGAGGAAGCGAAGAAGTTCAGATATTTGAAGATGCAGAGCACGCCCATATTGGCGACGACCGCCAGCGTCAGCAGACTTCTTCGCGTGCTGACCTTGTCGCTCCTCGCGATCAGCGCGCCTAGCCAGTAGTTGATGAGCGTGCAGCCGATGATGAGCGTTAGAAAGCGCGCATCCCAGGCGGCGTAGAAGGTGTAGCTCGCGGCCAGAAGGAAGAGCTTTCGAAGGACGAGCTTCGGCAGGCTCCAATAGACCAGAAAAACGATCGCGAAGAAGATCAGGAACGTCGCCTGAACGAAGAGCACGGCTCAGCTCTTCTTTTGATCGAGCAGTGGGCAGATGTCCTCGCCGATCAGCCTGGTGAGCACCTCGGCGCCGCTTCGACCGAGATGATAATAGTCGAACCAGTGCTCCAGCTCGAAAAGCTCCGGATATCGATCCATCAGATTGTAGTTGAGAACCGGGACCCCCTGCGCTTCCGCCGTTTCCGCGAGGACCGTATCCTGGCCTCTGGTGGTCAGGAGCGGCGGCAGGAAGATCCCGAACGTCCCCTCGAAATCGGGGAAATAATCTTTGGTCCACTCAAACCGCTGCAACGCCCGCTCAGCGCTCGATCCGCGAAACTCATCGAACGACACGTTTTTCTGCTTGAGCGTATCGAAATAGCCGGGTCTGTCCTTGATGATCTGACCGCGTTTTGCAAACTGCTCGCTGGGTTCGTCGTCAAGCGCCACATGGCCATGTCGGCTGAAGTCGACGATCGCGTCGCCACCGAAGACATCGCTGCCCTGATCGGCGTCGTCGCCCAGTGACGTCTCGTGGAAATTGTCGGCCAGACGGCCGATGCCGAGCTGACGGTAAGCGAACGCGCCGGTCAGCAGGCTAGAATAGTAAATCTGCTTCGGCACAGCGTTGACCATCGGCGTATGCCAGATGTCGACCAGGCTGTCCCAATAGCCCCTGAAGTCGGAGAAATACTGGATGCGATCGCTGCTCCAGTTGTTCGGTCGGATCTTGGAGGATGCCATGGGAGCCAGAAAGATCAGATCGAAACCTCGTAGCATCTCCGGGGTCAGGCGCTCCTGGAGATAGCGAAGTTCGGTAAAGCGAAGCTTGGGAATACCGAAATTGAAGGCGCGGACGTCGCAGCCATTCCGGGCCGCGACCTCTTGCAGAAGCACGGGATCGACGCCCCGGTAGGTCGAGCTCGTGCCGACAAACAGCACATTGTAGTCCTGATAGGTCTTGGTAAAAAACTCGGCCCGTTTGCCGAGCTGTCCGATGTCGGGGGCGTCTTCTGGGGGGATGGCCATATTCAAGCCGAAAACGGCCATCAATCCGATCAGGAAAAAAGCCAAAACCGCCCAGAACCGCTCGCGGAACATCCGCAAGAGATCCAGGAGGCCGCTATTGCCCCTGTCATTTGTCCGAATAGCGCTGTGCATAGAAGCCTACTATGCACTCTCACGGTGCTTGTAAATCGAACCCTGGCAATATCTGTCAAAGAACAAGCAAAAAACAACTTTTCAGAATAATTGGGCGTCATGACAGCAATCTGCAGTGCAAATGCATATCGGAAGGCGCCAGGCGCAGCGCGACCTCGCCCACCGGCTGGGCGATGGTGGTCACCGGTTTCTTGCTGACCAGCCCCGCATCCCTCATGTTGATGATAAGGAACCCATCAAGAGGGAGCGGGTGATGAGCGTTCAGTCCTGGGGCATCGACAATGACTATGGTCCGCTCACTGACGTCCTTCTCGGCAAGCCGGATTATTATCGATGGGTCGAGGCTGGCCCCCTGATCGGGCGCACGCTCGCCAATGCGCACATGACCGGCGTGGCCTTCGACCTGCAGACCGCCCAGGCCCAGCATGCCGAGATGGTCAGGATCTATGAGGAGAACGGCGTCACCTGCCACTACCTCGAGCCCGACCCCACGCTCCACCGCAACTTCTTCGCGCGCGACAGTTCGGCCATGACGCCCTGGGGCGCTCTGATCTGCCACATGCAGCTCAAGGTCCGGCGCGCCGACTACGTCTCCGCCATCCAGTTCTACCAAACGAAAAAAATTCCCATCTGGCGCTACGCCACCGCCGGCCATTTCGAGGGCGGGGACTTCGTCATCCTGGAACCCGGCCGGGTCCTGATCGGCTACTCTGGCGAACGCTCCGAAAAGGCGGGCGCTGAGCAGGTCGCTGACTTCGTGCGCGACGAAGGCTGGGAAGCGCTCACGGCGCCCATCTCACGCGAGTTTGTCCATATGGACGGGCTGATCGTGCCGCTCGCGGAAAAACTCCTGGTCGCCTGCCTGGACGCCCTCGAACCCTGGCTGGTCAAGCAGCTCGAAGACTGGGGCTTCGACTTCGTGGACGTGCCCTATCGGGAAGCCAGAAATCTCGGCGTCAACCTCGTCGCCCTCGGCAACGGCAAGGTCCTATCGATGCAGGGCGCAGACGAGCTCAACGCCAAGATGCAGGCCCTCGGCTTCGAGGTTTTTTCCCCTGATATGTCCATGTTCACCCTCGGCGGCGGCGGCGTCCACTGCCTCTCCCAAGCCCTCCACCGGGGGCCTGGCAGGCCCGGCTGAACTTGCCTGAGCCCTTGGGTCGCCTGGCCGGAGCACGTCTTGAAGTGGTCCCGACACGGCGGCGCATACCTCCGGAGATTCTGGCTCATTCTTCGAAGGCGACCAAACGTCAATGCCGTGGCCACGCCACTTGGCGGATTTCGGGGCGCCAGTTTGTTGGCACTAGAGCAGGGCCGACGACGGTGAGTTTTGAGCGGCGGATGTTTTCCGGGGTTTCGATGCGGACTTCCATGAAATTGGATCCGAAGAGTTCGTCGGGATCGAAGCCGAAGCGGACCTCGCGCGGCTCGTCGTCTTCCGCGTAGATCGAACGGCCATGGATGGGGACGTCCACGGCGTCTTCGAGGTCGAGGATGTCGGCGAGGGTCGGAAAGAGGTCCACTAGCTGCGTGACCTGCTCAAGTTCACGCAGGGGGCCGCGGCCCCCCGGCCGCTTGATCATCAGGAGGGCGTTGACGCCGGAGAGCAGCTGGTTGTCGGCGCGCCCGAGGGTGGTTTCAGCCGAGCGGTAGTCGGCGGGATCGGCTAAGAAACCTTCTTCGGCGCCGGTGTCCGCATGGATGATGATGGTGGCGTCGTCATAGCGACCGATCGCCTGGAGATGATCGAGGAAATCCCGGATCAGCCGGACCGAGCAGACGGCCTGGTCGAGATAGGCGCTTCGGCGTTCGGCCTCGTTCAGCTTTTTGGTCGGCGGGCCGTGATAGGTGCAGCGGTCGTCGAACACATAGGGGAGATGCGGCAGCACGGCATGGAGATAGACATATTCGCCGGATGGGGCGCGCTTCTCCTCGTCGATCGCCGCCTGCTCGAAGGTGTGCTTGCTCGCCACCACCTGGAGGCCTTCGCGCATGGTCAGGCGTTTTTGCCGGCCGCCATCGGGTGCCGTGTTGCCGCTGATGCGATCGAGGCCGGCGAGCATCAGATCGCGCGCCCCTGCGATGGGGGCGAGCGCTTCGTTGGTGAGGAAATTGGGCACGGGCCGGAGCAGCCAAAGGACGATGAAGTCGGAGACATTGCTGCCCGCGATCCCGGTCCGGTCCCGGTAGACGTCCAGGATGTAGCGGAAGACGTCGGCCGAGGGGTCCTGCCATTGGCGAAACGGCGCGTAGTTCCAGACCCGGTAGCCCTGATCGTCGAGCAGTTTCTGAATGCCCTGGCGCCGCCAGATCCCTTTATGCCACTCCTTGTAGTCGCCCTCGTGATAGAAGGTGCCGCTCAGATAGCTGGCGCGCGAGGGCACGGTGATCATGTAGTTGGAGACATTGTTCGAGAAGAGCTCGAACCCCTCGAACGCCGGACGCGCCGCCGCGCGATCCACCGCGCTCAAAAACGCATCGGTCTGCATGCGATCGAGCACGATGTGATAGACATTGCCCGCGCCTGCCTCCGTGTCGGCCTCGGCGCTGGTGATCACGGGCTCCGGCGTCAGCATGTAGGTCAGCACCAGGCCGCCATAGCCGAGGCCCGCCAGGACAAGAAGCCCCGCAAACACCGTGGCGATACGCTCGCCCCGGCCTTTCAGGAGCTGGACCAGCATAACAAGCAGAACGAGGCCGATCCCAAGCTCGAGGGCGGTGTATTTGAACGGCTCGTCACTGGAAAGGGCGGCGCCATCCAGCGAATTCATCTGCACCGGCGAATAGAGATCGGCGAGCAGGAGGTAGCAGCCGAGGACGAACAGGAACAACGCCAGTCCGCGCGAGAGGGCCGGTTTCTTGTACGAGAGTCCAGCGAGGATGAGCGACGTCAGAGCCCACCCGAGCAGACCCAGCAGCGGCGCCAGGATGAACTGGCCGGGCGGGACATCCCATTCCTCGGCCTGCGTGAAGAAAAGCTCGCAGGGCATGATCAGAAAGACGACGACGAACGGCGTCGCCGCCAGCAGATAATGCCGAATGCCGGGTGCTGAACCGTTAGGCGACGCGACGGTCATGCAGGACCTCGATGGCGGATAGTTTCAAGAAAAGTCGGGCGCCGACATGATCGTTCCGCCGACGGTATCGCGAAGGAAATCGGTAGGCAGAGATCTAGTGCATCACAAGAGACCTGCACAACGACTATGCGTTTCATCCGGCGTCGTGTTCCGCCGTCCATTCGGCGAGGCGGGTGCGGGTCTGATCGACAGTCGGATCTTCGATCGCTTCCTCGATTGCTAGTGCTTGACGGAGCCAGTCAATCGCCTTCGCCTCGTCGCCGATTCTCCTCCATGCCTCGGCCCCATTATAGCGTGCTCTCGCCTCCCCCCGACGATCGCCGATCTCGCGTGCGATCACCAGCGCCTGCTCAAGACACTCGATGGCGCGACGCGGCTCGCCGAGGTCACTTCGGGCAATGCCAAGATTGCCGAGCGCGTTCCCCTCCCCCCGACGATCGCCGATCTCGGTCGTGATCACCAACTGCTGCTCATAATACTCGATGGCGCGGTGGGGCTCGTCGAGGTCAGCATAGGCAATGCCAAGATTGCCGAGGGCACTCCCCTCAACTCGACGATCGCCGATCTCGCGTGAGATCGCCAGCACCTGCTCATAATACTCGATGGCGCGGCGCAGTTCGCCGAGGGCAGCATAGGCATTACCAAGATTGCCGAAGACGCTCCCCTCACCCCGACGATCGCCGAGCTTGCTAAAGATCGCCAGAACCTGCTCATAATGCTCGATGGCTCGGCGCGGCTCGCCGAGGCCAGCATAGGCAATGCCGAGATTGCAGAGAGCGCTCCCTTCACCCTGACGATCGCCGAGCTTGCGGCAAGCCGCGGCTTGGGTGTTGAGCCAGGCAATGCCGGCGCGTGGCGTGAGGCGCAGCAGGAGCACATAGACGCCGGCATTGGCGTAGTCGGCGGCCAGGCGGGCGAGCGCATCGGTGTTTTCGATCCTGGAGGCTGTGAAGGCCTGGCCTGCCAGGATCTGGTGCAGCTCGCGATCGTAGAGTTGGAGACCGTCGAGGACCTCGCCTTCCAGGTAAAGCTTTTCAGCCGCAGCCAGAACGTCTTTGTAATGCCGGCTATGGCGCTCACCGACCGCCTCACGTTCGGCGGGCTCCAAGTCTTCGAGGGCGATGGCGCGGAGGATGTCGTGGAGTTGGAGGCGGTCATCCTGCCAGGCGACGAGGTTGCGAATTTCCAGGGTGGCAAGGATGGCGTCGGCTTCCTCGACGTCCATCACCGCTTTGGCGGCTTCGGCATCGAAATCGCCCTCGAACACGCCTAGACGGCACCAGGCGGCGCGCTCGGCCGGCTCCAGCAGGTCGAGGCTGAGGCGCAGCACGGCTTTCACCTCGTCCATATTGAGCGCGGTTTTTTCCAGGCTGCCGAGCTTCTCGATTTGCGCCTCGACATTCAGCGAGCGCGCATCGTTCAGCGTTGAGACCGTGACCTCGATCGCCAATGGATGCCGGCCGCAACACGCCGCCAGCCGCTCGGCCTGCTCGCGGCTGAGTCGGTCCGGCCGATCCTGGTTGGCGCGGGTCATGGCGAGCTCGATCGCGTCCTCTTCGCTCAAGAGACCAAGCTCGATCCTCTTGAGACCGGGAAGCGTGATCACATGGCGGGACGTGGTGAGCACGCGGCAGGCGTCGTCCCCCGGCAAGAGCGGCTTGATCTGCTCCGCATCCCGGGCATTGTCCAGAAACAGCAGCATCCGCCGCCCGGCGCTCATCTGACGCCAGGCAAGCTGAAGCTGATCGACCTCATCCGGCAGCTTGCCTTCAGAGCCGACGAGCTGGCGCAGCAGCAGGACCAGGGCTTCCGCCGTCGACAACGGCTCCCTGCCCTCGGTGAAGCCGAAGAGATCGACGAACAGCACGCCGTCCGGAAACGCCTTCTCCTCCCGGAGCGCCTTGACCACCTCCAATCCCGTCGCCGTCTTGCCAATCCCTCCCATCCCACCAACCGCCGTCACGACAGCACCACCATCCAGCAGCGCGCCCCGAATGTCCTTCAGGTCGGTATCGCGGCCGATGAATTTTCCGTGCGCCGGTGGAAGAACGCCGAGCGCACGTTTTGACGAGGCGGCGCGGTCTGTCGGTTCGTTCTGGCTGCCCACATTTACATTGCTGCCATCGCCGCTGATCTGAATAATCGTATTGCCGCTACCCCGAGTATTAGCCTTTTGAGCCTTCCCGCCCTGTTCCTCAGGCCCGCCGCCCGTAGGCTCTGGATCGGGGTATTCGGGCAAGAGCGCTTTATCAATCACTTTGTCGAGATAGCGGCAGAGCGTGGCGCTTGCCTTGGTTGGCTTCACGATGGAGCGATGATCCGCGCCGATCGGTATCGGCACAACGCCGGTGATGCCGGGATCGGCGCTGCTTTGCTCGACGACGAGGACGCCGCTCGTCTTTCGCGTCTCATAGAAGGCGTGGCTCTTGATCCCGAGGTCGCCAATGTTCTCCCGATACCATTCGTTCAGGTTCATCAGAACAGGCGCGTTTTTCTTCAGGTCCTGAATTGCGGCCGACGGCTTGAAGAGCTTGCCGAAGCGATCGATCAAGGTGGCGAGGTCAGCACCGGCATGGGGTGTGGCGAGGAAGAGGACATGCCGGGTGTTGTCCCGGATCAGACGCCATTCCGGCTTGGACATGTCGCTCGCGGTGCGCAGCAGGTGCTTCGCGACCAGACCGCCCATGCTATGGCAGACGAAGATGATGGGTCGGCTGCCGAGATCATCCAGCTCCAGGACGGTCAGGACTTCCTTAGCCCGGTTTTGCAGCGCCATGGCTTCGCCGGTCCAGTAGGACTTGTCGGCCTCATAGCCGAGGGTCCAGACGGCGATGTCCTGGCGTTGGCTGGCCAGCCAATAGGGCCAGGAGTCCTCAGGCTTCGACGTGTCATGCTGCCAGCAAGCGAAGGGGTCGTCTGCGAGCCCGTGGATGAAGACGACATCGGCCTTGGCGCCTTCGGGTTTCGCGATCGCGTGTAATTCACTCATCAATAGGCACTCCCGGCGGGCGCCATCATGTTAGAAAGTCAATTCGCCGGAACTTAAGGGAGAGGGGCCTTTGTGCCAAGCTTATAGGTTTAAGCGCTCGTGATGGCGACCGACGATCAATCGATGACGGTCACTTCGGGCAAGCCGGTTCGAAGCAGGTCTCGGATGATGCCGGCGAGGGCCTGGTATTCGTCACCGCGGGCTGACTGACGGCGCCAGACGAGGCCGACGGTGCGGGTAGGCGGTCGGCTCTTCAGCGGGCGGGCGACGACCTGCGCGTCCTTCGGCGTCTCCGAGAGGACGTAGACCGTCGGCATGAAGGAGATGCCCATGCCCATGCCGACCATCAGGCGAAGGGTGTCCAGGCTGGTGCCTTCGAAATCATGGGAAAGCTCGGCGCCGAACTCACGGCAGAGATCGGCAACCTGCTCGTAGAGACGATGGCCGGGCTCGAGCGCCAGCACCGTTTCGCCGTTCAGATCGGCGCGTTCGATCTGCTGCTTTTCCGCAAGCGGGTGCTCGCTCGGGATGACCACCCAGAGCTGCTCGCGAAAGAGGCGCGTGCTCTCCAGATCGGTCTGGCGGATCGGCATCGGGAACAGGAGAAGATCGAGCTCGCCGTCTTCCAAACTGCGAATCAGCGATGCCGGCATGCCTTCGCGCACATAGAGCTTCAGGCCGGGATGGCTTCGATGCAGCTCCGGGAGAACGAGGGGCAGGAGATAGGGGCCGAGGGTCGGCAGTGCGCCGAGCTTGATGGTGCCATCCAGCCATTGCTGGCCATGCTTGCCGAGATCGACGATGTCCTGCACATCGCGCAGAACGATCCTCGCACGCTCGGCGATGGTGTGGCCGATCGGGGTCAGCACAACCTGGCTGCGCCGGCTGCGCTCAACGAGCTGCACGCCGAGCCGCTCCTCGAGTTCCTGCAGTTGCCCCGACAAGGTCGGCTGGCTGACATGGCATTGCTCGGCGGCCTTTCTGAAATGAAGGGTATGCGCAAGTGCAGCAAAATAGCGGAGCTGTTTGAGCGTCGGCACGGTTTCTCCTTGGAGAGAGGGGATCGGCAGGTGTAGTGCTATATCAGAAATGATTTTGCGTCGATAGAAAAAGCCGATCAAAGCTTTCCTTAAAATCCATTAGAACTATTACCAATGAGGGCTATTTCGCCAGTTGAGGTTGGCGAAAGCTAGATGGCGGTGCCCCCGGACAGCCCCCAACACGACATCGCAAGGCTGACGCCAACCTCACGCATCCAACATATTTCTGAAGGAGACCGACATGATCTCGACCCGACGTTTCGCGCTTGCCGCAGCACTCGCCGCGCCGATGGCGGTCTTTGGGCTTTCCGCCGAGGCAGGCGCCAACGCCGGTGACCAGACCATCGTGGATATCGCCAAGGAAGCCGGTCAGTTCGGCACCCTGCTGCAAGCGGCCGAAGCCGCTGGCCTGGTGGAAACGCTGAGCGGCGATGGGCCCTTCACGATTTTTGCGCCCACCGATGATGCCTTCAGCCAGCTTCCGGAGGGCAAGCTCGATGAGCTCCTTCAGCCCGAGAACAAAGAGACCCTCGCTGAAATTCTGACGTTCCACGTCGTCCCGGATAAGATGACGTCCGCCGACCTGGCCGGCGAGATGAAAGAGCTCGAGACCGTCCAGGGCGGCATGATCGAGATCAATTCCGCGGGACGCATGACCAAGATCGAGCATGCCGCCGTGATTCAGCCCGACATTGAGGCTTCGAACGGTGTTATCCATGTCATCGATCAAGTGATCCTCCCCAACTGAATTGGTCTGCAGCTTGCTGAGATCCTCTGCTTAGCGATGCCCAAACACGCAGCAGGGCCTTCGGGTTCAACGCCGAAGCTCAGGCTTTAACGACAACCGGCCGGCCATTTCCATGGCCGGCCTTTGTCGTTCCAACCCTATCGAACGCAATGGTTGCAACAATCAAGATCGAGGTGTTTGATTGATTTTTTCGATCAATTATCGATCGCCAAACGATTAGAGAAGATGCCCCACTCTGGCCAAATATAGACAAGGGTGAAGGTCCAAAATCAGTATGCTTTCCGGCCTGACAATGCTTTTGAAGACAGGTCATGGCTTGCTGACGGCCCCATAGTTTGACCCGACGTGACTCCGTCATCGCAACGAGGACACCGATGAACACCAAATTTTCCACACACGCCCTCGGTCAGCCCGGTGCCATCGATCGCGCCGGCTATGACGAGGGTCTTCGTCAGCACATGCTGCGCGTTTACAACATCATGGGCCTCGGCCTGGCGCTGACCGGCCTGGTCGCCATGGTGGTTGCCAGCACGCCCTTCCTGTACAACGCCATCTTCGGCACGCCGCTGCAGTGGGTCGTGATGTTCGCCCCGCTGGGCTTTGTGTTCTTCTTGGCGTTCAAGGTCGATAGCATGTCGGCCGCCAGGGCGCAGACCCTCTTTTGGGCCTTTGCTGGCGTTATGGGCCTTTCCAGCGCTTGGATCTTTCAGGTCTACACGGGATCGAGCATCGCCCGCGTATTCTTCATTACGGCCGGCCTATTCGGCGCGATGAGCCTTTATGGCTACACCACCAAGCGGGATCTTTCGGCCTGGGGTTCCTTCCTGTTCATGGGCTTGATCGGCGTCATCCTCGCTTCGGTGGTCAATATCTTCCTGGAAAGCTCGGCGCTGCAGTTCGCCGTCTCCATCATCGGTGTGCTGGTGTTCACTGGCCTGACCGCTTACGACACCCAGCGCATCAAAGAGCTCTACGACGATGGTGCCGGTAGCGAGAGCATGTCGAAACTTGCCGTCATGGGAGCCCTCTCGCTTTATCTGAGCTTCATCAATCTTTTCATGCTGCTCCTGCAGTTCTTCGGTAGCCAACAGCAGGAATAGCCACGGGTTGAGCGCCAAACCGGGGCGGGAAACAAACCCGCCCCGGATCTTCATGAATTCTTAAGGTTAATTGCGCATACTCCGGACTCGATTTTTCTGTTTCGATGCTGCAGTCTTGCCTGCCCGGGGTTGATTTATGGTTAGCACGATGACGCTAAGCGAGGAAAATGCGCCAACGCGCTTGCCATTTGCTTTCTTCATAGCCCTTGCCTCAGCTTTAGCCTTTACCATCGGTTTCGCGCTTCAGGTGCCCACGGTCGCGTCCGGAGAGCCGTCGACGCTTCTCCTGCCCTGGGCGCCGAGCCTGGGCGTCGACCTCGCCTTCCGCCTGGATGGCTTGGGTCTTCTTTTTGCTCTTCTGATCAGCTTCATCGGCGTGCTCGTCATCCTCTATGCCGCCGCTTATCTGAGACGACACCGTGACCTCGGTCGACTGCAGCTTCTGCTGCTCGCCTTCATGCTTTCCATGCTCGGGCTGGTGACCGCCGACAATGTCATTCTCCTTTTCGTTTTCTGGGAGCTGACCACCGTCACGTCGTTTCTCTTGGTCGGCTTCGACCACGAGAAACCCGAGGCTAGACGATCAGCTCTGCAAGCCTTGCTGATCACCGGTGCCGGCGGTCTCGCTCTGCTCGTCGGTCTGGTCCTTCTCGCGGAAACTGCCGGCAGCTATCTGCTCTCGGAGATTCTGACCAAAGGCACAGCGATCACCGCGGACCCACTCTATCTGCCCATTCTGGGCTTGGTCTTGATCGGCGCATTTACCAAGTCAGCGCAGTTCCCATTCCACTTCTGGCTGCCCAATGCCATGGCGGCCCCCACGCCAGTCAGCGCCTATCTGCACTCAGCGACCATGGTGAAGGCCGGCATCTATCTGATGGCCCGTCTGCAGCCATCGCTCGGTGGGACGGATGTCTGGTTCTATACCCTGACGATTGCTGGTGCGGTCACGGCGCTTTGGTCATCGATGATGGCGCTTCGCCAGAGTGACCTCAAATTGATGCTGGCCTGGACGACGGTGATGGCGCTCGGGACCCTGACCATGTTCCTGGGCTCCGACATGCGCATTGCTGTGCTGGCGGCGATGACCTTCCTGATCGTTCACGCCTTCTATAAATGTGCGCTCTTCCTGGTAATCGGCAATGTCGATCACGGCACCGGGACACGCGACATCGACAGGCTGGGTGGCCTTGCTGCCGCCATGCCCATGACGGCGATCATCGCTGTTCTTGCAGCCCTTTCGATGGCGGGTTTTCCACCTTTTCTCGGCTTTATCGGCAAGGAGCTCAAATATGAAGGCGCGCTTGCCATCGCCGAGGAACCCTATCTGATCGCTGCAGCCGCTGTCGCTGCCAACGCGATGATGGTTGCCGTCGCCATGGCCATCGTCATTCGGGTTTTCCTTAAGCGGCGGCCAAGCGAGACCCAGACGCTGCCGCGGAGCCCGCATGAAGCGTCGGCCATGATGTGGATTGGCCCGTTGCTGCTTGCCGCAGGCGGCCTCGCAACTGGTCTTTCCCCCCAACTTATTTCAAAGGCTTTGATCGAGCCTGCGATCACAGGCGTCCTCCTTGAAGAGACGACCGTGAAACTTTCGCTCTGGCACGGCTTGAACCTGCCGCTATTGCTGAGCGTCGTAACCGTTACCATCGGCGCCTTTCTGTTCTGGCAGGCAGAGCGTGTGCGCACCGGTCTTGATGCTCTGGTTGCAGTCCTGCCAACGACCGGTGATCGGTCATTCGACGCGATCATGGAAACCGTCCAGCGAGTTTCGACGTTCGTTACCAACCGCCTTCAGACCGGTGCACTTGGCCACTATCTGACGGTGATTTTCATCGTGATCGTTGTTGGTGGCAACCTCAGTCTCTATGCGTCCGGCCTTTCAATCGACCTGGATCAGGTTACGCCGGCGCCGTTTATCGCCTGGATCGTCACCGGTATCATGATCCTTGCGACTGGCGTCATCGTGGTTAGCACGTCCCGTCTACTCGCCATTTGTGCGCTTGGGCTGGTTGGCATCGGTGTCGCCCTCATCTTCCTGATGTTTGGCGCCATTGACGTCGCCATCACCCAGTTGATGGTCGAAACCCTGTTCGTTGTGCTGATCGCGATCGTCCTCCTTCGCCTGCCAGGCTTTGCCGGCAATGCCCATCCGGGCAGGCTCGGCGCGGTACGCGATGCGGTCATTGCGATCGGTGCCGGTCTCGTGGTGGCGCTGATCACCATTGGCGTGGCGCTGACGCCGATCGATCTGGAAATCACACGCTTCTTCGAGCAGGCGAGCTACCCTGAGGCTTATGGGCGCAACATCGTGAATGTCATCCTCGTCGATTTCCGTGCTCTTGACACCCTTGGCGAAGTCGCGGTGGTGGCAACGGCAGCGCTTGCGGTCATCGCGCTCCTTAAGGTTCGTCCGCCCAGCCGCTCCGTTGGAGGCAGCCGATGAATTCGCTGATCCTGCGCACCATCAGTCGCTTTCTCGTCGGCCTGATGTTGCTCTTTTCGATTTTCCTCCTCCTGCGCGGTCACAATGAGCCTGGCGGTGGATTCATCGGCGGCCTGGTTGCGGCGGCCGGGATCATCGTTTACGGCATCGCCGATGGCCCGGCGGCGGTCCGAAGCATCCTTAGGGTCGATCCGCGAGCGATCGCCATGGTGGGTCTGCTTGCCGCTATTGTCGCCGGCCTGATCGCCGCTCTTGCCGGCGCCCCTTTCCTGACCGGGCTTTGGACCTTTATCGGCGCCACACCCGGTGACAAGGGTCTGGCGATCGGCACGCCGCTCCTGTTCGACATCGGTGTTTATCTCGTGGTGGTCGGTGGCGTGCTCGGCATGGTCGTCGCACTCGAGGAGGAGGTTTAGGCGATGGAGATCCTCCTTGGCTCGCTCGCCGGTGTCCTTATGGCGGCTAGTGTCTGGCTGATGCTGAGCCGCAATCTGGTCAAGTTCCTTCTTGGCCTCGTGCTGATCGGCAATGTCGCCAATCTCGTCATTTTTGTCAGCGGAGGCCTAACCTATGGCGCACCGCCATTGATCGCAGAAGGTGCGACCGTCCCGGGCGAGATTGCAGCCAACGCGCTGCCTCAGGCCCTTATCCTCACCGCCATCGTCATCGGCTTCGGCCTGGTTGCTTTCACGCTCGTCCTCGCCCTTCGTGCCTATCAGGAACTTGGCACCGTCAATGTCGACGCCATGAACCTCGCGGAAGCGCCGGCCCCCAGTGCGGACAAGAAAGCTGAAATCGTCGACTTGGAGCGCGCAGCATGAGTTGGCTCCTGGTCACGCCGATCCTGACACCGATGGTTACGGCGGCGCTTGTCTTCCTGGCACCTGCTGATCGCATGCTCCGTGGTCAGATCAGTATGCTCGGCAATGGTGCGTTGACACTGCTGGGTTTCCTGCTCGTGAAAACGGTCTGGCTGGACGGCCCGATCGCGGGCAATATGGGAAGCTGGCCGGCACCCTTCGGCATCACTCTGGTCGCCGATCTTTTCAGCGCCATCATGGTGCTCGCCACCGGACTGGTCGGCCTTGCGATCGCCATCTACGCGCTCGCCGACATCGATCATGAACGTGCAGCCGGCGGTTTCGACAGTTTTCTCCAGATGCTGCTGGCCGGTGTCGTCGGCGCCTTCCTGACTGGCGATATCTTCAATCTCTATGTCTGGTTCGAGGTGATGTTGATCGCCTCTTTCGCCCTGATGACACTTGGCGGCGATCGACGCCAGCTTGATGGCGCAGTCAAATATGTCGCGATCAACCTGATATCCACGGTCCTCTTGCTGGCGTCCATCGGCCTTCTCTACGGCCTCGCCGGCACGCTCAACATGGCTGACCTGCATGGCAAGCTGATCGACCTGGAGCATCAAGGCCTGCTCGGCGTCGTGGCCGTCCTCTTTTTGATCGCTTTCGGGATCAAGGCCGCGGTGTTTCCGCTCTTCTTCTGGCTTCCCGCCAGCTATCACACGCCGCCGATCGCCGTTTCCGCCGTATTTGCGGGTTTGATGACCAAAGTTGGCGTCTATGCCTTGATTCGCACGTTCACGCTGATCTTTCCGGCGGGGATCGGGATCATAAATGAGATCATTCTTGTCGCCGCTTTGATCACGATGATCGTCGGTGTGCTCGGCGCCATCGCCCAGACCGACATCCGCCGAATTCTCGCTTTCCAGGTCATCGCCTCGATCGGGTTCCTATTGCTGGGATTAAGTCTGCAAAACCCGCTCGCCCTTGCAGCGGCCGTCTTCTACATGGTTCACGCTATACTCCTGAAGACCCAGCTCTTCATGACGCTCGGTATTATCGGCCGTGAGGCCGACAGCTTCGAGTTGAAGGATCTCGGCGGTCTCTACAGGCGCAGGCCTGGATTAGCGATCGCCTTCCTTCTGGGTGCGCTCGCGCTCATAGGCATCCCGCCTCTGTCCGGCTTCTGGGCCAAGGTCATGATCATCGAGGCCGGCATCGACATCGGCGCCACCGTCTCGATCGCCGTCGTTATTGCTTACAGCCTCCTCACCTTCATCCCCCTCATCAGGATCTGGTCCCACGCCTTCTGGTCGCCGGAGACAGGCAGCAGCGTCGGTTTGGATCGTGAAACAGGGCGATCCGAGGCTCGGCTATTGGTGTTGCCGGCGGCCGGCCTGGTGGTGATCATTCTGGCCATCGGGCTGATGCCGGAACCGCTGCTGCAGGTCGCTCATGCCGCCGCGGATGGCATTCTCGAGCCCGAAGCCTATCTCCAAGCCGTTCTCGGTGACCGAACGGAAAATCTGGCCGGCCTCACGGAGCAGCTCCCATGACGCCCTTTGTCATCAACCTTGCCCTTGCCGTCGGTTGGGCGGCCCTGTTCAGCTCCTTCACCCTGCCAAGCCTGGCGATCGGCTTTGCGGTCGGCTACGCCATTCTCTGGGTGCTGAGCCCGCTGTTCAAGGACAGCAACTATTGCCAGAAGCTGTTCAGCCTCCTGCGCCTGACCTTCTTTTTCCTCTGGGAACTGCTGGTTTCCAGCCTTCAGGTCGCCTGGGACGTCCTCACACCGACCCAAAGGAGCCGGCCCGGGATCATCGCTGTGCCGATCGAGGCCAAGACGGAGTTGGAGATCACCACGCTTGCCAATCTCGTCTCCCTTACCCCCGGGACCCTTTCTCTCGATCTCAGCAGCGATCGCAAATCCCTCTACGTGCACGCCATGTTCGTCGACAACCCGGAGAGCATTCGCCTGGACATCAGGCAGGGCATGGAGCGACGCGTCTTGGAGGCGCTGCGATGATCGACTTTGCTCCAGGCGATATCACTGGGATCGCTGCGATGATCGCCATGGGCCTGACCCTGATCGGGGCGATCGCCGGCTGCGTTCGGCTGGTGATGGGACCCAGCCTCGCAGACAGGGTGGTTTCCCTCGACTTGGTCACCATCCTCCTGGTGGCGATTTCCTCGATCCTGGCTCTGACCACCGGTCAGGGCGCTTATCTCGATCTCGGTCTGGCGCTTGCCCTTGTCGGATTTCTCGCCACCGTTGCGTTCGCCCGCTATGCCGACCGTCGGCCGACGCGCAGCGATGATCGAGGCGAGTTCGGCCAGAAGCTAAAAGCCGGAGATCAGCCATGATCGATTTTGTGATCGCCTTTTTCCTGGTGCTCGGCGGCGCCTTCGCTGCGATCGCCGGTTTAGGCCTCCTTCGCCTGCCCGACGTTCTGATCCGTATGCATGCGTCGACCAAGGCAGGCACGCTTGGCGTCGGCCTCATCGTGATCGGCACGGCAATTCACTTCGGCGGGCTTCTCGTCGCCACCAAGGCGACCCTGATCATCATTTTCTTATTGCTGACCGCTCCCGTCGCCGCCCATCTGATCGGCCGTGCCGCCTATCGGAGTGGTACGCCGCTCTGGTCCGGCACGGTGATCGATGAATGGAAAGACCGGTCAGACCCGTAGCGATCCGGCGATACGACCACTTTGGAAGAAACCCGCGGTGTACTCCAAGAATTTGGCGGCCCACCGTCGATCCTACCGTCGACGGTAGGAAGCAAATAATGCGGTCGCACCATTGGAGCGAATGCCATCAGACGTGATCGGAATGCGCTTCTATGCCACTGTTCCGCTACATTGTCTTATAGGTCAGGTGCTTCCGCCTGAACGAAAAGAACTCCAGCGACCTCAGTTCAGTACGCTAGGCCAGTTCGCATCGCCTTTGTCGATATTGCCTGGGATGTCCTGTTCCCAGGTCGCCTGCACGCTTTTGGAGTAGTTCAGGTAAAGCTTGTCATCAACGATCTTCCAGGCTTCCGGGTCGGTTGATGCGGTGTACCCCTGTGACACCGCCCAGGCGCAGTAGCCGCCATATTGCGGCGCATAGCGCTCGGGATTTTCCGCGAACGCATCCCGGTTGGCTTTCGATGCAAAGCGCCATGCAGCGCCGTTGTAGTCTGTGGTGAAGTCGCGGCTTCCCTCGACGGGCTTGCCTTCCGTGAAATAGGCGACGACGTCGTAGCCCGACGCGGCGATATTCGAGAAGGTCGACGTATAGACCGGCTCCTTGGCGAGAGCCGGCGTGGCTGCGAGGGCCAGGGCGCCTGCGAGGATCAGGCGGCGGTTCATCTGGATCATTGTTGTCTCCATTGGCTGCTGTCCCTGTTATGGGAACGAACGGACAGGGGGGCAACGCCGCTCGCAGCCTTGCGAAGTCGCGTGAGCAGCGCCTTAATGCAGATCACGCAAGAAATCGAAACCCATCGTTATTCAACGGATCGACGATTATCCGCAGTCGATCCAGCTGGGCGTTCGTATGGAACGATCGAAGCTTAGCCTCAAATGGCTCGAAGTCTTCCAGGCTGTGGCGCGTCATGGTTCGGTGCGCGCCGCTTCTGCCGAACTCGGCGTCTCCGTCAGCACCGTCTCGCATCATCTTGCCTGCCTCGAACAGGCGCTCGACGCCAGGCTAATCGATCACAACAAGCGTCCGATGAGCCTGACACCGGAAGGGGACGCTTTTTTGAGACGGGTCGACGAGGCTTTGTGGCTGCTGCGCAAGGGTGTTGCCGAGGTCTGGTCGGGCAATCTGACGTCGCTCGCGCGGGTGCTCAGGATCGCACATGTCGAGGACTTCGATACCGACGTCGCGCCAACCCTTGTCGACCGTCTGTCGCGCGCCATGCCCGCCGCCGAGTTCTCGATGCTGTCGCGCCCAAGCCACGAGATTTTCGATCTTCTGCAAAGCGAGCAGGTCGATATCGGCATCGCATCCCTGACCGAACATGGCATATCTGGGCTCGCGGAAAAGCCGGTGCTGCGCGATCCTTTTCTGCTCGTGACGCCGACAACCCTCAAGAAACCGCCAACCGACAGCGGACAACTGCTCTCCTTGGGTGCGGATCTGCCGCTGCTGCGCTATAGCAGACAGCAATTGATCGGTCGGCAGATTGAAGCGCAGCTGCACCGTCTCGAAATACGGCTTCCCTGGCGCATGGCGTTCGAAAGCACCCATGCCATCCTGTCGATGGTGGCGGCCGGACGGGGATGGACGATCACGACAGCGCTCAATTACGCGCGGGCGCAGCGCTACCATGATGGCATTCGCCTGACGCCGTTTCCGGGCAAAGCCTTTTCGCGCCAGATATCGGTTTTTCAGCGTGACGATCTGCCGAACGGCATTCATGACATGCTGGCGACGATCCTTCGGGGTGCTGTGCAAAGGCTGATCGTTGAACCCACCGTCGCGCGTCATCCCTGGCTGACCGGGACGTTCTGTCAGCTGCCGGAAAAGGCCGAGCTTGCCCCGAGAACGGATTCCGATCGAATGTAAGTGGGATGCACGCTCTATCACTTTGATCCGCCGCACATCCTTGTGGAACAGGTGCTTCCATCTCCTCGGGAAAAGCTCGAGCGATGAGAAGGAAGCGTCGGATACCCGATCTGCCGATCAGCTGAGGATCGGAAGGTGGCGTCTGATCGTCTCGTCCTGTTCGGGCGAGAGATAGTCGGGACGATGCGTCTCGAGGATCGAGCGCGCCTGTTCCCGGGCGCGCGTCCAGATGTCCTGCGCGCCTTTTTCGGCCCAAGTGATGGGCGCGTCGCGATCTGCGAGCTTCGGGTAGACATAATCCCGTTCCATGACGGCATAGGTTTGGGCAGCGCCGAGAAAATGGCCTTCCCCCAGGACCGTATCGCAGATGGTCTCAAAGCCGAGGGTCTCGTCATTGACCTCGATGCCGCGGAGCGTCCTGTAGATCGCGCCATGCATCTCATCGTCGAGCACGAAGGCTTCGAAGCTGGCGCCGAGGAGCGAGGCGGTCATGCCCGAGCTTTCATAGACCAGATTGCCGCCGGCGAGGCCTGCCGCAAGCGCTGTCAGTCCCTTCTCTGCTCCATATTGTGCGTCGATCGCCTTGGCGTCGGTCATCGATGCGGCGACGCCCGAGGGCAGGCCGAGCCAGTTGGAGATCTGCGCCGATGCGGCGTTCATCACGGTGATCTCGCCGCCGCCGCCGGCAAAGGCGCCGGTGCGCAGATCGACGACCAGCGGCCAGTTGGAGAACACCATGGGATGACCGGGCTTGATCGCGTGCACCATCACCAGGCTGGCGAGCGTTTCGGCGAGGGACTGCGCAAGAAAGCCGGCGAGTGTCGCAGGCGCTGTGGCGCCGGACTGCGCCGCCGTGATGCAGGACATCGGTATATTGTGGTCGATGCAGGCGTAGACGACGTCGACCGCGTCCTCGCCGAAGCGCATCGGCGAGATCACCGGGCTGATATGCGCCTTGACGAAGGGGCGTTTTGAAAAAGCGCCTTCGCCGCCGGCGGCGATGTCCAGCATGCCCACGATCGGGGCGACATAGTCGGCGAGCGTGAAGGAGGTCGCGACCGGCTTCGTGGTGTTGCGGATCAGCGCATAGACCGTGTTCACGTCAAGTTCGAAATTGTCGGGCACGTCGGTGGCGACGCAGCAGCGCGTGAACCAGCTGACATTGGTAAGCCTGTCCTGGAGCCGCGTGAAATCGTGCAGATCTTTGAGCGTCGAGGGGCGATAGAGCCCGGTATCGAGATCGAGCGTCTGGACCGCAGCCCCGCCGGTGCCGAAATGGACCCGATCATTGCCGACCTCGATCGATCGCTGCTCGTCCCGGCCGTGAAGAACGAAGGTTTTGGCGGCCTTCGCGATTGCATCCTCGACCAGCGCTCCAGGCAGGCGGACGCGGCCATCGTCACCGATGTCGGCGCCTGCGGCGGCGAGATCCTGCTGCAGGCGCTTCGGCGTTTCACCCATGCCGAGCTCGGCCAGAAGTCGAAGGGCTGTCCGGTAGATCGCCTCGATGTCGGTTGTTTGCAGCGGCCGATACTGGCCGCCCTTTTGTCCGGGCGGACAGGGGTTCGAAGGGCCTTGGCTACGTTCGCGCAGCCGCTGGCGCCGCCCGCCAGTCCGTTTGCTTCTCGAGGTCATGATCTCTCCACGGCTTCTCGTCGATCAAGGAAACCCGAGGCCCTGAAGGAAGCGCAATCAAATTCTCCCTGTCTCCATCAAATCAAACATGACATTCGAATTTTTCGAAACCGTGTCTTTGTCCTTGCTTTGCGCGCGCGGAGCCGTCGACATGGCGAAAAGAGCTGAACGGACCTTGCCATGAAGACACGTGTCAAAGCCGTGGTCATCGGCGGCGGTATCGCCGGATGTTCCACGCTCTACCATCTCACTCGGGAAGGGTGGAGTGATGTGATGCTGCTCGAGAGGGACGAGCTGACATCGGGGACCACCTGGCATTCGGCGGCGCAGGTCACGAATTTTGGCATGAACCAGACCATGGTCGGCCTGAAGAGCCATTCCATCGCTCTCTACAAGGAACTGGCCGACGACCCCGACTATCCCATCAACTATCACCATGGCGACGGCGGCATCCGGCTGGCCGAGACGGAAGCGCAGATGGACGGCTACCGTCATTTCGCATCGATGGCGCGCGGCATGGGCGTCGATTTCGAGGTGATCGACGCTGAAGAATGTGCGCGGCGCCATCCGCTGATCTCGACCGACAATCTGATCGGCGGCCTCTGGGATCCGCTCGACGGCGACATCGATCCGGCCCAGCTCTGCCAGGCTCTGGCTCGCCGCGCGCGCAAGGCAGGCGCCGCGATCCACCGGAATACGCCGGTCACCGACCTGAGACAGCTGGCGGACGATACGTGGATCGTCGAGACGCCCAAAGGCGAGGTTCATGCCGATATCGTGGTCAACGCCTGCGGCTATAGGGTGAACGAGGTCGGCAGGATGATGGGCGTGCATCACCCGGTGATGTCGATGGAGCATCAGTATTTCGTTACCGAGGAAATCCCCGCGATCGTTGATGCCGGCCATCGCATGCCCCTGATCCGCTGTCCGATCAGCGATTTCTACAGCCGGCAGGAGAGGATGGGCCTCTTGGTCGGTTTCTACGAGCAGGACTGCCGGACCTGGGGCATGGACGGCATCGATCCGAATTTCTCCAACGCACTCTGCCCAGACGATCTCGATCGGGTGACCGATGTGCTCGAAGGGGCGTTCGCGCGTATGCCAGCCCTTACCGAGGTGGGCATCCATACCATCATCAACGGCCCGATCACCTACACGATCGACGGCGCTCCGCTGGTCGGCAGGGTTCCCGGCAAACGCAACGCCTACTGCATCATCGGCCTGCGCGCCGGCCTCGGCGAAGGCGGCGGCCATGGCTGGCTTCTGGCGCAGCAGATCGTGCATGGCGAAGCCTGCTATGACACCTGGCCGCTCGATCCGCGCCGCTTCACCGGTCACGGCAATGTCGAACTCACCGCGCTCAAGGCCATCGAGGATTACCAAAACGAGTTCCGTTTTCATTTCCCTCATGAGCACCGGCCAGCCGGGCGGCCGATCAAGACAACGCCGCTCACCCCCGTTCTGGCCGCGGAGGGGGCGGCGTTCGGGGTGGTCAATGGTTGGGAGCGGGTGGACTACATCAAGCCTGACCCCGACTTCACCGAAACACTCGGCTTTCGCTTCAACGAGGTGCATGAGCTGATCGCCGAGGAGGTGAAGGCCGTGCAGCATGGCGTCGGTCTCGCCGAGGTGAACGGCTTCAACCGGTTCGAAATCACCGGCGCTGATCGCCATGCCTTTCTGAACTGCATGTTCTGCGGCCGGGTGACCAAGAAGCCGGGACGGGTGGGGCTCGGCTATCTTTTGAACCACCAGGGCATGCTCAAGGCCGAAGCGACGATCGCCAACCTGCCGGCAAGTCCTGCGGGGCCGGATCGGGTCTGGTACGGCTCGGCGGCGGCGGCCGAATATCACGACATGGATTGGCTGCAGCAGCATCTTCGCGCCGATGAGGATGTGCAGATCCGTTCCCTCACCAACGATATGACCACCCTGGTCCTGGCCGGGCCGAAATCCCGCGCGGTGCTGTCGGCGGTTTCGCGTGACGACTGGTCGGCAGACGCTTTTCCCTGGCTTTCGGCGCGCGAGACCTTCATTGGAATCGCACCGGCAACCGTTCTGGCCGTCAGCTTTTCCGGCGAGCTTGCCTATGAGATCCATCTGCCGAACAGCCAGCTCTATGCGGGCTATCTGGCGCTTCGGCAGGCGGGCGAAGCGCAGGGACTTCGGCTGTTCGGCAGCCGTGCCATCGACTCCATGCGGATCGAGAAAGGCTTTCTTCACTGGAAGGCCGACATTCTCACCGAGTTCGATCCCTTCGAAACCGGGCTCGCCCGTTTCGTGCGCCTGGATAAAGGAGACTTCATCGGCAAGGCCGCGCTTGAGAAACGTCGGGACGAAGGGCCAAGACGGATCTTGGTGACCATGACGGTCGATTGCCAGGATCGTTCAGCCCATGGCGGCGCCTCGGTGATGCTGGACGATCGCGTGGTCGGGACGGTCACCTCGGCGGACTGGGGCCATCGCACCGGCTTCAACCTCGCCATGGCCTTCGTCGAGCCAGCTTATGCAGGCGAAGGAACGCGGCTCAAGATCGACATGCTCGGCGATTTGTTCGACGCCGAAGTCATCGCGCCCGGCCCCTATGATCCGGACTACATCCGCGTGCGAAGCTGAGGCGTCAGACGGTTGTGTTCGGGACGTCGATGAGGGTGTTGAGTTCTTCGTTCAGCGCCTTGAACGCCCAGGGCCGGCGGATCAGATCGAGTGCCTGGGCGTCGACATAATTGTCGCCTTGCTCGATGCCGGAACTTTCTTGAATGTCTTGAGCCCGTCTGACGAGCGTGGCAGGCTTCTTGTCGCTATGTTCAACAGCGTTGCCTTTGGCTTTTGTCCTGAGCGCCGCCGGCAGTTCAGGTTATTGCGGCAAGGCTTCAGCCGGTTTGCGAAGCTCTCAAATGACATCGATGAAAGCTGATCGGCTCATTCTCCTTGCAGGCGCCGTACTCGCGATCGTCGCTCTTGCGGCCACGGCCTGGATTTTGATCGTCAAGCTGACCGAAGAGGAAACGCTTGGTGGCCCCGGCCTCGTCATCATGCCGGCTAGTCTTGGCGGCCCATTCGAGCTGACCGATCACAAAGGCGAACCGGCGACGGAGGCCATATTCGCCGGTGAGCTGACCCTGGTGTATTTCGGCTACAGCTTCTGTCCCGATATCTGCCCGCTTTCCCTTCAGACCATGGCGGACGCTATGGCGGAACTTGGAGACGAGCCCGGCATCAAGGGTGCCTTCATCACCATCGATCCGGACCGGGACCATGTCGAGCATCTGGCAGGTTACGTCCCGCTCTTTCACGAGCAGCTAATCGGGCTGACCGGTCCCATCGCCGCGATCGAGCCCGTCGCCAGGGCGTTCCGCGTCTATTTTAAATATCGAAAGGATGTCGATCCGGAGGCCTACCCGGTCGACCACTCATCCTACATCTATCTGATGGATCAAAATTGGCGTCTTCTGGCCGTCTTTCGGCATGATGCCACAGCGGCTGAGATGAAGGCCGCCATCCGCGAGTTTCTATAGACGGCAGACTTCGGCCATGACCGCCATCGCCTTGAACATGGCTTCCTGCGCCGCCATGAAGCTTTCCGACGACATCAGAGCGACGGCGCCAAACACTCCGAGGACAAGGACGACCCCGATCACCGAAATCATCGTCTTGTCAAAAGAATCCTGCTGTTCCATGGCCGATGCGTTGTCCTCGTCGATCAGGCCTTTTCATCTTCGTCCATTAATTTGGGCCTCTGCGTCCTTATTTTCCATTCATTTTTAAGGGCCGCCATGTACAAGTCCAAAACGCCGGGCTTCGAGAGTGCCCTGATGGCAGAGGACTGCATGACGATTGCCGACGCTGAGCGACGGGAAGACTTGTCTTCGATGGATGCCGGGATGAAGACGGAGCGCTTTCTCATCCAGGGAGTGCGCTGCGCTGCTTGCGTCGGCAAGATCGAGGCTGCTCTTCTCTCCGAGCCGCGCATCCAAAGCGCGGTGATCGAGGGCGATCGCCAGAGCCTCAAACTCATCCATAGCCTCGACGAACCGCTCGCCAATCTCAATGCTGTGCTGGCCACGCTCGGCTCCTATCAAGCGGAAGAAAGGAGCCTGCTCCGCCTGATTCTCGTCAAGATCGCGCATTATCGACCACTGATCCTGATGACCGGCCTCGTCCTCCTCTTCGGTCTGGCGTTGCAGGTATTTCGAGGCTGGCATGGCCACGGCCTCATGGGTGACCTGATGGCCGGCTATTTCCTGCTGTTCGGCGCTCTTAAGGTTATGAATCGGCGAGCTTTTTCCGCTGCCTATGCCCGCTATGACCTGCTCGCCGGTCGTAGTGCCGCCTATGCCGCCGCCTATCCATTTCTTGAAGTCGGCATGGGCATCATCTACCTGATTCAACCCGAGGCCTTGCTGCTCAATCTGTTCGTGGGCGTTCTCATGCTGGAGAAAGCCTGGAGCGTGAACAAGGCCCTCGGCAAGGGGCAAAGCCTGCAATGCGCCTGTCTCGGCGGGTTCTTCAGCATTCCCATCTCGAAGGTCACGGTGTTCGAAGACCTACTGATGGCCCTTATGGCCGGCGCAATGATCGTGGGTCTCGGCTGAAAAACAAGGAGCCCGGATCGATGCCGGGCTCGAAACGTGTCATCTCGGGATTTGGGACCGCTATTTTCTGACGGCGCTAAGCGGTAGGTAGATCGAGACGATATTGCCGTTTTCGTCGATCGCGATCAGATTGCAGCCGCCGCAACCGCATCCTGCAACGATATAGTAACTCATCAACATCTCCTTCCTAACCGATGCACCAGTTGCAAGGGAGAAGTGCATCGGGGCTGATGAAGGCTTGCCAATAGACATAGCGAAGCCCTCGGGTGAGCACGCAATCCTGGCCGGTCGCCTGGAGCATGACGACGTGCATTGTCGTCGCCATGACGCAGGCGGTGGCGGGAAACTGCAGCGATCGCAGAGGATGATGGCTCTTTACCACACGCGCAGTTTGTAAGAGCAAGAACCCCCAAGCTATCAGAACGATGAAACCCGCTGCATCGGCGAGGGGTTGGAGAAATACCAGGGAGGACGTGAATAGAACGAGCAGCGTTGTAAGACAGCACCATGGCATATAAGGAAAATATGCCGAAAGACTGCGCTGCTGATCCATATGAACACTCCAATGAGTGTTGATCAACTTGTTTCAGATCAAGTAATAGAAATAGAATGGGCAATTATTAGTGGCAAGGTTTCATGCGCACTTTCTCGCGTTGCGCTATGGGGCAGGCTCGCGTTGCGCTATGGGGCAGGCTTGTTACACTCCAAGCCTCGTGGTTCTGGAGCAGGCATGCGGTTCTCGAAGACCTCTCGCAGTTTGGCCTGGCTGATCATCGCGGCGCTTTTGGTGCAGCCGTGGTTCGGCCAAAGAGCTGCTGCGAAGGCCTCGGAGGCCTTTGGCACCTTGGTGATTTGCACCGGCGTGGGCTTCGAGGTGATCCGTGTCCCCGTTGACCTCATGCTCCCCGATCATCCG
This sequence comes from Pseudomonadota bacterium, assembly GCA_039197065.1. Taxonomy (GTDB): domain Bacteria; phylum Pseudomonadota; class Alphaproteobacteria; order Geminicoccales; family Geminicoccaceae; genus JANQPX01. Next base: position 65,154 of record JBCCUL010000006.1, on the reverse strand, counting down.
GCCGAAGCGCCGGGCCCGCATGATCCGGCCATGGCGAACTGCCTTGCCTGCCTGGTTCAGGCTCTTGGCTGTCTCGATGTCGCCGGCAGGATCGATCCGCCCGGCTTCTATCACTATTGGCGTCACGAGGCGAGCATCGCCGACCGTTGTCTCGCCGGGCCGCTTTGCCGTCGACCCTTAGGCAGCCGCGGGCCGCCGGCGGTTTAGATCTTTCCCGAGAAAGCGCGCTGCTGACCGTGATCGGCTCATTGATCGTCGGGGCAGCGCCGACGCACGCATCAAACATGTAGGAAGTCAGCTGGAAATGGCGCTTGTCCGCCTTCCAGGCTGCGGAGATGACAATGAAGCACTCTCTTGCCACCATCTGCCTGTCGCTGGGCCTCTCAACTGGAGCCTTCGCCGGCGATGCCGGCATGGCCAAGGTCGGCGATGTCATGATCCATGACGGTTGGGCGCGCGCCTCCATCGGCAGCGCGCCGAACAGCGCCGCTTATATGACGCTGATGACCCATGGCGATGCCGCCGACAAGCTGGTTGGCGCGACAACGCCGGTCGCTGAGACCGTCGAGCTCCACAATCACATCATAGAAGGCGACATCGCCAAGATGCGCGAGGTCGAGGCGATCGAGGTGAAGCCGGGTGAAATGGCGACGCTCGAACCGGGCGGCTACCACGTCATGCTGATCGGCTTGAAGGAACCTCTCACTGCCGGCGAGGTCCTGCCGCTCACCTTGACCTTCGAACAAGCGGGCGAGGTGACGCTGGAGGTTCCGATCAAGGATCTGAAAGGCGGGATGAAGCATGGCCATGATCACAAGCATGGCGAAGGCCACAAACACGACGGATGACTGATCGATGCTGGCGGCGGCGGCATGTCCGCCGTTGCCCCTGCTCGACACGGGAGCGTTCGGCTACGGCTGGCTGCCAACGGTCATTTGCCGCCCGGCCCAGTTGGCGGCCATGGCGGCGTCGTGGGTGACGAGCACCACCGCCGTCCCGGTCTCGGTGGTGCTTTCGGCCAGGAGTTCCATGGTGTCAGCCTGGGTGATCGGATCCAGTCGGGAGGTGGGTTCGTCGGCGAGCAGCACCGAGGGGGCGACGGCGAGGGCGCGGGCGATGGCGATGCGTTGCAGCTCGCCGCCTGAAACCTGATCGGGCCGCCTTGCCAGCAGCTCCTGATCGACCCGCAGCCTCGTCAGCAGCTGCGTGATCATCGGCCAGTCGATGTCGTGGAGGGCAGCGACATCCTGGAGATTGCGGCCGAGCGTGATGCGCGGCGGGAAGGCTGCGGGCGGGTCCTGGTAGATCTTCTGGATGCCGGTCGGGGTCACAGCGTGACCACGCGTGACATGGCCTTTGGCCGGCGGGAGGAGACCTGCCAGCGTGTCGAGCAACGTCGTCTTGCCGGCGCCGCTCGGGCCGGTTATGGCGATGCGCTCGCCGGCAGCCAGCGACAGTTCGAAGCCATCGAGCAGGTGTTGACCGCCGCGTATGATCGTCAGGTCTTCGGCGCGCAGGACCTCGTCGTCGCTGGCTGCAGTGGCGGGACGTGTCCAGTTGGTCGGATCGGCGGCGAGCAGCGCCTTGCCATAGTCGGAGCGAGGGGCTGCAAGCACATCCGCCGTCTCCCCCTGCTCGACGACCGCACCATCTTTCAGCATGAGAAGGCTGCCGCCGAGATCCCGGGCGACGGCAACCTCGTGGGTGATCGCTAGAAGGGCGCCGCCATTCACCGGCACGACCTTCAGGAGATCCACGATTGCCTGCGCGCGGAGCTTGTCCAGGCCCTTGGTCGGCTCATCGGCGAGAAGAAGATCGGCGCCGCCGGCGCGCGCCGCAGCGAAGGCTGCGCGCTGCGCCATGCCGCCCGAGAGCTGACCCGGTCGTTTATTTTCCGCACCCGCCAGGCCGAGGCTTTCGAGGTCACGCGTCGCCGCCCGCCGCGCCGCCGTCTGCTCGAGACCGGCGACGAAGCGATAGGTCTCGGTGACCTGCGCGCCTGATGCCATGAGTGGATCGAGCGCGCGCCAGGGTTCCTGGGGCAGGAGCGTGATCGCGCGGCCCCAGAGCTGTGCGCGTTCCGCCGAACTCAGGCCGTCGATGCGCCGGCCGTCCAGCATGATCGCGCCGTCCGCATGCAGGCCTTCTGGCAGGGCGCCTAGAATAGCCTGGGCCAAGAGGCTTTTGCCGGCGCCGGTCTCGCCCATGATGACCAGCGTTTCACCCGTGGGAACGGCGAAGCTTACCGGTCCCAGGAGGCGTTTCGCGCCCGCATGAACCGTAAGCCCAGTGACCTCAAGCGCCGACGTCACGGCCGTTTGCCGATGCCGATGGCGAGATGGAGTGCCAGGACCGTGACGAACAGGCAGGCGACGGGCTGCAGGATCAGCCAGGGGGCTTCGCGCCAATAGGGCAGAAGCTCGTTCATCATGATGCCCCATTCGGCGGTCGGTGGCCGAAGGCCGACGCTGATGAAGCCGAGGCCGCCAAGCGCGGTGACGCCGGCGGCGACGCCGAACGCGGCGATGGTGAGAAGTCCCTGGGTGAGTTCAGGGGCGATATGCCGCCTTAGAATATGCAGCGGGCCGAAGCCGAGGAGACGCGCCGCCTCGACGGCGGGGCTGGCGACCAGAATGCGGGTGCGTTGCCGGGTGTAGCGAAAATATTCGACCCAGAAGGTCAGCGAGAGGCCGACATAGAGCGCCCACCAGGATCCGGGCGCGATCGCCGCCAGCATCAGGACCAGGAGCAATCCGGGGAGAGCGAGGATGGCGTCGGCGAAGACGCTGAGAATACGATCGGCCCAGGGACCGCCGAAGACCGCGAGCAGGCCGAGAGCGATGCCGGGAACGGCGGCGGTGATGACCGAGAGAACGCCGAGTGAGAGGGACAGCCTCGCACCGGCGAGGAGGCGTGCGGCCATGTCCCGGCCGAGATGATCGGTGCCGAGCCAAAAAGCGGCGCTCGGCCCCTGGAGACTGTCGCGGAGGGATTGTTTTGCAGGATCCAACCCGAACGAGGCCGGTCCTAGGAGGGCCGCTGTGCACAACAGGATCAAGAGCCCGATGCCGACAAGGCGCGCTGGGCTAAGAGCGACTGTTGGCGACTCGCTATTTGCCGCCGGGGCGATGATGCCGGTCGAGGCCATCAAGCAGCGCTTTCGGCGCCACGCGGATCGAGGCCTCGGCAGATGAGGTCGATGATCAGATTGAGCAGCACGTAGAGAAGACCGAGGGTCAGCGCCGTCCCCTGAACCATGGGCACGTCGCGTTGGAAAATCGCATGCACCAAAGCATGACCGATGCCGGGCCAGGCGAAGACCGATTCGATGATCACCACGCCTTCGATCAAAAAGGCGAGCTGGACGCCGACATAGGCGACGACCGGCACCGCAGCATTGCGCGCGACGTGACGAAGGAGCGTGATGCGCTGGCTCAGGCCCTTTGTTCGGGCGAAATGGTGCCAGTCCGTGGTCATGGCCTCGACGACAGCGTCCCGGACCACGCGGTTGGAGACGGCGGCGAGGCTGAGGCCCAGGGTCAGGGAGGGCAGAACCAGATGCTCGATGCGATCGAAGCCGGCGACCGGCAGAAGCTTGATTTGAATGGCCAGGACCAGGATGAGCAGGACGGCGAGCGCGAAGATCGGCAGGGCCCGGATGCCGACCGAAATCGCGAGCGTGGTACGATCGACAAGGCCGCCGGGATTGAGACCTGAGGCGATGCCGACCGGGAGTGCAATCAGGATCGAGACCGTGATGGCGACCCCGGCGAGCAGGAGGGAAGCGCCGAGCTGGTGGGCGATTTCATCAACCACCGGAGCGCCGGTAACGAGGGAGCGGCCCATATCGAACTGGGCGAGGGACCAGAGCCAGGAGCCGAGCTGGACCAGAAGCGGCCGGTCCAGGCCAAGCTCGACGCGCACGGCTTCGGCCGAAGCCGCATTCATCATGTCATAGCCGTAGCGCCCGGCGGCGATGCGAAAGGCGGCATCGCCGGGAAGCGCCTGCATCATGGCGAAGCTGACGATCCCGACGACGATGGCGACCAGAAGAGCTTGAAGCGCCCGGGCGCCGAGTACCGAGCTCAGCCCAGCACCCGTGCCCGAAGCGGTTGGCGTCACTCGGCCCAGGAGATGCGCTCCAGGCCGTAGGTGCGCTGGCGCGGATCGACGATGACCCCATCGAGACCCTTGGCGATCGAAACGGTGTGCATGTACCAGGTGATCGGGATCAGCGGCAGGCCGTTATGGATCGCGGCGGTCGCCTCGGCGATCAGCGGTTTTCTAACCGCCTCATCAGCACTTTCGGCGATGGTCTCGAGCGCTGCCGCCACGTCAGGTGTTTCCCAGTTCATCGAACCCCAATCGCCGCCGCCGGTGCCGAAGTCATTCAAGATGGTGCCAATCGGATCGGGGGTCAGGCCATAGTTTCGGGCATAGAGCGCCACTTCCAGCGAGCCATCCTGGTGACCGGCCGGGATCTCGGCATAGCTCGCGACGCTGACATCGAGCTCAATGCCGATTTCGCGCCATTGATCCTGCAAGGCCGTTGCCATAAGCGGCAGTTCCGGGCGGTCCGGGAAGGTGCGAAGCTGGATCGCGAAGCGCTCGCCATCCTTTTCGAGAATGCCGTCGTCGCCTGCTGTCCAGCCGAGCCCGGCCAGCAGCTCTTTCGCCTTCTCGGGATCATAGGCAAGCGGCTCCAGGCTGGTGTCGTGCCAGCCGCCAAGCGCCGGCGGGAAGAGCTGGGTTGCGGCGGCTTCGGGGAAGCGGGTAATGCCTGTCGCGATCCCTTCGCGATCGATGGCGAGGCTCAAGGCCTGACGGGCCTCAGGAGCCTCGAAGAAGGGGTGCCCGGCGTTCACCTTGAGCATGACCGCACGTGGGATCGGCACCGCGCGGGTCTCGACGCTGTCGACCGACTTCAGGCGCGTGAAGCCCGCCGGATCGAAGCCGAAGACGATATCCGCCTCGCCGCTCTCTGCAAGAAGCGCCCGGGTCTCGGCGCGGCCAGCGGCGAGGTAGTTCACCTCGGCAAGCTTGGGCGTCTCGCCCCAGTAATCATCGAAACGCACGAGATCGATGCCCAGCGGCAGCTTGAGTTCTCCGACCATGAACGGACCGGTGCCGATGGCCTCTACAGGATTGCCGTCGGCATCGAAGGAGGCGGGTGCGGGGATGATCGTCGTCGCATGGGCCAGGAGCGACGGCAGGGCCGCAAAGGGTTTTTCGAGTGTGATGACCACGGCATTGCCATCGGCCGAGATCTCGCCAAGCGGCGCATTCTCCAGGATGCCAGGCTGTCCGGCGGCTCGTTGCAGCGCCGACACCGCTGCGGCGGCGTCGAACGGCGTGCCGTCATGGAAGGAGACGTTATCGCGGAGCGTAAACCGCCATGTCAGCCCGTCCTCGGATGTGCTCCACTCGGTCGCGAGGCCAGGGCGCAGCGTGCCCTCGCTGTCGGCGTCGACCAGGTTCTCCTGCACCTGCAGCCGCTGCAGCGCAAAGCCAGAGATCGCCGGATCGACGCTGGTAATCTCCCAGGCGGATGCCAAAGCGAGGCTGTCTTTGGTGTCCGCTGCAGCCGGCGCGCCGGCAATCACGAAGGCCGACAGAAAGGCCGTCAGCCAAGTTCTCCTGGATAGCATGCTCGTTCTCTCCCAGCGATTTTGCGTAATATTATAACATATTGGCGTGAGCGCCATGATGAAAAGGGAGGTTTTCTTAAAGTTGGTGATGTTTCGCCAGTGATGCGGGTCTGCTGGCCGACGTTCTCAGGCGTGATCGGTCAGACGCCGAGATATCTCTTCAAAAGGCCCGGGTCGTCCTTGAAGATGCTGGTTTCGCCGGTCTCGCGGCTGCGGCCATTTTCCAGGAAGGCTACGCGATCGGCGATGGCGAGCACGGTGTCGATGCGCTGTTCGACCAGGACGATAGCGACCCCCTGATCGCGCATCGTCGTGACCGAGTCGTGGATCAGCTTGATCATGGAGGGCTGCAGGCCTTCGGTAGGTTCGTCCAACAGCAGGACCGAGGGTTCGAGGGCGAGCGCTCTGGCTGTCGCCAGCATCTGCTGCTCGCCGCCGGAGAGGGTCTCGGCGCGCTGCTGCAGACGTTCGCGCAGGCGGGGGAAGAGGTTCAGGACCTTCTCCCGCGTCTCCCTGCTTTTGCCTCGCGCCAAAAGGCCGATCTCGATATTCTCGGCGACCGTCAGCTCGGAAAACAGCCGCCGCCCTTGCGGGATGTAGCCGATGCCGCGTTTGGGCGTTGCCTCCGCCGGCAAGGCGCTGATTTCCTCGCCGTTCAGGAGCACGCGCCCGGCGTTGAGCGGGAGGAGCCCCATGATCGCCTTCAGCGTCGTGGTCTTGCCGGCGCCGTTGCGGCCAAGGAGGCAAAGGACTTCGCCCGGCTGCGCCTCGAAGCTCACCTCGTGCAGCACCTGGACCGGGCCGTAGCCTGCGGAAACGCCCTCAAGCCTGAGCATGGGCCGCTCCGAGATAAACCTCCTGAACGCGGCTGTCAGCGCGGATCGCCGCGGGCGTTCCCGACGCCAAGACGCGGCCGGCGTCGAGCACGGTGATGACGTCGGCGAGCGCCATGACCACGTCCATATTGTGCTCGATCAGGAGGATCGTGGTCTCGTCCCGGATCTTTCCGATCAGCGCCTTGAAGCCCTCGATCTCGCTTTCGGCGAGGCCCTGGGTCGGCTCGTCCAGAATCAGGAGGCGCGGTTTTTGGGCGATGCCCATGGCGATCTCCAGGAGGCGCTGGTGTCCATAGGCGAGATCGCCGGCTGTCTGGTAGGCCCGATCCGCAAGGCCGACGCGATCGAGCACGGCGAGCACATCGGGCTCGGACCGTTTGCGGAGGGCAAGCGCCACATTGTCGAACAGGCTAAGCCGGGCGTAGATCGCGGTGATCTGAAAGGTGTAGGCCATCCCTAAGCGAATGCGGGCGTGGGCCGGAAGGGCGGTGACGTCGGCGCCATCGAACCGGATCTCACCGGCGCTCGGTAGGATGCGGCCCGCGACCATGCCGACAAAGGTGCTCTTGCCTGCGCCATTCGGGCCGATCAGCGCATGCACCTGGCCTGCGGGAAGTGAGAAATCGACAGTGTCGACCGCCGTGAGCCCGCCGAAACGTCGCGAGAGCGCTCTGGTCTCGAGGAGCGTCTTGGCGGCCCCCTCACTCATGGCAACCAGGCGACCCAGCGCCGCCTCACCTCGCCCATGATCCCCGTGTGCGCGAACAGAACGAGTAGCACCAGAACCAGCCCAACAATCATCAGGTAGGCGTTGGTCAAACCACTGGCGTAGTCGATCAGGTAGAAGGTGAAGAACGCGCCGACGAAAGGCCCGATGGTCGTCCCAGCGCCACCCAGAAGCACCCAGAGCAGTGGCAGGATCGAATACTGCACGGACGCAAACGTCGCGCCGACATAGCCGAACAGCAGGCCATAGGTGGCGCCGGCGATGCCGGAGATCGTGCCGGAGATCACGACGGCCGCGAATTTGTGCCTGAACACGTCATAGCCGAGCATGGTGGTGCGCTGTTCGTTCTCGCGGATCGCGATGAGCACGCTGCCGAAGGGGACCTGCATCATGCGCGCGGTGGCGAGGAGTGCCGACGAGAAGATCAGGAGCGCTGCAAGATAGCGGGTCGTCGGGTCGGTGAGATCGAGGCCGGCGATGGTGCGGACCGCCTGCGGGATCACGAAGCCCTCGTCGCCGCGCGTCCACGTCCCGAAATAGAGAACGGTCAGGAAGGCGGCCTGGGCGAACATCAGGGTGACGATCATGAAGGCAACGCCGATGGTGCGGAGCGCCAGGACCGCGACCACCGCCGACAAGGCGATGGTTGAGAGGATGCCGATACCGAAGGCCGGCACAGCGGAGACGCCGCCGTGGTGCATCGCGAGACCGAGGCCGTACATGCCGGCGGCGAAGAACATGGCGTGGCCGAGGCTGAGGAGGCCGGTATAGCCGAAGAGCACGTTGTAGCCGATGGCGTAGGTCGCGAGCACCAGGATGCGGGCGAGGTTGCCCTGGTGATAGGCGGGGAGAAGAAATCCGAGGCAGAACAGGACGGCGATCAGGCCGAGATGCAGCAGGAGCGATCGCGCCGCCGTGCTCATGCCGCGGTTTTTCCGAAGAGGCCTTGCGGGCGAAAGACGAGGACGAGGGCCACCAGCAATGTTGCAAGAATCTTGGCGAGCGTCGGGCTGAAGAAGACCGAGATGATGCCATCGGACATGCCGATCAGAAGCGCGGCCACCAGCGTGCCGCGAAGCGAGCCCAGACCGCCCAGGATGACGACGATGAAGCTCAGGAGCAGCGGGTCCCCGCCCATGAGGTAATGGGCCTGCTGGATCGGCACGATCAAGACGGCGGCAAGGGCCGCGAGCCCGGCGCCGAAGGCGAAGACCAGGCTGTAGACGCGCGCGACCGGAATGCCGAAGGCGCGCGCGGTCTCCCGATCGAGCTGGGTCGCGCGCATCAAAAGCCCGAGCTTCGAGCGGGACAGCAAGGCCCAGATGCCGAGCAGAATGGCAAGGGCGGCGGCGATGACGAAGAGCTTGTAGCTGGTCGTGCTCAGGCCCCAGGGATAGTAGATCTCGAAGCCGTTCTCGCCGAATTCGAACCAGGGAAGGGCGATGCGGCTGTTGAACGGCGGCTCGACCGGCCTCGCCTCCGGGCCGTAGCCGATAAGGGCCGCCTGCTGGATGATGTAGAGAAAGCCGATGGTGGCGACGATGGTCGCCTCGGCATCGTAATTGATGCGCTTCAGTACCAGGCGATCCGCGACGATCGCGATCCCGCCGACCAGCAGCGGCGCGATGATCAGGGCGGCGATGAAGCCCAGCGCCGGATGCCCGCCGACATAGAAGGCGACGAACCAGGCGGCCACCGCGCCCAGCATGTAGAACTCGCCATGGGCGACGTTGACCACGCGCATCACGCCGAAGACGAGCGACAGGCCGAGCGCGGTCAGCGCAAGAACGGATGCGCCGACGGCGCCTTCAAGCGTGGCGAGCAGCAGGTGGGGGCCAAATTCCATGACGTGACCGAGCGGGCGCCGGCGCCTAAGTCACCGGTACCGAACGTTTCGGTCCGGCATCAGAAGGACATGGTGGTGTAGTCGACCTCGTCCGGATAGAGCGTGTCCTCGATCGAGGCGGTGTGCACCTTGACCAGTCGTCCCTCCTCGACCCGCGAGATATATTGCAGGCCAAAGACCTGGTGGGTCTTGCCGTTGAAGAGCTTGGGGCCCTGGGGATGCTCGGCGCTTTCGGGGATGTCGGTCATCGCCTCGACCGCCTCGATCAGCTTCTGGCGGTCGGCCGGTCCCTGATAGTCCGCCGCCTCCATGCCTGATTTGATGATGTAGAGCGTCTCCCAGCAGCCGAACATGTGGGCGTAGGTGGAGACGTCCTTCGGATCGGACACGGAAGCCCCGTTCGCATCGACCCCGACCGCCTCGCGGTAGGCCTTGTCGAAGTCGCTCTGGTCGGCCTGTGCATAGCGCGGATAGCCCTCCCAGAAATAGGTGCCTTCCAGGAACTCCAGGCCGGGCGAGGCCATGTCGACCGCCTCCAGGCTGTCGATGAAGCCGAAGATCTCCGGGCGCGACGGGCCGAAGAACTCGCCCATCTCCTTAACGAAGGTCAGGACCGCGGGGCCGACCATGACGTGATAGACCACCTCGGTCTCGCGCGGGATTTTTGGAAAATATTTGGTGAACGACGTCTCGGTCGGCGGGATCGCGATATGCTCCAGGACCTCGCCGCCTTGCGCCTCGATCGCCGCGGTGAAGTAGTCCCGGTGGTCATGGCCGAAGGCGAAGTCGGCGAAGATCATCGTGACTTTCTTGCCGAGGTTCTCGCTGACGAAGGGGGCCATCGCCTGCACCTGGCTTCTGACATCGGTGATGCCCGGCTGCAGGGTGTAGCGGTTGAGCGCGCCCGAGGCGACGTGATGGCCCTCGGAGACCACGAAATAGGGGATCTTCAGTTCGCCCGCAGCGGGGGCCGAGCCGATGACCACATGGCTGAACAGCGTACCGAAGGCGATGTCGCAGCCATGCTGGTTCGCGAATTTCTCGACGACTTCCGCGCCGCGCTTGGGATCGGTGCCGTCATCCTCGGCGATGATCTCGATCGGCCGGCCATTGATGCCGCCAGCGTCATTGATGAGCTTCGCGGCCGCTTCCGTGGTGCGGCCATACCAGCGCCCATAGGCAGCGCCGATGCCGGTCGAATGCTGCTGGAAGCCGATTTTGATCGGCGCTGACGACTGCGCCTGGGCGAAGCGCGCCGAGAGCGGGAGCGTCGTCACCAGGCCGGTGGCTGCAGCGCCTTTGAGCAGGGTGCGGCGGTTCGTTGGTTTCACCATTTTGCGTGTTCTCCCATTTCAAGACGCCAAAGGCAGACGTTCCCATCATCTTTTCCCGCCGCGTCGCTTTTGTCGAGGGCGGAATGACCAAGGCGTTACTGTCAAATGCGGCGACTGCGCCATGATCCGGCTGCTCAGGCTCCTCTGGGTGTGGCCAGGAGCCAGAGACCGAGCATGGTGTAGGCGATCATGAAGAGCGATAGCGGCAAGGTCGCGAGTGCCGCGCGCCTGGCGTCGGCGAAGAGATCCAACGCCATGCGATGGGCCAACAGCACGGACCAGACATGGCCGATCACCACGGCGCCCGCCTGGGTCAGCCAGATCACGCGCACGCTGTCGATGTGATTGAAGAAGCCCGTGGTGACGAAGAAGGGCTCGATGCCGAGAAGGTCGGCGCCTGTGGCGAGCGGGTCGCTGATGGCGGCGAGCGCATACTGGCTGTTGACCAGAAATGCGGTCAGGTAGTGGGCGATGTGATAGGCGAGCGCGATCGGCAGCAGGCTCTGCGCCAGCCTTGCGAAAGCAGCGGAAAACGCGGCGTCGCTTCGGGCAAGCGTCAAGCCGAGCCAGACCGTAACGGCGAAGACGGCGATCAGGAGGATGATCGATCCGACCAGTCCCAGGATCGTCGGCCAGACCACGGCGGAGCGTCCGGGGAAGGCCAGCGGGTTGATCCCGATCTTGGCGAGCCACCAGAAGGTTTCGTTCACGCCATCGAAGCTGCCGACGGCGAGGAGCGTGAGGGCGAAGAGGCCGCCTGCGGCGATCGGAGGAGGCTCCAGCAACCGCCAGCCGGGACCGCCGACGCCGCCGTTCTCGCGAAGGCGAGAGGGGGCAAGGCGCGCATATAAGGAAAAGATGACGGAGCCCAGTTCCACTTGGCGAAGCCAGACCGGGCCGCAAAGGACGAGCCCGACCATGGTCAGGAACCAGTAGACGCCGACGAAATATGCGAGACGAGCCGGATCATCGGGAGCAATGTCCGCCAGAAGGAAGGCGGAGAAGGCGATGAGCAGGCAGGTGGCCGGCCAGACGCCGAGCCACGGCGGAAGCCGGATCAAAGGGCGGACCTCGCCCAGCAGGCGGTACAGCCCGGTCCAGGGATTGATCCAGCGCCAGAGATCGCCGAGCAGACCGGCGAGACTGACGAGGCCGATCCAGCCGAGGGTCCAGAAGACGAGCGGCATGAGGTTGGAAAGCGGATCGCGCGGGCCGTGCACGCCCACATAGAGGATACCGGCCAGCAGGATCAGGGCGAGCAGGCTCGTTATCGTCCGTATGATCGGGAACGCCGGCATCCGGAAGCGGCGCGCCTGAAACAGGCTCTTGATGACGTTGGCCGGGACCGCGAACAGCACGAGGACGGTCAGCGCCACGACGGCGACGCCCGCGGTGGAATAGGCTTCGGTCGGAAGCAGCAGGACGAACCCCTGCTCGGCGACATGGGCGGAAGCACTTCCTGGCAGCAGCGCCAGCTTGACGGCCAAGAACCGTTTCAGCAGTCTTTTCATGATGCGGATGACATGAGGGGCCCGCCTTGAGGGCAGCGATCATTCTCCTTGGCCTCGGCCTGCTGGCCGGCGGCGCCTGGTTCGGCCTTGGCGCTGATCGTGAGGCTGACCATCTCCTGATCACGGGCGCGGCGGCGTCCCCCCTGGATGACGGCGGTGCTGCGGCGTTCCTGACGATCGAAAATCGGGGTGCTCCGGACCGTCTGATCGACGTTGCAAGCCCGATCGCCGATGCGAGCCTCTACAGCCCAGGCGACGACAAGGGTCCGCCGGTTCCGGTGGGTGTGAGTTCGCTCGCGCCGGACAGCGCGCATATCCGCCTTCAAGGGTCTGGCGAGACCTTCCAGGATGGCGCCCTCATTCCTCTCACCCTCACCTTCGCCGAGGCGGGGCCGGTGACGGCGAAGGCCAAGCTCATCGATCCCAAAGCCCGCGGGGATGCCGAAGACGTCGGCCTCTTCGGCATCGGCGACATCTGCATCGTCGGCGATGGCGAGCCGGCGCCGAGCCTCGGCCTCTCGGTCGAAAAGGATGGCGAAGGATGGCGCGTCCTGATCGAGACGGAGGAGTTCACCTTCTCCAAGGACTTCGTCGATCTCTATCATGTTCCCGGGATGGGTCATGGCCATCTCTATGTCGGCGGAATGAAGATGGGGCGGCTCTACGAGCCCGAAGCCTATATCGGCGCCCTTCCCAAAGGACAGCATGAAATCCGGGTAACGCTCAACACCAACGACCATCGCGCCTATGTCGTCGATGACGTTCCGGTCACCGCCGAGGCGACGATCGAGGTCAGATAGGGACAAGCCGATGGCTTTCACCGATGTCCTTCGCTGAAAAACCAAGGTCTGATGATCAGGGAGTTAGCAGAAAGAAGTGGCGGAGGGGATGGGATTCGAACCCACGATACCGGTTTCCCAGTATACCGGTTTAGCAAACCGGCGCCTTCAGCCTCTCGGCCACCCCTCCGGATGAACGCTCGTTCTACCGAAACGATTGAGCGGATGTCAATCGAGCCGGGGCTTTCGGCGACCGTTTATCCCCGGTGAAGTTCAATCCATCGAAATGCCTCTGGCCATGGCGCCGCCGGTCAGGAGACTGAGCTCGAGCATGGTGGTCGGAAAGACGCAGTGGGGGTGGCCGGCTGCGGCGTAGACGGTGTCGAAACGGCCGAGGCTGTCGTCGATCACCGTGGCGAGCGGCTTTGGATGACCGAGCGGGGCGACGCCGCCGATGGCGAAGCCGGTGGCCTCGCGGACGCGATCGGCGTCAGGGCGCATGACGAGGCCGGTCATGCCGAGAGCCTGCGGCAGGGCTCGGGTGTCGCAGCGGCGATCGCCTGAGATCAGGGCCATCACCGCCTCGCCGTCGATGGTGAAGACCAGCGACTTGACGATGGCGCCGAGTTCGGCGCCAAGCGCATCTGCAGCCGCCTGAGCGGTCGGCACCCCGTCATCGAGTTCAATGACGTCGGCGCCCGACCCCTTTTCGCGCAAGGCCGCCTGAACGCGCATGACGGCGGGATGTTCGAGCTTGCTCACGCTTTTGGAATCTCCTGGCCGCGCGCCGGCACGTCATAGCCCTTTTGCACACCCGGCCTCAAAGCGATCTCGTTGTACCAGCGTTTGACATTGGGGAACGCATCCAGGCTCTTGGCGACGAGATGCCACTCGAAGCGCGCCACCCAGGGCCAGGTCGCGACATCGGCGATGCTGTAGTCGGCGCCGGCGAGATAGGCGGTTTCGCCCAGGCGCTTGTCCATCACCCCGTAGATCCGCTTGGTCTCGCCGACGAAGCGATCGACGGCGTAAGGGATCTTGTCTTTGGCGAAGTGATGAAAGTGATGGGTCTGGCCGAGCATCGGGCCGACGCCGCCCATCTGGAACATCAGCCACTGCATCACGTCCATGCGGGCGAGCTGGTCGCTCGGCAGGAGCTTGCCGGTCTTCTCGGCGAGATACAGGAGGATCGCGCCCGATTCGAACATCTTATAGCCGTTGTCCCGATCGACGATGCCCGGGATCTTGTTGTTCGGGCTGATCGCTAGGAAGTCCGGCTTGAACTGGTCGTCCGCCGTGATGTCGATGGGGTGGACTTCGTAGTCCAGACCGACTTCTTCCAGCATGATGGAGACCTTGCGGCCGTTCGGCGTGCTCCAGGTGTAGAGATCGATCAAGGTCTGGCTCCCCATAGGTGACGGCGACGCTGCCGGAAACAAGACTCCTTTTCTAAGCAGGCGACGACGGATTGCAACGGTGCTTGGTGGTATGATGACATCGGAAGAACCTCTCGACGTCCCTCGGAAACCTGGCGGCAGACCGTCGTTTCAGGCGCTGACGGTCTGAACCCCATGATGTGGCCACGCCACTACGCCGTCATCGTCACTTCTGCAGGCTCCTGCCTGCCGACCGCCGCGATCCGCTGCTTCACGGCCGGGCCCTTGCCGTCATCGATAAGACCATGCTCATAGGCCACCACCTGGAGACGATCCTGGACGGTGGTCAGAAGCTCGCCGGGTTCCAGGAGAAAGTCCGGATTGCTAGGCTTGCCGAAGGTCGCCTGGCCGACGGCGAAGGTCTCGTAGAGCAACAGGCCATCCGGGGCGAGTGCGTCGAGAAGGTCTGGAAAGAGTGGCCTGTGAAGATAGTTGACGATGATGACCGCATCGAAACGCCGCCCGGAAAGCGGCCAAGGCGAGCCATCTTCGAGATCGGCTTCGATGATCTCGAGACGCGAGCGCTCGGCTGGAGAGCAAGCGGCCTTCTGGGCGTCTAGATCAACTGTCTCGCGATCGATCGACGTCACCCGATAGCCTCGATCAAGGGCAAAAAGACTGTGACGGCCGCCGCCTGCGGCCAGATCGAGCACGGTCCCTTGCTCCTGCGCAAGAGGCAGAAAACGCTGAATCCAGGGTGATATGGACAGATTGTCGCGCTTTTTTACGCTCATGAGTCGACAAAGGCTTGCATATTTTGACGTTTCGCTCAATTTAGTAGTCGATAGGTCATGTTTGAACTCGATCTCATCCTGCCGGCGGGTTGCTCTCCGGCGACGTGAAATCAGCCTCAATTCTGACCAGACGAGCGGACCGGTGACGGTTCGTAGCGATGATGTAGTGAAAGGAGTAGCGGTGGCTACTGGAACTGTGAAGTGGTTCAACCCGACCAAGGGTTATGGATTCATCCAGCCGGAAGACGGGTCGAATGACGCGTTCGTGCATATCTCCGCCGTGGAGCGTGCCGGATTGCAAAGTCTGCGCGAAGGACAAAAGGTCGAATACGAGCTTGTTCCCGGGCGAAATGGCAAGTCCTCGGCGGAGAACTTGATCGTCAGCGATTGAGCAACACCCCTCGGACACTAAAGAATTCATGAAACGGCTGGCGCCGGCAGGCCCCTAGGGCAGCGCGCCGTCGGAAATTGAGAAGGGAGCCTATTCAGGCTCCCTTTTTCATTGGGCGGGAGGGGCGCCCTCCGGCGGTTACTTTTGCCAGAACCATTTGCGGCATTCGATCTCGCGGTCGGCATCGGTAAGGCCGACATCCGACAGACCATGAGCGTCAAGCCGGTTGAGCGCCTGCCTTGTGCTATGGCGCTGGTGCCAGAGCCTGAAAAGCTCGAGCGCCCTGCCGAGCGGCATTCCTGAAAAATCCGTCTTCGTAAGGTTCTCGATCGCGGCGACCGTTCGGTTCATCTGGATGTCCTCCGTCTTCCGATGACGCCATGATGGTCGGGTTTTGATCGTCGATGCTTCGTTCACGGCCGAAGCATCGATCAGCATCAGATGCTAGTGGTATGACCACATCATTCGATTTCCGGCACATTCGCTGGAATCGACGGTATGCGGCCAAGATTGGACGTCGTGAAAGAGAGTCTTTCGATGTGGTCGCACCAACGGATTGACGAGACGAGCTAAGTTCGAACCGAGGAGGGCTTCAATGACCAGTCAGGCGCGTTTCGCCGAGATTGCCGCTCTTGTCGGCGATCCGACACGGGCGAGCATGCTGCATGCGCTGCTTGACGGCCGGGCCCTGACTGCAGCGGAACTGGCCGCGGTTGCGGGCGTCACGCCGCAGACGGCGAGTGGCCATCTCAGCAGGCTTGCCGAAGCCGGTCTCATGGCTGTGGTGAAGCAAGGACGCCATCGCTACCATCGGATAGCATCGTCCAACGTCGCCGACATGATGGAGAGCATCATGCGGGTCGCGGCGGACGCATCGCCTCGAACCAGAAAATTTCGCACCGGTCCGAAGGACGCGGCGCTGCGCCTCGGGCGAACCTGCTACGATCATCTCGCCGGCACGCTGGCGGTAGCGCTCGCCGACGCGATGATCGAAAAGGGCTTCGTCGAACTCGGTGACGAGGCAGGCGTGGTAACCGAACGCGGTATGGCCTTTCTCTCGAAGCTCGGGCTCGACGATCGGAACGCCGGCAAGAAACGCGTCTTCTGCCATCCCTGTCTGGATTGGAGCGTGCGCCGTCCGCATCTCGCCGGACGGGTGGGATCAGCGCTTCGCCATCACAGTTTCGAGCGCGGCTGGATCCGACGGGTCGATGACAGCCGCGCCGTCGCCATCACACCGAAAGGCGGGATCGCCTTTCGCGAGCATTTCGGGATTCGTACAGAGGAGCTTGGCGCATCAGACGCTTGAACTCGTAAGGCCGTCTCGCCGCAGCCCTCGCGTTCCATGACCAATGTCCGCTTTCGCCGTCAGCTGTGGTCGTTTGACGCTGGATGCTGAAGTGTATGGATCGTGCGAAAGCTGCCGTTCATGACCGCAATCACTTGGCAGGTGTTCAACGAAGTTCCTATGACAGCTTTCTAGAGTTTTTCCCGATCAGACTTGATCGGGATGCGCTCTAGGCTGTCGGAGATCCATCAGGCTTTGTGCAACTTGCTCGCCTTGACCTAAGAAGAGGCATAATCAGCCATTTCCATGAGATCAAGAAGAGCGTTACAGTGGCTGTCATCAGAAGTACTGGTCCAATAAAAAAGTCAAATCCATTCGGTGCGGCGATGGTTTCAAGAGGATAGTCTTTGTATGCCCAGCAACCACATCCGTTTCTGACGTTAATTGCGTAAATGATTCTCGATGAAATGTAAATTTGATGAGCAATGATTGGTAATAGGGCAAAAAAGAGAAATTGTTGAAATCTTCTGAGCTTTCTAAATACAATAAAAATCCATGCTGAAATGTATATTGGTGTAGAAAAGGCCGCGCCTATAACGATCGAGTCGGTATCACACATAGTGCAGGTCGTCGCCTGCGTTCCAAAAAAGAACAAGACCCATGCAAATAAAATTAAAGATGTAGCTGTCATCTAACCTTACCACGACTCCGCAGTGAGCTGCCGCTTATATCCTCAATCCTTATGTAGTTTCGCTTTAGTGAACTGAGAATGAATGGCCGATTTGGTTCAAGAATCTCCGCCAGAGGCCGATAGTTCCTTTGGCCGCTTTCCGCCTAAAACAGTCGTTCAAGGGCCGGCATGGTGACGCCCCATGATAAACCAGACGACGCCGACTGATCGAGGCAAGTCCAGCCCGCCGGTGCGACCGGCCGCGTTCACGGGAACCAGCGGGACCAGCCCTGCTGGTAGTAGCGAAGGAGAGGGTGGTCCTGGAGGGTGTTGATCTCGACGGGGAGGCGGTCGATGTCGGGTGGGAAGTTGGTCAGGCTGGGGAGGGTGTCGTCGGTGAGAAAGCGGAGATCGGCTGGCAGCTGAATGCGTGACCAGTCCAACCTTGCGGGCGAGGCGGCGACGAAGCCCCAGTCACCGAAGCTTGGCACATAGGCGTGATAGGGGACGGCGGAGAGGGTTTCGCCAGCGCGATAGGGATCATTCGTCGCGTCGAGCGTCGAAAAAATACTCCAGAACGCTTCGCGTGCGTAGACCGGCGAGGTCGCCTGCGTCACCAGCACGCCGTCCCGTGCGAGACGGCGCGCCGCCGCGGTGTAGAAGGCGAGGCTGTAGAGCTTGGACAGGCTGGGGTTCTTGGGGTCTGGCAGATCGATCAGGATAACGTTGTAGGTGGCGTCATCGGTCTTCAGGAATTCGAAGGCGTCTTCGTTGATCACCTCGACACGTGGATCGTCGAGCGCGCCTTCGTTGAGCTGGTTCAGGCGCGGATGCTCGCGGAAAAGCCGGGTCATCGCTGGATCGAGATCGACCAGCGTGACGCTCTCGACATCGTCATGCCGCAACACCTCACGAACGGCCATGCCATCCCCGCCGCCGAGAACAAGTACGGCGTCTGGCCGCCCGGCCAGGCTCATGGCTGGATGGACGAGGGCTTCGTGATAGCGGTGCTCGTCGACGCTGTCGAATTGCAGGGCGCCGTTCAGGAACAAACGGAGATGGCCGTTCTGGTGCGTGGCGACGATGCGCTGATAGGGTGTGGTTTCGGCGTAGATGATCTCGTCGTGATAGAGCCTGGTTTCGATCGTCCTGACCAGCCACTGGCTGGACAGGAGACCTGTGATCAGCAGGGCTGTTGCGGCTGCGGTGACCCATAAGAGCCGCCGGTCGATGACGTGTCTAAACAGCCAGGCTGCCAATCCGGCGACCAGCAGGTTCAGGGTGCCGAACAGGAAACCCGTTGCGATCAGACCGAGCTGCGGGACCAGGACCAGGGGAAACAGGAGGGCGGCGACGAGTGCGCCGATATAGTCGACGGTCAGGATGTTGGAGATGTTGATCTCGAGCGTGCGCTCCCGCTTCAGGATGCGGATGATCAGCGGGATCTCGAGGCCGACCAGCGTGCCGATGGCGATACAGATCAGGAAGAGAAAGGCTTCGTAGCTATCGAGGTAGACGAAGGCGAAAAAGAGGGCGAGGGCGGCGAGACCGCCGATCAGGCCGAGTGCGATCTGCGTGCCGACGAAGGCCTGCTCCAAACGATCGCCGATGCAGCGTGAAAGGTAGGAGCCAAGCCCCATGGCGGTCATGAAAAGACCGATGACGATCGAGAACTGATAGACGCTGTCGCCCAGAAGATAGCTGGAGAGCGTGCCGGCGATCAGCTCGTAGACCAGCCCCGAGACCGCAATGACGAAGGTCCCGACCAACAGCGCACCATAGGTGCGAGAGGTGCGAGGCGCACCTGCCGTGACCCGAGGCGGGTCGGCCTGGACTTTAGGTTCGAGCGTGGCCATGGCGGTGGTACTTTAGAGCCGGTTCAACAGTAAACGAACCGCGACGTTCGCGGCCGTGCTACGATCGGATGATGGAGGCGATCAGGATGGCGAGCGCGATCATGAGAGATCCGATGACCACGGCTACGGCGACATTGCCCTTCTCGGCCATCTCCTCATGAAGATCGATCGGCGAGAGCCAGTCGACGACGATGTAGGACATGATGAAGAGGAACAGCCCAAGGCCCGTGTAGACGATGGTGGCGACCACTTCCGCTA
This sequence comes from Pseudomonadota bacterium, assembly GCA_039197065.1. Taxonomy (GTDB): domain Bacteria; phylum Pseudomonadota; class Alphaproteobacteria; order Geminicoccales; family Geminicoccaceae; genus JANQPX01. The sequence continues at coordinate 45,840 of JBCCUL010000006.1, read as the reverse complement.
GCAGAATATTGTCGAAGGCTTCCATTGATAGCTCCTTTTTATAGCTTGCGGCGGCCAAACACCGTGATAGGCCGGGCCGCTTGATGCATCGTCGACGCGTTGGGCGAAGGTGAGATCTGCGCCGCTTCCCATCGCTGATGAAACGCTTGAACGCGCCGCGTTCTCATTTTCCGCCGCCGATGAAGATGTGGCCGGCGCTGCGTTCGCGCACGCTGCGCTCGACGCTGCGGTCCTCGGCGCCGATGCCGTAGACCGTCATGTAGCCGGCGGCGAGGGTGAGAAGGGTGAAGGCGGCGAAGACGACTTTAGTCATCATCGTCCTCGAGCACGTCCGCCCAGCGGCGCTTTTCAAACCGTTGGCGGTGGAACGTGGGAAGTGCTGCCGCGACGATCGACAGGATCAGCAGCATCACCATGTAGCGTTTGACCATCACCTGCTCGGACAGGCTCGCAGTGAGCGGCGGCACCGAACCACCGGCCTCTGCAGGGTTGATCTCGATCTGGTAATCGCCGGCGGCAGGCACTTTGAAGAGCACGCTCCCGCTCTGCGAGCCCTCCGTCCAGCGGCCGTCGCTGTCGCGGCCGAAATAGAAGGAAATTTCCTTGCCCATGAAGAGCACCGGCTCACCGGAGGCGACGTCGGTGACCTCGACGTCGTAATAGACCCAGCTGTTGCTGACCGGCGCGTTTAACTCCAGCTCCAGCAGCAGGTCGGCATTGTCGACGATGAAGGGCAGGGTCTGGGGGCCGCTCCGAGCGCCAGAATCAAAACGGACAATCTCTCGTCCTCCACCCAAAATGAGGACGAGAAACAGGCCGAGGATCGCGACACCCGCGAAGATTGGTCCAACCTTGGCGAGCGCCGGCATGAGCCGGCCGGCATCGTAAGGCTGGGCGGGATGAACGTTGTTTGGCCTGTCCGGCGGGCCGATTCCGAAGGCGGCGTGAACATCGTCGGCGTCCAGGTAATCGCCGATGGAATATTCAAGCTCCTTTTGACCCCACTCATAGCTGAACATGCGTGGTGGATCGATGGCTTCGACGACGCGGGCCTTGTCGCCGCGTTTGGCGACCCAGGTGAAGGCGCCCTCAATGTAGGCAATTTCCGCCTGATAGCGTTCGAACATTTTGAACGTCTGGTTTTCAAGCCTGACAGCGTGTTTTTGCGACAGACGGTCGGGTATCGCTGGCCGGGGCATCTCGCGGGTGCGGTAGCTGAAGAGGTAATGCCCCTTGTTCCATGTGAGCCAGGCATAGCCGTGGGTCGGCGAATAGACCTGGAAGCTGATCCAGTCATAGGTCTCGGCCCAGCCCGGTCCCGACTGGTGGCTGACATAGTGGATCATGCCGATGATGGTGAAGGGCACGCCCTTGAGCACCGCTTCCATGCCGATCGCGAGCGGTGCGTAGGGGCGATCGGGGTTGTCGCGGTGGCGCTGAATGACCTGGTAGCCGGCATGGCTGTCCATCACCGAGCCGCAATAGCCGCAGGTCAGGCTCTTGACGCGATGGCCGCCGAGCACGTCGAGCGTGGCGCCGCAATTGGTGCAGTTGATCGCCTGGACTTTGGTGTCTGGGGTACTCATAGCACCTCGATCTCGAAGGGATCGAGCCAGTGGCCCTGATGGAGGGCGGCTCGCCCACGGTCGACTTCAAGCGTGTAGAGCCGACCACCGACGCCGCTCAGGTGGAAATAGCTGTAGCTGTCGTCGACTTCGAGCGCCTCCGGCAGCTCGCCCTGCACCCCGATGCACAGGGCGCGGCCTTGCTCGGTGACGACAAGGTCTTCGCCGGCGATCGTTATCGCCTTGCCGGGCGCCAGTTCGAAGGGAGACGGCGTCCGTTCGATGTCGACGGGCTCCTCCAGCGCGAAATCGCCCTCGTCCACACTGAGCCAGCGACCCTCGCCGTCGCCGCCCATTACCCACCACTCGTCCCAGAAGCCCTCGCCGTAATCGAAACGCGCGCGTCCGACCGCCATGAATTGCCAGCCGCGATAGCGATAGCTGCCGTGCATCTGAATGAGGGAGGGATAGTCCGCCATCACGCCCTGCTTGCCCGCAAGCCTGACCGCGTCGTCTTCGAGAAAGACGTTGCTGTCGCAATAGCTGCAGGCGACCAGCTTGGTCGAAGCGAGACGCGCCTCCAGTTCGGCGCCGCAATTGGGGCAAGCGAATGTTCTCGGCGTCGGCAGCATAACGTCCTCGAAATTCATCGAAGCCAGGTCGAGCCGGCGGTGCCGCCGCTGGGACCGGCAACTGTTCTGGGCGTCGAAACCATAACGTCCTCGAAAGTCGCCGGAGCCATGTCAAGCCGGCGGCGCTGCCGCTCTGGATCGGACCTCAGTGGGTTAGTAGAGTGAACCGTCGAAACTGTCGAGACGCGTCGATCCATCCGGAGACCGCGCCGGTCCATGAGAAAAATCATCCATATCGACATGGACGCTTTCTATGCCTCGGTCGAGCAGCGGGACGATCCGAGCCTGCGCGGCCTGCCCGTGGCGGTGGGCGGCGGCAGTGCGCGCGGCGTGGTCACGGCGGCAAGCTATGAGGCGCGGAAGTTCGGCGTGCGCTCGGCCATGCCCGGCTTCAAGGCAAGGCGGCTTTGCCCCGAGCTGATTTTCGTCAAGACCCGCTTCGATGCCTACAAGGCGGTCAGCCGACAGATCCGGGATATTTTCAAGCGCTACACCGACCTGATCGAACCGCTTTCCCTGGACGAGGCTTTCCTCGACGTGACAACGCCGAAGCGCGGCGGACCGATCGCGACCGAGATCGCGGCTTCCATCAAGAAGGAAATTCTGGAGACAACCGAGCTGACCGCGTCAGCCGGCGTCTCGTTCAACAAATTTCTCGCCAAGATCGCCTCCGACCTCGATAAGCCCGACGGCCTGACCGTGATCCGTCCGGACCAGGCCGAAGCCTTCATCAGGACATTGCCGGTGGAGCGGTTTTTCGGCGTGGGGCCGGTCACGGCGAAGAAGATGAAGGCGGCCGGTATTCAAACGGGACAGGATCTGCGTGATCGCCCGGAAGACGAGCTTGTGCGCCTCTTTGGCAAGGTGGGGCGCCATTATCATCGCATCTCACGCGGCATCGACGAGCGCGAGGTCAAACCCAATCGCCCGCATAAGTCCATCGGCGCCGAAACCACCTTCGACGTCGACCTCACCGATTCCGCCGTCATGCTCGAACGTCTGCGGCCGCTGGCGGAGCGCGTGATCCAACGCGCCGACGCGGCGAGCGCGTACGGCCGCACTGTTACCCTGAAGATCAAATATCGCGATTTCACCATCAACACCCGCCAGCGGACCCTCGACCATCAGGTCGACAGCACGGACGAGCTGATGACGCTTGCCGACTGGCTGATCAAAAACCCGACCCCGCCCCTTCTCCCAGTCCGGCTGCTCGGCCTCTCCGTGTCGACTTTCGAGGCAGCGGACGACGGCCGGCAGCTCAGTTTCGAGGATTTTTAAGCGGCGCGCGGCGGTTTTTTGCCTGCTGCGTCTAGGAGTCCTTTTCGATCAGATGGAAAAGCCTGATCGGTAAGAAAATGCTGATAAACAATGGGATGGAGCGTTTCTGCTGATCACTTCTGATCGGAGTTTGCTCTAGGGGCTATGCCGACCCGACCGAGTTTCGACCGCTTTCATGATGTCCTGCCAACAACTTGTCGGCGTTCCAGCCCCTGCGTTGACGTTTCATTTACGCGGTCGTGTCACCTTGGCTTGCTGGTCCATGCGATCCTGGGAGTCCGAGCCTCGCTACTCTGTCACAGCGGCCGGGCAGACTCCCAGGATCGCATGGACCATGAAAAGACGTAACAGGTCAGGGTTAACGAGAGGTTAGGGCAGCATGCCCTATTCGCTCTTCGACCGTGGAGCGAAACGGTTGAGATCCGGGTAGGATGAATGAGCGGCTTCTTTTTCAAAAGCTGGACCAAGCCTGACTGATCACTGCAGTCATGCTCCCTTTCCGTGATGGATTGTCCAACCGTTAAGTTCCTTTTAACCCATCGCTGCCAAACTGTTTCACGGTCCATGCGATCCTGGGAATCTGTCCGCCCGTAGGGAAGGTCGGTCTTGGCACGGACTCTCAGGATCGCATGGACCAGCGAGGCATAGGGGAGTTTAGCGAAGGCGGATTAAGGATGTGTAAACAGCGTGTTTTTATCGCCAGCACGGATCAAATAGTTCAGGTTGCAACAGGGTTGGCTTGAAACGGTGCGGCAATGCTTACGACTCAGGCCGTTGCACGCAGTTCTTCCGCGGTTCGCAGATCGACGCCGACCAGCTGGGAGACGCCGCGCTCCATCATCGTGACGCCGAACAGGCGGTCCATGCGCGCCATGGTCATGGGGTGATGGGTGACGACGACGAAGCGGGTCTGGGTCGACATGGCCAGCTCTTCGAGCAGCACGCCGAGGCGATTGACATTGGCGTCATCCAGAGGGGCGTCGACCTCGTCCAGGAGGCAGAGCGGCGAGGGGCGGGTCAGGAAGATGGCGAAGATCAGGGCGATTGCGGTCAGCGCCTTTTCGCCGCCAGACAGCAGGGATAGAGCCTGGAGCTTCTTGCCTGGCGGACTTGCGGACAGCTCGAGGCCGGCGTTCAGCGGGTCCTCCATATCGGTCAGCTCGATCTTGGCGCGGCCACCGCCGAACAGGCGAACGAACAGGGCTTCGAAGTGTTTCTCGACCTCGCCGAAGGCGGCGCGCAGCCTCTCACGCCCTTCGCGGTTCAGCGTGGAAATGGCGCGTCGCAGTCGGTCGATCGCCTGGGTCAGCTCATCCTTCTCCTCGGTGAGCGTCTGAATGCGCATCTCAAGCTCGGCGGCCTCTTCGATGGCGCGGAGATTGACGGCGCCGAGCCGCTCGCGTGACGCCTCGATCCTGGCAAGGCGCGTTTCAAGCTCGGTGAGCGCCTCTTCGCTTGGCGCTTCGCCGACGCCGGCCTCGATGGCGTGACCGAGACGGGCGCGCACCGCGGCTTCCGCCGTTTCGGCTTCCGCCACCGCCCGTTCGAGATGAGCTTCAAGCCGAGCACCGCTTTCCCTGGCTTCGACCTGCTCGTTTTCGATATGTGAGAGGGCGTCCTCCGCGTCCGAAAGCGTCGTTTCAGCCTTGCCGACCGCCTGGATCAGCTCCTGGCGTTTCGTCTTCGCCGCCTCGATCTTCTCCGTCAATTCGGCGCGCTGGCGCACGAGATCCGCCGGCAGGCCTTCGAGATCGGCAAGATCAGCGATCAGCTGCTTTCGCCTGGCGAGAAGCTCGTTCTCCCTGGCCTTCGCCGCCTCGATCCTGCTGGTCCAGCCTTCCAGGTCCGCCTTGAGGGTCTCCGTCTGACGGCTGGCCGTGGCATGCCGGTCGCGAAGGGCCGTGTCCTCCGCCTTGGCCTCGGCATGAACGATGCGGGCGCGTTCAAGCATGGTCTCGGCATCCGAAAGTTCGGCAGACACGCTATCGAGGGCCTTTCTCGCGTCTTCTCGAACATCGTTCTCTTCGGCGAGCCGGCGATCAAGATCGGCGCGATCGGCTTCCAGCCTCGCCATCTGCGCTTCGATCTGCGCCCGCTCGACCGCCCGTTCCTGGGCGAGCGCCGCGCGACGGCGCTCATCGGCCCGGTAGCGCTCAAGCTTTTCCTGTTCGTCGAGCAACAGCTTTCGCGATGCCGCGGATTCGGTGCGCGCCGCGCTTTGCTCAGCCGCCGCGCTCTCATCTGTTTGTTCGGCTTCACTGACTGCTGCTGACGCCGTCTTCACAGTCTCTTCAAGCGCTGACGATGTCGCGTCATCCCCCTCTACGCTCGCCAGCGAAGCCCGCTGTTCGATCAAGGCCAGAGACTGATCCCGCAACTCTTTAAGCTCGGCATCCAGCCGCGCCGTCTCCTCGCCGAGCGGTCCAAGCTCTGCCGCGAGGGCGGCGTCGCGCGCGCGCAGCTCGGCAAGCGCATGGCGCGCGGCATCCGCTTTCAGACGCTCCGCCTCACGCTCGGTTTCCAGCGTCTCGACGGCATCCGTCGCCTCAGCCAGAGCCTGCTTGGCGGTATCGACCGCGGTCTTGGCGAGGTCCCGTTCCGAACCGGCCGTCGCCAGTTCGCCTTCGAGTTCGCGCCGCCGAGCCTGCTGCTTCAGCCGGGCCGCCGCGGTGCGGGCGCCATCGGGTTTGCGGATCAGCCCGTCCCAGCGCCAGAGACCGCCGCTGCAGCTCACCAGCCGTTGACCCAGCTGCAACGCCTGCTGCAGGCGATCGCCATCGGCATCATCGATCACGCCAACCTGCGCCAGTCGCCGGGCGAGGGCGGTCGGGCCCTGGACCTTGTCGGAAAGCGGCACAGCACCTTCCGGAAGCTTTGGGCCTTCCAGGCGCTGGCTGCCAAGCGCCGTCAGCCAGAAGGTCGGGGCGCTCGGATCCTCGCTGCCGAGCAGATCGTCGCCAAGCGCCGCGGCGAGCGCATCGGCATAGCCGTCTTCGACCGTGACCTTGTCTAGAAGCGGCGGCGCGTTGGTCTTGCGTTCGTCCAGATCGGCAAGGGCCAAAGCCTCGGCTTCGAGCTTGCCGAGTTGGGTCGTGGCCGCCCGGAGGCTGACCTCCTCCTCGTCCGCCCTGGCAGACGCCGTATCGCGCCTTTGGAGCGCAGCGGTCAGCTTCTCGCCGATCGCCTCGGCGAGAGTGCTCATCTCGTCGAGGCGTCGCTCGGCGTCTGCAAGACCGAGATCATCGCGTGCAGCCGTAGACGTTTCAGCCTTCGCCAGCAATTCGGCGCGGCGGTGTTCCAGGCGCTCGGCTCTCACCTTGAGATCACGATCGCGCTCTTCAAGAGCCTGGCGCGTATGGTCCGCCTCGCGAAGCTCGCTTTGCCTGGCGCGGTGAGCGTCATCCGCCGCTCGGAGCGCTTCCCGGGCCTGGGTCAGGGCAGCGGCACTCGCTTCCCTGGCCTCGTCGGCCTTGGCGAGGCGCTGATCGGCAGCCTCGCTCGCGCTCATCGCCGCCGCCAGCGCCTGCTCCTGACGTTCAGCCAGATCGCCGGGGCTTAGATCCGCGCCGTCAGCACCTTCGAAGGTCGCCCGCGGCGCCTCGGCGAGGCCTAAGAGACGCCCGTCCAGCTCCCGGCTGGCGGCGATCAGATCCTGTTGTTGCTGGGCAAGTGCCGCACTGCCGGCATCGATCTGGCGGCAGCGCGCCTCGACATCGGCCTTGGCGGTGAGGCGTTCCCGAAAGGCCGCCTCCGCGGCTTCGAGCGTCGTCCGCGCCTCGGCCTCTGCGGCTGCGGCCAGTCGGCGATCGTCGTCACCGTCCTGGGTCAGGGTTTCAAGAGCTTCGGCCTCGGCGGTGAGTCGCTCCGCCATGGTCTCGGCATCACCGAGCGTTTCTCGCGCGTGTTCCAGATCCTGGACGGTCTGGCGTTCCTGATCCTTCAGCCTGATCTGGTTGGCATCCAGCCTGGCGGCTTCCGCTTCGACCGCGCTGGAGCGTTCGGAAAGACGGGCGAACTCGGTTTCAACAGCCGCTTCCTGCCGTCTGAGATCGGTAAGCGCAACCGCTGCCGAATCCCGCTTCTCCCGAGCCTCGTTCAGGCGTCCCGCATGCACCTGGACATGGCTTCGTCCGGTCCGAAGGGCTTCTTCGGCAAGCGCCCGTTCGGCGAGTGCGCGCTGCCAGCGGCCGAGCAGCAGGGCCGCCTCGCTCTCGCGATGCTGTTCCTGCAGCTTTCGGTAGCGCTCCGCCTGACGCGCCTGTTTCTTCAACGCCTCGAACTGCTCGGCGAGGTTGACCAGCAGATCCTCGACCCGGAGCAGATTGGTCTCCGCCCCTTGCAGTTTGAGCTCGGCCTCATGCCGTCTCGCCTGCAGTCCGCTGATGCCGGCGGCCTCCTCCAAAAGTTTCCTGCGTTCCAGCGGTTTCGCCTCGACCAGCGCGCCGATCCGCCCCTGGCTGACGATCGAAGCACTGCGTGCGCCGGACGCTGCATCCGCAAACAACAGCTGCACGTCCTTGGCGCGGGTTTCGGCGCCATTGACCCGGTAAACCGAGCCCATGCCCCGGCCGATGCGGCGGGTCAGCTCCAGCTCGTCGAGATGTTCGAAGCCCGGAATGGGGATGTCGCCGCCTCTCAGATGCAGGGCGACTTCAGCCAGATCGAAGGCCGCGCGCGCATTGGTGCCGGCGAAAATGACGTCATCCATTTCACCGCCGCGCAGGCCCTTGGCGGAGCTTTCGCCCATGACCCAGCGAAGGGCGTCGACAAGGTTCGACTTGCCGCAGCCGTTCGGTCCGACGATGCCCGTCAACCCAGCGTCGATCAGAAGCTCGGTCGGCTGTACGAAGGACTTGAAGCCGGAAAGGCGGAGTTTGGTGATTTGCAACGGTGCCGGGCCGTACCCAATAGTCGCGGACGCGAAAACCTATATCAGTCCGCTGAAAAGCGGAAAAGCCCCGATATTGTCATCATATCGTCATCTAGGAGACTTCGTACCACAAGATGTGGTTTTTCGGCACGGTTTTACGCTTTTCCCGTCCGAATTCTGACCTCGCCCTGGACATGTTCCGCAATCGTTTCGGTCGGCCCGCCGGAGCGTACTGGGCGCGGCGCAAAGCGCCCGAGCGACAGGGCCCGATCATACATGACGATTGCGCCCGCAACCGCGAGATTGATGCAAAAGCGCGTCGGAATCTTCACCACATGATCGCAGCGCGCCACCATCTCAGGCGTGAGCGAGCCGCGCTCAGGACCGAAGACGTAGGCGGCGTTCAGGGGATGGCGAAAGCTCGGCAGCTCGATCGCCTCGTCCAGAAGCTCGATTCCGATCAGCGCGCAGGTCTTCGGCAGGACCAGATCGGCAGGCCGGTCGAAGCGATAGACCGGTAGCTGATGTTCCGCCTGCGATGTATCGGAGCGCGCCTCGCGCACGGTGTAATGGGCGTCCACCAGAAAGGCGAAGCTTGCCCCGAAGGCATGGGCTGAGCGTACCAGATTGCCGAGGTTCATCGGCTTGCTGATCGCCTCCGCACCGATGCCGAAATAGCCACGCATGATCCTCACTCCCGCTGCCGAGCCGGCAGAGGCTAGACTTTGATGTCTCGTCGACGGATGGGCAAGAGCTGACCTTTCAAGCTGATCCGGCAGTGATTGGCTTTGAGAGCTATCGATTCGTTCGTCAGGGCGACTTCAGACGCCTGGCCCGGTAAGCTCCTGAGCTGCCCGGAGCGACCCCGATCAGCCAAATCGCCCTGATCGCCGAGACCGTCTTACACCACGCCCCTGAGTCTTGATCGTTCTGTCTGATCGTCGGCGTCGGTTGGCAGCTTTGGTTTTCTTAACCCGATTTTAACCTCGTTCGGCCAGGTTTCTTGATGGTCCATGCGATCCTGGGAATCCGAGCCTCGCCCTATCTTTGCAGGCGAGCGGGCGGACTCCCAGGGTCGCATGGACCATTGATGGGCTTAACAGGGCAAGTTTAACAAAAGGTTAGGGTAGCAGGCTCCATGAAACCCTCAGCAGCGGAGCAGAACGGTCAGGGTTCAGGCGGGTTCGTCTTGGAGCCTGTTTTGAAAGTTATCGAATGATTTCATCGTCTTGTAGTTGAGATCGGGAGAGGAAGAGGTCACGGTCTGGAGGAGCGAAGCTCCGAAGATCCGGCATGACGGGCCCGACCTTCGGCCTTGCAGGCCTGCAGGCAGGGAGCGTCCCTTGTCGCTACAGGTGCGCCGCACCGCGGCGCGGTCCACTCCTCGCATCTGCCGATGGACAAGGCATTGAAATCGCTCGATAATTTCCAAAGCGAGCTCTTGCATCGGGTTCGTCCTACAGAATGCAGTATTAACCCGATCTTGAACATTCTCGGCCAGGCTTCACATCCGGTCCATGCGATGCTGGGAATCCGCGCCAGGCCCGATCTTCCATGCGGGCGGGCGGATTCCCAGGATCGCATGGACCGGAACCCTATTTAGCGCTAAGGGGGTAGGAAATCGTAAACACCGTGGTGAATGGGGCTGAGCTGGTGGAGTGACCACATAAAGGGGGCTCAGTCTCGCCAAGAACAGTGGTAGGCAACCAACGCTTTGAAAGCCTGCAGAGAAGTCGCTTTATCGCAATCACCGCAGGGACGGTTGCAAACCTGTGTCTTGGCGGCCTTACCCATCGACATGTCTGGCCATCGCAGGAGCAGCCCGTTCGTGATGTCGGCGGTTAGGTGCGTATCGATGTTCGAGGGATTTTTGGTCCAATTGGATGAAGGAATGGATGAGGCCTTGCTCGGCCAAGAGCCTGCACGCGGCGCTGCCGCCGAAAGCGGGCGCTTTGCATGAGCGATGATGGCACGAGCCTCACGAAGGATGTGCTTTCCGGCGATCGGCGGGCGCTTGCGCGGGCGATTACGCTGATCGAATCGGTGCGGGAGGATCACAGGGTTCGGGCCGAGGCGCTGATCGCCGATCTTCTGCCGCATACCGGACAGGCGTTGAAGCTCGGCATTTCGGGCACGCCGGGTGCGGGCAAGTCGACCTTCATCGAGGCGCTCGGCAAGCATGTCATTGAGAGCGGCCGGAAGATCGCGGTGCTCGCCGTCGACCCATCCAGCCGCCGTTCCGGCGGCTCGATCCTCGGCGACAAAACCCGAATGCCGGCGCTTTCCAGCTCGACGGACGCCTTTATACGGCCGTCACCCGCCGGCGCCGTGCTCGGCGGTGTCGCCAGGAACACGCGGGAAGCGGCGATCGCCTGCGAGGCGGCCGGCTTCGGCGTCATCGTGATGGAAACGGTCGGCGTCGGTCAGAGCGAAACCGCCGTTGCCGACATGGTCGACTGTTTCCTCTTGCTGCTCGCGCCCGGCGCCGGCGATGAGCTTCAGGGCATCAAGCGCGGTATCGTCGAGCTCGCCGATCTCGTCATCGTCAACAAGGCGGATGGCGAGCTTCTGGCCGAAGCCGGCCGGGTGCGCGCGGACTACCGGGCTGCCCTCCAACTCCAGCGCGCCACCAGTTCCGCCTGGACGCCGGAAGTGCTCGCCTGCTCGGCGCTGCGTGGCGATGGCATCGCCGATGTCTGGGAGGCAGTTCTCCGGCAGCGCGCCGCGCTGGAGCCGTCCGGCGAGCTCGAGGCGAAACGCCGGCAGCAGCGGCAAAGCTGGCTTTGGGCCGAAGTTCAGGCCGCCATGATCGACCTGCTGCGCCGCGATCCGACGACCCGAGCCCAACTCGATGCATTGGAGCGCAAGGTAGCCGATGGCGACCTCCTGCCCCCAACCGCCGCCCGCGACCTGCTTGACAAGATCACCGGCTGATCAAGCCTAAACCCACCCCGACATAAAACCGCATACCGTCGCGCCGCCAGCGCCGTTCTTCGAAGGCGGTCAAAAACAATGAGGTGGTCACACCACCTTCGATTGGATCAGCGTCTTGATCTCTTCGAAGGCTTCGGCGGCCCGCTTGTTGATGATCTCCATCGCCTCGTTGTTGGATTGGCCCGCGAGTTCGGCCAGCTCCTGCATGTTGGCGACGGCGGTTTCGAATGACGATTTGGCGAGATCGAAGCGCTTTTGTGCGCTGGCCTCGGGGTTGTCCTGCTTCATCAGTTCCTGTGACGCGGCCGCGAGTTCGGTCATGGACTTGTTCATGATCTCGGACTGCTGCTGCACCACGGCCTGAGCGCCTTCGATCAGGCGGTTATTGGCCTCTGTCAGCGCCGTGATGTTCTTTTGCTGCGAGGCCATGACCTCCTGCCAGTCGACGCCTGGAACGTTGAAGCTGCTGAACATCTTGCTCATGTCGGTGTAGTCGAAGGGGGTTTCTTTCTTTTTCGCCATGATCGGCTCTCCTCGATTCTCAGAATTATCGATTGCGGGAACGGCGTCCGAAAGCGTCGCTATCAGGCGGCAGCGTCCGTCATGCCCTCTGTTGTTCCTCTCTGCCCAAGGCCAGCAAGATTTTCGATGCGTCGAAGTTGCTTATCCAGGGCGGCCATGGTCTTGGCAAGGTCCGAGCTTTCGTCGGTGGCCCAGACATTCAGGGTCTGCAGATAGACGGCAGCCAGCATGCGGCGCTGAAGGCGGCGGCGAATGTCGTTCAGCGGCGACGAGCGGTAGCCGTGCGCAAGACCGGCGGCATCCTGCAGCCAGGCGATGGAGCGATCCAGCCTGCAGGCGGACGTGATGATGAGTTCGGGATCACGGCGGGCATCCCTGATCAGCCTGCAAAGGCCCGCTCTGAATGGCGCCATGGCCTCGATGCGGCTCATCATCAGTTCGAAGACCCGATCCCTCGGCGGCAGGTCTTCCATATCGTCGCCATCGATCGCCAGCATGGCCTGATCGAGCCGCTGATTGAGGGTGTCGAGCAGAGCGTTTCGGCCACTGAACGTCTTGCGCACATCAGCCATCGAGAGGTTGGCGCGTTCGGCGAGCTCCGTGAAGGAAAAGCCGCGCCAGCCGGTCTCGGCAATGATCTCAAAGGCTGGCACCAGGAGATCAGGCGACGACGCCTCCCCTGATTTGGCTTTTGCAGCAGACATTTCTTGGTCTCCGTTGTGGTGTGACCACGTCATTGACGTTGACGGTCATCGCAGAACGAGCCTGGGAATTCGAAGGTATGCGGGCTCTTCTCGGTTAGCTTCGGCGGAACATCCGATTCGACAATATAGAAGACAGGGCCCCTGAAGCTACTCCAGACAGGAAAGCGTGAATTTCAAAAAGCGTCAGGCCAGCTGTCGCGATCGTTCGGCGCCCGCCTCGATCGCGCGATCGAACAGCGGCTGGATCCCGCCATCGGCCATCAGGACTTCGAGGGCGGCCTGGGTGGTGCCGCCGGGGCTGGTGACATTCTTTCGAAGAACGGACGCCGGCTCATCGCTTGCGGCGGCAAGCGCCCCGCTGCCGATCACCGTCGCGCGCGCCATGGGCCACGCCAGAGCCTCGGGAAGGCCTGCTGCGATACCGGCCTGCGCCAGGGTCTCGATCATCAGGAAGACATAAGCGGGACCGCCGCCCGACATGGCGGTGATCGCGTGCATCTGCTCCTCGTTCTCCAGCCAGTGAACCTCGCCGACCGCCGCCATCAGGGCTTCGGCGAGATCGCGCTGCCGGTCGCTGGCCAGAGGGTTGGCGAAGAGCGCTGTGGCGCCCTTGCCGATCGCAGCCGGCGTATTGGGCATGGCGCGGACCACGGGTGTGGCCGGGCCGAACATGGTCTCGAACCTGGTGATCGCGGTGCCGGCGGCGATCGAGATGACCAGGGCATCCCTGGCGACGATGTCGCGATAGGCGGGCAGGACGTCGGCCATCATCTGCGGCTTGACCGCGAAGATTACCGCGCGGAAGGCGCGGTTGTCGGCGATGTCATCCACGCCGGCGACGACGTCGACACCCAGTGCGGAAACCGCTTCCTGCCCGGCGGCAGCCGGCTCGACCACCAAGACGTCCTCGCGTCCAAGGCCGTGATCGAGCCAGCCGCTGAGCAGTGCTGTTCCCATTTTGCCGGAGCCCACCAGGAGAAGCGGGCCGGCGAGCGCGTTCATCTAAGCTTCGCCCTCCGTCTCCAGCATGGCGGCGGTTAGGGCTTCGACAGGCGGTTTGCCGCCCCAGATGACGAACTGGAAGGCCGGGTAGAAGCGCTCGCACTCGGCGACCGCGATGTCGATCAGGTCCTCCATCAGCTCGCCGCTGACGCCCACGCCGTCGCGCAGCAAAAGCGCATGGCGGAAGACAGGCAGATTTTCATCGGACCAGAGATCGAAGTGACCGAGCCAGAGCTTCTCATTGGCCATGGCCAGCAGGGCATAGATGTCCTGTTTCTTGCCGGCCGGCACCTTCATCTCCAGCGCGCAGGAGAGATGCATGACCCCGAGATCGGGGTGCCAGCAGAACCAGAGGCGGTACTGGCACCAGTGACCGCTGATCTCCGCGGCGAGTTCGTCCTCGGTCTGGCGGTGAAACGGCCACTCATTGGCGACCGCAACCTGCTCTACGAGATCCAGGGGATTGCCGATTGTCTCTTCGGTTTCTGTGCGTATAGCAACCATGGCGCACTCCTTGTTCGCTATCCCCAATGCCGGTTCCGAAAGGTCGGAACGATCGGTCAATCCATGCCCACCTCGGTCTCGATCGAAAATACCGAACCGGTATCCGGCGACCCTGGCATCCTACAGCTTCGAGTCTGCCAAAACCGGATGGGCACCGCAAGCGGCGGCTGGCCACATCACGCAAAGGGGATGTTTGTCGATGGAAATCTGCTCAGTCGGCCGTCTTCTGCTTCGCAGCCGGTTTGCGAGCAGGCGCCTTTCTCGTTTTCGCACCGCTCTTGGCAGGTGACGCACTGCGTTTGGCGCGCGCTGGTTTGGCGGTCGCTCCAGAGCCTTCGAGTACGGCGATCCTCTTCTCAAGCGCCTCGACGCGGGCGGTCAGCGCCTCCTGTTCGGCGCGCGCCGCCTGGGCGACGGCCTTGATGGCGTCGAACTCCTCGCGCGGGACCATATCCATGTCGCTAAGCCAGCGCTCGACGCGCTCACGCATGCGATTTTCGATCTCGTCGCGCACACCGGACATGGTGTGCAGGGCGCCATTGGCCACTTTGGCGAGGTCATCGAAGAGGCGATTGTCAGTTTGCATAACCGTTCTCCTGCGGGCCGGAGTAAAAAGCCGCGCTTTCAATCAAGATTTAGGGGCGGCGAGGCGCAAAACAAGCCGATGTCGATCGACCAGGGCGCCCTCGAAGACCGCCAGAACCGAGTATCGCTGATAGTTATTAACGAAAAACCACCACGCAAGACCAGGGATGCCTGAAATCGGGCAGGCTTGGACAGATCGCAACAGGCTTGGCATGGGGGGCTTCTCTGCCGTAATCTTGACCCTTCCTCGACGGCTTCCGGCCGTCCTCAACCGCTTCCAGAATGAGACAAGACCATGGCGACCGTGCTTCAATCCGACCTCGAAACCGTGATGTCCAGGATCGGCAGTGAAGCGCGCGCGGCTGCGGGCGTTCTCTCGAGCGCGCCATCTGCCGTCAAGGATCGAGCCCTGGCCGCCGCTGCGGGCAGCCTTAGGCGCTCGACGGATGCGATCCTGGAGGCGAATGCCAAAGATATGGCCGCAGCCGAGCAGCGGGGTCTGAAAGGCGCCATGCTCGATCGCCTGGCGCTGGACGCTAAGCGGGTGGAGGCGATGGCGGCAGGGCTGGAAGCCATTGCCGCGCAGGATGATCCCGTCGGTGAGGAGATCGCCCGGTGGCAACGCCCGAACGGGCTCGATATCGCGCGGGTGCGCGTGCCGCTCGGCGTGGTGGGCATCATCTATGAGAGCCGGCCGAACGTCACCGCCGATGCCGGCGCCCTTTGCCTGAAAGCCGGGAATGCGGCGATCCTGCGCGGGGGTTCAGAAAGTTTTCACTCGTCTCATGCCATTCTTGGATCGCTGCAGGAGGGACTGGCGGAGGCTGGCCTGCCTGAGGCCGCCATTCAGCTGGTGCCGACCATCGATCGGCAGGCGGTCGGCCTGATGCTGACCATGGCGGATGTCATCGACGTGATCATTCCGCGGGGTGGTCGATCCTTGATCGAGCGCGTGCAAAAGGAGAGCAAGGTGCCGGTGCTCGCCCATCTGGACGGGCTCTGCCATGTCTATCTCGACAGGGCCGCCGATCCCGAAAAGGCCGGGGCGATCACGCTGAACGCCAAAATGCGGCGCACCGGCGTCTGCGGCGCCGCCGAAACCCTCCTCGTCGACCGACCGGCAGCGGAGGCGCTGCTGCCCGACATTATTGAGAGCCTGGCGGGAGCCGGCTGCGAGCTGCGCGGGGACGAGGCCGTCCAGGCCATCGATCCGCGGGTAACGCCCGCCACCGATGAGGACTGGAGCACCGAATATCTGGATGCGATCCTCTCGATCAAGGTCGTCGACGGTCTGAATGGTGCGATCGCCCATATCAACGGTTACGGCTCGCACCACACGGACAGCATCGTCACCGAAGACGAAGCGGCGGCCGAGCGCTTCCTCGCCCAGGTCGATAGCGCGATCGTGATGCACAACGCCTCCACCCAGTTCGCGGATGGCGGCGAATTCGGCATGGGCGCCGAAATCGGCATCTCTACCGGACGCCTGCATGCCCGTGGCCCGGTCGGCGCCGAACAGCTCACCAGCTTCAACTACCGCGTCCGCGGCACCGGCCAAACCCGTCCCACATGAGTGGTGGCACCGCCGCTGGCTTGACTTCGCGGCGGCGCCCCGTGGTGTGCATTAGCCGCGAACGGACCGAAATCGCGCCTGCATCTCCCGTCGAGCCCGCATACCCACCCCGCCCGCACGAACCCAACGTCAACGCTCCCGGGCGTTCCCGGGTCGACGCTCGCGGGCGTCCCCGCGTGGGGTTGTTGGGGGGGTCGTTCAATCCGGCGCATGAGGGGCATCGCGCGATCAGCCTGGAGGCGTTGAAGCGGCTCGGGCTGGATCAGGTCTGGTGGCTGGTTTCGCCGCAGAACCCGTTGAAATCCAGGGATGACATGGCCGATCTGCCGGCGCGCATGGCGTCCGCCCGAGAGGTCATTGCCGGTCATCCCCGGCTGATTGTCACGGATTTGGAACAAAGGATCGGTACACAATATACTGTAGATACGGTTAACTGGTTGGTGCGCAAAGGAAATTGCGATTTCGTATGGTTGATCGGCGCCGACAATCTGCTGCAATTGCCCAAGTGGCGATCATGGCAAACGTTGCTCAACCTCGTTCCCATTGCCGTTTTCGATCGCGAACCGTATTCTTACAGGGCGTTGGCTGGTCGGGTTGCCGAGGTTTATGCCGACTATCGGATCGATGTGTGTGATGCTCAGCACCTCGTACGCTCCGTCCCGCCGGCCTGGGTGTACTTTCGTCTGCGCCGGCATCGCATCTCCAGTACGGCGATCCGCAGCCGGCGAGGATGGCCGATCAGAGAAGAGGCCTGAAATCAGGATGTTGGCGCAGGACGGATAAACGGAGGGTCATCATCATAAATACCGATACGACTGCCATGACGTCTCATATCGACATCGCCGATCTCATCGAAACCTCTCTATCCGATGACAAGGCGATCGACCCCGTCACCATCGATCTCACCGGAAAAACCAGCCTAGCCGATACCATGGTGATCGCCACGGGGAGCTCCCGTCGGCATATCGAAGCCATGGCCGAGCATGTGCTGGAACGCCTAAAGGCGAAGGGCATGGCCGGCAATATCGCAGAAGGCCGCGGCCAGTCCGACTGGGTGCTGATCGATGCCGGCGACGTCATCGTCCACCTCTTCAGGGACGAAACCAGGCGCTTTTATGACCTGGAACGCCTCTGGGGCGACACGCCGCCCACGGAACGGGGTGATCAAGTCGCGGCGTCGGCAGGAGCGTAACGGCCGCCCCATGCCGCCTTAGCCGGACCATCCTAAGACAGCTGCATGCGTATTCTTTTGATCACGGTCGGGCGCGACCGCCGTGGGGCGACCGCGGAGCTGGTCGACACCTATCTGAAGCGTTGCCCCTGGAAGATCGAGGCGATCGACATCGTTCCCCAGACCCAGGGCGACAAGGCGAAGCGCCTGAGCGCCGAGGCCGACAAGATCCGCCAGACCCTCCCCGCGGGCACCGCCCTGATCGCCCTTGATGAGCGGGGCAAGGATCTCACAAGTCGGGATTTCGCCGAGCGGATCGAGCGTTTCCGCGAGGAAGGCCATCAGGCGCTCGCCTTCCTCATCGGCGGCGCCGACGGTCTCGATCCGTTACTGATCAAGGCTGCCGACCTCAAGCTCGCCTTCGGCCGCGCCGTCTGGCCCCATAGGTTGGTGAAGGTGATGCTGACCGAGCAGCTCTATCGCGCCAGCACGATTTCGAGCGGGCATCCCTATCATCGGGATTGAGGCCACGGCCTTACGCTCAAAAAAAATCCGTGGAACAGGAAGTCGAAGGCGTCCGTGATGGTCCGACGCTGCTCCTCGATGGAGGCCACACGCTGGCTTAAGGCCTGAATGGGCAAGGTGCTGAGATCGGTGGTCATCAGGACATGATCGTTGCCGCGATCGCCATGACTGGCTTAAGCCGCGCGGCATTTCCTGTTCGGCCTCGGTGACGATTCTGTGCCGCAAGCGGTCGTCAAACGAGCATTACGGCGAAGTCTCCAGCATGCAGATCCTGTTTCGCGCAGGATCGCTTGATAGCGTTGAACGGCAGTCTATTTCACCTGACAGAATTCATCGGGAAACCGCTGGAGAGTTGGCTCTAGGTCTTGTGAGCCGGATAGCGGATCGGCTGGCAGGAGCTTGACGTGGCATCATCCGATCGACAGGAAGGAAAGCTGGCTGCCCAAGTCGATGCCCTGATGCCTCAGGAGATGGCCAAACTTGCCGAGCGCACGGGTGTCAAGAAGGCTGAACAGGACTGGCACCGTCTCCTCGCATTGAGCGCCCTCGCGGGCGCGTTCGTTGCCTTCGGCGCGGCCTTTGCGGCTGCGGTGACCGCAGGGGCTGGAGATGCACCGGTCGGTCTTGTTCAGCTTGCAGGCGGTCTCGCTTTCACGCTCGCCTATGTTCTTGCAATCGTTGGCGGTGCCGAACTCTTCACCACGAACAACCTGATGGTCATGGCATGGGCGCACGGGCGTCTTCCGCTGCAGCGGCTCTTCAGAGCCTGGGGGATCGTCTTCGTCGGCAACCTCATCGGCGCCGTCGGCATGGCTGCGCTCTTGATACTCGCTAACAGGCATGAGGAGATTGGCGGAGGTCTCGGCGAAAAGCTCCTATCGGCCGCTTATCGGATCCATGATCACAGTCTGCCGGAGGCTCTGCTGCTCGGCATTCTCGGAAACAGCCTCCTCTGCCTGGGCGTCTGGCTGACCTATAGCGCACGGTCCACGGTCGACCGCATTCTTGCTCTCACGCCTCCAGTCGCGGCCTTCTATGTTCTGGGGCTGGAACATGCGATCGCCGTCATGTTCTATCTGCCCTGCGCGGCTTTGATCAGCCTTTTCGCCGATCCCCAGTTCTGGACTTCCGTGGAATACCAGCCCCTCATGATCACTCCGTTGGAGTTTCTACAGGTTCTGGTTCCAGTCACCATCGGCAATGTCCTCGGAGGAGGCGCGCTCGTCGCGCTGGTCTATTGGTTCGTCTATCTCCATCCGGAACGAGACTGATCTGCCGAGGGTCGAAAGACAGAAGAGCTTTTTGGGACCAGCAGCGCCAAAACTCCAGCTGCTGGCAACTCTCGACTAAGCGGCGGCTTCTCGCACCTCTTGAGCCATCACGCCGTGATGATCGGATCCCCCATCTCGGGGGTCAATTCACGTAATATTTCCGGTAGCTGCCCTGATAGTGCCCGCTGTCAGCATAGCCGTAGCGGGCATGCTTCTTGATGTCGACGCGGGACAGCACGATGCCGGCGACGTCGCCGCCGGATTCGAGCATCTGGCGGATGCCGGCGAGCGCCACATTGCGTGGGGTCTCTTCCCAGCGGATGACGTAGATCGACTTGTCCACCAGGCCGGAGAGCGTGAAGCTGTCGGAGACGGCGGCGACCGGGGGGCTGTCGATCATCACCAGGTCGTAATAGGCGGTCATCTCCTCCAGGAGGATCTTCATGGTGGAGGAGCGGAACAGGTCAGGCGGGCTGACCGAGCCGAAGCCGGCAGGCAGGAAGTCGAGGCCGGATTTTTCGTCCCGGTGAATGGCCGTCTCGGGATTGGCGCGGCCGGTCAGGACCTCCGAGAGGCCGTTCTGGTTGGGGATGCCGATCACCTCATGCAGGCGCGGTCGGCGAAGGTCGGCGTCGACAAGGATGACCTTGAGGCCGGAGCGCGCGGACTGACGGGCCAGCGCCGAGGCGATGGTGGATTTGCCCTCCAGCGGAACTGAGGAGGTGATCAGAACCGACTTCGGCGGGTTTCTGGTGTCGGTCAGGAACAGGCTCGTGCGAATGCGCTGCAAGGCCTCGGCATAGGCGGAGTTCGGTCGTTCCAAGATATACTCTTCGGCGGGAATGCCGTTGGTCTCCTTCCGGCTGAGATCGGGCACCAGGGCCAGCGCTCGAAGGCCGAGGGCCTGGATTTCTTCAGCACTCCGAAAGCCGTAATTCGAGTCCCAGCGCTCCAGGAGGAAGACCAGGAGTGCACCGGTCACCAGCGAGCCGGCAAACGCGATCATGGTCACCAGCTTGGTGCGCGGCGAGGAGGGGTTGCTCGGTACATCCGCCGCCGACATGATGCGCGCATCGGCCTCCTGCAGCTCCTGCTGCTCGACGATCTCGCGAAAGCGCGTCAGGAACGTCTCGAAAAGCTGTCGGTTGGTTTCGGCTTCCCTGGTCAGATTGCGCAGCTCGACCTGGGCGAGCTCGACGGTCGAGGACTGACCCTGGATGCCCTGCAGGCTTTCCTGCAGTTCGACCTCGCGCGCCTTGGAGACAGCCACCTCGTTTTCGAGGTCCTGCACCACGCGGCGCACCTCGTCCTCGAGCTTGGCGCGCACGGTATCAAGATCGATTTGGACGTTCACCATGCGTGGATGGTTCTCGCCGAATTCCGCGGCCAGTTCCGAGAGCCTGCGAACCAGCGACGTCTCCTGAATGCGGAGTTCGGCGAGCAGCGGCGAGGTCAGAACCTTGGCCGCTTCCTGAACGCCGCCGATATTGAGGAGGCTCTTGGTCTGGGCAAGCCTCGCCTCGGCTTCGGCGCGCTGGGCCTGGGACAAAGCGAGCTGCGTGTTGAGCTGGGTGAGCTGCAGGGACAGCGGGCTACCGCTGCTGGTATCGACGATGTTGTTCTTGGAGCGGTATTCGACGATCTTGGCTTCGGCCTCCAGGACCTCGCCGCGCAGCTCCTCGATGCGCGTGCCCAGCCATTCGATGGCCTTCTCGCTGGCCTGATATTTCGATTCCACCTGGGCCTGCATATATTGCTCGGCCGTGACATTGGCGATCTGCGCCGCATTTCTGGGATTTTGCGAGGTAATCGAGACCGCGAGCACGTAGGAACGGCCGACCTGCTCCACCTCGAAACGGCTGGAGAAGCGGTCGACGACCCCTTCGATTTCCGCAGAGAGCCGCTCCTCCGGACCGGCATCGTCGGCGACCTGCCGTCCGCCGTCGCCGAACACCTCCTTCAGCCAGTCCGCCGACAGATATCGGGTCACGTCGAAGAATTCGAGAAGCGATCCTTCGCCCAATCCGTCCGCCAAAGCTGGGTTGAACTCGGTGCTCTTGTCGAGCTCGAGGACCCCGACGACGCGGCGCATGAAGGCGCGTGATGTCAGCCGCTCGATCTCGCTCTCGATGGTGGCGGGATCGGCGATCAAGTCTTCGACCACGTCGTCCAGCTCCAGGATATTGGTCTCCTGGCTTTGTACGTGGATCAGCGCTTTCGACGTGTAGAGCGGGGTCTGCTGCTTGCTGTAGGTGTAGACGCAGCCGGTGATCAGCAGCACGGTGGCGATGAAGATGAACTTCCGGCGCATGAGCGCCCGCCACATCTCGCGCAGATTGAGTTCATCGCTGTTCGACGTGCCATCAGCGCCGACCAGCGGCATCGTTTCATTGGCCACGGCAGTCAGTCCGCTCAGTCATGGCCTGCGCTGAGCTGCAGATGCCTTGGGATGCGCAAGAAATGATATGAAGATCGGCAGTGGACAAGCTCTCGAACCTCTAGTCTCAACGAGAAACGGAAAATGGCGATATTGCCGCTCGACTTGTCGCAGTCTTCTGCTGCTCAGGGTCCGCTCGTCGAAGCTCTCGGTCTCGACTTCCCGCCTATTAACTTCGGTGTGTCAAGGACATGTCGGTAAACCGGCAAGCCGTGCCCAAAAGCTTCAATACGGGCGAGACGCTAGCATGAGGTTTGCATGAGGGCAATCGACGGATGCGTCAAAATCGCGAAAATGTCGAAAGATATTATTATCAAAGGTTGTTTTCTTCACCGCCGCTCTCAAGGCTCGTCAGCGCGGGGGTCGAGCGCGTCCTGGAGGCCGTCGCCCAGGAAGTTGAAGGCGATGACCGCGACGAAGATCAGGAGGCCCGGCCAGATGGCCAGCGCCGGGGCCTGCCAGATCAGTTCCTGGGCGTTGGTCAGCATGTTGCCCCAGCTCGGGAGCGGCGGCTGGATGCCGAGACCGAGGAAGGAGAGGATGCTCTCGGTGAGGATGATGTTGCCGACCGAAAGCGTCGTGGCGACGATGATCGGCGAGACGATGTTGGGGAGGATGTGGCGTGCGATAATGCGCGAAGGGCCGGCGCCGAGTGCTACGGCAGCCTGCACATAAGGGCGTTCGCGCACGGAGAGCGTTGCGCCGCGCACGAGGCGCGCGACCGTGGTCCAGCCCACCAGGGCGATGATGCCGAGGATGATGTAAAGGCTGCCATAGGAGGAGCGCATCACTGCCGCGGGCAGTCCGATTTTGGTAAAATCGATGGCGGCCAGGATGATCAGGAGGGGGAGGAGGGGAAGCGCGATGACGGCGTCGGTGAGGCGCATCAGGAAAGCGTCGATGCGTCCGCCGGCATAGCCCGCGATGACCCCGATGATCGTGCCGATGGTCGCCGCGGCAATCGCGCCGACGAGACCGACGAACAAAGAGATCTGGCCGCCATAGAGAAGGCGCAGCAGCAGGTCGCGGCCAAGCTCGTCCGTCCCCAATGGATGGTCGAGGCTGGCCGGGCTGAACCTGTTGAACAAGTCGACGGCGTCGACATCGTGACCGAGGAGCTGCGCGACCAGCGGGGCCGCCAGGCTGGCGAGCGCCAGCAACGCCAACAGCACCCCGCTCGCCACCGCAAGACGGTGGCGCAGAAACCGCCTGAGCACCATCCGCCTAGGCGTCACCCCCGCCTCGCGATGTGCCGAGGTCCAGTCAACGTCTGACGTCGTCACGTCAGTCATAGGAGATCCTTGGGTCGAGCCAGCCATAGATGAGGTCGGCGCCGAGATTGCTGGCGAGCGTCAGGATGGTGGCGAACAGGAGGCCGACCAGGGCGACGTTGAAGTCGGAGCCCAGGATGCTGTCATAAATGAGCTTTCCCATACCCTGGTACGAGAAAATCTGCTCGATCACCAAAGCGCCGGAGAAGAGGGTGCCGAAGTCGAGGGCGAGGACGGTGACCACCGGGATCATGGCGTTCTGCATGGCATGGCCGATGACGACCCCGTAAGGGCTCAGGCCCTTGGCCTGGGCGGTGCGGATATAGTCCTGGCGAAGCGCTTCGATCATGGCGGCGCGCGTGAAGCGGATGATGCGCCCCATGGTCAGGAGGGTGAGCGCCGTGACCGGCATGATCAGATGGAGGAACCAGTCCCACCAGTCGTCCCGCCCGACGCTTTGCACGCCGCCTGCGGGTAGCCAGCCCAGGGTGACCGAAAAGAGGAGGATGAGAAGCAGGGCGAGCCAGAATGAAGGCAGCGAGAAGCCGGCGAAGGCGAAGAGGTTGATCGCATAGTCCACCCAGCTGCGCGGACGCACCGCCGCGATGACGCCGAGCGGGATGGCGATGATGAGCGCCAGGACGAAGGAGAGGCCCATCAGCACCGTCGTGTTCCAAAGGCGCGGCCCCAGCACCTCGAGCACGGGGCGCGCATGCAGACGTGAGAACCCAAAGTCCCCGCTCGCAGCGGCCGCGAGCCAGTGCCAGTAACGTTCGACGAGCGGGCGATCGAGACCATAGGCCGCCTTCAGCCGCTCGATGTCGGTGCTGGTGATGTCCGGATTGCCGGAGGCCATGATGTCGATCGGATCGCCCGGCATCAGGCCGAGCAGGAGGTAGATGACGAACGACATCAACAGCAGCAGCAGGGCCGCCTCGGTGACGCGATGGCTGAAGTAACGGATCAAGGGGCGCTCAGCTCAGGCCGCTAGTGCAGCGGCGCATTCAGAAGATTCATTTGTCGCTGCTCTATCTCTCTAGTTTTGCATCAATTTTTTCCAAACATCGCTAATCGCTCTGTTTGGATCGATGCACTAGTTGACGGCATCCTCCGCATACCAGGTTTCGACCCCAAGCGCGCTGCTGCCGAGATGACCGGTTGGCACGATCCCCTTCAACCATGTCGGCCAGATATGGGGATTGGCGCGGAAATAGAGCGGAATCGCCGGCAGGTCTTCGGCATAGAGCGTCTGCAGCTCATGCCACATCGCTTCGCGCTTTTCCCGATCCAGCTCGCGCTCGATGCCATCGATCAGCTCATCCATGCGCTCGCTCTGATAGCCGGTGTAGTTTTGCCCGGACCAGCCATTGTCCTCGCTCGGGATCTGCTCGGAATTGAGCGTGGTCAGCGGCACGTTCTCGGGTGAGGAGATCCAGGCGAACATGCCGAGGCCCGTATATTTCCGCTTGGCCATCGTCTCGCCGAAGAAGACGCGCGCCGGCTCGTTCCTGATGGTGATGTCGACGCCAAGGCGTTTCCACTGGCTCTGCAGCACCTGCTGGACCAGTTCACGCGTACGGTTGCCGGCGGTGGTCATCAGCTCCAGGGCCAGTGGTTCGCCCGCTTCGTTGTGGCGACTGCCGTCCCGCATGTCCATCCAGCCGGCCTCGTCAAGGAGAGCGCCTGCGGCCTCGAGATTTTCTTCGTATTTCAGGACGTTTTCGAAATAGATCCAATCGAGCGGATGCACGCTTCCATGGGCGACCGGCTGCTTGCCCTCGAACAGCTGCTGGCTGATCGCTTCGCGGTCGATCCCCTGGATCAGGGCTTTTCGGACGCGCACATCGGCGAGGATCGGGTTATCCAGGTTCAGATCGAGATGCTCATAGATCAGCCCCGGCTTGTAGGTGATCTGGTAGTCCTCTCCGTGGCGTTTTTCGAAAGCGAGCGCCTGGTCGATGGTGACGCCCGCCTCGCCCGCGATCATGTCGATGCTGCCGGACAGCAGATTGGCCTCGAGGGCCGCCGTGTTCTCGATCGCCTTGATGACGATCTTCTTGAAGAAGGGCGCCTCACCCCACCAGGTCTCGTTCGGCTCGAGGACGAGATAGGCGCCGGTCGAGACTTCGGTGACCTTGTAGGGCCCGAAATGCAGAGCTGGATTGACGATGTCGGTTTCATACGTCGTGCGGTTTCGGTAATTGGCCGGATCCGCTTCGAAGATCGGCCGCTCCAGATGGGCCGGAACCAGGTCGAAATCATTGATGGCGTTGTAGCGAAACGTCACCCGGTCGACATGCATGACGAAGGTCTTGTCGTCGACGACATCGATCGACGTGATGCGGCGATAGCCTTCCGAACTGACGACGCCACTATCCGGATGCTTGCCTACCTCATAGGTGAAGAGCACGTCGTCGGTCGTGACAGGGGTGCCGTCCCCCCAGGTGGCGCCCTCCTGGATCGTATAAGTGAGCGCGATGCCGTCCGTGCCGTCGTCCTGCTTTTCGATCACCGCCTTGCCGTTTTCGAGGGTCGGCAGCTCGGTGCAGAGCATGCAGACCAGTTCCCAGTCGGCATCGAACGCGGTGAACGGCCGACTGGTCATGGCGAGCACATAGCCCTGGGTGACGTGGGCTTCGAGATTGGGATGAAAGGCGGTTGGAAACTGGCTGACCCCGATCACCAGCTCGTCCTTGGCGGCGGCCCTGGCCGCGCCCGGCTGAGCGAGGGTGAGCGCCAGCGCCAGCGTCAAAAGCCATTTCGTCCAACCCGCATGCATGCTTGTCTCCCTGCGCTCGCATCAACTTGATGCATAGATAGAGCAAGGAGGCCTGGAAAACCAAGATTATCGGAGGATAACCGCCGCAAGGCCGGGATTCCGCGACAACTGCCGGGCAAGCGTCGATCCATCCTCGTGGTTCTTGTGGTCTCTGCGATCAACCACTCGGGAATCGAGCGATTGATCCAGACTACTCGTCGACGATCTTGACCTCAGCCTCTTTGCGTGAGGGCATAGCAGCCTGTAACATCGCAAAATTAAAGCGATCAAAAAGAACAACAGGGAGGACTAGACGATGAAATCTTGGACAATGGCGGCCCTGGCGGTCGCAATCGGCGTCGCCTCGTCAGCCATGGCGGACGACCAGGTGACGCTCAGAATGTCGACCCCGGCCTCTGAAACGGATCAACGCTCGGTGGCGCTCGCAGAGGTGTTTGCGCCGGCGGTTGCCGACTTCGCCACTTACGAGCCTCACTACAATGCGAGCCTGATCGCGCAGAATTCGGAGCTCGAGGCGATTGCCTCTGGCGATCTTGAGATGTCGATCGCTTCCGCCCAGGAGCTCGCGCAGTTCTTCCCGGAGTTCTCGATCTTCGCCACCGGCTATGTTCATCAGGACGCCGAGCATCAGGTGCGCGTGTTCAACGATCCGCTGATGGACCCGTTCAAGGCCACGGTCGAGGAAGAGCTGGGCGTCAAGCTCCTGTCCGTCATGTATCTCGGTCGTCGTCACGTGAACCTGCGCCAGTGCCGGGACGAGGTGGACGTGCAGACGCCTGCCGATCTCGCCGGCATCAACCTGCGCATGCCCGGCACCGACGCCTGGCAGTTCCTGGGTCAGGCGCTCGGCGCCAACCCGACGCCCATGGCGTTCACCGAGGTCTACACCGCCCTTTCGACCGCCTCGGTCGATGGCCAGGACAACCCGCTGCCGACGGTGGTCGACGCCAAGTTCTACGAGGTCACCTGCCAGATCGCGCTGACCTCGCATCTGGTCGATCTGAACTACGTCGCCTTCTCGAAGGCCGTTTGGGATGGCCTGACGGCCGACCAGCAGGCGATCGTGCAAAAGGCCGCCGACGATGCTGCCGAGAGCGGACGTCAAAAGCAGCTCCAGAAAGAAGACGAGCTGGTGGCGTTCCTGGAGGGTGAGGGCATGACCATCTACGAGCCCGATCTCACGGCCTTCCGCGAGCATGTCCAGGCGCAGTATGTGGACACCGAGTTCTCGGCGTCCTGGCCGGATGGCGTGCTGGAGCAGATCAACGCCCTCGGCAACTAGTGGCGTGGTGTGACCACGGCATTGACTTTGTCCGGCATCTTGCAAGCACGCCGGGAAACAATCTGTTGCATGAATTGCCAGGCACATACGCCGATCCGGCTGTCGTGCTAGGCCAAGGGAACGGGTGGATCAGCGGATGACATCGATCGTCCGCTGGTTCGCCCGGACCACCGAGTTCGTGGCGGCCATGATGATGGCCGCCATGTTCGTCGTTTTCATCATTCAGATCGCGATCCGCTATTCGGCCCGTCTCGAATGGCTGGCCGAGGCCGTGCCCATTCTCGATCCCAATCTCTATGGCTGGACGCTGGAATTCTGCCTACTGATGTGGGTCTGGATCGTCTTTTGGGGCAATGCCTTCATCGTCCGCCAGCGCGACCATGTGATCTTCGATATCGTCTACACCAATGTCGGCGCGCCTGTGCGGAAGTGGTTCGCGATCATCGGGGCGGTCAGCATCGCCGTCGGTCTCCTGGTCTCGCTCGGGCCGACATGGGAGAAATTCTACATCCTCCGCCTCAAGAAGACGCCGACGCTCTCAAGCGTGTTCGGCGATTGGATCAGGGTTCGGGACGTGTACTCCATCTATTTTGCGTTCCTCGCGATCGTTGCCGCCCGTTACGCCTGGCGCGCATGGGACACGTTCAAGCACGGCGCCGAGGCGAACCTTCATCACTATGACGAACTGGCCGGCGATGGCGGGACCAAGCCTGACGAGGCCGATCGGGCATGACGCTGGAATTCGCGCTTTGCCTGTTGACGCTGTTCGTCATGGCCGGGATCGGCACGCCGATCGCTTTCGCGATCCTGCTGGCGTCCTTTGTCTATCTCGCGGTCGGCGGCGGGGGGATCGGCATCGCCGGCAAGGTGCTGATGGACGGGCTCTATAACAGCTTCATCCTTCTGGCCGTGCCGCTCTTCATCGTCGCGGCCAACATCATGAACGCCGGCACGATTTCCGATCGGCTGCTGCGTTTTTGCGTCGGGCTGGTCGGCCGCTTCAAGGGCGGACTCGGGCACGTCAACGTCGTCGCGTCCCTGATCTTTTCCGGCATGTCCGGTTCCGCCGTCGCCGATGCCGCCGGGATCGGCAAGATCATCATCGAGATGATGACCAAGTCAGGCCACTATACCCGCGGCTATGCGGCGGCGATCACGGCGGCATCGGCGACCATCGGTCCGATCATCCCGCCCTCGATCCCGATGGTGCTCTACGCCCTCGTATCGAACACGTCGATCGGCTACCTGTTCCTGGGCGGCATCGTGCCGGGGCTCTTGATGGGCATCGTGCTGATGGCGATGAACTACGCCATCTCGCACCGGCGCGGCTTTCTGACCGAGGACGCCGTGCCGTTCCGCGAACTGCCTGCCCTGACGATCAACGCCTTTCCCGCCCTCTTGATGCCGGCGATCCTGCTGTATGGCATCTATGGCGGTGTCACCACGCCCACGGAAGCGGCGGCGGTCGCCGCCTTTTACGCGCTGATCCTGGCGGTCGTCTTTTACCGGGCGCTCACGCTCGGCAATCTCTACCGCATCCTGGTCGAAAGCGCCCGGTCGTCTGCTGCCGTAGGGCTGGTGATCGGTGGCGCGCTGATCCTGAATTACATCGTCGCGTCAGAGAACATCCCGGGCATGATGGCCAATGCCATGGTCGGCCTCGATGTCTCCCCGCTCGTCTTCCTGATCGGCGTCAACATCCTGATCCTGCTCCTCGGCTGCGTGCTGGACGCCACCACCCTCATCCTGGTGATCATCCCGCTCTTCCTGCCGACCTGCCGGGAGCTCGGCATCGACTTCGTCCATTTCGGCGTGGTTGCCGTGGTCAACTGCATGATCGGCCTGATCACGCCGCCCTACGGCATTCTGTTGTTCGTGATCAACGCCGTGACGCGCATCCCGCTTGGCGAGATCATCCGTGAGGTGATCCCGTTTCTCCTGGTGCTGATCATTGCGCTGATCGCGATGATCCTTCAGCCCGGCCTCGTCCTTTTCCTGCCCCGGATGTTCGGCTATCTCGGCTGATGACCTGCGCAGGTGCAGCGTCTCAAGTCACGCGGATCATCGGACGACGAAGCGATCGGGATCCGGCATGTGGGGCGGAAGGGCGCGCTCGAGGACGCGGGCTGCGGCGATCACGTAATCGGCGTCCGGCTTCGGGTAACGGCGATCCGAGGCCAGATAGCCGGCGATGCCCGGATTGTCGATCACCGTCCGATGGAGGCGCTCCAGATGGGGCGTATCCGTAAGGATGGCAGGACACCATTCCAGATAAGCGCTGAGCGCTTCGGCGAGGACCACATCGGCAAACGTCATCCGGTCGGATGCGCAAAACCCGGAGCTCTGGGCGACGATGCGCGCCTCGAAGCGTGGGCCGAACTTCGCGAAGCGTGCTTCCATATCGGCGATCGCGACAGCCGCGCTCGGCTTGAAGGGCGCTTGAATGGCGGTTTCGGCGAAATCCGAAGCGACGCCGGCGATCATGTCGCACCACATCGCGTCTCGATCATCCCTGCCATAGAGCCCGCCGCGCCGGGCGAGATAGCGGATCATGGCGGAGGACTGGCTGAGGTTGAGACCGTCGATCTCGAGGAGTGGCATCTGATCGAAGGGCAGCTTGCCCGACGCCCGAAGTGCTGAAAGCTCCTCCGGCGTGTCGATGGCGATGTTGTCGAAGGCGATATCGGTCGCCGCCAGCATCCACCTGGTCGTCTCGGCGCGACCGCGGCCGCGGAAATAGGTAAGCTTCGCTGATGTCATCGCATGGTCCCGGGTGGCTTCGAAGAGCATTTCAGCTGATATGCTTATCCGACAATGAGCGCCGATAACAGCGCCTTCCTAGCGCGAGCCTGCGTCAAAATCCATATCTCTGGAAATGTCAATTTGAAGATGAACATTCGCCATGAGTTTCAATTAAGCTTAGGATTTACTTCCTGAAACTTCTACGCTCTACTTGAATGAATAGATTTTATTGGAGAGATTTGATGCCCGGGAACGCAGCGGCTGAGGGTGGTTTTGGCAGGGATGCGCCTAGCCGGTCGGACAATGACAATAATCGCGGCGGCGCGAGCGAAGACAGGGAATCCAAGGCAGAAAAGGCGGAGTCCTTCGAGCGCGCCATGGACAACGCCAACCGGCCCGATCGTGCAGCCGCCGGCGTCACGGATACGGCGACCACCGTCGATAACGAGGACGATGGCAATACGACCGACCGGCCCGATGATAAGGACGCCAGCAGCAGCGCCGCCGCCGACGCAGCCCGGGCGGCGGCGGAAAGCCACCCCGCCAACGAGTTCAGTGGTCTCGACGCTTCAGGCGGACCGACCGACAAAACGCTCTCCGGCAATGACAGCCGAAATAGCCACCGCGGCTATGGACCGGATGACAACCTTTCCGGCGGTATCGATGATGGTGTGAATGCGGGGTTGACCGCAGCCGATGCGAACCATCCGGCGAATGAGTTCAGCGGGCTAGGGGCTTCAGGTGGGCCGATTGATGGAAGCCTTGCTGGTGGGATCGACGACGGTGTCAATACGGCGCTGGGACGCACGAGAAAGGATCCAGACACCACCACCCCAGGTGATGGTGGTGGCGCTACCACGGACGACGGATTCGGGTTTGCCGAAGGTCCGCCAGACTATCAATTCAGCGGAAACGTGAATGACATTGCCGCACTGTCGAACGGAGTTCTAGATGCCGGCGCGGCTCTTGCCAAGCATGTGAGTATTGGCGACGCTGACGACATAGCACGTGCGCTGGATAAAGCCAGTCGTTTCGCCGGGCCGGGTGGCAGATTCGCAGGGTCTGCGGCCGAGACTCTCGAAGCTACAATGAATGCCAAGCCGGGCGAGAAAGCTGGGGCCGCGGCCGTCGGCGCGGTCAAGAGCTTGGACGACCTTGCGGTAGCAGCAGTCGGCGGGTTTATTGGCGGGGCCGTAGGAGGTGTTGTTGCAGGCGTTCCTACCGGCGGTGCCGCTGCACCTCTTGGGACCGGATTGGGTGCCGCTGCAGGCAGCACGACCCTAAGCATCGCTTACGATGGTTCGTTCATCGACAATGCTGTGGACGCCACTATCGATCTCTTCTTCGGAGGTGACAAAGAAAATCGAGACGATCAGTCTTCCGATAAGCCTAGTTCGTAACCGTAATCCCCACTTGCTGGAGAATACGGCCTTTGAGTCTTTCTATTCGAACGGTCCGAAAATCAGTCGGATCAAAGGCGGCATGATGACAGCGGCGCTAAAAGCTATTCCAATATAGCTCTTACCTTCCGAGTACAGGGTCTCTTCTAAGTCGTCCCGATCCGCCATGTCGACGTGATGGCCGTGAATCCATCCAATACCAATGACTATGCAAAATGTACTCATACCGATCATGGACCATCCTGCAATCGACCGCCACGATTCGATATCCGGCTCAAAAAATGTGATCGCCGAAGAAAGCGCTAAACCCAGGATACCAGCGACCGCCGGGATGTAAGCTCTCCAGCGTTCCTTCCGAGGAACAGC
The DNA here is from genome assembly GCA_039197065.1 of Pseudomonadota bacterium. Taxonomy (GTDB): domain Bacteria; phylum Pseudomonadota; class Alphaproteobacteria; order Geminicoccales; family Geminicoccaceae; genus JANQPX01. The sequence goes on along the minus strand of JBCCUL010000006.1, from coordinate 14,427 downwards.
GTTTCCCATGGCCATCGCCTGTCGGTAGATCAACGAAAAGAAACGTGTTACTTGCTTTAGCATTCACTAGGCTTTCCGAAATAAAGGAGATTTCGATATAAGTCTCAAACTCCAAGTCAACTCAGCAGAGTTCGAATGGTCATCACAGTGCCGCTTTTTTGACGGCTCGGCTGCTGACACCTTTATCAAAGATCAGGTTTCCGGAGATAGCCGGAAAGATGATATCAATCAGACCAACGACTTAGGCCCCATGCCTTGATCATTCTTCCTTTTGCAAATTTTTGAATGTGAGCGGAATCACCAGCCGAACTGATCCAGCAACAGCTTGATCAATGGTGGTAGGGCTGCGGCTGCCGCCAAGCCTATTTCTTCCTCGAAGGAGCAGATCGCACCTATCTGGGTGGTGAGGCAACGCTACCCCACACGCCCCTTGTAGAGTTCCGCGATCGTCTCTTCAAAGTCGCGGTAGATCACCTGGCGTTTCAATTTCATGGTCGGCGTCATCATGCCGTTTTCGATGGAGAAGGGCTCGGCCATGATCTTGAAGCGGCGGATGCGTTCGATCGGGGATAGGCGGTTGTTGACGCGCTTGATCGCGGCGCTGATCACGTCTTGAAAGTCCTTGTCATCGGCAAGCGTGGCGAGGTTGCTGTTCTTGCCTTCGGCTTTGGCATAGGCGGTGATGAAGTCCTTGTCCGGGACGATGAGCGCCACCAGATGCGGGCGTTTGTCGCCGTAAACCAGGACCTGTTCGATCTCGGGTTCGAGGGTGGCGATGCCTTCGACTCGCTGTGGGGCGATGTTGTCGCCGCCGGAATTGACGATCAGGTCGCGCTTACGATCGGTGATCTGGATGAAGCCGTCCTCATCCATCACGCCGACATCGCCGGTATGCAGCCAGCCGTCGATCAGCGTGCTTTTGGTCGAGGCCTCGTCCTGCCAGTAGCCCTGCATCACGGCATCGCCCCTGACCAGGATCTCGTTGTCCTCGCCGAAGCGCACCTCGATGCCGGGAAGCGCCGGGCCGACCGTTTTGAGCTTCACCTTGTCGGGCCGGTTGCAGCTGATGACCGGCGAGCATTCGGTTTGCCCATAGCCCTGAAACAGCGGCAGGCCGAGCGCGGTGAAGAAGAGGCCGACATCGTAATTGAGGGGGGCACCGCCGGAGACCATCGCCTTCATCCGCCCGCCGAATCGTTCTTTGACTTTTCCACGCACCAGGCGGTCGAGCAGCGGGTTCAGCAGCCGATCCGTGAAGGAGAGGGCGCTTGGATCTTCGTAAGCCCGCGAACCGATGTCGACGGCTTTCGAGAAAAGTTTGGGCTTCAGACCCGTCTGACGGCTGATGCCGTTCAGGATGCGCTGGCGCATCACCTCGTAGAGACGGGGCACGCAGGCCATGATCGTCGGGCGCGCCTCGGTGAGATTGGTCGAGAGGGTCTCGATGCCCTCGGCATAGTAGATCTCGGCATTGATCGCGATCGGCAGGAAGAGGCCGGCCGTGTGCTCATAGGCGTGGGACAGGGGGAGGAAGGAGAGGAAGACCTCGTCGCCGAGGCCGAGCTCTTTCAAAATAGCATAAGCGCTTTTGACATTGGACTGGACGTTGCCGTGGGAGAGCATCACGCCTTTCGGCTTGCCGCCGGTGCCGGAGGTATAGATCAGGCAGGCGAGGTCGTCGGCTTTGATGGTCTCTGCCGGATCGTCCGCAAAGTCGGCGGCGTTGTCGCCGAATTTGAGCGCCGCTTCCCAGCCGATGGCCTCCAGGCCCTTGCCGGCTGCAGGCTCCATCTCGTCGATAGACAGCAAGAGCTTGACGCTGCCGGCTTTGGCGATCGCCGGCAGGAGCGGCTTGGCGAGCTTGCTGCCGGAGACCACGACGATGGTCGCACCGCTATTGGTCAGGAGATGGAGGTGGTCGTCCTCGGTGTTGGTGGTGTAGGCGGGCACGGTGACGCCGCCGGCGCGCAGGATGGCCAGGTCGACGATCGGCCACTCTGGACGATTTTCGCTCACCAGCAGGACGCGATCGCCCGGCTTCAAGCCTTTGGCGCGCAACGCCTTGGCGAGGCGATGCACCGTGTTTTGCACCATCGTCCAGGACCAGGGACGGTATCTGCCGTCCACCTTGCCCCAGAGGAATGGCTTGTCACCGCCGAGCGCCGCCGATTTTTCGAAAAGGTCGACCAGATTACGACCGAAATCCGGTGTCGCCATGATGTCTCCCGCCTCTCGTCCAACCCATGACGTTGTTCAGGCCAACGCGGCCATTGTTTGGATCAACGCCTCTGTGCTTTGTGCTGTCGCGCTTAAACGTCTTGATTGCAACGTGATAAAGCTTTGCGGCTGGATTGACCAGCATGGCTTCTTATATGACCAGCAAGCGCAGCATGATTTCTTCGGAGAAACCGCATGATCCCGACCCGTCAGCAGGCCGAACAGCAAGAAGCCGTAACATTGGAGGCCGACCTGCCGGTCTGGGATCTCTCGGACCTCTACAGCGACATGAACGCGCCGGAGATCGAGCGCGACCTTAAACACGCCGATAACAGCGCCGATGGGCTGATCAAGGAAGCGCAGGGCAAGCTTGCGAGCATGGACGGCGCTGCGCTCGCCGCCTTCATCGCGAAGTATGAAGAGATCGAGGACAAGCTTGGACGCGTCTACAGCTACGCCTCGCTGCTGAACGCGGCGAAATCCGATGATCCCGAAATCGGCCGGTTTTTTCAGACGGTGCGCGAGCGTATCAACGACATCGGCACCAAGCTCCTGTTCGTGACGCTCGAGATCAACAAGATCGAGGACGCGGATCTCGAAGCCAAGATCGGCAGCGACGAGGGACTGGCCCGTTACCGTCCATGGTTTCGGGACGTGCGCAGCTTTCGGCCCCATCAGCTCGATGACGAGATCGAGCGTGTCCTGCATGAAAAATCGATCACCGGCCGGGCTGCCTGGAACCGCCTGTTCGACGAGACCATGGCACGCATCCGCTTTCCGCTGGATGGCAAGGACCTGACGTCGGCAGAGATTTTCGATCTTCTGTCCGACAAGGACCGCTCCAAGCGCGAGGCCGCCGGGCGGTCCGTCGCCGAGACGCTGCAAAGCCAGATCAGCCTGTTTGCGCTGATCACCAACACACTCGCCAAGGACAAGCAGATCGAGGATGACTGGCGAAAGTTCCAGCGGCCGATCTCGTCCCGCAATCTCGCCAATCAGGTGGAAGACGAGGTGGTGGACGCGCTGATCGACGCCACCAAGAGCGCGTACCCGCGCCTGGCCCACAGATATTATCAGTACAAAGCGAAATGGATGGGTCTGGAGAAGCTCGAATATTGGGACCGCAATGCGCCGCTGCCGGAAGACAGCGACAAGCGCATCGCCTGGGACGATGCCAAGGTGATCGTGCTGGACGCCTATCGCGGCTTCTCGCCCAAGCTCGCCGACATCGTCGATCGCTTCTTCACCGACCGATGGATCGATGCGCCGCCGAGGCCCGGCAAGGACGCCGGCGCCTTTTGCCACCCGACCGTGCCGAGCGCTCACCCCTATGTGCTGATGAACTATCAGGGGCGCCCACGCGATGTCATGACGCTTGCCCATGAACTCGGCCACGGCGTCCATCAGGTTCTGGCCGGCAAGCAAGGCCCCCTCATGGCCGGCACACCATTGACACTGGCAGAAACCGCGTCGGTCTTTGGGGAGCAGCTGACCTTTCAGTCGGTGCTGAAGGCGGAGAGCGATCCGGTGCAGCGTCGCCTGCTGCTGGCCGGCAAGGTGGAGGATGCGCTCAATACGGTGGTTCGGCAGATCGCCTTCGTCGATTTCGAGCGCCGGGTGCATGACGCCAGGAAGAAAGCCGAACTCACCCCGGACGAGCTGGGCGAGATCTGGATGGCTGTCCAGACCGAGAGCCTTGGCCCCGCCTTCAATTTCGAAGAAGGCTACAAGGTCTTTTGGAGCTATATCCCACACTTCATCCACGTGCCGTTCTACGTTTACGCCTACGCCTTCGGCGATTGCCTCGTGAATTCGCTCTACGCCGTCTATCAGTCGGAGCCGGACGGCTTTCAGGAGCGCTATCATGACCTGCTGGCGGCAGGCGGCACACTTCGGCACCAGGAACTGCTCGCACCCTTCGGCCTGGACGCCACCGATCCGAACTTCTGGAGTAAAGGGCTCGGCGTGGTCGAAGGCCTGATCGATCGCCTCGAACAAGAGGCCGGCGCGGCCGCATGAGTGAACGTTCGCGTGACCGGGTAGAAAACACCCTCACCGGCCGTGTCAGGCGCTATGCCCAGGTCGGCGGCACCATGAGTGGGCTGGCGGCGCGTCTCGCCGGCTCGCAGTTCCTGGGCATGAAGATCGACAAGGGACAGCATGCCGAGGAGCTGAAACAGGCGCTTGGCGGGCTGAAGGGCCCCTTGATGAAAGTCGCCCAGCTCCTGGCGACCATTCCCGATGCACTGCCTAAGGAATATGCGGCTGAGCTTGCCCAGCTGCAGTCTCAGGCGCCCCCGATGGGCCGCCCGTTCGTTCGTCGCCGCATGGCCTCGGAACTCGGCCCGGACTGGAAGTCCAAGTTCGAGGAATTCGAGCTGGATGCCGCGCACGCAGCGTCCCTCGGCCAAGTCCACCGAGCCAAGTCAACGGATGAGGGCCGCGCCCTCGCATGCAAGCTGCAATATCCGGGTATCGAGAGTGCGGTCGAGGCGGATCTTACCCAGCTTCGGCTGATCTTCTCGATCTATCGGCGCTATGATCCGTCGATCAATCCGGAACGGATCTATGAGGAACTGGCCGAGCGGCTGCGCGAGGAGCTGGATTACCGGCGCGAAGCCCGGCATATGGCGCTTTATCGGCGCATGCTGACGAAGGAAAAGTCGATCCACGTGCCTGACGTGATCGACGATCTCTCGACCAATCGGCTGTTGACCATGACCTGGCTGGACGGGCGCAAGCTCATGGACTTCAAGGACGCCAGCCAGGAGGATCGGGATCGGCTCGCCTACAACATGTTCCGCGCCTGGTATGTCCCGCTCTACGAATATGCCGTGATCCACGGCGATCCCCATCTCGGCAATTATGCGGCGCGCGAAGATCAGAACATCAACCTTCTGGATTTCGGCTGCATCCGGGTGTTTCGCCCGACCTTGGTGAAGGGCATCATCGATCTCTATTATGCGCTCAAGGACGGCGATCGCGATCTCGCGGTCCATGCCTACGAGACCTGGGGCTTCACCGATCTCAGGCACGAGGTGATCGACACCCTCAATATCTGGGCGGCGTTCGTCTACGCCCCGCTGATGGAGGACAAGCCGCGGCTGATCGAGGAGACCAACTCCGGCGCTTACGGCCGAGAGGTCGCCGAGAATGTGCACGGCAAGCTTCGGGAGATCGGCGGCGTCACCCCGCCGCGCGAGTTCGTCCTGATGGACCGCGCCGCCATCGGATTGGGCTCGGTCTTCATGCATCTCGGCGCCAAGATCAACTGGCATCGGCTGTTCATGGAATTGATCGACGGCTTCGACGTCAAGAAGCTGGAACGACGCCAGACCAAGGCGCTCGAAGCTGAGGGTTTGTCGCTCCCCGACTGATCCACAGCGCAGAATCGGCCTTTCTGTCGCTAAAGGCTAAGATCTCAGTCCGTTGAATCGACCAAAGCGTTAATCAGGCGTTTACCAATACGGTCCAAGGTGGATATGATGCGGTCGCTTTTTTACAGCGTCCACTCGTGATCCTATGGAAGAATTCATGGCAATCAACGACTATGGTGAAACCATTAACCTGATCGAGCGTCTGCATCGGCGTTTCCTCGATGTGCTGAGAGCCGAGCTGGAGCGCATCGGGATCAGCGACATCAACAATGTTCAGGGGCTGCTTCTCGCGAATATCGGTGAGGAGGAGGTGAGTGTCGGCGATCTGGTCAGCCGCGGCTACTATCTGGGATCGAACGTCACCTACAACCTAAAGCGCCTGGTCGAGGCGGGTTATGTCGAGCAGGAGCGTTCCGAGCGTGATCGTCGCGTCGTGCGGATCAGGCTTTCGCAGAAAGGCCGCGATCTCTGCCGCCACATCAATGTCATGCTCAGCGAGCAGAGCGTGGCCCTGGGGGAAAACCCGAAGCTTCGACCGCTCGGTGAGCTGAACGCGCAGCTGCGCGATCTCGAGCTGTTCTGGACGACCGAGCTTACCGCGCCTAGGGGCGCTCGCCCGAGCTCAGCATTCGGTGATCTTTCCGAGCAACGCCTCACGGCAAGCGCCGGTCACTGACGGCAGGCTGGTCGGACGACGATCGACCCGATCGGACGCCAGGATGGCGAAGGCAATCGCTTCCTTGGCATCGACCGGCAGGCCGAGCGCGTCGCTGGCGCCGACTTCGATATTGCCGAACCCTTCGTCGAGCCCGGCCATCAGCGCCGGATTGCGGCTGCCGCCACCGCTGACGATCACGCGCGCCACCGGCGAGACGGGTGCGATGAAACGCCGATAGGCGTCCACGATGCCCCAGACCGAAAAGGCGGCCAGCGTCGCCATCAGAGCCGAGATGTCGGCCTCGTTTTCCAAATCCGTGCCAGCCTTGGCGATGATCTCGTCGAGAAAAGCCTCCCCGAACTGTTCGCGCCCGGCCGACGGTCTAGGGTTTTTCGAAAAATAGGGGTGGGCCTTGAGCCAGGCGAGGAGGTCTTCGTCGACCTGGCCGCAGAGAGCCAGGCGTCCGTCCATATCGGCTTTGTCGCGGCCATTCGACCAGCGGGCAGCAAGGGCGTCCATCAGCATATTGCCGGGGCCGCAGTCCATGCCGATCACGCGATCTGAGGCCGTCGGATCGCCGGGTAGCGCCGTGACATTCGAGATCCCGCCGATGTTGATGGCGAGCAGCGCTTCGCCCTGTCTGCCCAGCAGGCGCTGATCGACATAGGGCACCAGCGGTGCGCCCGAGCCGCCGAGCGCGATGTCGTTCATGCGGAAATCGCTGATCACCGGGCAGCCGAAACGCGCCGCCAGCGGTCCGGGTTCGCCGAGCTGCAGGCTAGTCACGCCATGCTCATGATAGACCGTCTGCCCATGGCTCCCAATCAAGTTGAGCCGGGAAGGCCCGGCAACCTCGCTTAAGGCATCGGCGAAGTACTGGCCCAGGCGCTGGTTAATGCGGGCGATGGCGGCGATGTCGGTCAGGCGCTCGGGGGAGAGGTCGCGTCTGATGTCGTCGGGCATCGGCACGGTCTCGAAGGCGAGAAGCTCGAAGACCAGACGTTCGCCGGGCTCGCAGCCCCCGCGGGGCTCGATCCGGCAGATGGCGACATCCAGGCCGTCCATCGAGGTTCCGGTCATCAGGCCCGCAACGCGGCGCTCCCGCATCGCACCGACCTCAGCGAGGCTCAGCATGACGGCTCCCCGCTCATCTCACGTCCGCAGTCGCTGCAGTCATGGTTCGTTTCATCAGTCTTTGGTCGAAGCGCCGGATCATGCCACCGCACCTCGAAACGCGCCACCCGATCCTACCCGACAAAGGACCGCATACCGTCGGTATTCCGGGCTCATTCTTCGAAGGCGGCGCAAAGTCAATGATGTGGCCAAGCCACTAGGTTTTGGTTTCGACGGCCTGCCAGAAGGCGTCGCGGGCGATGAAGCGTTCGACGGTATCGTTCGGGCTGGTGGCGAGAAGGACGATCGCGTAGCCGGGGAGGCTCTTCAAGGCTTCCGCCACCGGCGCCATGCCGTTCTCGGCGACCCAGGCGGCGGCGGATTTGGCGAAATGCCAGTCGCGTGCGACCAGGTAAGTGAGCGCCTGGGTCGGCTCCTTGACCTCGGCCTGCTGATCCAGATCGATCATGATGGCTGTCGTGACCGCCCGGCACCAGGTCGCGAAGCTTGCGGCCTGATCATCCGCCGGCGGCATCTGGCCGTTTTCGCCGACAACAGACAATTGTCCGCCGACCATGGCGCCCATACGCTTCGGACCGAGCATGCCGTCGGCCTGTTGCGTGAAGTAGCCATCGAGTTTGTCGGCCCGGTCCTGCCAGGCGAGATGTTCGATCTGCGTGATCAGATCCATTGCGGTCTGATGCGCAAATCGCCAGCCGGCAGGCAGCATTTGCTGCAAGGCGCGCTTGCCGTTTTGGCAGGGAGATCCGGTATCGAAGGGTGGTCGAAGGGGCATGTCTCTTCCGGGATTTGGGGTGTGAAATTATTCAATTATAAGTAGAAAAATGGCGCAAGCGTTTATTTGTTCCCGTGAGTTTTTCCTCGCCGGATGTTGTCTTGGGGACGATCAGCCTGCGACGATTTTGACCAGAGGAGAGGGGCTGATCATCGAGGCCAGGATGACGCGATCGAAGCGCCTGGTCATGGAAAGCGCCTGCTCTGCGGCTTCTTCGGCCCATGCCTGCCGTTCCGGCCTGTCCACCATGTTGATGATGGGAACGACCCGGGCCTCTGCCGTGCGGCGAAGCGATCCTTCCGGACTGGCGAGCAGCTTGGCCACGTGATCCGGCGTGAGTGCGGTTCCGATATCGGCGTCGATCACCTGAGCAAGGCGTTCGGGACGGTGGGCGATTCGCTCGTTGAGCGGTCGACCGAAGGCGCGTGCGGAGACGATCGGCAGGATGGTCGAAACACCGTCCGGCAGGGCCGGCTCGTTCTCGCTCGGCGCTTTGATCATGCGCATGCGTGCGCCATCGGCCTTCACCAGAGCCACGTCGAACGCTGCACGCCTGTAGACACTGTCGATGAGATGTTCAGGCAGACCGCTATAGCGCCCAGGCTTTTCTGACGGCCCGGCGAAGAAGAAGGCGCCGTCACGGCCATCGGTTGCATCGACCGCGGCAATCGTATCGCCGCCTTCGACGACATGGGTTTCGATCTCGAGCGCTTTCGGCTGGGCGGCGATCTGCACCGTGGAAGTCAGGAGAACGCGTTCCGTGCCGATGATCCGATGGGCTTCGAGCAGACGATAAAGCGTCGACTTCTTGCCGCCGGCGCCGACGGCCGCGACGATGCCGCCGGAAGCCTCCAGGGCGTTGATGAAATCAGCAGCAGCGTTGGCCTCCATCTGCTCAGCCGATCAGGGGCTCTTTTAGGACATCCTGGGCGGCGAGCATGCCGCTCGCTTTCGGCGGCAGGCCTGACAGATCGAGCCCCATTTCGACGCCCGACAAGGTGCCGGCGAGCATGAGATCGTTGAACCAGCCGAGATGGCCGATCCTGAAGACCTTGCCCTTGAGCTTGCCGAGGCCGTTGCCAAGCGACAGGTCGAAACGCTCCAGAATGAGGGCGCGAAGGGCGTCGGCGTCATGGCCATCGGGCAGGAGCACCGCGGTGAGCGAGCCTGAATATTCGCGTGCATCCTCCGCCAGAACCTCGAGACCCCAGGAGTCGACCGCGGCGCGTGTGGCTTTGGCATGACGGGCATGCCTGGCGAACACGGTCTCCAAGCCCTCCTCCATGAGCATGGCGAGCGCTTCTTTCAGGCCGTAAAGCAGGTTGGTCGCGGGCGTGAAGGGAAAGACGCTCTGCGCATTGGCATCCAGCATCGCCGACCAATCCCAATAGGACTTGGGCATGGTCGAGATTTTGGTCGCCGCCAGCGCCTTCTCGCTGATGGCGTTGAAGGAAAGGCCGGGCGGCAGCATCAGGCCCTTTTGCGAGCCGGCAACCGTAACGTCGACGCCCCATTCGTCATGCCGGTAGTCGATCGATGCAAGGGACGAGATGGTGTCGACCATCAAGAGTGCCTGATGTCCGGCTCCATTGATCGCCTTGCGCACGGCGGGAATGCGTGAGGTTACGCCGGTGGAGGTCTCGTTGTGCACGACGGCGACCGCCTTGATCTTTCCGCCAGTATCCTCGGAAAGCGCCGCTTCGATCGCCTCGGGATCGGCGCCGCGCCGCCAATTGCCCTGAAGAAGCTGCACCTCGAAACCGAGGCGCTTGGCGAGTTCGACCCAGAGCGTCGAGAACTGTCCGGTCTCGGCCATCAGCACCCGATCGCCGGGGGAGAGCGTATTGACCAGGGCGGCTTCCCAGGCGCCGGTCCCGGACGCCGGATAGACCACCACGGGCCCCCTGGTTCCAAAGACCGGCTTCAGTCCTTCGAGGACTTCGGCGGCCAGCGCTGCGAAGGCCGGGCCACGGTGATCGATGGTTGGATGATCCATCGCGCGCAGAATGCGGTCCGGCACATTGGTCGGCCCGGGAATCTGCAGAAAGTGACGGCCGCTCTTGAAGGTCTCTGGCATCGATATCGGCTCCTGGGAGGCGAGGTTACGCTCCATCTATGCGTCCAAATCCTCCAAAAGCCAATGTGGCGCGGCCACCTCGTGGACTCGGACCGCTCTTGCCAAGCGTAAGGGTATGCGGCCAAGCTTTGAGGGCTGGATGATGGAGGATGGGTGCTGTTGACGCGTAAGGGTGTGGAGCCGGGTGATCCGGGGCTGGCGGCGAAGCTGGAGCGGGAGCTTGCCGGCGATGTGCTGTTCCAGCCGTTTGACCGAGGGCGATATAGCACCGATGCTTCACTCTATCAGATCGAGCCGGTCGGCGTCGTTTGCCCGAAGTCCGAGGACGATCTCGAAGCGGCGCTCGGGGTCGCTAAGGAGGCTGGAGTTTCGGTGCTGGCGCGCGGCGGCGGCACGTCGCAGGCGGGACAGACGGTCGGCCGGAGCCTGGTGCTGGATTGCTCCCGCCATCTGAACGGTATCGGCGAGGTCGATCTCGATGAACAGACGGTCTGGGTGGAGCCGGGCGTCGTGCTCGACCAGCTCAACCGAAGCCTCAAACCGCATGGTTTGTTCTATCCAGTCGATGTTTCGACCGGCTCCAGGGCCACGCTTGGCGGCATGACCGGCAACAATGCCTGCGGCGCCCGCTCGATCCGTTACGGCATCATGGTCGACAATGTCCTCGAAATCGACGCCCTGCTGGCGGACGGGCGGCGCGGCCGCTTCGGTTACGTGCCCGGCAATCTCCAGGACGCCAATGGTAGCGGCCAACATACTGATCTCATTCAGGCGGTCCGAACAATCGCCGCAGAAAACCAGCAGGCCATCGCCGATGGCTTCCCGGGGGTGCAGCGGCGGGTTGGGGGGTACAATCTCGATCGGATCGATTCTGCAGGACATAATATGGCCTCCCTCCTGGTGGGCTCGGAGGGGACGCTGGCGCTGTTTCGGCGGATCAAGCTAAAGCTCTCGAAACTGCCGGCGCATCGGGTGCTCGGCGTTTGCCATTTCCCGAGCTTTCATCAGGCGATGGCGGCGACCAAGGATCTGGTGACGCTCGGCCCCTCGGCCGTCGAGTTGGTGGATCGCAGCATCATCGAGCTCGGGCGGAAAATTCCCGCCTATCGTCCGCTGATCGATCGTTTCATCCGCGGCGAGCCGGATGCGGTTCTGCTGGTGGAGTTTGCGGGAGACGAGCAGGGCCCGCTCCTTGACGATCTGAAGCGGCTGGACGGAATGATGGCCGATCTCGGCTTTCCCGACGCTGTGCTCGAAGCGGTCAAACCGGCGGAGCAGGCGCAGATCTGGGATGTCCGAAAAGCCGGGCTAAACATCGTCATGTCGATGAAGAGCGACGGCAAGCCTGTTTCGTTCATCGAGGACTGCGCCGTGCCGCTGGAGCATCTGGCGGACTACACGGCGGCGCTCACCGACTGTTTCACCCGCCACGGCACGACGGCCACCTGGTACGCCCACGCCTCGGTCGGGACATTGCATGTCCGGCCGATTTTGAACCTGAAGCAAGAGTCCGGGGTCCAGGCCCTCCGCGCGATCGCCGAGGAGGCGATGGAGCTGGTCAGGCGCTACAAGGGCTCCCATTCCGGCGAGCATGGCGATGGTCTGGTGCGCTCGGAGTTCCACGAAAAGATGTTCGGGACGAAGCTCGTTCAGGCGTTCAAAGAGGTGAAGTCGACCTTCGACCCGGATGGGTCGCTCAATCCCGGCAAGATCGTCGACGCGCCCAAGATGGACGACCGAAGTCTGTTCCGATTCAAGCCTGAGTACGCGCCCTTGCCCGTGGCAAGCGGCCTGGACTGGTCGGACTGGGGCGGTTTTCTCGGTGCGGCGGAGATGTGTAACAACAACGGCGCCTGCCGGAAGGCCGAGCCCGGCGTGATGTGCCCGTCCTACCGGGTGACCGCCGACGAGCAGCATGTCACCCGCGGCCGCGCCAACAGCCTGCGGCTGGCGTTGTCCGGCCAGCTTGGTCCTGATGCGCTGACCTCGGACGAGATGAAGGACGCCCTCGATCTCTGCGTCTCCTGCAAGGCCTGTCGGCGCGAATGCCCGACCGGCGTCGACATGGCGCGCATGAAAATCGAGGTCGCGCATCAGTGGCGAGGCCGCCACGGGCTTGACTTGAAGACGAGGCTCATCGCGAACCTGCCGCGCTATGCGCCCTATGCGAGCCGCCTACGGCCCCTGCTGCATGCTCGGGATCATTTGCCGGGGCTGGCGGTGCTCAGCGAGCGCCTGCTCGGTTTTTCCGCCAAACGCAGCCTGCCGCGCTGGCATCCGCAACCATTTCTGCCGAAGGCGAACGGCCAAACCGTCGGCGACGGTCGGGACGTCATGCTGTTTGCCGATACCTTCACCACCTGGTTCGAGCCGGACAACGCGCGCGCAGCGGAGCGGGTGTTGAACGCCGCCGGCTATCGCGTGCACCATCCGGTCAACGCCGGGGGCCGCGCCCCCTGTTGTGGGCGGACATATTTGGCGGCGGGGATGGTGGAGGAAGCGCGCGCGGAGGCGCAGCGTTTTCTTGAGGCGGTAGCGCCGGCGATCGAAGCTGATATGCCGATTATCGGGCTGGAGCCCTCCTGTCTTCTGACGCTGCGGGACGAGTTTGACGCTCTGCTGCCGGGGAAGGGGCTGTCAGCGGATCAAGCGCTGCTGTTCGAGGAGTTTTTGGCGCGAGAGCAGGCGGAACGGCGGCTTGACCTGGCGCTGAGCGCGCCTCCTTGGCGACAAGCGCGGGTCCATGGTCACTGCCATCAAAAGGCCTTCGCCGCGATGGAGGCAATGTCGGCCTGTCTGGACTTAGTGCCCGATCTCGATCACGAGGTTATCCAGTCGAGCTGCTGCGGCATGGCCGGTGCGTTCGGCTATGATGCTGACCACTACGAGACGTCGATCGCGATGGCCGAGCTATCCCTGCTACCGGCTGTGCGTGAGACCGATCCCGAGCACACGGTGATCGTCGCCAATGGCACCAGCTGCCGTCACCAGATCGAAGATGGTACCGGACGCGATGCGCTGCACATCACGAGGGTGCTGGAGCGGGCGCTGGTCGCTGGGAAATCGGCGGGGGCTTAACGATCCAGCGGTCGAGGAGGATCAGCGCAGCTGGCTGTCCTTGCTGCCGCGGCGGTTGTAGCCGCTGAAATGCACGGTCTCTTTGTCGAGCGCCTCCTGACATGCAATGCACAGGCGCACGCCTGGGACCGCCTCCCGGCGACGCTCCGGGATCGCCTCGCCGCAGTCTTCGCAGTGCGTCAGGCTCTCACCTTGGGAAAGTCGTTCTCGCGCGTGACTGACCGCGTCCTCGATGTTCGCATCGATCTGGTCCTGCACCGCGCCATCTTTTGCAAAACCACCAGCCATGGCCGCCTCCCGGCAGTTCACAAAGACTCAAACGACTTTGAACCTTCGGCAGCCTGGGGGCAATCAATAGTCGCGGGTTCGAGGCGCACGCAGGTCATTGACGATGGCGCCGTTGCGGACGCTCGTCGCGGCGCTGTTCGAGGACAGAACGCTGTCTCTCAATTCGTCGATGAGATCGCTGGCATTGTAGATATTGGGATTGTTGCCCGCCGGTGCATCGTCGAGCAGCACGAAGTCCACGGTGCTGACCAAGCCGCCATCGGCGCCCCCGCCGAAGAATGACGACAAGCCAAAGCCGCCGTCCTCGACAGGCTCGGACACCGGCTCGACTTTGTTCGACACCACCTCGAAATAGTCGCTGTCAGCCTGGAGAGTCACCTGTGCGGCTCGGAAAAGGACGGCTTCCTGGATGGATTGCCTTGGCGTTGCGCCATTGCCGGTAAAGGTGACCTGATAGCCGCCGCTTTCGAGTTTCCGATTGGTATAGCCGCCCTCGCCGTCCGCCACCTGGTAAGGCGTAGGCGACGCCGAACAAGCTGTCAGGGTCAGCAGGATTGCCGCCGCGATTGCTGGTGAGCTGGTGAAAAACGGGCTGTGCGTCATCGGTGTTTTTCCCAAGATATTGAAAGGCGACCGTGCCGATGATCTCAAAGCGATCAAGCTTCGCCAGAGATGTTCATTCCATGGCATCGCATGTCGGAACATCGAGCCGTTAAAGATCCGTGCGGCCGCTGGTTGTCCTAATGAACATGTATCAGCGTGTTTTATTCGATGTGTGGGGCTCGGGCATTTCGTCGCGCGATTTGCAGAATAGACACTGTTG
>JBCCUL010000005.1:0-147822 GCA_039197065.1 Pseudomonadota bacterium | reverse complement strand
CGCGTTCCATCAGGCCTGTGCGCCGCGCAACCAGATTCATCTGCGGGGAGTAGAAGCAGCTGGCATTGCGGCCGATCGCCTTGGCCCGGTACATGGCGAGTTCGGCGTTCTTGAGGAGGCGATCGGCGCTCGGGCCGTCCGCCGGGAACAGCGTGATGCCGATGCTGGCGCTAATATGGATCTCTTCGTCATCGACGACGAAGGGCTGGCCGAAGCTGTCGCCAAGCCTGCGGGCCAGCGCCTGACTTTCCTCCGGGCCGCGGATGTCGGTCTGCAGGATGACGAACTCATCGCCGCCGAGATGCCCGATGACGTCGCTTTCACGCAGACAGGAGGCGAGGCGATCGGCGACGCTTTTCAAGAGCTGATCGCCCGCCACCAGGCCAAAGGCGTCGTTGACCCCCTTGAAGCGATCGAGATCGACAAGCAGCACGGCGCAGCGCGCTTCACGCCGGCGCGCCCGCTTGAGCGCGTTTTCGACATAGCGCCGATAGACGTTGCGATTGGGCAAATCGGTCAGCGGATCGTGATCGACCCTGCGTCGCATTTCCGCCTGCGCCTTCTTGAGCGCGGTGATGTCGATCGAGGCGGTGATCACCTCGATCACCTGTCCGGCATCGTCGAACAGCGGCGATTTGCTCGTGAACAGAACGCGCCGTTCGATGCCGTCCGGCAGGGTGATCTCCTGCTCGAAGCTGGACAGCATTTCGCCTGTCTCGAACACCTTGGCGTTCTGGACCTGGTGCAGCGTTGCACCATCGGCGCCATAAAGCGCTGCGAGGTCGTGGCCGATCACGCCGGTTGGATTGACGCCGTAGATCCTGCGATGCGCATCATTGACGTGGGTAAACCGGCCCTGGCGATCGACCGCGTTGATCAGGGTGAGCGTGCTGTCGATGAGGCGGCGAAGACGTCGCTCCGTGGTGGGCAGCGCCAGGCGTTCCTGGTTCTGGCTGAGCTCCTGATGCAGAGCCGCCGCCCGCTCCTCCAGGAGCTTCTGCTGCTTCCTCATGGTGAGGAGGTTCCGGGCGCGCGCCCGAAACTCCAGCTGATCCACGGGGCTGAGCAGAAAGTCGGTCGCGCCGGCCTCCAGCGCCTGATAGCAATAGCTGCGCTCTTCGTAGACCGTGACCACCATCACCGGCACCTCGCCGGCGCCGGGAAGGGCGCGAAAGGCGCGGATGAAGTCGGCGCCGTCCATATCGGGCATCTTGAAGTCGGTGATCACCAGATCGGGCGTGGTCTGCTCCAGCCAGGCGAGCGCCGGTTTGGGACTGGCGAACGCTTTGACCCGGATCCCCTCCTCGACCGACATCGCCAGGCGCGTGAGGATGTTGCGATTGGTGACCCGATCATCGATGACAACCACGTTGAGCATAATCGACCCAAATCCGAGACGTCGGCGCGAGGCGGAGGTCTTGACCGCAGGCCTTTACAGGCCGACGGGCCAGACATGCTTAACGGACCGCCCTATTTCCATCAAGTTCGTGGAAAACTCGACATACTAAACCACCCGAGGTCTTGGAACCCCTCAGGCGGGTAACGTGAATATTCATGACGCTTTTACCAACGGAGTGTCATTATAAGAAAAAGGCGGCGTGCGTCATCGGCAAAAGATCGATCTTTCGATAAATTTTACTGAATCTGAATTATCCACTTTTCACGATGTTCTTTATCCCTGTGCCATTGATTTGCTTCGATGTCGGATGACAGCGTTAACGATGCGGTCTCGAGGTCTGCACGCAGCCTTCTATTGGCATCAGCCCCCGCCTGCGCTAGGTAGCGCGCTGCGAAAAAGGGGATCAGATGACATCGTTTCGAGCCGCCGCCGCATCGGGCGACGATTGGCTGAGCGCCTGCAATACCTGCCTTTCCATGCTCGGCGAGTTGCCGGCTGCCACCAATCTCGGGATCGTCTATGTGAGCGGATCCCTTGCGCACGCTCTGGATTTGATCGCAGGCCGCCTTCGAGAAGCGACCGGCGTGGAGGCTTGGGTGGGAACGGGCGGTATCGGCGTCTGCGCCAATCAGGGCGGCGGCTTTCGCGACGGCGCCATGTCCATCCTGACCGCTGCCCTGCCGCCGGACAGCTTTCGCCTGTTCGACGGCCTGGAGAACATCGGCTCCGACTTTGCGGTCGCATCCGGGCCGGACAGCGCCTTGGCATCAGGACATCAATCGCCACTTGCCATCGTGCATGGAGATCCCCGTCAGGCCCGGACGCCGGCCATGATCGAGCGCCTCGCCGCGGATGCCGGGGTATTCCTGGTCGGCGGGCTGACGTCGGCCACTGGCAATGGTGCGATGCAGATCGCGGGACAGCCGACCGAAGGCGGCCTCTCCGGCGTGCTGCTGTCCGAGGATGTTGCGATGATCACGGGGCTGACCCAGGGCTGCACGCCGATCGGTCCGGTACGCGAGGTGACCGCCATCGATGGGCCTTGGATCAAGACCCTCGACGATCATCCGGCGCTGGATTGCTTGAAGGAGGATGTCGGCCCCATCGCCGCGCGCAGCCTCGAGCGTTTGAATGGCTTCATTCTGGCAGCGAGGCTGGAGAGCAAGACCGACCGAAGCGACTATCTCGTGCGCGACCTCGGCAGCATCGATCCGCTGCGCGGTTTCGTCATGGTCGGCGACGATCTGCGCCCGGGCGATCTTCTCTGCTTCGTGAAGCGTGATCCCGAAGGCGCCAAAGCGGATCTGCGACGTCTGATAACCGACCTGCAAAAACGCGCTGACGGGCGTCCTGTCCTGGGTGCGCTCTATCACAGCTGCACCGGCCGCGGCCGCCATCTGTTCGGCACGGATGACGCAGAACTGGCCATCATTCAGGAGGGGCTCGGCAGGATTCCTCTCTCCGGCTTTCAGACCAATGGCGAGATTTTTCGCGATCGGCTCTACGGCTACTCCGCTGTGCTCACCCTGTTTCTGGATGGAGGGCGGCCGTGAAGCGTGACTATCCCAGTCAGCCGATGGTCGGCGTCGGCGTGGTGGTCTGGCGGGATGACCGGGTCCTGCTGATCAAACGCGGCAAGCCGCCGCGCGCGGGACAGTGGAGCCTGCCGGGCGGTGCACAGCTGCTCGGCGAGACATTGGCCGAGGCGGCGGCGCGCGAGGTCCGTGAAGAGACGGGTATCGAGATCAGGCTCGGCGAGATCGTCGCCACGCTCGATATGATCGATCGGGACGACCAAGGGCGTGTGCGTCATCACTACACGTTGGTCGATTTCGTCGCCGAGGCACTGCAAACGGACCTGAAGGCCGGTGACGACGCCAAGGAAGCCCGCTGGTTTACCTACGCCGAGATCGAGCAGCTCGATCTTTGGTCGGAGACTGTCCGCATCATCGGTCTGGCGGCGGCCAAACGCTCGACATAGCGTTGACCGGCGATGGGACGCTAATCATCCGATGCGATGCGTTCAGCGCCGGCTCTCGCTGTCGCTCAGAACCCGTGCGAGATGGCAGAGCGCTTCTTGGTGCTTCCGGCTCTTGATCGACGCGAAGTTTCGAGCCAGTTCGAGCAGCATGCGCTGTTGCGGCATGAGCTCTTGCGAGCGCGCCGGCGCACCGCTGCTCGGCTCGACATCTTCGAAGAAATAGCTGATCTCGACACCAAGCGCCCGGGCGATCTGATAGAGACGGCCAGCGGAAATCCTATTGATGCCGGTTTCGTACTTATGGGCCTGCTGATAGGTAACGCCGATGAGCTCGGCCATCTGCTGCTGGGTAAGACCGAGCATGATACGCCTTTGCCGAATGCGCATGCTGACATACCGGTCAACATCCAGTGCCCGGCTGCGTCCGGCCACACCGGTACCGGCAGACTTGCTCACAACTTGATTCATCGTTCCAATAGCTCCACGTCCCAGTAGGCAGGGTTTCTCGCTCAGCGGGAATTCCAAGCGCAAAATGACTACGCAAGGTAAAATAGACGAATTTAAAACTTTTACGCTAGAAAAAAATGTAGAAAAAATTGATTGACTTTCCTGTTGAAACGCAAGGAAGATTGATAAAATTCTATATAAATGCTATTTATATTTTTATAACCTATTGAAAAATATGTTTTCTCTAAGATTAACATACGCAAACTTATTAGTTGATGATCTACATAATGTGTTGGAAAAAAGCCAACTTGAACGAGAAAAATTTGTCTACAAGATCCCGATAATCCAGTTTTATCCCCGAATGCGCGAAAGATTTTTAAATCAAATTCATATAGAAGTTTATATTCTTTTGCCGCCGATGGCAGAACGTCGTCCTGCTGTGAAGCCGGCTTGGATCTGAAATCGGATCAGACCTCCGGCGATCTCGCTATCTTTCGCGCGCTTTTGGGTTCTTTCGCCTTCTTCATGCGATGTTAACGTTTGTGTGGGACCATCACGCTCTGGTCCATGCGATCCTGGGAATCCGTGTCCGGACTCGACGCCCTGCCGGTGGGCGGATTCCTAGTGTCGCATAGACCAACGAGATGACGAATGGTGACAGGAATAGATTAAGACATGATGAAGCGCTGTCCGCTGTCCGCTGTCCGCTGTCCGCTGTCCGCTGACGCGGTCGCCGGCGCATCCGGGCAGCTCAGCGGGAGCCCGGCCCGAGCAGACTGTGTTTCCGGCTTGTTGGTACGAACACCTCGGAAGATCCCGAAGGCATCCTTCCGAAGCTCGGCGGCACGCCGTCGACGGGTGCGCTGACGGCGGTGATCGTCAGTTCCGGCCTTCGGGCCTGAGCGTGAGGCGGCCAATGGCATCGCTGTCGTAGCGCTCGGGATCGCGAAGCATGGGCACGGTCTCGCCGGCTGCCCAGAGTTCGGTGAGGTCCCGATAATGGGCGGATAGAGGATTGCCGGACTGACCGGTGGCTGTGATGAAGCGCGAACGGTCCAGTTCGGCGAGATCGTAAAGCCCGCGATAGCTGGCCCCTTGGATGCTGGCGAAGGGATCGGCCTCGTTATGCTGGGCGTAATGGCCGACATTGACCGTCACGCTGTCACCGCCTACGGGCTGGATGATATTGACGAGATGCTTGATGACCGGAAGCCGGCCGAGGATCGGATGGGTCATGGTGGCGGGATGAGCGTCCCCCCAGCGCCAGTCGGCGGGATCGTCGCCGAAGCGTTTCTCGAGATCGTCGAGCGCCAGATCGAGCGCTGCTCCGGCGAGGTCCGCGCAGCTCTCGGCCGGATCCGTCTCGATATCATCGCACCAGACCTGTTTTTCCTCGAGCACCCGCTCGATGAATTGCGGGCGGATGCCCCAATAGGATCCGAACAGCGGGCCGAGCTCGTCCTGATAGATCAATCGGGTGAACATTCGATACCAGGTGGCGAACATCAGCGGCTCGGCGGCCTCGGCGCGCATCACCCGATCCCAGGAGGACAGCCGTTCGGCGGCATCTTTGGCGCGATCATTGCTGGGGCTGGCCTTGAGCATGTGAGGCAGAACATTGTGCGCCAGCAACGAGAATTCGTCCCGTTGGATGCGGGCGAGGCTATCGAGATCATGCTGGCCGTCGCCGATCAGCGCTTCGATCCGTTCTGCCCTGTGGGGTGGTTCCCAGATGGCCGTGATCAGATGGGGATAGTCGGCAGGCACCAACCGATTATTGGCGTTGATCAGCTGGCCGCTCGGAGGGTCGGCGCGCTTCGGCAAGGCGTCAGCCGGGATGACGTCGATCCAGTCATGGTCGCCGGTCCAGCCCGGTACGGGCCAAAGACCGTCGCCGGATCGGCGCACCGGCACCCGGCCCGGAGCGATCATGCCGATATGACCGGCACGATCCGCATAGAACAGGTTCTGTTGCGGCGTATTATGTCCCTCGACGGCCTTTTGAAAGCTTGCCCAGTCCCGCGCCTCGGCGAGGCGGAACAGGGTTTCGATGCTAGTGTCGTTCTCGATGAACGCGGTCCAGGCGAGCGCCAGAACGTGACCGTCGTCGGTAAGACCGCCGGTGTTGCTCAAGAGATCGGAAATCACCGGCCCGTTCCGCGTGCCGCGCACCGTCATTTCGATATCATCGGCGTCCTTGACCTTGATCACCTCGATTCTGACATCGAAGGGCGCTGATCCCTCGGGCGTCAGATAGCGGCTGGGATCGGCAGGATCGATCTTCTCGATGAAGAGGTCCTGGCTGTCCGGTCCGGTATTGGTCATGCCCCAGGCGACATCGCCGTTATGGCCGAGCACGATGCCCGGCACGCCGGGAAGGCCGGCGCCGATCAGTTCGAGTTCGGGGGATTTGAGATGGGCCAGGTGCCAGGTGCCAGGTGCCCGATAGCCGAGATGCGGATCATTGGCGAGCAGCGGTGCGCCCGTGCTGCTGCGGCCGCCGGATACCGCCCAGGCGTTCGAGCCGATGCCCGGAGGCGGCGCTGCCGGCAGGACGGAGGCCAGGCGATCGAGGTCGAGGCTGTCTTTGAGCGCTGCAAGCGTCACCGGCGCGTCGCTCGGATAGTCCGGCCAGAGATCGGCGACCTGCTCCTCGGTAAGCACGGTTGCCAGACGCGCGCGCAGGAGCTCGTTTCGCCAGTTCCGGCTGAGATCGAGCGCCATCATCTTGATCCAGACGATGCTGTCGGCGGGCTTCCATGGCTCGATCTTGTCGTGGCGCAGCAGAATGAATTCAGGCGGCAGCGGACCGCTGCGCTCATCGAGAAAGGCATTGACGCCGTCGGCATAGGCGTTCAGCCAGGCGATCGAATCCTCTGAGAGATGGGCGATGCTGGCCTCGGCGACGCGATAGAAGCCGAGCAGGCGCATGAAACGGTCGGTGGGCAGCGCATCGCTGCCGGCAATCTCGGCGAGACGGCCAGCGCCCACCCGGCGCTGAAACTCCATTTGCCAAAGCCGGTCCTGGGCATGGGCATAGCCCTGCGCGAAGAGGACATCGAGCACGCTCTCGCCGCTGATATGCGGGATCGCATGGCGATCGCGCACGATCTCCACAGGATGATCAAGATTTTTCACCAGCTGCTCGCCGTCGACAACCGGCAGGCTTTGGCGCAGCCAGACGTAACCGGCAGCGCTCAAGATCAACGCCAGCAAGAGAAGCCCGAGCAGCCCGTAGCCGGTCCAACGAAGCGCTCTTCTCATGATGTCGGCCGTCCCAGCCCGCCCACAGTTTCCAGCATGGCTCATCCTCACTTTGCGGGAGCATCGCCAAAACGGCTGGTCTTGTCACTGACCAAGGACGTCAAATGATGTGGTTACACCACAATGATGTGGCCATGCCACTAGAGCGGATCCCGATCGGGTGTGATCGTGATACACGCTCTATCTCTTTGTTTCGCAGCATTTCCTTATCGAACAGGTGTTTCCACCTGTTCGGGAAAAGCTCTAGGCGGATTGGGACGAGTTCGACCTTGCCGCCGATGCGGCGATGTTTTTGATCGGCCAGGTGAAGCGCACATGATGGCCGACGCCGGACTTGTTGGCGCCCATTGTCAGCCGGCCGCCGGCTGCGTCCAGGAGCTGGCGGACGATCGCGAGGCCGAGCTCGCCGTTTTGGTCGTACTGTTGCGCACCATTGTCGGCGATCGTGACCTCCAGAAGATGAGCGTCGGGAGTGCCTTCGATCCGAATGGCGCCGTCCGCGTCGCCTATGCGCTCGATGGCTTGTCCGAGGAGATTGCGAAGAATGCAGGCGAGCGGTATCCGAAAGGTCGAGATCTCGAGCGAACGCGGCTTTATCAGCACCTTCACGCCCTTGGGCAGGCCGATCAGCGTGAGGGTTTCGCGCAGCAGGTTTGTCACGTCGAACGATTGCATGTCGGATGCGTCGCCAGGCCCTTGGCGTGCATAGGTCA
Source organism: Pseudomonadota bacterium (assembly GCA_039197065.1). Taxonomy (GTDB): domain Bacteria; phylum Pseudomonadota; class Alphaproteobacteria; order Geminicoccales; family Geminicoccaceae; genus JANQPX01. The sequence continues at coordinate 140,018 of JBCCUL010000005.1, read as the reverse complement.
AGAGATCGTCGATCAGACGGCCGAGTGCGATGAGCTGATGCTGCATTGGCTGGAGGCTGGCGATGATGCCCGTGTCTCGCTCGTTAGCCTCCAGCCTCGTCTTGAGCTGATCGGCCATGCGGCGGACCGTGCCGAGCGGCATCTTCAGATCATGCGCGATCATGGTGGCGACGTCGTCGAGGGCGGCATGAGCGTTAGCGAGGCGTTGGTTTTCAGCGCGCAGATCGCGATTGCGCCGGCGAAGCGTATCGTTTGAGGCCAAAAGCGTGTCGATCGTGCCTTCCAGCATGCGCTGATTTTCAGCGAGCACCCCTTCGAGATAGTTCCGTTTGCCGGCATCGCCAGTCGACCTTTCGGCTGGCGGGACATCATCCGTTTCGGGCGGCTCGATGGCTTCGGCCGGCGCCTTTTTCCGGGCCTCGGAAAGCCTGACCAAAGCATCATCGACCCTGGGCGGCGGTATTTTCCGATAGATCCGCCACTTGCCGTGGATGGTTTCGAGGCCTGCCGTCAGATGGCCGGGCTGCTCGCTTGGACCGAGAAACAGGAAACCGTCCGGCCTCAAGGCGGCGGAACAGGTCACAAGCGCCTTTTCCCGAGACGCGGCGGCGAGATAGATCAGGAGATTGCGGCAGCTCACCAGACCGATGTCGTCAGGTGCGGGCGCTCGAAGGATGTCGTGGGCGACGAAGGTGACATGTCGGCGCAGCTGGGCGCCGACTTTAAAACAATCGCCATCGTCCTCCATGTAGCGGTTGATCAGTTCAGGCGGCACATTGCTCAGGCGATCCCGGAGATAGCGCCCGACGCGCGCATGTTTGAGCGCCGGCTCATGACGATCGCTCGCCAGGACCTCCAGGTGCGTCGCCGCACCCGTTCGCTCGATCTGGTCGAGGATAAGCATGGCGATCGAATAGGCTTCCTCGCCGCTGGCGCAGGCGGGAACCCAGACCCGGAGCGGTTGCTCCATGGACATGCCGAGAACCAGGGCTGGCACCACCTCGCGCGCCAGCACGCCGAATGCCTCGACATCGCGGAAGAAGGTCGTGACCCGGATCAGGAGGTCATCATGCAGAGCGGTGAGTTCCGCCTCGTCGCTGTCCAGGAGGCGGACATAGTCGGCGAGCGTCTCGACCTTGGACAGCGCCAGTCGCCGTCGCACCCGCCGCGCCACGAGCGAGGGACGATAGGCATGGGTATCGATGGCGAAGCGGGCCTCAAGAAGAGCCGTGATGCGCGCGAGCGCGTCGTCGTCGCGGCTCCCGCGTTTCTTTGAAGCCGGCGCTCGCATCTTGCCGACATGGCGCCAGATCAGATCCGCGATCGCGCCCGGCGGGGCCACGGCCGAAGCCAGCTCGGCAGCGATGACTTGACTTGGCATCTTGGCGAATTCGGTGCTCTCAGGATGTTGCGCCAGCACCATGCCGCCATGGTCCCTGATCGAGGCGCAGCCGCGCACGCCATCCTCGTCATTGCCCGAGAGGATGACGGCGATCGCCGATCGTCCGACGGACGCGGCAAGCGAATGCAGCAGGACATCGATGGGCGAGACGGCCGTGTAGATGGCGGAGTCGCCCTCGTCATCCTCGGCATCGGCGCCGAAGGTTACGAGCCTGTCTTTGAGAAGGACCATGCGCGCATTCGGCGGCACCAGATAGATGTGGCCGGCCTGAAGCCTGATCCCGTCAGCGGCGCGCACAACCGGCATCGCGGTTTGGGTGCAAAGCAGATCGGCGAGCGGGTCGGTGAGGCCGGACTGCACCCGCCTGCAGATGACGAAGGCGAGTTCGGCGTCGGCCGGCATCGAGCCGAACAGAAGCTGAATGGCTTCCAGACCGCCGGCGCCGGCCCCGACACCCACGACCCAGAGCGGTTTTCCAGGATGAGGGGCGGCATCGTTGCTGGCGGGCTGGGCCGAGGATTGGGCTGAATTGTCGGGCATGATCCGGGATGGTTCGAGAGCGTTCTCATCAAGCGTCTATCACAACTCGTGAAGCAACTAAAGGTTGAAAAATACAACGTCCGAAACGCGTCATGGCTCCAATTGCAAGCCGGCCGCATTCCGATCATGATGAGGAGCGACAAGTCCATTTCGACCGTCTGGAGCAGCCTTGGAATTTGATGACGAGCTCCTTTCAGCCCTTCGCCGCCTCGGCCTTCTGGAAACGGGGGAACAGCCGGAAGCCGAAGCGCTCGGCGGCGGTGTTTCGTCCGACATCTGGAAGGTGCGGACGCGAACCCGCACGATCTGCGTCAAAAGGGCGCTGGCCAAGCTGAAGGTCGCCGCAGACTGGTTCGCGCCGATCGAGCGCAACGCTTATGAGGCGGCCTGGATGCGCGAAGCGGCGCGCATCGTGCCCGAAGCGGTGCCGGCGCTGCTCGGACAGGATGAGGAAAGCGGCGTTCTGGCCATGGACTTTCTGTCGCCGGAACGCTTCGCGCTTTGGAAGGATCAGCTCCGCCAGGGGAAAGCCGATCCTGAGACCGCCTCAGCCGTCGGCGATCGCCTGGTGCGCATTCATTCGGCGAGCGCGAAGCGGCAAGGTCTCCCGGAACGTTTCGCGACCGACGACATCTTCTACGACATCCGCCTCGAGCCATATCTGGCGGCGACCGCATCGGCCCATCCTGACCAGGCCCCTGCCTTGCATCGTCTGATCGAAACGACGCGCAGCACCAGGCTGGCCTTGGTTCATGGCGATGTCAGCCCGAAAAACATCCTGATCGGCGACGACGGGCCGGTCTTTCTGGATGCCGAATGCGCCTGGTTCGGCGATCCGGCCTTCGATCTCGCCTTTTGCCTCAATCACCTCTTCCTGAAAAGCGTCTGGGTGCCCGAGGCGGAGGCCGCTTTCCTCGACTGCTTCGATGCCCTCGTTGAACGCTATCTGGCAGGCGTCGATTGGGAACCGAGAGGAAATCTCGAAGCCCGAACCGCAGCTCTTCTGCCAGGATTGATGCTCGGGCGGATCGACGGCAAATCACCGGTCGAATATCTCACCGAAGAGAGCGACAAGGATCGGGTGCGCGCTTTTGCGAGAGCCCGGCTCGACACGCCGCCGAAGCGTCTCCTTGAACTCCGAACGGACTGGTCTTTGGGAGAGAGCCGATGAGCAATCGCACGCTGATCGACAAGGTACGGGGACGTCGGGTCTGGGATTCGCGGGGGCGTCCCACGGTCGAGGCCGAAGTGGTGCTGACCGACGGGTCCTATGGCCGTGCGATCGCCCCTGCAGGTGCGTCCACCGGCTCGGCGGAAGCGCTCGATCGGCGGGATTGCGGGGAGGCCTTCGGCGGCTACGATGTCAGACAGGCGGTCGATGCGGTCGAGCATGAGATCGCGCCGGCGCTGCAGGGCTTGGACGCCACTGATCAGGGACTTGTCGATCGGCGTCTGATCGATCTGGATGGCACCCATGATAAGTCGCGTCTGGGCGCCAACGCCACGATCGCGGTTTCGATGGCGAACGCTCACGCGGCCGCCGCCGCTGCCGCCCAGCCGCTCTTCCGCTATCTCGCCGGCGACCGCCCCTTGATCATCCCGCTCCCGGAGATCCAGATTTTCGGCGGCGGCGCGCATGCCGGTCGACGGGTCGACATCCAGGACTTCATGATCGTCTGCCCAGGCGCTGAAAGCTTCGCCGAAGCGCTGGATTGGACAGCAGAAGTCTACCGTGCAGCGGGTACGCTGCTGGGTGAGGCGGGGCGGCTTGCGGGCGTTGCCGACGAGGGCGGGTTCTGGCCTGTCTTCGAGACCAACGAACAGGCGCTCGACACGTTGGTGCGCGCGGTCGAGCGTGCGGGCTATCGGCCTGCCGATCAGGTCGGCATCGCCCTCGACATCGCGGCCTCCGAGTTCGGCAGCGAAGGCCGCTACCGCCTGGCGCTCGAAGACCGTGAACTCGACAGTGGCGAGATGATCGATCTTTTGAGAAGCTGGCTCCAGCGCTACCCGATCCTCTCGATCGAGGACCCGCTCGCCGAGGACGATATCGACGGCTTTCGCGCCTTTACCGCACTCGCCGGCGAGAACCTGCAGATCATCGGCGATGACCTCCTAGTGACCGACGCCGAACGGGTGCACAGGGCAGCGGCCCTGAACGCCGCCAATGCGCTTCTGGTCAAGCCCAACCAGCGCGGCACGCTCACCGAGACCAAAGCCGCCTTCGACGCCGCACGCATCGCCGGCTTCGACACCATCGTCTCCGCCCGCTCCGGCGAAACCGAGGATATCACCATCGCCCATCTCGCCGTCGGCTGGAACGCCGGCCAGCTCAAGGTCGGCTCCTTCTCGCGATCCGAACGCATGGCTAAATGGAACGAAGTCCTCCGCATCGAAGAAGCCATCGGCGATGGCGGGCGATTTGCCGGGCGAAAGGCCCTGCGCGGTGGCGGCCTGTTTTCCAAGGGATAAGAAAGGAAGGCCAACATGGCCCTGCATTTCACGAAGGACGAGTTCGCCGAGCGCCGGCGGCGCACGCTGGCGGCCATGACGGCGAGGAACCTCGATGCCCTCCTCATGTTCAAGCAGGAGAGCATGTATTGGCTCACGGGCTACGACACCTTCGGTTTTTGCTTCTTCCAATGCCTGATCCTGCGCGCCGACGGCGAGATCGTGCTCCTCACCCGAGCACCCGATCTGCGCCAGGCCCAGAACACCTCGATCATCGAAGACATCCGCATCTGGGTCGATCGCGATGGCGCGACGCCCGCTGACGATCTGAAAGACCTCCTCCGGCGCGGCGGCCTCGAAGGCAAGCGCCTCGGCATTGAATACGACGCCACCGGCCTCACCGCCGCGCGCGGCAAGCAGGTGGATGCGGCGCTGGACGGTTTCGCGGTCGCGCGGGATGCATCCGATCTTGTGTCAGGGCTTCGTCTTACGAAGTCGAAGGCAGAATTAGCCTATGTCAGACGCGCGGCCGAACTCGCCGACGAGGCCTTCGAGGCCGCCGTTGGCGCGACCCACGCCGGGGCTGACGAAGGGGATATTCTGGCGGCGATGCAGGGCGCTGTCTTCAAGGGCGGCGGGGACTATCCCGGCAACCCCTTCATCATCGGGTCGGGGCCCGACGCGCTTCTCTGCCGCTACAAATCCGGCAGGCGCAAACTGGACGCCCAAGACCAGCTCACCCTCGAATATGCCGGCGTCTACCGCCAATACCACGCCTGCCTGATGAATACCTTCGTTATCGGAGAACCCACGCCCCACGAGCAAAAAATGTTCCGCGCAGCACGCGAAGCGTTACTTGCCTGTGAGGAGGCCCTCAAGCCCGGCAACACCATGGGCGCAGTCTTCGACAGCCACGCCCGCGTCATAGACAGCCACGGCCTCAAACCCCACCGCCTGAACGCCTGCGGCTATTCGCTGGGCACCGTCTACGCGCCCTGCTGGATGGACTATCCCATGTTCTACACAGGCAACCCCACGGTCATCGAACCCGGCATGGTCTTCTTCCTCCACATGATCCTGATGGACAGCGACGCCGGCCAAGCCATGACCCTAGGCCGCACCTCCATCGTCAGCAGCGAGGGCGCTGCACCCTTATCCAAGGCGCCGCTGGAGCTGGTCATCAAATAACCATGCCCCACCTCGCCTTCTTCCTACTGGTGCTGCTGCTAGGCATGCTCGCCACCTGCTTCTTCTAGGCCCGACGCGGGCCGGCGTTGACTTGCCTGAGACGGGGGCGACTGTCCGAGCTTTTCCTTAAGATCAGCGATCTCCGGGTCGCGACGGTGATAGCCGCAGTCGGTGACCAAAGCGTCGGCGGACTTGAGGTGGGGGAGGGCCTCGTCGGGATTGCCTTCGGCAAGGGCGAGGCGAGCATATTCAAGATGAGCGTCGCATTTACGAAGCCTTAGTCCGCAACGGGTCGCGATGCGGACAACTTCGTCTAGATCATGTCGCGATCCCAGAAGGTTATCCCTATACCGAAGACACGCAGCACGGGCCAAGAGTCCACGAGGAATTTGATGAACTGTGCCCGACTCGCGTAGGCTGTCTACTGCAAGATTGTAATTCGTTAGAGCTTTACTTCCGTCGCCTAACGCCAATGCTGCGTGGCCGATGTAGATGTAGTTGAGAGCAACGCCGAGAAGCCAACCGTCCTCTTTCTTCATACACTCAAGCGTTTGCTCCGCTCTTCGATGTACAACATCGATCTTGCCGAGAGTGATGAGCAACTCAAAGTAACGGTAGCTGTAGACAGAATAGAGCCTAGGATAATCGGGCTGGTGTTTTGGTTCTATCTGCTCGGCATCTTCAAACAGTGACTTTGCCTGATCAATTTCTCCTGACTGATGGTGCGCATCAGCAAGAATAGTGTAGCTAACCAATTGCTGATACTCATCATTACTTCTATCAGCATATTTGACGGCAGATTGGCCCATTGCTACTGCCGCATCAATTTGGCCTAAGTCCAGTAGCAATGTTGACAGTCTCGATCCGCACTTCGTTGCCTCTAACCAACGTCCTTGTTCGACGGCTACGTCTAGAGCTGCTTCGATAGGCGCAACAGCGTCGACGAGCCGACCGAGTGCACGGAGGTGAAATATCGTATGGTTCAACAGCCACGCACGATCTCTGTCAGTGATTTCAACCTCTGACTGCACGAAAGGCTTGGCAAAAAAAGATGCTACCAGCCCCAAATCTATACCAAACGCTCCAAGCGTCGTTGTCGAATATAACTCAGTTCCACGATTAATCCGTTCACGATAGATTTCATTCAATACTTCTTGCCATCGTCCTGCCTGACAGCCGTGGTGAACCGCCTGAAAGAGGGGGGCCAAGTCTGCAAGAGTGTCAGGCTGCTCCTGCTCCGGCACGCATCTCAGATGCTTGTAGAGCCGATTGTGTCCGGCCTTCCAGGCACTGGCTCGCTCCTTACTAAGCCTTTCGCCGAAATGTTCTCGAACAAGTGGATGTGCATCCAATTCGTCTGGCGCGTGATGACTCGTTTCGGCAAGAAGGCCGATGCCGCGGAGTTCTTCGAGTAGGTTTCGCCAAGCAATCTCGTCGAGCGCTGACAACTGTCCAGTCAAGCCATGAATTGCCGGTGGTTTTCGTAGAACCGCAATACAACCGCCATCCGCCGGCCGATCAAACAGACCCATAATATGCAGCAGATCCAGCTCCGATCCCTCGTCAAACTTTTCTGCAAAAGCGCCCATCACGCGGCGAGGGTGCTTGCCGTCCTCGACCGTGACATCAGGCAGATCGGGGATCGTCAGCGCCCGTTTGACATCGCCTCCGGCAAAGCGTTTCAGATAGCTGGCCAGTAGATTGAGCGCCAAGGCGTGGTTACCGAAGGCCTCGCTTGCTTGTTCGAGCAGATAGTCGGTGGCGCGCAGACCCTTGATGCGCAGGAGTGCCCGACCGGCTTCTTTCGAGAGTTGTTCGAGATCGACTTCCCGCGTGGTCTCAGGAAAGTCCGAAAGCTCCTTAACCGGCTCGCGCGTTGTAATCACGCAAAGCCCAGCGTTCGTCTCCGCCAAACACTCGACCAACCGCGCCAGCGCCGGGTCCTTGATACCCTGATGCTCGTCCTGCAGCGGCTCCATGCCGTCGAGGATGAGCAGCGCCTTCTCCTCGCCGACCAGCTCGGCCAAACGCTCACCTTTAGACCAAGGAGAGCCAGCCTCGGGCTCGTCGTCGCCGAAGAAGCGTAGCGCCTCGTCGATGAAGGCGTCGGCGGAGGTGACGCGCTCATTGGTGCCCTGGCTGTAGAAGGACCAGGCGAACACGCGTGTTGCACCTCGGAAACTGTCAGCCGCCAGATACTCGCACCACTTGTTCACCAGCGTCGACTTTCCGACACCTCCCCAGGCACGAAGCGAGATGACGTTGAGCGCGTCGCCGTCGAAGGCTTCGTTCAGGAATTGCAGCTCCTTGTCCCGCCCGACGACGTCCATGCCGCTGGTGGGCAGGCGGGTGAGATCGACGGCGAGCGGCTTCGGGTAGGTGGTGTCGGCTTTGGGCTCGCTGCCCAGGACGATGGTATTGTAGCTGCCCTGGACTTGAATGATCTGATTGTTGCCGCCGCGAACGGTCGTCGTTTGTGCTGTAGTCAGCGTTATTGCGTCACGCGCGTCGTTGCTTTCTAGGAAGCCGTGGATTTCTTCGATGATCTTGGTGTAGGCGGCATTGCGCTTCGGTTTGGTGAGGGCCTCGATGACGTTGCCTTTGCCCGGTCGCATCTGGATGGCGTTCAGCCAGGGTGTCGCCTGCCAAAAGCAGCTTTCGACGAGGATCGGCATGATCATCATCTTCTGTCGCCGTCGCCGCTCCAGAAGGATCGGCACCTCGGTCTGCATACAGAATTTCGAGTTCAGAAAATTAGCGGAGATGAGTAGGACGGCGACGGCGCAGCCGTTCAGTTTCTCTTCGATCTCCTCATACCAGTTCTCGCCAGCACCAATGTCGCCGTCATGCCAGGGTTCGAGTTGGCTCATCAGCGACAAGCCGCCAAGATGGGTCAGGACCTGATCCTTGTAGACCTCGTCCTTATGGCTGTAGCTTATGAAGACCAGCGGCTTCGGCTCATCATCCGCCATCGCACAAACAAACTCTCAAATAGCAGGACATCACAAGAAGTACTCTAATGCGTCACACAAATGGCTCCGAAAAGTCAACGAGCCCCTCGCAGGGGAAGTCAACGATGACGGCGTCTGTCTGGCGTGGGGGCGATGAGGGGGCGTTCGAGACGTTCGAGGTGCCAAGACAAGCCAGTCAGACTGTCCTGGATGTCGTCGTCTGGATTCAGCAGAACGCCGATCCGACGCTCGCTTATCGTTATGCCTGTCGTGTCGGCATGTGCGGGTCTTGTGCGATGATGGTGAATGGGCGGCCGCGCTGGACCTGTCGGACCCATGTGCAGAAGGTCGCGGATGACGGTAGGCTCGAGATCGCGCCTCTTCGAAACCTGCCGGTGATCCGCGATCTCGCCGTCGACATGACGCCGTTCTTCGAGAAATGGCAAGCGGCGGACGGTGTGTTCGCGCCAACCAAGACACGGGACGATGAGGTCGAAAAAGTCGAGCCCGCGAGCGCTGCTCGCCTCGCAGCGTCGGCGGGAATTGAATGCATCAACTGCGCGGTCTGTCATGCGGCCTGCGACGTGGTCGCGGGCAATCCTGCCTATCTTGGACCCGCGGCGCTCAACCGCGCTTGGACTTTGCAAAACGATGTCCGTGACGGCGGCCGCGCCGCCCGGCTTGCAGCGGTGACAAGCGATGGCGGGTGTCAGAATTGTCACGCGCAGCAGGGCTGTACCGCCCACTGTCCGAACGAGCTGAACCCGACCGCCTCGATTGCCGGGTTGAAGCGAATGGCCGTTCGAAAAAAACTCGGTCTCGGAGGCTAGCGGTGGAGTTTCGCCTCTATCTCCTCCAGCGCCTCACCGCCCTGATCATGGCGCCTCTCGTGCTCGGCCATATCGTCGTCATGATCTATGCGATCCAGGGCGGCCTTACGGCGGCGGAAATCCTCGGGCGTACACAGGGCAGTCTCTTCTGGGGCGCTTTCTATGGGGCTTTCGTGCTCGCGGTCGCCATTCACGCGGCGATTGGGGTTCGGAACATTGCGAAGGAATGGCTAAGGCTGGAGGGCGCGGCCCTCCACGCGTTGACTTGCCTGGTGCTCGTCGGACTGCTCGCGCTTGGAGGACGGGCCGTTTATGCGATGGTGGTCGCATGAAAGGGCACAGGCATCAGGCGCTCTGGTATGCCTTCATCCTGCATCGGCTCTCAGGCTTGGCGCTCGCGCTGTTCCTGCCAGTCCACTTCTATGTCCTGGCTCTGGCCCTCAAAGGCGAGGCGGCGTTGGACGGGGCACTCAGTTGGACCCAAAGTCCAGCTGTCAAACTCGCTGAGTTTGGCCTTGTCTTTCTTTTGGCTGTCCACTTCTTCGGGGGGCTCCGGCTTATGGCGATGGAGTTTCTGCCGTGGTCCGATAACCAGAAGACCTACGCGGCGGCGGCGGCGGGTGTCGCGTTTTTGGTGGCCGGCAGCTTTCTCCTGAGGGCGATCTGATGGACCTGGAGCGCCACGATACCGACATTTTGATCATCGGCTCCGGCGGGGCGGGCCTCTTCGCCGCCCTGCATGCGCAACAAACGGCTCCCGACCTTCGGGTGACGATCGCCGTGAAGGGGCTGCTCGGCAAATGCGGCTGCACGCGGATGGTGCAGGGCGGCTACAACGTCGCGCTCGGGCCAGGGGATACGGTCGAGCGGCATTTCATGGATACGATCGAGGGTGGAAAGTGGCTGCCGAACCAGGCGATGGCCTGGCGTCTTTGCGAGACGGCGGTGATCCGCGTGCAGGAACTGGAAAACGAGGTCGGCTGCTTCTTCGACCGGAACCCGGACGGGTCCTTGCATCATAAGGCCTTCGCGGGCCAGACCGCCGATCGCACCGTGCATAAGGGCGATCTCACGGGCATCGAGATCATCAGCCGGCTGATGGAACAGGTCCTGGCACGGCCAGTTCGTCGACTTGAGGAGCATCGTGCGGTCGCGCTGGTTCCGGCCAAGGATGGCGAAGGTCTGGCGGGTGTTCTCTTCATCGATATTCGTACGGGAAAATTCCGCTTCGTTCGCGCCAAGGCCGTGCTGATGGCGACCGGCGGCGGCCCGACCATGTATCGCTATCACACGCCGTCGGGCGATAAGTCGATGGATGGGCTGGCGATGGCGCTGCGCGCGGGGCTGCCGCTGCGCGACATGGAGATGGTGCAGTTTCACCCGACCGGCCTGCTTGGCGGCGAGGGCACGCGCATGACCGGGACGGTGCTGGAGGAAGGGCTGCGCGGCGCTGGCGGGCATCTGCTGGATGGCGAGTGGCGGCGCTTCATGACCGACTACGATCCGAAGGGTGAGCGCGCAACCCGGGATATCGTCAGCCGCGCCATCTATGAGGAGATGCGCCAGGGGCGGACGACGCCGAACGGCGGGGTTTATATTTCGATGAGCCATCTGGGACCGGCGACCGTCGCCGAAAAATTCAAAGGGATGGTGAAGCGCTGCGCCGATTGCGGCTTCGATCTGGCGGGTGGGCTCGTCGAGGTGGTGCCGACGGCGCATTACTTCATGGGCGGCGTGGTGGTCGACGAGGATACGCGCACCGAAATGCCGGGCCTTTACGTCGCCGGCGAGGACTCGGGCGGCGCCCATGGCGCGAACCGCCTCGGTGGCAACGGCGTTGCCAACTCCACCGTCTATGGCGGCATCGCCGGCTCCACCATGGCCGCGGACGCGCAGCGCATTGACGTGTACAGAGACCCGGACGACGGGGTGTTGCGAGACGAGATCGATCGTGCCTGCCAGCCGTTTTCGAAGAAGCTGGCGGTGGTGCATCCGTTGCGCAATCGTCTCATGGATGTGATGTGGGATGACATCGGCGTCATCCGGGAGGCGAACGGTCTCCAGCGGGGGCTCGAAGAAGTTCAGGCTATCAAGGACGAACTCGCGACGCTTGGCGTCGCTGACGCCAGGCCGTTCAACCTGACCTGGCATGACTGGCTGAACCTGCAGAGCCTGGTGGAGGTTTCGGAGGTGATCGGGCGGGCGGCGCTGGCTCGGGAAAATTCGCGGGGCGCGCATTATCGGGAGGATTTTCCGGAGGTCGGTGATTTGGATTCCTCATACTTCACGGTTGCCCGCCAGAGCGGCGACGACCTTCGGGTCGAGCGAGAAGCTGTCGTCTTCAGCCACGTCAAGCCGGGCGAGACACTGCTCGGTGACGATGAGGCTCGCAGCCTTGTGGAGGCGGCGGAATGATCAGCATCGATCTCATCGAAAAGACCGCGCTTGATCTGATGGACAAGGCGGCGATCGAGATTCCGGAGGATTATCTGGACGGTCTGAAGGCGGCCGCGGCTGTCGAGGATGGGGATCTGTCGTCCTTCGTGCTGCAGGCGATGCTTGAGAATTACCAGGCCGCAAAGGAGGACCGTCGCGCCATGTGCGGCGATACCGGCTGTCCGCGCTGGTACGTGAAAATGGGTAACGACACCCGCATCGAAGGCGGTCCGGTGGCACTGGAGGCCGCACTTCGGCGAGCGACGGCGGAGGCGACGAATGGGGTGCCGTTGCGTCCGAATAGAGTCCATCCGCTTTGGCGGACCGATCATGACAACAATGTCGGCATCGCGGCGCCGGAGATCGAATATGGATTCGAGCCGGGCGGGGAATGGATCGACCTGATCACCGTGCATAAGGGCGGGCTGTTCGGGACAGACTACCGGATGCTGTTTCCGTCCGACGGGCTTCAGGGGATCAAGCGGTTTTACCTCGACAGCCTGGTGGCGTTCGGCAAGCGCGGGCTCGCCTGTCAGCCGGCGATCATCGGCATCGGGCTCGGCGGCTCGAAGGATGCCTGCATGGTGCTGGGCAAGCGGGCGGCATGCCTGCGGACGGTTGGGGATCGCAATCCCGATCCGAAGATCGCGGAACTCGAAGAAGAATTCAAAGAACTCGGCAACTCGATCGGCATGGGGGCGATGGGGTTTGTCGGCAAATCGATGGTGATCGACTGCCATATCGAGGTCGGCTATTGCCACACCGGCGGCATGCAGATGAGCGTGCATGCGTTTTGCCTGTCGTCGCGGCGGGCGGTGGCGCGCGTTTACGCCGATGGCCGGGTCGAACATCGCACCGACCCCGATTGGTTCACGGATTATCAGCGCAGGGAGACCGTCGAATGGTCGGAGGCCGACAGCCTACACCAATACGCCTGAGCACCTCACCGGAGCCGGCGGCTCTCGCCGAACTCAAGATTGGCGACGTCGTCTACTTGGACGGCGTGGTCTACACCGCGCGCGAAGGCGTTTATCAGAAGGTCGTCGACGGCGGTGCCAGTCTCCCGTCGGGGCTTCCGGGCCTATCCCGGACGAATTTTCATTGCTCGCCGGCGGCGACGCAAAAGGAGGACGGGTCGTTCGCGATGGGGGCGGTGACGGCGACGGCGTCCTTTCGCTTTTCCAAATGGATCGGACCCTGGTTCGAGGCGTCGGGCTGCAAGCTGATCATCGGCAAGGGAGGGATGAGCCCGGAGGATTACAAGACGCATTTTGTGCCGAACGGCGCGATTTATCTGACGACCGTCGGCTACGGCACCGGCGCGCTTTTGGGGCGCGGGGTCAAGAACGTGCAGGCGCTGCACTGGCGAGAGGAGCTCGGGCTTGCGCAGGCGATCTGGGTGATCGAGGTTGAGAATTTCGGACCGTTCATCGTCGAGAGCGATCTCGAAGGGAATAGCCTGTTCGAGCGGGAGAACGCCAAGATCGCCGCCAACCTGGCGAGGGTTTACGAGGGGACGAAGCCGGCGGTTTTGAAACGGTTTGGGGAGACGGATGATCGGGGGGAGGAGCTGATTTAAGCTTACAAAGACCGCCACAAGAGAATTGAGGGTCGATGCTGACGATTTCAGTGAGTAACTAATCGTAGACCAGAAAATACGGTAGGAAGTGAGAGAAGGACTTTACGTGCCTCAGCAAATATAGTTCAAGGGTTTGTAGTGATGTAACACTCGCATAAGAGTTTTTCTCGAATCTGGTACGATAACATTATGGTAAAAATCTACATAGATACGAATATTTTTCTCGATTTTTATCAGTCAGGCAAGGATCGCTTGGGCGTTTTTCGAGAAATCCATGAACAGTACAAGCATATTGTCCTAGCAGAGCAAACTATTGATGAGTTCCTCCGTAATCGTATCTCTCGGCTCAAAATTCTTAAGAAGGCAATTCAAGATACCTCATCAGGATATAAGATTTACGAAACTGCATTAATTAGAGAGCTTCCGAATTTCGACGAGTGGAGAAGCGCTAGGGATAATGTTGGCAGCATAGCTAAAGAGCTTGTTCAAGCCTTGGAAAAGTGGATTGATCACACAGAGGATGACCCGGTTCTCATAGAATTCAATCAGTTGCGTAAATCTTGCGAAGTCTTAAATACCACCTCCAGCTGCTATGAGCGAGCCATGCGCCGGAAGGCTTTAGGGCAACCTCCTACATCACACAAAAAAGACACGATCGGCGATCAGCTCATCTGGGAAACTCTTCTTGATGGCGTTCACGAAGATCTCATAATTGTTACCAGAGACCATACATTCAGTGAGCACCAACCAATCTTGAAGAAGGAATTTGCAAAAATTCAATCAATATTGAATAAAAGGGAGTTGCTCCTTGTAACAGGAAGCTTGAATCAAGCTTTTGAATCGATAGGAGAGCATGTGCCAAATATCGAAGCTTCAGAAAAATTTGCGGAAGAGGCCAAGGAAATATTTGTGTCTTATAATAGAAATGAAGATTTTGATAAAATAATGAAGATGTTATGGAAAAAAATGTCCCAAAACGATGGTGGCATTTGCCCAAAATGTCATGTTGGTGAACTTTTACCGACGGGTTTCGAAGGGAGCGATGGCGATGAAGCAGGATGGCTATACTGTGGCAATTGCGGGTACGAAAATCTAGACTAACAATCGCAAATTGCTGTATCGGCATCGTAGCTGTTTGATCAGATTGAGTATATTGCTCAGATCAAACTCCGCCCCAACAACACCACCCCCGACGCCAGCATCAGAAATATCAGCAGCCGCCTGAAGTCGGCGTCGTTGATCCGTTTGAACGCCATGATCCCGACCTGCGCGCTCGCGAGCGCGATCGGTGTCGCGAGCGCCAGCGCCAATAAAACGCTCGCATCGTATGCGCCCTTGATGGCGAGCAGGATGGCAGAGAGGGTGAGGACGGTCATGTTGAAGGGTTGGAGGAGGGCTCGGGTCTGGGCTTTGGGCCAGGGGCGAAGCGAGAGCCACATGGTGGGTAGCGCGCCGGAGAGGCTGGCGAGGGCGCCGAGGAGGCCGCCCAGGAAGCCGACTAGGCTGTCCAGGATGGGTGTCGGCCGGGTGATGGCGGGGAGGTTGCGGCGGAAGGCGAAGAACATGCCGTAGGTGATGAGGAACAGGGCGATCAGGAGTTTCAGCGGTTCGGGCGAGAGGCGGTCGAGCAGGCTGAGGCCGATGGGGATGCCGACCAACGCCGGCAAAAGAAAACGGACAAGCCGTCGCTTGTCGATGGCGTGGCGGACGATCCAGACGCCCTGGACGCCGGTCAGAACGGAGATCGCAAGGGCGAGCGCGACGGCGTCGATCGGGTCCATGACCTGGAGCCACCAGCCAAGCGCGAAGAGGGCCGTGCCGAAGCCGGCGAGGCCGTTGACGAAGCCTGCGAAGGCGGCGCCGATCGTAACGAAGACGACAGCTTCGAGGCTCACGGCCGCCGTCCGGCGGCAGCGTTTGGGCATATCCAGTCAGCGATAGCGTTCAGGCCTCCTGTTGATCCTCAAAAGCTGAGGTCCTCGTCCCGTCCGATGTTGGTGATGTTGACGCTTTCTTAACGCATCGCCGCTATCATTCGCATGTCTCGCTGGTCCATGCGATCCTGGGAATCCGCGCCGCGCCAAAAACCTTCCGGCGGTCGGGCGGACTCCCAGGATCGCATGGATCGGAACCAAGATGGCATGTGGATGTTAACGAAGGCTTAAGGGTCGGGAGAAAATCTGCGACTGACATCGCGGCTAGGCGATCTGCCAATAAACATATGCGTCGTTGGTGTCAGCCTGCCGGCATACCCATCCAAACCGGGGCACATTCAGCGAAAACGCCCACGAGTCAACGAGGTGGCCGCGCCACACGCATTGCCAGGTGGGGAGCCTCTTGGTACATGTCCGGTCCGCTTTTGTCCGCTTTGGGGGATGCCGGGCATGAAACTGCTGGCTGCCAACAGCAATCGACCTTTGGCCGAGGCGATTGCCGCTTATCTTAATGTACCGCTTACCGATGCGACCGTTCATCGTTTTGCCGACATGGAGCTGTTCGTCGATATCCATGAGAATGTCCGGGGGCAGGATGTCTTTTTGATCCAGTCGACGTCCTATCCCGCGAATGACAATCTGATGGAGCTTTTGGTCTGCATCGACGCCTTGAAACGGGCGTCGGCGCGGCGGATTACGGCGGTTATGCCGTATTTTGGCTATGCGCGGCAGGATCGAAAGACGGGCTCTCGGGCGCCGATTTCGGCGAAGCTGGTGGCCGACCTGATCACCACGGCGGGCGCCAACCGGGTGCTGACCATGGATCTGCATGCCGATCAGATCCAAGGCTTCTTCAATATACCCGTGGACAATCTCTATGCTTCGCCGCTGATGTCGAAGGACATCCTCAGCCACTACGATCAAAAAGAGCTCTTGATCATTTCCCCGGATGTCGGCGGTGTTGCGCGCGCGCGGGGCATGGCCAAACGCCTTGACGTCGGGCTCGCGATCGTCGATAAGCGGCGGGAACGGGCGGGTGTTTCCGAGGTGATGAACGTCATCGGAGACGTCGCCGGGTATCGATGTATCCTGGTCGACGATATGGTTGATTCGGCCGGGACGCTTTGCAATGCGGCAAAGGCATTGCTCGATGCTGGTGCGACGTCGGCGGCTGCCTATGTAACCCATGGTGTGCTCTCGGCAGGCGCGGTGGCGCGTGTGAACGCCAGCCCTCTGGAAGCGTTGGTGATGACCGACAGCATCCGAGCGACCGAGGCGATCAGGGTTACGAAGAAGATACGCGAGGTGAGTGTCGCCGGTCTGATTGGCGAAGCGATCAAACGGATCAGCGACGAAACCTCGGTCTCCAGCCTCTTCGACTAGCAGCGCTAGTCGCTGACTTGGCGGTGGCGTTTGGACCGTCGGTATGCGCCGGAGATGAGGATTGCAGGTGTTGGTGGGCGGCGTTGGGATTGGTCGATGCCGTGACCATGTGAAAGACGAGTAAAGCAAGTGCCGCTGGCACAAGGATGAGAAGACGATGAGTGATATGACGAGCCTGGTGGCTGAAGATCGTACGGCGGTTGGCAAGAGCGCGGCGCGTGCGATCCGCAATGCCGGCCGCGTGCCGGGCGTGGTCTACGGCGAAAAGAAAGAGCAGCTGATGTTCTCGCTGGAAGCGCGAGCGCTTCGCAAGGAGCTGCAGAACCCGCGCTTTTACGCGACGCTCTGCAATCTGGAGATCGGCGGCAAGCAGGTGCGGGTTCTGCCGCGTGACATTCAGCTGCATCCGGTGACCGACGATCCGGTGCACGCCGATTTCGTCTACGTGTCCAGGGGTGCGACGGTCACCGTCGAGGTGCCGGTGCTGTTCCTGAACGAGGATGAGTGCCCGGGCCTGAAGCGCGGCGGCGTCTTGAACGTGGTTCGGCGCGAGGTCGAGCTTGTTTGTCCTGCCGACAGCATCCCGGAAAAGATCGAGCTGGATCTGGCCGAGGCCGATATCGGCGACAGCCTGCATTACTCGAACGCCATCGTGCCCGACAATGTCGAGCCGACCATCACCGATCGCGACTTTACCATTGCGACGATCGCCGCACCGAGCGGCGGCACCGGTGATGGAGAGGACGAGGATGGCGAAGGCGCCGAGGGCGAGGAAGCTGCAGAGGCGACCTCCGGTGACGCAGGCGCTGCAGAGGGCGGCGACGGCGACGACAGCTAGGCCTGACGCGCTGGGCTGCGCATTGCCGCAGCCTTGCCGCCATCGAGGAAGTGCTGTTTCGAGGCCCCTTTTGACGGTCTGATCCCATGCTCTTGATGATCGGCCTGGGCAATCCCGGCCCTGACTATGCGGGGCATCGGCACAATATCGGCTTTATGGCCGTGGATGCGATCGCCGATGCCTATGGCTTTGGCGCCTGGCGTTCGAAGTTCCACAGCCGGATCAGCGAGGGGCAGCTTGGCGGCCAGAAGGTCATGCTGCAGAAGCCCGATACCTTCATGAATCGTTCGGGCCTTGCGGTGGCCGAGGCCGCACATTTCTACAAGCTGGCGCTCGACGACATCCTGGTTGTGCATGACGAGCTCGATCTCGTCGCCGGCAAGCTCAGGATCAAAGAGGGTGGCGGGGTCGCCGGGCATAACGGCCTGCGCTCGATTGCTCAGGCGATCGGCACGAAGGACTTCAAGCGGGTCCGGATGGGGATAGGCCATCCCGGCGACAAAGCGAAGGTGACGGGCCATGTGCTCGGCAATTTCAGCAAGGCTGATCGGGAATGGCTGACGCCGCTCCTGGACGCGTTTGTCTCGGCCGTGCCGTTGCTCGCCGAGGGTGACGATGCCGGCTGCATGAACAAGATCGCGCTTTTGACCAAACCGAACGACCACAGCCCTGCCAGGGCAGAGGGTCACTGAACCTGTCACGCATCTGCTCCGGCGGAGCCTGGCTGTCTACCGAGGACATAGGACGTGGGTTTCAATTGCGGTATCGTCGGCCTTCCCAATGTCGGCAAATCGACCCTCTTCAACGCGCTCACCTCGACGGCGGCTGCGGCCGCGGCGAATTATCCGTTCTGCACGATCGAGCCCAATACCGGCAGGGTGCCGGTGCCGGACGAACGGCTCGACGTGATCGCCAAAATCGCGAAGTCGGAAAAGATCATCGAGACCCAGCTCGAGGTGATCGACATCGCGGGTCTGGTGCGCGGCGCCTCCAAGGGCGAGGGGCTGGGCAATCAATTCCTCGGCGCCATCAGGGGCGTTGATGCGATCCTGCATGTGCTCCGTTGCTTCGACGATGACGACGTCACCCATGTGGAGGGCGGTGTCGATCCGGTGCGTGACGCTGAACTGATCAACACCGAGCTGCTGCTCGCCGATCTGGCCTCGTTGGAAAAGCGCAGCGAGGGCCTGGTCAAGCGCGCGCGCGGCGGCGACAAGGAGGCGAAGGCGCAGCTCGCGCTGATCGAGCGGATCAAGCCGGCGATGGAAGATGGCCGGCCGGCGCGCGGGCTCGATGCGGCGACGGACGATGCGACGGGTTTGAAAGCGCTCGACCTCATCAGCGCCAAGCCGATCCTCTATGTCTGCAATGTCGACGAGGACGGCGCTGCGAGCGGCAATGCGCATGCGACCTCGGTTGCCGACCTCGCTGAGAAAGAGGGTGCGGGCACCGTCGTCGTATCAGCGTCCATCGAGGCTGAGCTCTCGCAGCTCAGTGCTGAAGACCGGACCGAATATCTGGAAAGCCTGGGCCTGGAGCGCCCGGGGCTCGATCGGGTGATTCATGCCGGTTATCGTCTCTTGGGCCTGAAGACCTTCCTCACGGCGGGACCGAAGGAAAGCCGTGCCTGGACGATCGTCGATGGCATGACCGCAGCCGAGGCGGCGGGGCGGATCCATACCGACTTTCAGCGCGGCTTTATCTGTGCGGAGACCATCGCCTACGACGACTATGTCGCCTGCAAAGGCGAGACCGGTGCTCGCGAGGCGGGCAAGCTGCGGCAAGAGGGTCGCGACTACATCGTGAAGGACGGCGACGTCATCCTGTTCCGCTTCAACGTCTAATGCAGCGGTGGCGTGGCCACCTCATCGACTCGGACCGTATTCGCCTGGGACGCAGGTTGGCTCCCAAGTTTTCGTGGTTTGTTTCGGGTAGGGCTGTAGTCGGAACGGGGCATAGGAGGGAGCGACGAGCTCGCTGCATATGCCCCATTCCAACCTTCTCAGACTTGGCGGCAAACCTTCGAGCCGGACGACTCCGGTCCGAGTCAACGGTGTGGCCGCGCCACTAGGACTCCAGGCCGAAGGTCAGTCGGAAGTTTTCGCCCTGGTCGATTGGGTCAACCAGCCGGCCGGAAAAATTAATGCGATTGCCGGCGCTGATCTCGCTCTCTTCCAGCTCGAAATATTCGTGCTGCAGCTCTTCGCCGTCGCTGTCCAAAATAGCCATTCGCACCGGTGGAATGACCTGATCGACCTCCGAGAGGTTGACTATTTCGCCTTCCACCACCAAAACGAAAGCTCCGCCGTCGCGTTGCCAGTCCAGGGTCACGTCTTTGAACTCCAGACCGAAGTCCTGATCCACCGACAAGCCAACGGACTGATAGACGGCTGCGGTCGCGGGGAACTTTCCGACAATGCCATTCCGACCGATAATCGTACTTACCAGCAGTAGCACGATGACACCAACGCCAAGCAGCCAGCCGACAGGACTGGACGAGGCACGGCTGACAGACTCAGGCCCTGCGGCCGGCCGGCGCATCGACTTGGGTGCTGCAGCGGTGGCGGCGGCGCGAACCTTTTCCTCAGGCTTCGCTGCCGGCGCGAGCTCGAGATCCGCGGATTGCGGTTCGTCAACGGGTGGCTCGGCCTTCCATCGGTGGCCGCAATTGGCGCAACGGACCTTGCGGGCCTTCTGCTGGAAGGCGGCGGCATCGACGTGGTATCGACTGGAGCAGCTTGGGCAAGTTAAGATCATAGCAGACCGGGCGGGTGCCGTTCCCTTAACAGTTGAGAGTTAACTGGATTAATACGCCGTAATGTGTAAACTCCACAATCGTTTCTTTTGCGACCATTTCGATCGATGGCGTCATGTTGCAGCTTGAACAAATCGGCATGCGCTACGGACAGGGTCCGGAAGTGCTGCATGATATCAACCTTACGCTCGATCGTGGCGACTTTATTTTCCTGGTCGGGCCAAGCGGTGCCGGCAAGACGTCGCTGATGCATATTATGGGCCTGATCCATATGCCCTCAAGAGGAAGCTTTAGAATTTTCGGCCGCGACGTTGTCGGTTTCAATCGTGATGACCTCAGTGAATCGCGGCGACGGATCGGCATGATGTTCCAAGACTTCCGTCTGATCAACCACCTTACCGCTTTCGATAATGTTGCCTTGCCGCTCAGGATAGGCGGCGCGCGCGAGCGTGAGATCAGGGAACTGGTCTATGAGATGCTGGAATGGCTGGGGTTGACCGAGGTGATGGACGCCAAGCCGCCAAGTCTTTCGACGGGACAACGGCAGATCGTTGCGGCGGCGCGTGCGGCCATTTCCAGACCCAACCTTTTGCTCGGCGACGAACCCACCAGCAATATCGATACCCAGCGGGCCAGGCGTTTGATGCGCCTCTTCACCGAGCTTTCCAAGGAAGGCACGACCGTTGTGCTGTCGACCCACAATGACGAGCTGATCGATCGCTATCCGCATCCGGTCTATCATCTCGAGAAGGGCCGTCTCACCGGAAAGACGAGAACGCCGACCCAGCTGGCGGCGGCTGACTGAATAACGGGATCGAACGACGTGCGCAGTCTTGATCTGCCTTTGGACCAGACGGCCGTGAGCCGTTTCCTTCCTTGGATCATGGCAGGGCTTCTTTACCTTGCCGTCGTGGCGCTTGCCGTCGCGGCCATTGCCGATGGCGCGCTTCAGCTTTTCGACCAGCGTGACAAAATGGTCACGGTCAGTCTGCCGACCGCAGGCATCTCCGAAGACGGCGACCGGGATGTCGCCGACGTTCTCAGGGTATTGAACGGGTCCAAGGATGTGGCGTCGGCTGACGTGGTCCCCGACGATGAGCTGCAGGATCTGATCGAACCCTGGCTGGGCGAGCGCGACGAAGGTGAGGATCTTCCGCTGCCACGCCTGATCGACGTTTCGCTCGACCCGTTGAGCAAGCCGGATCTGCGGGCGCTGGAGCGACAGCTCAGGGAGGTCGTTCCGGATGCGACCATCGGCATCCAGGAAGTCTCCGAGGGACGGGCCGAGCGCCAGGCCGCTTTCTTTAGAACCGTCGGCATCACGCTTGGGGCTGTCCTTCTTCTCTGTTCGCTGGCGATCGTGACGATCATCACCAGTCTCAGCCTCGCCATGCATGACGATACGGTGACCCTGCTTCGCTACATGGGCGCGCAGGACGGCTATCTCGCCCGACAGTTCGAGCGCTACGCGCTGCACAGCGGCTTGCGCGGCGGGCTCATCGGGTTCTTCGCCGCGATGGTCACCGTGCTCGGGGTTCTTTACAGCATCCAGAATCTTGAGATGACCAATTCCATCCGCCTCGGGCTTCGTCCCGTGGATTGGATTTTTCTCGCCTGCGTTCCGGTGATTGCCGCCCTTCTCTGCACGCTGACCGCCAGGCTGACCGCGCTTTGGAGCTTGGGGCGCATGGCCTGATGCCGGCCTGGTGAACGGCGTGACCCCATTTTTCGAGCCCGGCGGATGATCGGCTCTCTCGCTTTCAACGCCGCGTTTTGGCTTTGGGGTGTGGTGATGGCGTTTCTGGCGCTGCCGATCCTCTTGATGTCACGCGAGGCCATGGTGCGTCACGCCGAACGCTGGGAACGCGGGATACAGTGGCTGCTCCGTCATCTGGTGGGCCTGGACTATCGGATCATCGGCGAGGAACATCGCCGGGATCCGCGGGTCATCTACGCGATCAAGCATCAGTCCGCCTGGGACACCATCACGACCCATCTCCTGATCGACGACCCGGCGATTGCCCTGAAGCAGGAGCTGACCAGGATTCCGATCTTCGGCCCCTGCCTCCTGCATGCCGGCATGATCAAGATCGACCGCGGTCATGGCACCAGGGCGCTGCGTTCGCTGATTGAGGGCGCCAGGCAGGCGATCGAGCGGGGTTCCCCGGTGGTGATCTTTCCCGAAGGCACGCGCACGCCGCCCGGCGAGAAGCGCCCTTATCATCCGGGTGTGGCGGCGCTTTACAAACAACTGGCGCTGCCCGTGGTGCCGGTGGCGTTGAACTCCGGTCTCTTCTGGGGACGGCGCAGCTTCGCCAAGAAGCCCGGCACCATCGTCGTGGAATTTCTGGAGCCGATCCAGCCAGGCCTCGATCGCAAGGCTTTCATGGCCGAACTGGAACAGCGTATCGAAACGGCGACCGACCGGCTAATCGCCGAAGCTGCGACAAAATCCTGAGGCTCGTAAGCCCGCCTGGGGCTTGACGCAGGCCGGAAAACCGACATCCCTGGAACGGTACCAATTCAAAAAAACTCTGGAGGCTAACGTCATGCGCTCGACCCCAACCCTCGTCGCCGGCCTGTTCGTTGCCGGTCTCTCAGCGAACCCGGCATTCGCGATCGACCTCAGTGAAAGCGTCGACGTTTCGGCGTCGCCGGCGGATGCCTGGTCAGCGATCAGCGACTGGTGTTCGATCAAGGACTGGCATCCGGTGATCGCCGAATGCGAGGCTTATGAAGAGGACGGCAAGACCATGCGCAAGCTGGTAACCGGCGATGGCGGCGAGTTGATCGAAGAGCAGAAGTCGATGGATGCTGACGGCATGTCCTTCTCCTACACGATTAACGAAAGCCCGCTGCCGATCAAAGACTACGCATCGACCATGGCGGTGACCGAAAATGGCGATGGCGCCACGATCACCTGGTCGAGCAGCTACAGCGCCAATGGCGTAAGCGACGAGGAAGCCTTGGAACTGATGAGCGGCGTCTACCGCGCCGGACTCGATGAGCTGAAGGGGCAACTCGACCAATAGCTGAAGACACGATCGGGAAAGGGGCGTTCATGCCGCGCATGGGCGCCTTTTTTTAAAATCAGGACGCGGACAGCGCGTCCCGGTGATTTCGGATCGCTTCGCGCAGGGCGTCCGCGAGACTGGAACGCTCGGCTGCGGTCAGATAGGGGCCGATCGCCAGGCTTTCGCCATGGGAGCGGAGCAGGAGGCGCTTTTTTTCGATGACCACCTGAACCCAGGCGGTCTCGAACCGCCATTCCCTCGCCTCGCCATTCGGTATGATCCGTTTGACGGTCAGCCCGTCATCGTCCAGCGTGATGAAGTCGGCCCGCGATGAGCTTCGAAAATTCCAGCGAAACGCGAGGTACAGGAGCAGCACGTCCAGCCCGAGAAAGCCGGTCACCGGCCAGGCGCCTGCCAGGGCAAAACCAGCGCCCACCAACCCGCAGACAAGGGCGACCAGAACCATCAACAGGGCAAAGCCCTTGTCGTCGAGTGAGCGGTTCGGATAAAGAACCACCTGAAAATCCGACGGCGAGGAAGAGCCTGTGGTCGCTGCGCTCTTGGTCATAGCTACGATATAGGCGGCTCTGCGCAACAAACCAGTGATTTGCCATCGACGGTGAGGCCGCATTCCAAGCGACGGGATGACTCCTTCGCCGACGACGGCCCTAACGTCAATGATGTGGACAGCCCACCCATGAAGCGTGATCAGATCAACACGATGTTCTCGAGGCTTGCGGCGGCCAATCCGGCGCCCAAGACCGAGCTGGATTTCACCAACCCGTTCACGCTCCTGGTGGCGGTGGTGCTCTCGGCGCAGGCGACCGATGTCGGCGTCAACAAGGCGACCAAGAAGCTGTTCGAGCTCGCCGATACGCCGGAAGCCATGCTGGCGCTCGGCGAGGACAAGGTACGTGAGTTGATCAAGACCATCGGTCTTTTTCGCAACAAGGCGAAGAACGTTGTTGCGCTCAGCAAGGCGCTGATCGACGAGCATGGAAGCGCTGTGCCCAACAGCCGCGAAGCTCTGGAGAAACTGCCGGGCGTGGGCAGGAAGACTGCGAGCGTCGTCCTGAACGAGGCCTTCGGCGAGCCGACCATCGCTGTCGACACCCATGTCTTTCGCCTCGCCAACCGCACCGGCCTGGCGCCCGCCAAGACGCCGCTCGCCGTCGAGAAGAAACTCGAAAAGGCCGTGCCGAAGCATTATGCGCGCGGCGCCCATCACTGGCTCATTCTGCACGGCCGCTATGTCTGCCTGGCGCGCAAGCCGAAATGCCAGGAATGCGTCATCCAGGATGTCTGCGGCTTCAAAGACAAGACGTCCGGCCAGAAGGCGGCTGGTTGAGGCGTTTTATGCCAACCGCATTTAGAGCGGATCCCGATCGGATGTGATCGGGATACACACTCTATTTCTTTGTTTTACCACATTTCCGTATCGAACAGATGGTTCCACCTGGTCGGGAAAAGCTCTGGTTTCCATCGATAGGTCGTCAAATCACGTCGTTGGCCGCAGGGATTCTTCCGGTCATTAGTCTTTGTGCACGTCGTCATCTCATGTTGTTTCGCGGTCCATGCGATCCTTGGAATCCGCCCGCCCGCGGGGTGCGTTGGCGCGGGGCTCGGACTCCCAGGATCGCATGGACCAGCAAGATGCGAAGGATGATAGCCGCGTCGAGTTAAAGAAGGATGAACGCGGTAGGCCACCCATACGCATCGGTCAGAACTTTGTGCGACTGGTATCAGAGCTGGTTCAAAACGCCGGCTACGGTGATCAGTTCCTCGGCGACAAGCCCGCCGTGATGTCCGTTGAACCTGTTCTCCAGAATGCCGTCTTTGCGCCACCAGACAAAGTGGCCGCCATAGGGCAGCAGGAGAACATCCCCGAGGCGCTGCCTGTTCTGCGGACCGATCGAACGCGCGCCAAAGAGGCCCAGGTCGATGGGCTCGTCGACGGCTATGACCATGGCGACATCGCTCAAACCATCCCTTAAGAGGCCGAGGACGTGCTCCCTGCGATCGGGTTCGATATGCAGGAACATGTCGCGTGGCGAGCCGTTCGGGAGGATGATCTGGCCGCTCGGACTGCGCAGAAGGCAGTCTTCGAGCTCGGGATAGATCTCGTTGATGTAGAGGGTCTGGTCGGCCTTCCCCTTGACCTGCCCGTGATCCGCCGTGATCAGCAGCATCGTGTCCGGGCTTCGGATCTCGCCGAGGAAGGCGTCCATCGTCAGCCAGAAACTTCGCGTTTCCGCCTCGTGAACGGCTGAGCGGGGGCCAAGGGCATGGGCGGCCGAATCGAGGCCTGCCCAGTAGAGGTTGATCAGCGCTTTTTCGGGTGGGTCCGCCATAAGATCCTGTAGCTGGATCAGCGCTTCTGGAAGTGTTCCATGGGGGATGACCTCCGCGCCTGCCGAGACGATCTTATTGTAGGGAGAGAAGGCGTGGTTCCGATGCGCCAGCTGGATCGACCTGACGCCCTGTCGTGCTAGGCGTTGATGCGTCGTCTCCTGACGGGCGACCAGGAGGTCGGCATCATAACCCATGGTCGTGCAGGAAACGGCAGTCTTACCCAGGGTGGAGAAAGGCAGGGTCTGGATGGTCTCGCCGATGGAAGGGATGTACAGGTTCCACTCGAACACCCCATGCGCCGCCGGCAGGGATCCGAGGTTCAATGTCGACACCGATGCCGATGTCGTCGAGGGAAACAGCGCCGAGATCGGTGTGAGAACGCCGTCTCGGATTACACGGCGCATCACTGTCGAGCGCTCGGCATAACGCTGCCAGCAATCCCAGCCGAAGCTGTCGATGAAGAGCAGTATGATGCGTTTAGGCGTCGGATAGCTGCCGCCGAAGCAGTCCGGCGGCAGAAGCCTGCCCAGCCTCTCGCCGGTCAGGAGAAAATGCAGCGTCGCAGGCAGATTGGCGAATCCGTAGTCCTGATAGATTGGTTTCAGCAGCCCCTGTCCGAACGGTTCGAACCTGGCCAGGACTTGATCGTTGATCATGGCGATCGTTTCCATGGTGGTGGACAACGACTGGCCCGGTGGCCAAGCAGCGTGAGATGCGAGATCGCTTGAGAAATGGTCGGCACACCGTTTCTTGAAGCTTGATCATCATATCCGCCCACCGGATCGATCGGATCATGATCCTGCGGTTCCAGCTTTGGCAAGGACATGGACGCCGCTTGCCCTCAGCTCGATCCTGCTGACGGCTGCCCGCTACCGCTGGCAAGATCATTCAGGATCGGGCAGTCCGGTCGATGATCGCCCTGGCAATCCTCGGCGAGGCGCGAAAGCGTCGTCTCCATCGCCTTCAGTGCGTCGATCTTCTGGCGGATGTCGGCGATGCGCTTTTCGGCGATCGATTTGACGTCGGCGCTCGCCCGACTACGGTCCCGATAGAGATCCAGCAGCTCGCGGCATTCCTCGACCGTGAAACCAAGCGAGCGGGCGCGCTGCACAAATTTCAGACGGTGCAGATCCTGCTCGTCGTAATCCCGGTAACCGTTCGATTGGCGATGGCTGGGCTCCACCAGGCCGATGTCGCCGTAATAGCGAATGGTCTTGGCCGGCAGCCCGGATCGCGCCGCGGCTTCACCGATGTTCATGATGTCGCTCCTCCCGTAAACCCATCGCGCATCGCCAGGTGACGCAATCGCCCGGAACGTCATCGCCATGGCCACATCCCCCATGTCCGCTATGGCTGAAGGATGGCAGGGACAGATTAACCTCTTCTTCACCGAACAGGTCTATCAAGAGCGGGGTTTGCTGGTCCATGCGATCCTGGGAATCTGCGCCCGGCGAGTTTTCTTGAAGGCGTGGACCGACTCCCAGGATCGCATGGACCAGGCGGCCATCATGGCATCCCGGGGTTAATGAAAGATTACCGTTCACGTTATGATCCTCCGCTTCGGCATCCAGCGGCCTGGACTTACGCCAATCTGGATGTTCTGAGCCTGAGCGCGTTGCCGATGACCGACACCGAGGAAAGGCTCATGGCAATCGCGGCGATCATCGGCGACATCAGGATGCCGAGTGACGGATAGAGAATGCCGGCCGCAACAGGCACGCCGGCGGCGTTGTAGACGAAGGCAAAAAGCAGATTCTGGCGGATGTTGCGCATGGTCGCCGTCGCCAGCCCGCGCGCCTGCAGAAGGCCTCGAAGATCGCCTTTGACCAGGGTGATGCCGGCACTCTCGACCGCGACGTCGGCGCCGTTGCCCATGGCGATGCCGACATCGGCGGCGGCGAGTGCGGGCGCGTCATTGACCCCATCGCCGGCCATGGCGACGGTGCGGCCAAGGCGCTGCAGTTCGTTGACGAGTGCCGCCTTGTCTTCGGGCAGGACCTCGGCGCGGATGTCGGCGATCCCGGACAGATCGGCGACGGCAGCCGCGGTCCGCTGGTTGTCGTCGGTCGCCATGATCACCTGCATGCCGGCAGCGCCAAGTGCTTGGATCGCATCAGGCGTCGTCTCCTTGATCCGGTCGGCGACCGCCAGCAACCCGCCGGCTTCGCCATCGAGCGCGACGAACATGACGGTCTTGCCGTCTGCCTCCAGGCATTCGGCAGCCTCGGTGAAGGGCGATAGGTCGACGCCCTCTGCCTGCATCATCGTCAGATTACCGAGAGCGACCTTCTTGCCTGAGATGATGCCGCGAATGCCCCTGCCAGGCTCGGCGGTAAAGTCCGTGCTCGGGCTAAGCGCAAGCCCACGCTCTTTTGCAGCGCTCAGCACCGCATCGGCGAGGGGATGTTCCGAGCCTTGCTCCAGACTGGCGGCAAGGGCGATGAGCTCGCTTTCCGTCAGGCCACCGGCTGTCTGGCAATCGGTCAGGGTCGGGCGGCCTTCGGTGAGCGTGCCCGTCTTGTCGATCACGAGCACATCGGCTTTGGCCAGGCGCTCCAGCGCTTCGGCATCCCGTACCAGCACCCCCATCTGTGCGCCGCGGCCGGTTGCGACCATGATCGACATCGGTGTTGCGAGGCCGAGCGCGCAGGGACAGGCGATGATCAGAACGCTGACCGCAGCGACCAGCGCATAGGAAACTGCAGGTGCCGGACCGAAGGCAAGCCAGGTGGCAAAGGCGATCACGGCGATCCCGACCACGGTCGGTACGAACCAGGCGGCGACCTTATCGGCCAGGGCCTGAACAGGTGCGCGCGTGCGCTGCGCCTTGGCGACAAGCGCCACGATCCTGGCGAGCATGCTGTCGGTGCCCACCCTGTCGGCCTGCATCACGAAGCTGCCGGCTTTGTTCAGCGTCCCGCCGGTGACCCGATCATCGATGCCTTTTTCGACGGGCAGCGGCTCACCGGTGATCATGCTTTCGTCGACGGCGCTGCTCCCGTCCACCACCATGCCATCAACCGGCACGCCTTCGCCTGGGCGCACGCGCAGGCGATCGCCTGGCCGGACATCGTCGACCCGCACCTCCTCATCGCCACCGTCGGTGACGCGTCTCGCTATTTTCGGCGCGAGGTTCAAAAGCGCGCGAATGGCATCGCCGGTGCGCTCGCGCGCCATGAGCTCAAGGACCTGGCCGACCAGCACGAGCGTAATGATCACGGCCGCGGCCTCGAAATAGATGGGCGGCCCAGCACCCTCGGAGCGCAGACCGAGGGGGAACAGGCCCGGCAGTAGAAGGGCGGCGAGGCTGAACGCGAAGGCCGCGCCAGTGCCGATGGCGATCAGCGTCCACATATTCGGGCTGCGATTGGCGATCGAGGCCCAGCCGCGCTTGAAGAAGGCCGCGCCGATCCAGAACACCACCGGCGCGGCCAGAAGGGCCTGGAGCCAGCGATAGGCGGTAGCGCCCACCCAGTGCTCGAAGGGGATGCCGAGATGGCCGCCCATCTCGAGGACCAGCACGGCCAGCGCCAGCGGCGCCCCGATCCGAAGACGACGCTTAAAGTCCACCAGCTCCGGGTTCGGGCCGTCGTCGAGGCTCGGCATCATCGGCTCGAGCGCCATGCCGCAGATCGGGCAATCATCCGGCTTTTCGCTGATGACCTCGGGATCCATCGGGCAGGTATAGAGCGTGCCCGGCGGCGCCTCTTCGGTGGGTTCATCGGCGAGGTAATCGTCCGGCGCCCTCTCGAACGCTTCCTGGCAGGTTGCGGAGCAGAAAAAGAAGCGCCCGCCTCGATGTTTGGCCATGAAACGTGCATCGGCACGCTCGACGGTCATGCCACAGACAGGATCGGTCGCTTCGATGAAGGCTCCAGGATCATCCAAAAAGCGCTCGCGGCAACGCTCGGCGCAGAAATGATAACGCCTGCCGTCATGATCCGGGACGGGTTTCCCCCGGCCGGGATCGACGGTCATGCCGCACACCGGATCTCTGATGATGTCTTCGTTCTGAAGTCTGTCCTCGACGGCCATTCTGCCAGCCCTTCGCCTATTGCGTGACGAGGGATAATCATTCCAGTCACTGGAAGGTCAAGGCGGCAAGCGGCAATTATTGAACCCGCCTATATGCATCGGATCGACCGGATGGCATCGATGCCCGAGAAGCGCCTCAACGAAAGGCCGGGCTGCTCACAGGTGACCAAAGGCTTCAAGGCTCGTGCACGGTTTCGATGATTTCTCTTAGCCGGTTTCCGAAGTTATCGGCGTGATTTCAAAATGTTATCCGTGATCAGATGCCTGAAGCAAGACGGTGCGGCGCATCCGTAGCGGCAAGGGACGACGCAGATGCACTGGACAAAGCCATCCGGAGGATCGCGCCGCAGTCGGTTCATGCGTCGTCATCGTCCCTGACCGATGGCCGCACCGCTCGTCGAGCTCTTCTACGTCTGGTCTCGACGGCAACATGATGAAATCGCTCGATAACGTCCAAAACGGACTCAAAGAAGCGACCATAAGTTTGAACCCAACTTGGCGGTGATCGGTTTGGCGAATTGAGCCTGAAGGTCTGCGTTCCAGCTGTTAACACTTTCTTCGTCAAAACCTGTCATTCTGGCTTCTTGGTCCATGCGACCCTGGGAGTCCGCTCGCTGGTCATGAAAGGCTTCGAGCTTCGATTCCCACGATCGCATGGACCGTCATTATCCAGGCATGGTAGCGAGATCTGGTTAAGGAATTGCTAAGAGCCCGTTTCGGAAGCTGTCGGAGCTATGTCATGGCGTTGTCCTTGAGCGAATGCGAGGAACTTGAAGCCAAGCGATGCGGTGTAGCTGAAGAGACGAAGGACGGAGTAGGCCGGACGTGAGAGGGAGCTTTTACGGGCCAATGCCACCCGAAGGGTCGTCTTGCAGCCGGCCCAGGCGTCGTCAGCGGCCTCTTTCTTGCCTGATCTCGACAGGAACAGGTTGGAATCATCCGATAACGTCCAAAACGGGCTCTAAGGCGGTTGGATTTGTCGGCGTGTGATATCGGGCCTTGTCGGCACAGGCGTCGATAAGTGGAGTGAAAGCATGGCGGCTCTGTTTGAAGGTGTTCGGGTCCTGGATCTCACCAATGTGCTGGCGGGGCCGTTTTGCTGCTATCAGCTGGCGATGCTCGGCGCCGATGTCATCAAAGTGGAACGGCCGAAAACTGGTGACCTCGCCCGCGAGCTTGGCGCCGATCCAGAGCTTAACGCGCGCCTCATGGGCGTCTCCTTCATGGCGCAGAATGCCGGCAAGCGCTCGATCACCCTCGATCTGAAGGCTGCCGACGGCAAGGCGATCTTCAAGCGACTGGTGGGGGGCGCCGATGTGGTGGTCGAGAATTTTCGTCCCGGCGTGATGACCAGGTTGGGCCTAGGGCCGGAGGAGCTGCGCGCCATCAAGCCGGATCTGATCACCTGCGCGATCTCTGGCTACGGCAAGGACAGCCCGCTGAAAAACGATCCCGCCTATGATCAGATCATCCAAGGCCTCGCCGGCGTCATGAGCGTTACCGGGGCGGCAGCCGCCGCCGGGGTGGACTTGGGTGCTGCCATTAACGCTGCCGATGCAGCCGACACCAACGTTGAGGCGGAAGACACCGCCGAGCTGGCCGATCACCGTCAAGTCAACGCTCCCCGCCGCGCGGGGGGGGCGGGGTTGAGGGTGGGGTATCCGGTGGCGGATACGACCGGTGGGATGACCGCAGCCTTTGCGATCGCGGCCGCACTCTATCGGCGGGCTGTTAGCGGTGAGGGGGAGGATATCGACGTTGCCATGCTGGATTCGACCTTGGTGTCGATGGGCTGGGCGGTCTCGAACTGGCTGGTCGCCGGCGTGGCGCCTCAGCCCATGGGCAATGAGAATGTGACGGCCGCTCCATCCGGCAGTTTCGAGACGGCCGACGGTCTCTTGAATATTGCCGCCAATAAGCAGGAGCAGTTCGAAACGCTCTGCCGCTTGCTGGAGCGAGCCGATCTCATCGACGATCCGCGCTTTTCTGAGCGGGAAGCGCGCAAGGCCAATCGCTATGTGCTCAAGGCCGAGCTGGAGCGCGAGCTCGCTTCGAAGCCGGCGTCTGACTGGGCAGCGCTTCTGAACCGGCATGGTGTGCCGGCCGGAGAGGTGCTGGATGTGCCCGCCATTCTCGACCATGAGCATGTCAAGGTTAGGGGACTGCTCAAGCGTTTTGCCGATGTGCCTGGCGCCGATCGTGATATCGCCATCGCCGGTGCCGGCTTTCGCCTGAGCGGCGGCGATCCGGCTCCTGAAACCCCGCCGCCGAAACTGGGTGCCGACAGCGATGCTCTCCTCGCCGAACTCGGTTATGACCGGGCTGAGATTGCCGCTTTCCGGGCTGATGGCGTGATCTGAAGCCGTCGAGACGTCGTAACATTCTCCATGAAAAATCATGCAAAATCCGTCGACGCCGGCCTGCTGAATGACGGTGATGTCGATCGCGTATTCGAACGGCTGAAGGCAGCATCGCCGCCCGGGCGGGCGAAAGCCACGGTCAAGGACGATCACGTCGCGTTCCGAGGCCTGGTCTCCTGCCTTCTCTCCGCGCAAAGTCGGGACAGCAATACCGCCAAAGCCAAAAACGCACTGTTTGAGCTGGCCGACACGCCGGGCGGCATTCTCGCCCTGGACGACGAGGCGATCGCTCAGGCGATCAAGCCTGCCGGGCTCTACAACATGAAGACCCGAAACCTAAAGCGTCTCTGCACTGCGCTGATCGAGGAGCATGGAGAGGTGGTGCCGCGTGACCGAAAGGGGCTGATGAGCCTTCCCGGCATTGGGCGGAAATGCGCTGACATCATGCTATCCTTCTCCTTCGGCGAAGCGGTGATCGCAGTCGACACTCATGTTCATAGGGTCGCAAACCGCATCGGGCTTGCAAGGGGCCGAAGCGAAGCCGACACAGCCAAATCCCTCGAAGCGCGCGCACCTCATTGGGCGGGGCGGGAAAGCCATATGTGGCTGCTGCGTTTCGGCAAGAAGACCTGTCGCTCGCGGTTCCCGCGTTGCACGGATTGCCTTCTCAACGATCTCTGTCGTTACGATCGAAAAACGGCCGCCTGAAAACCGCTCAGACGCCGATCCAAACACAGCGATCAGCGAAGCCTGCGGAGAATTGGCCCAGAACTGTTGATCTGGGGCTGCAGTCTTTAGCTGTTGGAAGACGTCTTTGCTCTGAGCTAAAAAACCGGCTCGAACCACTTGCGAATTCTTCAACCTTCAATCGCTTTCTGTTTTATTCCGCAATCTTCATGAACGTTTAACTGCAACGATGTCGTCCTGGTCCATGCGATCCTGGGAATCCGCCCGCCCGGTGGGTGATTTCGGGCGAGGCTCGGACTCCCAGGATCGCATGGACCAGGTCATGACCGTGACATAATCGGGTTAAGAATGGGTGAACCGTTCGTTTTCTTTGGGGGCAGTCGATCTTGGCGTCGGTGCCGGACAGCGGAGCGCAAAGGGCAGCTGGAGCTCTTGCCGAACAGGTGAACCGGCAGTTCGATAAGAAAATGCGGCGAAATAGAGAGATAGAGCGTGTGTCCCGATCACATCCGATCGGGATCCGTTCTAGAGCTGATGGAATTTCGACCCTGGTGAACTGGCGCATGCGCAGGAATCACGAGCTGCTAACCTCGTGTGGCGACGCCTTCAATGAAGTACGACGTCGCTGCCCTACCTCTTCGGCTGCTGTGCCCAACGCCCCAATGCCGCTGATCGCTCCGTCAAGGTCGATGCCGCGCTTTCAGATGACGAGGTCCAGTAGGAAAAAACTGGTGCGGGCGGAAGGTTTCGAACCTCCGACACCGGCGGTGTAAACGCCGTGCTCTACCCCTGAGCTACGCCCGCTAAGATCGAGGCGAACATTAGGCGGGGTGCAGGACGAGGGCAAGCGCTCGATCATGCAGCGTGCTTCTGACTTGCGGCAAGACGATGTCGGTGGTTGTCTCTGGCGACATTGGCCATGGCGAAGAGGACTGAAGATGTCGCTTTTGAATATCGATGCCTTCAAGAAGGCACCGCTTACAACCGAGCCGTTCGAATATCTGACAGTCCCAGGTTTCGTGCGCGCGGACCGGATTGGCGCGATTCTCGACGACTATCCGGTGATCGAGAAAGGCGGCAGCTATCCGTTGATTGCGCTCGACTATGGGCCGGTGTTTTCCGCCCTTTGCGACGAGCTACAGGGCGAAGCCTTGTCCGACGCCTTTGCGGAAAAATTCGACATGGACCTCACGGATCGCCCGACCACGCTCACCGTGCGTGGACGCTGCCGCGCGAAGGACGGCCAGATCCACACCGACAGCGACACGAAGCTGATCACGGTCCTGGTCTATCTGAACGAGACCTGGGATTCCGACGGAGGACGGCTTCGGCTGCTCCGCTCCGGCGAAGATCTGGACGATGTGATCGCCGAGGTGCCTCCGGAGGCCGGCTCCATGGTCTGCTTTCGAAACCGAAAGAATGCCTGGCATGGCCACGGTTCCTTCGACGGCGTTCGTCGGGTGCTGCAGCTGAACTGGGTCACCGATGAAGCGGCAGTGCGCCAGTCCGAACGGCGCCACCGCCGCTCAGCCTTCTGGAAAAAACTAAACCCCTTCCGCCGCGCCGCCTAGTGGCATGGCCATGTGGCATGGCCACCTCATGGGTTTTGGGGCGCCTTCGAAGAACGTGCCTGGTTTTCCATAGTTATGCGGTCCTTTGTCGACTTGGTCCCGACAGAAGTCGGCATACCGTCGAACTCCCTGGCGCGTTCTTCGAAGGCGTCTGCAAGTCAATGAGGTAGCCACGCCACCACGCCACCATTAGGTGTTTTGGCAGATGAAATCGATCAGGCGGTCGAGGCGTGCGATCGAGGCGTAGTCGACCTGATCGATCGGAAGCTCGACGTCCAGTGACGCTTCGAGATCCGAGATGAGTTCGCCAAACTCATGAGAATCGAAATAGTCGAGAAGGTCCGGGTTCTCTTCGAGGAACAGGGCTTCGCTGTTTTTCGGTTTCAAGAGACGGCGAAGGCTGTCGTTTAGTGCATCGGCTACGGTGTCGGAATCCATCGGCATCATGGTCAAAGGTCTCACCTAAAATGGTCGATCAAATCTGTCGAACTGTGGTTTAGGCTTATCCGCCGTAAGCGCTCCGAAAGCTGGCGGCATCCTCCACATCTTTTGAGGATGGTAAGCTTGGGAACAGCTGCTGCACCGACCGAGCCCTCTCGATCATGCAAGAAACGCATCTGTATCGTGACAATGGATGACGGCCTTTCCGGTGCGATGTGATGGCCGTCACGAGTTTTCAATTTGGCCGATCGCCGGATTCGGGCAGGAGCAACTTGAGTTCTGTAAAATTCTTCTTGTATCGACCGTTACATGTCGAATTCGGATCAGTTCTATGCTATCTTTCAAAAATTATTATCATTATGAATTCTTCTAGAAGAATAGGCAGAAAGAATGTGCACTTACAGGTTGATTCTTACTGTAGTCAGCAGCTTTTTTCTTTCACAGAACATCGCCAGCGCGCAGGTGGTCACCGACGGTACGACCGGTGACGCGACGACGCTGACCGGACCCGATGTCGAGATCGGCGCGGAACTGGGCACAGAGACCGGCAACAATCTCTATCACAGCTTCCTGGAGTTCTCGATCGAAACAGGCGGCAGCGCCACCTTTACCGGTCCCGGCAACATCGAAAATATCGTCGGTCGCGTTACGGGCGGTAAAATCTCGTCGATCGACGGCCTGCTCGCCTCGACCATTCCCGGCGCCAGTCTGTTCCTGTTCAACCCGGCCGGCGTCGTGTTCGGCCCAAATGCCAGCCTCGATGTCACTGGCTCGTTCCACGTATCGACCGCAGACGAGCTCGTCTCGGAGGATGGCAGCCGGTTCAGTGCGACCAATCCCGATATCAACGGCTTCACCGTCGCCAAGCCGGAGTCCTTCGGTTTTCTTGGCGCCGATCCCGCGGGCATCGCGTTTGCCGGCAGCCAGCTGACGGTCGGTCAAGGCGAGACTTTGTCCGTCGTGGGCGGTGATATCGAGATCGACGGCGCTGCGTTGTTCGTCGATCAGGGGGAGGTGAATGTGCTCGCGGCGGATGGAGCGGCTGAAGCCAATCTGACGACGGGCGAGCTTTCCGGAGCCGACGGCGGCGATATCACCGTCACCGGCGGAGGCTTGGTTGCATCGATCGGTGATGGCGGCGGCACGGTCCGGATCGAGGGCGGCGAATTCGTGGTCGATCAAGCTTCCAGCGTCTTCAGTCGCAATGATGGCGCTGCCGACGGTGATGTCGGCGTCAGCATCGATACAGCATCCACGGAGATCACCGGCGGATCGCTTGTCGTGACATCCGCGCAAGGCGACGGCAGAGGCGGCGATCTGGATATCAACTCCGAATCGATCGAAATCTCCGGCGGATCGCTCGTCGAAGTGAATTCCCAAGCCGACGGCCGTTCCGGCGACGCAAACCTGGAAGCGGAGACCATTCAAGTCGCGGACGGATCGCAAATCGTCAGCAACACATTGGCATCGGGTGACGGCGGTAACCTCAACATTCGGGGTGAGACGGTCACCTTCGTGAATGGCGCCTCAGCTCAGACCCTGGCGCAGGCTGACGGCAATGGCGGGGCTATCAACATTGTGTCCGACGACCTGACGGTGACCGACAATGCCAGGATCGCCAGCTCGTCCAGCGGTAGTGGCAATGGCGGGGACATAGAGTTCAGTGGCGAGACGGTAACATTTCAGAACGGTGGGGCCACGTTGGCTGTGGTCAATGGTAGCGGCGACGGCGGCAAGATCAGTGTCGCTGCCGATGACCTAACCTTAAATGATGGTGCTATTGCTACGCTGGTGAATGAGACCGGCCTCGGCAAAGGGGGCGATGTCCTGATCGTCGCGGGATCGATCGAGGTTCTCGCCGGGGACGCAGGTGGGCAGAGCGCGATCAGTACGGCGACCTTCGGGGCTTCTGATGCAGGCGATATCGACATTCGAGCCGGTTCCCTGCTGGCAGATGGCAACGATCGAAGAAGCGGGGCAAGTGTTTCAAGCTTGACGGACAATTCGAACGGTCGTGGCGGACAGATCAGGCTCGATATCGATCAAATCGTGCTGCTCGGCGGCGGCAGTATCTTTGCCGATCCAAGCGGCGGCTCTGCAGAATCCGCCAGTATCGATATCGTAGCCGATACAGTCTTCGTGGATGACGCAGGAGGAGGAAACCTGACCGGCATCACGCTCACTTTTCAAAATGGTGGCAGCGGCGACGGAGAGTCGGGGGGAATTGTCATTCGCGCCAGTGATATCGAGCTGCAAAACGGCGCTATCATTGCGACAACGACCACAGATGCTTCCGATGCGGGCGATATCCTCATTATCGCCGAGAACCTGTCCCTTGGCGGCAGAGGCGGTTCAATTCGAACGCAGATCAACACCGATTCCTCGCTGGAAGCGAGTGGCGACGCCGGACGCCTCACGATCGTAGCCGACACCATCGATCTCGGCGGCGACAGCGAGATCAGCAGTTCGACAATAGGCTCAGGCAATGCCGGCGTAATCGAAATAACGACGAAACGAAGCCTGACGCTGCAAGATGAAGGTGAGATCGAAACTAGCAGCTTTATTACATCAACCGGCAATGCCGGCTCCATCTTCATCAATGCCGGTGCATTGTCCATCCTCGATTCCGGCAGTATCGCCAGCTCCACCTTCGGATCTGGCAATGCCGGCTCCATCAGCGTCAACGCGCAAACGGCTTTACTGGATGCGCGAAATGGCGACAGCTTCAGCGGCATCACCACACAAGGTGGTCCCGGCTCGACAGGTGATGCCGGTGAGATCGTTCTCGTGATCGACGATCTTGTTATCAAGAATACGTCGCAGATCACGAGCTCTGGCTTTGGATCTGGTAATGCGGGCGACATTTCGGTCACATCGGAAACGATCACGATCGACGATGGACAGGGAAGCATTGATGCGAGCACCGGAATTGCGACATCGATCCAGTTACAGCCAGGAACGGAGCCAGATGATCGTGGCGACGCCGGCGCCATCGTGATCGAGGCGGATCAGCTGATCTTGCGTGGGGATGATGCAGAGATCGCATCAACCAACGATGGCGCAGGCGCCGCGGGGACGATCGATCTTTGGCTGGCCGAAGGTCTCGTCCTTGATAATGGCGCCGATATTGTCACGCTCTCCGAAAGTGGTGGAGGCGGCGGCATCACGATACGGGCGGACGACTATGTCACGGTGACCGGGCCGAACGGCGTGATCTCGTCGACGGTCGCCAATGATGATGGCGATGCCGGTGACATCCTGATCGAAACGTCGGTTCTGGGGCTGGGTGATAGCAGCATCCTTGCCCAGGCCGATGCCGGCAGCGGCGGCGATATTCAGGTTTCCGTGAATGACCTCATCCTGTCGCCCACCGCGGAGATCAATGCCGAGGCCGGCGCCACCGGCGTCGACGGGACGGTGGCGGTCTCGTCGCCGGAGACAGATGTCAGCGGCGGCCTGGTCGCGTTCGACGGCCGGTTCCTCGACGTGTCCTCGCTTCTGCGTGAACGCTGCGCCGCGCGGCGGGCGGATGAGAGCAGCAGCTTCACGCTCGGCACCGGCGGCGCCCTGTCTGCCGATCTCGATTCACCGCGCCTCAGCCTGCTTCAGGTTCAATCGGAAGAGGGACGTTCGGGTCAGAAGACGGTTCTGGTTCTGCCCTGCCCCAAAGCTGCTTCCTGAAGGCCGGAAGAATGGCGACATCGATGACGACGATGCGTGCTGGAATTCTGGCAGCTGGCTTTCTATTGTCCTGTTTTCCTTTGGCCGACCAGCCGCAGGCGCAGCAATCATCGGTCGACGATGGCGGCCGTAACCTCAGCCCAGGGCGAACCAGACCCGACCTGCCGGCGCTTGGGGACGCGCCGAAGCCCGGCTT
Source organism: Pseudomonadota bacterium (assembly GCA_039197065.1). Taxonomy (GTDB): domain Bacteria; phylum Pseudomonadota; class Alphaproteobacteria; order Geminicoccales; family Geminicoccaceae; genus JANQPX01. The sequence continues at coordinate 101,394 of JBCCUL010000005.1, read as the reverse complement.
CGAACTGCCGTCGGTTCGTCCCGATACGGAGCGGCGCGCCGCATCAGGCGTGCGAGTTCAGCTCAATGGCATCGACTTCGAAGGCAACACCGTCTTCAGCGACGATGAGCTTTCTGAGGTCGCCAGAGACTATGTCGGTCGGAAGATCACGACATCCGAGCTTCTGGAGGTGCGCGATCAGCTGACCCGGCATTATATCGAAAACGGCCACGTCAATTCCGGCGTTGTGATTCCGGATCAACCGATCAATCAGGGGCGGATTGTCATCCGCATCGTCGAAGGACGCCTCTCCGAGATCACGACCGCAGGTCTCGAACGGCTCGATCCGGCTTTCGTCGAGGATCGGGTGCGCTACGGCCTCGATCCGGTTCTCGACGTGAACCAGCTTCAGGAGCGCATCGAGCTTCTGCTGCTCGACCCCTCGATCGCGCGACTGGATGCAAGGCTCAATCCCGGCGACCGGCCAGGCGAGAGCCGTCTCGGCTTGAACGTCGACGAGGCGCCGCCCTATCGCATGGCCTTGGTCATCGCCAATGACCGCGCCCCTTCGGTCGGCGCGGAGCGGGGCGAAGCGACCTTCACATATGTCGACGTGAGCGGCCGCAGCGATCTTCTATCCTTCGGATTCGGTGTTTCCAAAGGCTCTCACGATATCAGTTTCGACTATGATACGCCGTTTACGGCGGGTGACCTTCGTGCCTTCATCTCGAGCTCCTACGGCCGCTCCAGGGTCATCGAGGAGCCGTTCAATGTCATCGATATCGAGAGCGAGGCCCTCAACTTCGAGACGGGTGTCAGCCTTCCGCTGATCCGATCGGTGAAACGCGAACTTCGCATCGACACGTCCCTCGAGCACAAGCGCAGCACGACTTTTCTCTTCGACCAGCCCACGTCCCTTTCCCAGGGCGTCAGAAATGGCCGTAGCAACATCACCGCTTTGCGCTTCAAACAGAATTTCAGGATCAGAGAACAGAGCCAGGCGCTGGCGCTGCAGAGCACCATGAGCCTCGGCGTCAACTTGTTTGGCGCTACGCAGAACGCCAGCGGTATTCCCGATGCACAGTTCTTCGCCTGGCTCGGTCAGGCCCAATATGCACGAAGGATCGGGAAGAGCGACTGGCAGGTGAAGCTCAGGGGCGACGTGCAGCTAACACCCGATCCGCTGCTCGCGGCCGAGCGCATCGGCATCGGCGGCGGCGACACGGTCCGCGGCTATCGGCAGAACGAGCTGGTGTTCGACAATGGCTGGGTGGTCTCGGCCGGTCTGGAGATCCCGATCGGTCGGCTGACCCTGCCAGGTCTTGTCAGAACGCTGAACGACGGACGCCTTTCGCTCACCCCGTTCATCGATGCCGGCGGCGGCTGGAACACCGATGCGCCGGACGGCGATATCACCGAACTTTTGAGTGTCGGTCTGGGTCTGGGGTGGAACATCTTCGGCAGCACCGACTTCCAGCTCGACTTCGGTCTGCCGATCATCGACACCGATTCGCCCGAGAGCGAAGACCTTCAGGACTTCGGCATCCACTTCCGTCTGGCCACCGAACTCAGCGGCTAGGTGGCGTGGCCACATCATTGACTTGTGGGCGTTTTCGAAGAACGTGCTCTTTCCTTGCAGGTATGCCTGCAGATGTCGGGAAATGGTGTGATCGCTTCATCTGTTTCCAGCGATGCCGAAGAATGAATGCGGAAATCCAGCGGGTTATGGTCTGTCGTCGGTGGCCGCGAGCACCTGATACCAACCACACCTGGTTTCCATTGACGGGCCGCGAAGCCACGTCGCCGATCGCAGGGCGTCTTTCGATGCTAAGTCTTCGTTAACATCTCCATGTCACCTTGTTTTGCGGTCCATGCGACCCTGGGAATCCGACCGCCCGCAGAAGAGGTTAGGCCGGGCCCGGACTCTCAGGGTCGCATGGACCAGCGAGTCAGGGGGTAGGAGCTGTTCTATTGATACAGAGTTAAGGAATTCTGAAGGCTGGACTGCGATTATATTGCAGGTTCAGACCAGATGACCGAAGTGATGCGTTCTGATAATCCAGCTTTCGGCTTCTTGTCGAAAAGGTACTCCTTCAAACCGAGCGAAAACCTGCGGGATGATCGCTCATCGTCCCGACATCCGCTGTCATACCTCTCGAAGAAAAGAGTGCGTTCTTCGGCGGCGTCTGCAAGTCAATGAGGTGGCCATGCCACCTAGAGCCAGTTGCCGATCATGACGAGGGGGGCCCAGTAGGCGGGGTGTCTGAAGCGGAGGTCTTTTTTGGTTTCGACCTGAGCCTGCTGCAGCGCTTCGGCTTTGGTAATTCCAGGCTGGCTTTGAAGCCTTTCGTAAAAGTCTGCGATCAGGATCGACGAGGCCTGATCATTGACGTGCCAGAGTGAGGCGAGGGCGCTTCTTGCGCCGGATTTGACGGCGAGGCCTGCGAGGCCGAGGGCGGCGCGATCGTCACCTGCGGCGGTTTCGCAGGCGCTGAGCGTCAGGAGTTCCACCGGCTGGTCACGAAAGCGGCTTTGCTTGATGAACCGCTCCAGACTGTCCATGTCGAGGCGGCCGTCATAGGTCAGGATAAAGCTGTCCTTGGCATCGCCCGTGAACTGGGCATGGGAGGCGATATGCACCACCGAGTGCGGCGTGGCGCTTAAGGATCGTTGGATCTGGCCGGTGACGAAGTTCTGATTGCGCAGCACATTGCCGCCGATCAGATTACCGATGGTCGTCAGCTCGTCGTCGACATGGGGAAGGGCTGGGAAGCCTTGTACCGGCTCGCTCAGGCCGGTGAGCAGCGGCTGCAGGCCGAGTTCGGTCAGCGGTTTCGGCTCGATCAATCGAAGGCTCGGCACCGTCGCGAGCGCGTAGCGATCGACGAGGAACCGTTCGCCGTCATGCAGCGCGCCGAGCGGCACCGTGCGCAGGGCATCGTCAGGGACGATCACCAGCGTATCGATGTCGGCGGCTGCAAGCGTTGGTTCGAGTGGCCGGAGCAAAAGATCGTAGAGCTCGCGGGCGGGACGCAGATATTGATTGGTGGTGCGTTTTTCCAGGAGCTGGCGAAAGGCGAGGATTTTCTCTCCCAGGGCATCGGCGCCGAGCGGGATCGATCGCTGCTGAAGGCCGTCGGCGAGGCTGAGCAGGATCACCAGGCGATCGGCCATCAGGATCGGGTAAAGCACGGCAGTGTTCGGCGCCAGCTTATCGACGGACTCGACGCTGGCGAGTAGATCGGTGACGCATTCGTCCTGGAAGTAATCGGTAAGCTCGGTGGATCGATAGCGCTCGATCGTATCGCGTGCCTCCTCGAGGTCCTGATTTTTCGCCTCTGCATCGGCATTGCCGGCAGCGCGGCGAAGGATCAGATCCGCAAGCTCGACATAGGGAGCGCGAAGGTCAAAGCTGTTAGGCGTTCCCGTCCCGCCCTCGATGAGGGTCGGGCGGAGCCTGTCGAGCGCATCGACCGCGGCCCGATAATAGTCGATCGCGCGGTCGGTATCGCCCGTCTTTGCGGTCAGCCTGCCCGCCTGCCATTGCCAGCGATAGACAAGATCCGGCGCATCGGCTGCCTGCGCCAGAAACGCTGCCTGATCGTAGAGGATCGCGGCATCATCGTTGCGTTCGGATTGGGCGTAGAGATCAGCGAGATAGCCGGAGGCCAGCGCTTCCTGGCGGGGCTGTTCAGCGGCCCTGGCATGTTCTCTTGCATCGTTCAACGTTGTATACGCCGCTTCGATACTACCGGCTTGCGTCCAAAGTTTGCCGAGCAGCAGGGTGTCCTCGATCTTGCCGGGGCCATCCGCCATTGATGCCAGTTGGTCTTTCGCACGCGTGAGGAGCGAGGCTGCATCCTCGATCCGCGCTGCATCGAGGTCGAGACGCGCCATGTTGGTCAGCGCATTGAAAGCAAGCGGCCTGTTGCCTTCGGCCTCGGCAAGGCCGATCGCGCGACGATAGGATGCCGCCGCTTCTGCGCTTTCTCCGGGGCGTCGGGTATGGAGCGTGCCGAGATTGTCCAGCGCCGAAGCGGCGAGCGTCATCAGTCCCGCTGTTTCGGCGCGCCTGATCGCCAAATTCAGGCGCTCGGCCGCCTCGTCGAGTTCGCCCAGCCCCAGATAAGCGACCCCGAGATCATGCAGGGACGCTGCCTCGGCCTGTACGTCCTCTTCGAGCCTTGCCTGATCGAGCGCCTGGCTGAGTGGCGCGATGGCGTCGAGATAGCGCCCGGCGGCCAGCAGATGCCCGGTCTCGACCGAGTGCACCACCTGCTCATCTGCCAGAAGATCGCCAGAGGGTGTCAAGACAACCCCTAAAGCGAACGTCGCGGAAAAAAATAAACCTAAGATATTTGAAGTAATGCTTGAAGTTTTCATCACTTGCTCATGACGTTCAATTTAATGAACGCTAAGACTATGGGAGCTGTGCCGGCATGTAAACCGACGTGGTTTCCTGATGAAGATCCATATCGGAGGAGAGTCTGGCCGTTGGCGCATCTCGGCCATGCGAAGATACCGATGGACCATCCGTCACATCGTGAGTTTGAACAGCTAGACCGCACTTTCGAGTTCGCACGACGAAGAGCCTTGTAGCTCCGTCATTGCAAGGCTCTTGTTCCCATTCTCCTTGCGGCCGGAAGGAGACTCCCTTCCTGCGGTAACGCCCCGGAAGTCGCCGACTTGTCAAGTATGTCTAAGATCGCGTCAGGTTCGCTACGACTGTCGTTCCGTCCTGATGGATGAAGCCGTAGGGGTAGTATGTGTTGCCGCCGAAATGGCCGCCTTCGGTATTCCAGAAGCGGACAGCGGACCAGTCGTTGTTCCTGGAGACATCGATGACGGGCGTATTGTTGTGCAAGCGGCCCTGGTTTAGCCAGTTGGCATGGCTGACGATCAGGGTGCGGTTGTCGATCACTTCCTCGACATAGGCGACATGGCCGAGACTAGCTGCGTTTTTCTTCTTCAACACCATGACGGCGCCGGCTTCGGGAGACTCGCTCCTGGGATAGCGCCCTTTGGCCTGCGCCCACCAGGTCCATGCGTTGCCGCGGATCTGGATTCCTGAAAGTTCCCGCGCATAGGGCACGCATTGCAGTGGGCGCGAAGGCACGACGATCTTGGCGAGCAATGGTTTCGGCAGGTTTGCTGCCGGCCGCGAGCGCTTCGTCTTGGCAAGCAGCGCATCGGCTGCGTTCAGCCGGGCATAACTGACCGGCCTCTCAGACGGTTTGATCTGCTTCAACACCCCCGGGCGGGTATCCTGACCTGTCGAGCACGCGCCGAGGAACAAGGCAACCACCAGAATCGGGAGCCATCGAAGGCGCTTTGTCTTCAGGGAGAGGCCATTCATTCGTTGATTTCCGACTGTCGAGCGTTGCCGCCCTTATAACACTTGCGCCTTAAGGAAATCTCAAGCCGTCGATGCAAGGTTTCGTTAACCATCGATAGCCACCCCCGATTGATCGCCATTCTGATTCGCCCCGGAAGGATCTCGTCTCCGCAGAAGTCTCCAGGATTTTCTTTTGACCGCATCCAAAGCTCAATCAAGCGGGCAGGCTGTCACGCGACTAGTCGAGAGCGGCGATGCGGTTCGGTCTTGGGCCTCGTCGACGCGGCGGCTTCAGCCCGTCAGCGAGACCGAGATAGACGACCTCGACCTCCGCCGTGCCCTGGTCCTTGAAGCCCAGTTCCCAGGCTGCCCGCCTGGAAAGATCGATGACCCGCTGCTTGGCGAAGGGCCCGCGATCGTTGATGCGCACCCTGATGCTTCGGCCGTTTTCGAGATTGGTGACGCGCGCGATGCTCGGCAAGGGCAGCGTCGGGTGGGCTGCGGTCATGCCGTGCATGTCGTAGATCTCACCATTCGCCGTTTTTCGCCCATGGAACGGCACCCCGTACCAGGAGGCTTCGCCGATCTCCCGAAAGCGGTCGACCATGCGTGGAAAGTACCATTCGCCATTGATCTGATAGGGCTTGCCGATTTTGACGCTGGTCGCCTTGGCGGCATGACCGCCACCCTGGCAGCCGGTCAGAACGCCGACACAAAGAACGAACAGGCCGAAACGTCGGAGGCTGCCTAGCCAACCTATCCTTGAGCGAAGTCCATGGCAGAAGCGGCCTTCCGTCATGTGCCGTACCCTCTTGATGCTGCGATCGCGATATTGGACATCATCAGCACAGATAAAACCAAGAGGCAACCAAAGCATCGGCCGCCATCAAGTGGAATCTCATGTCGCGACTGAGGAAAAGACCGTAACACACTCCCAAAGCTCTTCTGCATCGGAAATGTGTAGCAGGCAGGTAGAAAACTTAACTCAACTTTAACGTGCAATCCATCCGCCGTCAACCGGAAGAATGACGCCGGTAATCATCGAAGCGGCATCGCTGGCGAGAAAGGCGATGGCGCTCGCCACCTCCTTCGGCTCGACGAAGCGGCCCATCGGCGTGTGCTCCAGGAGGCGCTCGACCATGCTGTTATCGCTCATGAGTGGTTCGGTCAGGGTCGTGCGCGCGAAGGTCGGCGCCACCGCGTTGACCCTGATGCCATCGGGCGCCCACTCGCAGGCGAGCGCCCTGGTCATGTTGACGATAGCCCCCTTGGCCGCATGATAGGCGAGGTTCGGGTAATGGGCGCCGCCGACCAGTCCCATGATCGACGCGACATTGACCACGGCGCCGCTCTTTTGTTGCAGCATATGCCTGCCGACCGCGCGCACCGCGTAGAAGCTGCCCTCCGGTCCCGCCGACATCGCCCGTTGCCACCGCTCGGTCTCGAGATCGAGCGTTGGACCACGCGCGCCGATGCCGGCATTGTTGACGAGAATGTCGATCCTACCGTGGCGACGCGCCACCTCGTCAGTAACGGCGGTCACTTCGTCTTCGTCGGTCACGTCGAGCCTATAGGCTTCGCCCTGCTCGATCTCCTGCGCGACGGCCTCCGCCGCATCGCCGTCGATGTCGGTGACCGCGACAATCGCGCCGTGGGCGGCGAGCGCATGGGCGGTCGCGCGTCCGAAGCCGGCCCCGGCCCCGGTCACGAGCGCCACCCTTCCGTCCAGGCGATGAAGGTTCAGGTAGTCCATCATCGTCGGATCATCCCCGGTCAAGTCAGCGCTGCCGCGCGCCCGCGGCCCAGCGGAGGCCGGTGGTGTGCACGGGGGCGTCCCAGTAGCGTTTGAGATCGTCGTCCAGGCGGGTCACGGTGAGCGAGCAACCGGCCATGTCGAGGGACGTGCAGAGATTGCCGACGAGGGAGCGGGCGATGGTGAACCCCTTGCCTTCGAGCCGCTTGGCCGCCGCCTCGTAGACGAGATAGAGCTCCATCGACGGCGTGGCCCCGAAGCCGTTGACCAGCAGGAGCACCTCCCCGCTGCCGCCGCCCAGATCCGAGACGATCGCGTCCATCATCTGGGCGACGATGTCGTCGGCGCTCTTCATCTTGATGCGTTCGCGTCCGGGCTCGCCATGGATGCCGACGCCCATCTCGATCTCGTCCTCGCCGATTTCGAAGGTAGGCGTGCCCGCTGCCGGCACGGTGCAGCTGGTGAGCGCCACGCCCATGGAACGGGTCTGTGCGTTCACGCGCTCACCGAGCGCCCGGCAGGCTTCCAGGTCACCGCCTTGTTCAGCGAGCGCGCCCACCACCTTCTCGACCACGACCGTGCCCGCGACGCCGCGTCTGCCGGTGGTGTAGGTGCTGTCCTCGACCGCGCAATCATCATTGGTGAGCACGGTTGCCTGCTCGCAGCTCACCATCTCGGCAGCCATCTCGAAATTCATGACGTCGCCTTCGTAATTCTTGACGATGAACAGCACGCCGCCGCCATTCTCGACCGCTTCGGCCGCCGCCATCATCTGGTCCGGGGTCGGCGAGGTGAAGACCGTGCCGGGACAGGCGGCATCCAGCATGCCCTCGCCGACGAAGCCCGCATGCAGCGGCTCATGGCCGGAGCCGCCGCCGGAGATCAGCGCAACCTTGCCCTTTTTCGTCGGCGTCGCGCGGGTGACGAAAGTCGGCTCATAGTGGACGGTCACCAGATCGGCATGAGCCCGTCCGAAACCTTCAAGCGCCTCCTTCAGAATGTTGTCGACGTCGTTCACGAATTTCTTCATCAGAACCTCCCCCTGCTCGTTTTATCTTGCTTTAAGTCAGGCCTGCCTCGCCTTGAGACTGATCTCCGAAAGAGCGAGCTTAACCCGATCCAATGCGGCTGGCGCCACAGAAATTTTTCTTAGACCCGTTCGCAACAGCAAAGGCAGCCAGTCCGGCTCGGACGCCATGTCGCCGCAAAGGCTGACCTCCTTCTTTGATGCCAGGCCCTGATTGACCACCTGACCGATCAGTCGCTCGATCGCCGGGTGGCCCGGATCGAGCAAGTCCCGGACGCCTCCGCTGGCATCGCGCGCCGCGGCGGTGACATATTGGATCAGATCGTTGGAGCCGATCGAGAAGAAATCCGAGTCCAGCACATCGGCGATGATCGCCGCCGCCGGCGTTTCCACCATGATGCCGAGAGGCGGCATCGCAGCATCGACGCCCGCCGACGTCAGATCGCTCAGGGCCTCGGCCATGAGTGATCGGGTCTGGTCGATCTCCGCCTGCACCGTGACCATGGGCAGCATGACCTGCAAGGAGCCCAAGGTCGCGGCGCGCAGCAAGGCGCGCAGCTGGGGCTTGAACAGATCCGGGCGATCGAGGTAAAGGCGGATGCCGCGAAGGCCGAGGAAGGGGTTGGCTTCCGTCGGCAAATCGAGCCCGGCCAACGGCTTGTCGCCGCCGATATCGAAGGTTCTGATGACCAGGGGTTTGCCGTCGAGCCTGCGCTGCAGGTCGGCATAAACCTGAAATTGCTCGTCCTCGTCCGGCAGGCTGTCACGGCCGATCAGGAGAAATTCCGTCCGCAGCAGACCGACGCCGTCAGCTGCTTTCAGGATGTCGTCGTCGATTGCAGCGGGATCGTCGACATTGATCAGGACATCGATGCCCGTCCCGTCGGCGGTCACCGCCGGACGACCGCGGAGCGCTGCTGCGCGTTCCGCTTCCGCCGCCGCGGCCGAAAGTTTTTCCCGGTAATGTTGAAGGGTCGATGCGGTCGGCGTCGTCAGGAGAAGGCCGGCATCGCCGTCCAGGATCGCCTCGCCGGTGCTGGTGGCATCAACCACGGCATCGGCTGCGAGGCCGACGACCATCGGCAGGCCCCGGCCGCGGGCGAGGATGGCGATGTGACTGTTCTTGCTGCCGCGGGTCAGTGCGATACCCGCGGGCTCCATGGCCACGAGCGCCAGAAAGTGGGAGGGGGCGAGGTCTTCGGCCAGGAGAAGAGCGCCCGCCGGCAGGTTGGGCAGGTCCAGCGACGCGCCCGCCAGGATCCTGTCGACGCGGTCAGCAAGATCCCGAAGATCGCTGGCGCGCGCCCTGAAATAGTCGTCATCGGCGCTCTCATAGATCAGGATCTGCTCGTCGATGCCTTGTCGCCAAGCGCTCGCCGCGTCCTCGCCAGCATTGATCAACGGCAGGACGTCCTCGACCAGTGCGGGGTCGGCGAGCATCTCGATCTGAAAGGCCAGGATCTCCGCCCCGTCTCCCTGGGCGACGGCGGCGAGCGCTTCGAGATCAGCCATGGCATTCGCGATGGCGTCCTTGAGGGCGGAACGTTCCTGTTCGGGTGAACCTTGACGGCGCTCGCTCGAAGCTCGTTTCGTCTCGATGTGATGGATGGGGCCCAAGGCGAGGCCCGGGGAAGCGGGCTGACCGGTGAAGCGCCGCTCTGCCATTAGTCGACGTGGTCCTCGTCGAAATCCCTGGCGACCAGTCCTTTCAACGCATCGATCGCCGCTTCGGCGTCGGCGCCGCTGGCGCGTATCTGGAGAACGGCGCCGGTGCGCAGCTTCAACGCCATGACCCGGACGATGCTCTTGGCGTCGACCCAGGGCTGATCGTCCTGGCCCCTGATTTCGATGTCGACCGTCTTGAAGGTCTTGGCGAGCTTGGTGAAGGCGATGGCCGGGCGGGCATGCAGGCCGACCGGGTGACCGATGGTGGCGGTGGCGGTGACCGTGTCCTTATCGCTCATCGCCTGGGCCTCGTCATCGGGAGGTCATAGCAAGGCAGCCTCTGCGGTCATGCAGACGTCCTCCAGGCTACTGCCGCCGGACGCCTCGGTCGCTGCGAGAACCGCGCCTTCGACCACGGGCGCATTGCAGATCCGGACCGCCCGTCTCTGCTGATCCGGCAGCATTTCGATCGCCATTTCGGTGTTCATCTCGGCAGCGCCGAGATCCACCAGGATCGCGACGCCGGCGTCATTCCAGACATGCTGGATCGCCTGTCGGATTGCGCCGACATCGGTGCCGAGGCCGCCTCCCGGATTGCCGCCGGCATGGCTAAGCGGCACCTCGTCGCCGACCATGCCGCGCACCATGTCGGCCGCCCCTTTGGCAACATCAGCCGAATGGGAGACGATGACGATACCTACATTTTCGCTCACGCTTGTCGCTCCAGAACATCGCAGATGACATTGATCAGTAGTCGGCTCGAGGTGGCGCCGGGATCGTAGTGGCCGATGGAGCGCTCGCCCAGGAATGAGGCGCGGCCGCGTGTCGCTTGCATGTCGCGCGTCGCCTCGCGGGCCTCGTCGGCGGTTTGGCGGATCGCCATGATCGTCTCTCCGGGCGAAAGATCAGGATGATCTTTGAGCGTCGCATGAACCGGCACCAGAACGTCCAGCATGGTCTTGGCGCCGACATCCGACTTGCCACGCTTCTTGACCATGGCAATGCCTTCCGCAACCTGACCCTCAAGATCGTGGCCGGCCTTGGCCGCCTTGGCCATGCCCATCAGGAGGCTGCCGTAAAGCGGTCCGGACGCACCGCCAATCTTCATGACCAGGGTCATGCCGGCCTTTTGCAGGGCTTCGTCATCCGCCAGCGCGGCAATCTTGTCTTTCTCCTGCCTGATCGCCTCGAAACCCCTCTTCATGTTGATGCCGTGATCACCATCGCCGATCGCCTGGTCAAGAGCGGTCAGCTCCTCGGCCTGACCGGTAATCGCATCGGCAACAGCATCGATCAGGGCTGCCTTCAGCGCTGGGGTCATCGTCCATATCCCTGATTAGCCCGACTTTAGCGGGTAACGGCCCGACCGCAGGCAGATCGAGACGTTTGATCGAGTTTAACAACGGAACGGTCCCGGGGAAACCCGGACAATTTTTAAAAAAATGTTTCAGATATTGATGGGCGCCGCTCGCCTTCAGGCGAGCAAGGGTGTTCGAAAGAAAGCCATCCTTGAAAATTCCCGGGATTTCCTAGGAGGATAGCAAGTAACAGATGAGATGATGGCGCTGCTGGTCCGCCTAAAAGCGTTCCCAACCGGCGACGTCAGAGCTCAGGTCCACTTCTCGCCATTTGGCATGGAACGGTGCTTGCTGCAGCTGGCCGAGCGATGCGCTCAGTGAGTTCTGGAAGGCCTGAAGCTGGCTGCGCTTATTGTGCTTTTCGGGCCAGTCATAAGTCGCCATGATCGTCGGCACGGCAAGGGTCGTGATCGCCTGCCCGTCGGTTATCAGCTCGGGATAATCGTCCGTCGTCAAGGCGGTGGCGACATAGGGCGCTTCGATGCCCCGGTCCGGCATGGGCAGAAAGTGAACCTGCTCGCCGGTCGGCAAGTCTTCCAGCTGCAGGCTCGGCTTGGCGTCGACCCTGACCCAGGCATCGATTTCGCCCTGACGCAGTTTGTCGAGCGCGATCTGATAGTCGTCGTCGCTTACCGCCACCGTGATATCCAGCGCGTCGAAGATAAGGCTGGCTGTCAGAAAACTGCCGCTGGAAGGCGGTCCGAAATTCACGCGCTTGCCTTCCAGGTCCTCGATCGAGCCTATGTCCTTGCTGGCGAGAAGGTGGAATTCCTTGGTGTATATCCTGGCGAGGTAACGGACTTTCTCTTCGATATCCGGAAACAGATCGGCCTTTTGATAGAAGTCGAGAACGTCGGCCTGCACGAAGGCGATGTCGACACCACGCATGAATAGAAGATCCTCGATGGCCCGAACCGATCCTGTCCCTGCCATCGGCAGAATTCGGCGTTCATAACCCTCATCGAGGACGGCCGCGAGGTCGGCGATCATGGCGAAATCCGTACCGCGCGCACCATCGCCGAGCACGCCGATGATCCCCTTGTTAACCAAGATCTTCTGGGCCTCGAGGTCGAGTGCTTTCGCCTCCCGCAGCAGCGGATCATGCCAGGCGCAGATTGACAGGATAAGCGCCAGCAGGAGGCGCCGAAAAGCTCGAAGGCAATGGCGGACTCTTGAAATTCGCATCGTTGTTCTGAGGACCATCTCTGTTAAAACAGCGGGGCAGCGTTGTTTGTTAATCTCAAGAAACATGCTGGCGCAAAGGCTGATCGACATCCGAAGCCTTTGGCAGCAGGGCAGTCAACGAAGCGGCATTTTAGAGCGAAGGCTTTACTCCTTCCAGGGGAACAAAGCCGCCACGGATGTTGCGGGCCCGCAGGGACGGCATGGCAGGCCTGCAAACTCGCCAGATGGGAGCAATGGGAGTGATTAGTCTCTTAGCCGACGACGAACCGTCACCGGTCAATGTCGTCAACCTCGCCGGCCAAAGCCCGATCTTTCTCGTCTGCGAGCATGCGGGCAGACGCCTGCCGCGAGCACTTGGCGATATGGGCCTGTCCGAAGAGGAACGGCAGCGTCACATCGCCTGGGATATCGGCGCCGACGCCGTCTCCCGGCATCTGGCCGAACGCCTGGATGCGGCCCTGATCACCCAGACCTATTCGAGGCTGGTCTGTGACTGCAATCGCGAAACCCATGTGCCGAGCTTCATCCCGGCGCTCAGCGAACGCACGCGTATTCCGGCCAATGAGGACGTGACGCCCGCGGAGCGACAGGCGCGCATCGACGAGATCTACAGGCCGCTCCACGACCGCATCACCGAAGAACTCGATCGGCGTGCCGCCGGGGGCCACGCGACGGTGTTTCTGAGCATGCACAGCTTTACGCCCGTCTTCATGGATGAGGCGAGGCCGATGCATCTTGGTCTTCTCTACGACCGTGATCCGAGACTCGCCCATCTGGTCGGCAGCGTATTGCGGGCAGAAGGCGGGTTTTCGATCACCGACAACGAGCCCTACGCCTTGGACTGGAGCCGGGACTATACCGTGCCGGAACATGGCGAGCGCCGCGGCATTCCCTCGCTCGAGATCGAAATCCGGCAGGACCTGATCTCCGAGCCCGACGGTCAGGCGTCCATGGCCGATCGTCTGGCGCCTGCCTTGGAGCGAAGCGCCCGTCATCTTCTCCGCGATCTTGACGCCGCGTCAGCGGATCAAATCGGCTGAGATCACGTCGTTTCGGAGCATGGTCTGAAAGCTGTCGAAGGTCGCCTTGATGCCTTCGTCGAGCGAGAGATGCCCGAAATCGCCGAGATAGGCCTTGAGCGGATCGTCAGACAGTTCGGCCGGGAAGGGGAGGGCTTTGCCTTCGATCGAAATCCGGGCATCCGGCGCGATCTTCCGGATCATTTCGATCCAGTTACGCACCGTCGTCGCCACACCGTTATGGTCGAACATGAGCGCGTCGTCTCGGTCCACCGAGACCGCCTTGATGAAGGCGCTCGCCACCTCGCCGGCATGCAGGCCGGAAACCGCGCCTGAGAATGGGATCGTGAAGGGCTGTCCCGCAGCCGCGGCGAGAATGGCGGTCGTCGTCTTCGAGGTCATGCCCTGATCGCGACCGATGCCGTAAACCACGCCAGGGCGCAGGCCGACGCTCGGCACGCCCCAGTCCTGGCAATAGACCTTGGCGATCATCTCGTCGCAATATTTGTACGCGCCATAGAGGGTCGGCAGCCAGTTCTGGTCAGGAAAGAAGCTGTGCGCCGCGATCGAGCTTGCAAACGCCACCCGTTTCAGATCTCGTGCGCGCGCCGCCTCGAACACATTGACCGTGCCGACGACGTTCACCTTCGCCCCGTTGATTGGATCCGCCTTGCAGAACGGCACCTGAAGCGCGGCGAGATGGATGATCGCACGCACATCATGAGTGCGAACGACCGCCATCACCCGCTCACTATCGGCGATGTCGCCCGTCTCCCAGGGGATCGCATCTGCGGCTGCATCGGTCATCAGGAGCTTAGGCCGCCTTTTGTCGTCCGAGAGATCGAAGGCGACCGCTGGCACGCCCGCGCGGCCCAGCAGCGCCAAGACCCAGGCGCCGATACAGCCGCCGGCGCCGGTCACCAGCACGGGCCCTTCGAAGTCCGCGGCATTGACGGGATATTTGTCCAGACTCATCGCCCGTTCCCCCGCTTGTCTCAGCTCACCGAATTCTCCGCCGCGATCAGCGTGTTGCGCAGAAGGCAGGCGACCGTCATCTGGCCGACGCCGCCCGGCACCGGCGTGATCGCGCCCGCAACTGCCCTCGCTTCCTCGAAGGCGACATCGCCGACCAGCCGGCCACGTCCCTTGTTCTCCGGCCCCTCGATCCGGTTGATGCCGACGTCGATGACCGTGGCGCCCGGCTTGATCCAGTCGCCCTTGACCATCTCGGCACGGCCGACCGCCGCCACCAGAATATCCGCCTCGCGGCAAAGGGCGGGCAAATCCTTGGTTTTGGAATGGGCGATGGAGACGGTGCAGTTCTCGGCGAGCAGCAGGGCGCCCACCGGCTTGCCGACGATGTTGGAGCGCCCAAGCACCACCGCATGCTTGCCGGAGAGATCATCGCCCAGTGCGCGATGCACCAGCATCATGCTGCCCATCGGCGTGCAAGGTACGAGCAGCTTCGGATCCATCCCGCCTTTCGCGGAGAACAGCCGGCCGACATTGATGGGATGAAAACCGTCCACATCTTTCGCGGGATCGATCGCATCGATGACGGCCGCTTCGTCGATGTGATCCGGAAGCGGCAGCTGCACGAGAATGCCATGCACTGAAGGATCTGCATTCAGCGCTGCGATCTCATCGAGCAGCGCCGCCTGGCTGGTGCTCTCCGGCAGCCTGGTCACGCCGCCCCCGATGCCTACCTCAAGCGCCGTCCGCTCCTTGGTCGCCACATAGGTGGTGCTCGCCGGATTGTCGCCGACCAGGACGACCCGTAAGCCGGGTGCTTGACCCGATGTCTTCGTGAAATCGGCAATCGTCGCCTTGATGCCGTCCCGCAGCTCCGCAGCCGCCGCCTTGCCGTCAAGAATCGTAGCGCTCATCTCTACCCCCCTGCCGCTGCGAGCGGCTGCGTTGACTTGTTCGTTCACGCAGGATCGCCTGCGCCCCCATCACCGATGCCGTCCCATGGCAGTTAGGCCTTTCAGAGCGGACTTTCCAGCGGCTCACCGTCGCACCGCAACCTGCCAAGGTCCAGTCAACGCCGCGGGTCGCACCCGCTAGAAGATCCAGGCGCGGAGGACATGGCGGGCGAATTCGATCAGGACGATCAGAATGATCGGCGAGATGTCGATACCGCCAAGATCGGGAAGAGCATTTCTTATCGGACGAAGGGCAGGTTCGGTTAGCCTGTGCAGAAAATCGCCGATCTGGTTGACGAACGGATTGCTGCGGTTGATCACCCCGAACTGCACGAGCCAGCTCAGAATGACGGACACGATGACAGCGACCAGAAACAGCCAGAGAAGTGTATCAAGCAGATAATGGATCGGATTCACCGGGACGTTCCCATCTTGGGTTGGTCGGACGCCAACCATCCGGAGTTGTACGTGGCTACGAGCGTTATATAGCCATCCCGAGCCCGTCATACCAGAGGCTGTGGCACTCTCGGATCTTGACAGAAAAGGGCGTCGTCACCATACCCAGACCTGGACGGGGCCGTAGCTCAGTTGGGAGAGCGCTAGAATCGCACTCTAGAGGTCGTCGGTTCGATTCCGATCGGCTCCACCAACCCCTCCAACGGGGTTCGCTTGACGTTAAAGAAGACTTGCAGAACACTATCGATGTGGGGCCGTAGCTCAGTTGGGAGAGCGCGACGTTTGCAACGTTGAGGTCATCGGTTCGAACCCGTTCGGCTCCACCAATCCCCAGCGGGGATTTGCGATGTTTTTCCTTATACCGTGATCAGCCGATCGAGCCGGAGGCCGGTTCGATACTTCATTGCGTCTTGTTTCGATCCGAAGAAAAACGCCGGAGCAGAGCCCCGGCGTTTCTCATGCTTGCCGATGATGGCGGCTCTTAGACCTGGCTTCGGCGCCGGCGCGCCATGACGCCCATACCGACAAGAGCGATTCCCAAAAGGCCGAGCGTGGCCGGCTCAGGAACGGCCGTGGCCGATGCGTCGACGAGCAGGGCCGAATCGACGACGGTGTCGTCGACGTCCACGACGCCGAAGGCGAGGGTGAAAGTGTCACCGAAGACGAAAGGCCCTTCCAGGAAGGTCTGGAAGGAGGTTTCGTCCACGAAGATGGTCGGCGATGGGATCAACGGATCGAGTGTATCGGCGAGGATGTTGAAGCCTGAATTGACGATGGCGAAGCTGAAATCGTTGACGTCGTCGAACGCAGGGATCTCGTCGGTGAGGAAGTTGAAATCGAATGACAGCGTTTCGCCGGCGGCGACGGTCACCGTCTGCTGGATCGCTGAACCTTCCAAAACGTCCTCACCGCTGAGCGCCGCCAACGTGCCGGCGGTTACCCCTAAAAACGCTTCGAGAGTGGCGACGTCGACGGCGCCGTCTCCGGTCGACAACAAGGCCTGAAAGGTTCCTTCAGCCGGCCCCGAACCGAAGCTGGCATCGACAACGCTGGCGGCGCCGATGGTGGTCCATCCGGTAAAATCGCCGGTCTCAAAGCCCTGATTAATGACGACCGCCTGAGCGGATCCACCGGCTCCGGCCATGGCGAGGCCGGCGATGGCACCAAGGAAGCATTTGCGCATAGTCGATATCTCCTTTCTGGAGAATTGCCTCAGCAAAATTGCGATCGGCATCGCATCAACTCACCATCATTCAGCAAGCCGCATGCCAATAGGAATTTTGTTGTTTTTCAGTGAGATGGCCGATGGACAATGGTTAACGAACTGTAAAGAAAACGACCATTGTAAGGTTTTTCGACAGACGAAAAGGGCGCTGCATCAGCAACGCCCTTCTCTACCCGTGGGAGATTTGATCGAGGACACTCAGTAAGCGTTGGGGTCACTAAAGCCGACAAATAGCGTTCTGAAAATGATGCGGAGATCGAACAGCAGCGACCAGTTGTCGATGTAGTAGAGGTCGTAGCGCACGCGCTGCTGCATTTTCTCCAAGGTCTCGGTCTCGCCGCGCAGGCCGTTGACCTGGGCCCAGCCGGTGATGCCGGGTTTCACGCGGTGTCGGGCGAGATACTCGTCGATCACGCCGGCATACTGTTCGTTATGAGCGACGGCATGCGGTCTGGGGCCGACGATCGACATATTGCCGGTGAGGACGTTCAGGAACTGCGGCAGCTCGTCGAGCGAGGTGCGGCGGATGAACCGGCCGACGCGCGTCACGCGCGGATCGTGCTTGGTCGCCTGCGGCACATTATTGTCGAGGCTGCAGCGGTCCGTATACATGCTCCGAAACTTCAGGACCTCGATCACCTCATTGTTGAAGCCGTAGCGCTTCTGCCGAAACAGCACCGGTCCGCGGCTGTCCAGCTTGATCATCGCGGCGATGACCAGAAGCAACGGGCTGATCATCAACAGGATGAAGCCTGCCAGCAGCCGGTCCTCGATGCCCTTCAAGATCAGTCCCCAGCCGGTGAGCGGCTTTTCGAAGACGTTCAGCATCGGCACGCCGCCCACATGGGAGACGGTGCGGTCCGGCAGATGGAACCCGATCATATCCGTGCAGATACGCACATCGATAGGCAGGGAACGAAGGGTCTTCATGAGATCGAGAATGCGCTGCTCGGCGCTGCATGGCAGAGCCACGATCACCTGATCGATCATGCTGCGCCTGGCCTTGTCCACCAGATCGTCGATACCGCCGAGCACGGGATAACCGGCAACCGAGCTGATGCTGTCGGCATCGCGCTTCAAATCGGTGAACACGCCAACGATGCGCTCGGCCTGACTGCGATTGCCGGTCATATGCTCGATCAGTCGCTTGCCGTGCGGACCGGTGCCGACGATCGCGACGTTACGGGCAAGGCGGCCCGCCTGCTGCCATCGCCTGATCTGGTGACGCAGCAGAATGCGTATCGCGAAAATACCGATGAAACCGTAGCTGAACCAAAGGGCGACCCAGAGGCGCGAGCTAGCGACCAGAGGAACTTTCGCGAGAAAGCCCAAGGCCAGCATGCCGATCATCACCAATGCCCAGCAGCCAAGAATCTTCGGCGTCTGGCCGTACAGATTGGTCAGCTTGTTGAAGTCGTAGAGACCGGCAAGCTGAAAGATGTTGATCGTCAGGAGTACCGCGATGACGCAGCCATAGACCTGGAAGGTGCCAAGGTCGTCGAAATCGCGGAAACGCGTAATATAGGCGACCAGCGAGGCCAGAATGACCACCAGCGCGTCCGACAGCCTGAGCATGCCGACCACGACGCCAGGCAAAAGCCAATCACGGCGATAATGACCGATGCCTTCAAATACGGACCGCCTAGTCATAGAGACGCAAACCGCATTTGTCGGACGGGTGCGGAAGTCACCCTTCCAAGAATTAACGTCACAAAAATCGGCGACACAAATATCACCCTTTCGCCTGACTTGATTGCTCTCAACGATCGCCAGCGGCAACCGCTGTGCTCATCCTTCCAAGGCGCTCATTTTTCAACCGCATGGTTTTTTACCAACCATTGAGGTTGCTGGAGTTTTGTGTGGTAACTTGATGCAACGTCTTAAGTCGGTCCGCAAGAGCCGGCGACGCTGCTGTGGGTCTTTTCCCATGGATTTTTCGGGGATCAGGTCGTTCCTGACAGCGAATGTGGCGTTGTCGCAACATGCATGTGTCCCGGCAGTCAGGCGATGTCCTCCAGGACGACGACCGGCCCGCCTGCGGCCTCGGCGTCGGCAGCCTCATGAGTGACGAGCAATGTCGGCAGGCCGGCTTCGCGGGCATGCTCGAAGACGAAACGCCGAACACGTTCCCTGAGATCCTTATCCAGCTTGCCGAAAGGTTCGTCGAGAAGCAGGCAGCGTGGTGCTGCCAAAAGCGTGCGCATCAGGGCGACACGCGCGCGTTGGCCGCCGGAAAGGCTTGCCGGGTCCCGGTCCGCAAAGCCTGCAAGACCGGCGTCGGCGAGAGCCGCTTCCATGCGGTCATGCCTTTCGCGGCGCCCTCGGATCGACGAGGGGAGCGCGAACAGCAGGTTTTCGCCGACCGACAGATGCGGAAACAGAAGATCGTCCTGGAAAAGAATGCCGACCCGGCGGCGTTCCGGCGGGAGATCGCCGATCTCCTGGCCGTCTAGGCGCAGAACACCATCCGTTTCGAACATCGGCTCCAACGTGCCGCAGATTTGCGAGAGCAGGCTGGATTTTCCGCAGCCGCTCGGTCCCATGATGGTGGTGATGCCGCCTGGCGCCACGGTGAGATCGAAGTTGTCGAATAGCACCTTGCCATCGATCCGGATCGAGATCTGTTCCAAAGCGAGGCCGCTCATGTCGCCCGTAACCGTCATGCCGGTCCGCCGATCGCCATGGCGCGACGGTTGCGAAATCGCCAGGCGGGAATGAGGGTCGCAAGGGCGAAGCCGATCAGCGGCAGGGCCGCAAGCAGGATCGCGAACAGGCCGACGACCCGTCGATTGCCGCCGGCCGCAAGGCTCAGCGCCTCCGTTGTCAAGGTCGACAAGCGCCCGGCGCCGATGAACTGTGTCGGGAGAAACTGGGCGACGCTGACCGCAAAACCGACGGCCGATGCGATCAGCACGGGCCGCAACAGCATGGCGAGCCTGATGCGCATGAGAACCCGAAATGGTGACGTGCCGAGCATCAGGGCGATGCGGGTATAGCGCGGGTCGAGCGCGCGGTAAGCATCGGCCAGGGCCAAAAACACGTAAGGCAGCACGAACAGCAGATGGCTCCAGATCAAGCCGAGCCAGCCGCCATCCAGCCTCGCCCAGACCAGAACGACCTGCACGCCGAAGAGAAAGCCGATCTGCGGTATGAGGAGAGGGATGTAGATCAGGGTAAGAGCGCCGGGACCGGGGCGCCGCCGCTGGCTTCGTTCATGCTCGAGACAGCCGATCACCAGGGTCAGCGCGATCAGGGTGGCGGCAAGGCCGACGACCAGGGTCGTCCAGGCCGGGTCCACCAGTCCTTCTGCCTGGGCCTTCCATGTTTTGAGCGACAGGCTGTCTGGAAGGGAGGCGGGAAAGCGCCAGCGTCCGGCGATCGACCAGGCGAACAAGCTGAGCAGGCTTCCAAACGCAAGGCCGAAGATCAAAAGGAGCCCGCTCCATCCGAAAAGCCTCGTCATCTGTCCGCCGCCACCACGCCGCCCGCCGGTGAGCCATGGTCTCAAGAGGCGGCCGGCGACCGCTTCGATCAGGCGCCAGCCGGCGATCGCGCCCAGAACGATCAGGAGCTGCAGCACGGCGCCGGCCGCTGCCTGAAAGCGCATGGTGAGTTCCGGATCGTTGAACCAGCGAAGCACCAGCGGCGCCAGCGTCGGCGGTGTCGTCGGGCCGAGCACCATCGCCATATCGACCACCGAGAGCGAGAAGGCGAGCACGGCGTAGATCGGCAGGCGGATCTGCGGGTAGACCAGCGGCAGCACCACCTTGAGCCAGGCCTGGACAGGACCGTAGCCGAGCGATCTCGCCATGCGGATCTGGTCATCCGCTCGAATCTGACCGAGTGCTGCAAAGGTCATCAGCAGAAGAAACGGCATCTCTTTGATGGCCAGCCCCAAGGTGAGCGCAATGCCGAAAGGGCCCTGCACGAGACCGATATCCGGCGGTGTCTCCCAGCCGCTCGGCCAGGGCGAGATCAGTCTTGCGATCCAGCCGGAAGGCGAGAGCAGAAAGGCGAGACCGACGGCCATCGCCAGATGCGGGACGGCGAGCAGTGGCGTCATCGCCCGTTTGGCGCGATTGAAAGCGGTCGTACCATGACCGCTGGCGAAGACCAGCACGGTCAGGAGGAAGGCGATCGCCGTCGAGCCGATGCCGGTCAGGAGCGTGAGGCCGACGGCCTTTTCGAGGCCGGGCGTTGCGAAGAGCGATCGCCAAGGCTGCAGCGAAAGATGCTCGCCGCCAAGCGATGGCAGATAGCCGAAGGCCGGCAGCAGCGTGCCGATCAGGCCGGCGGCGATGGGCCCCAGGAACAAGAGAAGCGTAATGCCCGGAACGAAGCGAAGCCAGCCTTGCTGCCTAGCGGACGCCATCGAGGGCGTCCTGCGCCGCGTTCACGATCGTCTCCGAGCGAGCTCTCGAAGGTCAGCTGCTGAAGCGGCGCAGCCATTCAGCTTCGATGCGGGTCATCCAGGATGGATGCGGTTCGGGCAGCACCGGCGTCAACTCTTCCGGCGAGAGGGTTGCGATGCCGTGCTCCAGGGCGTCGAAACGTGCGCGATCCTCGGGGTCGAGGCCGGCGACATCCAGAACGGTCCAGTCGCCCCAGCCTTTGGGATCCTGCTTTTTCGCCTGCGCTTCAGGCGACATCAGGAAGTCGGCGACCACCTGCGCGCCGGCCTTGTGCGCGGCGTTGAACGGGATTGCGACGAAGTGAGTGTTGCCGATGGAGCCCGCCTCTGGAATGAAGGTGCGCACGCTGTCAGGGAGCGTGCCGGCATTGATCGCTGCCGAAGCTTCAGCCGGGTTGAAGGCCATGGAGAAATCGACCTCGCCGTCGTCGAGCAATTGATGCAGGCCAGGCCCGTTGGCGGGATAGGTCTCGCCCTGGCGCCAGAGCGAAGGCCGGACATCCTCGAGGGCCTGCCACAGACCTGCCGTCACCTCGGTGAAGTCGACCTCGTCGACAGGATTTTGCAGAATTGCCGGGTCGTCGATATAGGCGATCATCAGATGTTTCAGGAAGGTCGAGCCGATGAAATCCGGTGGCGACGGATGCGTGAACCGGCCGGGGTTGGCCTTGGCCCAGGCGAGCAGATCCGGGATCGAGCGCGGCGGTTCGGGAACGCTTGCGGTATCGTGGAAGAAGACGAATTGAGCCATGCCCCAGGGCGCTTCCAGGCCATCCGTGGGCACGGTGAAGTCCAGCACGGTGGTCGGTTTTCCCTCGACGTCGACATGCGCAAAATTCGGAAGATCCGGGACGAAAGGCCCGAACAGCAGATCCTGTTCCTTCATCGAGGCGAAGTTCTCGCCATTGATCCAGATCAGATCGATCGAACCCGCCTCGTCCCGGCCAGCCGTCTTCTCGGCAAGCACGCGGGTGACCGCCTCGGCTGTGTCGGCAAGCTTCACATGTTTGAGCGTGACCCCGAAGCGGTTCTCGACTTCATCGCCAACCCAGTCGATATAACCGTTGATCGTCTCGTCGCCGCCCCAGGCGTTGAAATAGACCGTCTGGCCATCGGCTTCGTTCAGAATGCTTTCCCAAGAAGCCTCATCTGCCGCCGCCAACGTGCCGAAGCCAAGCATCGACAGGAGGAAAAGGGTGGTGAACATGCGGGTCATATGGTCTCGCCAAGAACTGTCAAACATGAAGTCAGTGTGCTTTGACGACATTATAACCATGCCGATCCATGCGTCACCCTGAACCGTCCGTCGCTGACAGAGCTGTGATCTTACCAGGGAATCATGTGAGGGGTTCTGTCTGTCGGCAATTTTTGACAGCAGCATTTCGATTTAGAGATTGTTAACGATGATCATGTTAGGGATAGGGCGAAGACTTGTGATAGAGCCTTCGGTGCGGACAGGGGAGCATGTGATGGTCGAGGGCTCGGATGGCTGAGCGTGTAGCCTTCTATGCACCGTTGAAGCCGCCCGATCATCCGACACCTTCCGGCGATCGCCGGATGGCCCGCGCCTTGATGACGGCACTGGCGCTGCAAGGCCGTAAGGTCGATCTCCCCAGCCGGTTTCGCAGCTTCGATCGGGAAGGCGATCCCGCCCGCCAGATGCGGATCGAACAGCTGGGCAAGCGCTTCGCCGACCGGCTGATCCGTCGCTACCGAGACATGCCGAAGCGCCAATACCCGACGGCCTGGATCACCTATCACGCCTACCATAAATCGCCGGACTGGCTGGGCCCTGTGGTGCAGGAGGCCTTGAATATACCCTATCTCCTGATCGAAGCGTCCTTCGCTCGAAAGCAGGCGGGCGGCCCTTGGGATCTTGGCCACCGCTCAGCTCGAGCCTCGATCCGAGCCGCAGACGTCACACTCGCCATGACAGGGGTGGACGAAGAGGGACTTTCGTCCTTGATCGAACCGCCGAGCGAGCTCCGGCGGCTTCCGCCTTTTCTGGATCCAACGCCGTTCAGGCAGGCGGCGCGGCAGCGAGCGCGCCACCGCCGCAATTTGAGCGCGCGATATGGGCTCGATCGTGATCAACCCTGGCTACTGGCCGTCGCGATGATGCGCGATGATGTCAAACGCCATTCCTACACCCTTCTGGCGGAGGCGCTTCGCAGGCTCGGCGATCGCTCCTGGCAGCTTGTGGTGGTCGGTGATGGCGTTGCGCGACCAATGATTGAAAATCTCTATGAACCACTAGGACCAGAACGTGTAAAGTTCGCGGGAATCCTTGAGGAAAACGAGCTGCCGGCTTGTTACACCGCCGCAGATGTCTATGCTTGGCCAGCGGTGCGTGAAGCCTATGGTATGGCTTTCCTTGAAGCGCAGGCGAGTGGTTTGCCCGTGATTGCGGGTCGTGAAGGGGGCGTTATTGACGTGGTGCGGGATGGCGTAACCGGCATGCTGACGATACCTCGCAGCCTTGATTCGCTTGCATCGGCAATTGCTGCGCTGCTCGACGATCCGATCAGACGTCGGGAGATGGCGGCGGCAGCGCCCGCCTATGTCGAAGGTGAGCATAGCCTGGTACGTGCATCGACCCTATTGGATCGCGCGTTGATCGACGCCAGCGCTATCCTCGATAGGAAATTCGGGCAGCGGCGGGCAGCGCCATGAGCTCGCGAACGCTAAGGTCGGCCGCAGCGGCTGGCGCCAGATGTTTGCGTATATCATCTGGGCCCTTCCCCGCGGGTTCGGCCGCAACTTTCCATGACGACTTCGAATTTCGGTGTGCCAAGACATGACGGTTCTGATCTGGGTTCAGCATCTGCTCGGTACCGGGCATTTCAAACGTGCGGCGACGCTGGCCGAGGCGATGGCCGCCGACGGTCTCGACGTGACGCTTGTATCCGGCGGGCCGCCGGTTGACTGGATCAAGCCCAAAGGCGTGATTCTGGAGCAGCTGCCGGGCGTGCGTGCGCGTGACCGGCAGTTCAGCGCGATGGTCGATCTGGATGGGCGGCCGATCGACCAGGTCTTTATCGCGAAACGCCGCGCCAAGCTGATGGCCGTTCTCGCGCGTACCCGGCCGAAAGTGGTGATCACCGAGATGTTTCCTTTCGGCCGCCGTGCGTTTCAATTCGAGCTGATCCGTCTGCTCGAAGCGGCCTCTGCATTCGTGCCGCGGCCCAAGATCCTGAGTTCGGTGCGCGACATTCTGGTGATCAAGAGCGATCAGAGCCGCTCCGACTGGATGCGCGATCTGGTGCAGAACTATTACGATCATGTTCTGGTGCACACCGATCCGAAACTCGTGCCGTTCGATCTGACCTTTCCACACGCCAAGGAAATCGCGCCGAAGATCGTGAATACCGGCTATGTGACCGAAAAAGCGTCGACCAACGAACCCAAGATCAACAGCATGGCGCCGGAGGTGCTGGTTTCGACCGGCGGTGGTCGGGTCGGCGCCAAGCTGATCGAGGCAGCGATCAAGGCGCGGTCCAGATCTCGGCTGAAGGATGTCCCCTGGCGGATTATCGCAGGTGGTTACGCCGATAAGGCCGAACTCGACGCCTTGCGTGCCAAACTGCCGCTTGGGATCATCTTGACCGGACCCAGTCAGGATTTCCAGGCGCGCCTCGCCAACAGTCTTCTCTCCATTTCGCAGGCCGGCTACAATACCGTCGTCGAAGGTCTTAGATTGGGCAAGCGCATGGTGCTGGTGCCTTTCGAGACGGCAAGCGAAACCGAGCAGAGCCTCCGAGCGGAGCGCCTGTCGAGTATGGGTTTTGCGCAGACCATCAGCGAAGCCGACCTGACCCCGGAAAGCCTTGCCAAGGCCGTCGACGCGGCCCTCGATCGACCACCACCTCAGGTCGTCGATATCAATCTGGACGGCTTGGCCAATACGGTGAAGTTCGTCCAGGGTCTGTTGGAGCCGGAACCCGCGGCTCGGGTCTACAGGTGACGGGCTGGTCAGAACTCGACGCAGCTCTTGACGCCGTGGCTGAGCGCGGCGAGACGGTTCGGTTTTGGTGGCGGGATGACGATGCTGGCGAAGGTTCGCCAGCCCTGGATCGCCTCCTTGAGATGTCCGAACGTGAGGGCATGCCGCTTGCGCTTGCCGTGGTGCCCGCATGGCTGCAGCCTGAAGTACAGGGGCTCATCGCTGCGAGTGCCGATGTCACTGTGCTGCAGCATGGCTACGCCCATAAGAACCATGCCAAGAAAGGCGACAAGTCGATCGAGCTCGGCGGTCGCGCCGCTGACCGGATCGCCAAGGATCTTCGCAAGGGCTTCACTGTCCTCGAGGATGCTTTCGGCGCCGGTTTCCTTCCTGTCCTCGTGCCGCCCTGGAACCGGATCGACAAAACTCTTTACCCGCATCTCAGAGGCGCTGGCTTCACAGGCCTTTCGGTGTTTGGAGAACGTTCCGGTCCTGACGTCGTCCAAGGTGTCTCGCTGGTCAACACCCATGTCGATCCGATTGACTGGCGCGGCACGCGCGGTTTCCTCGGCGACGAGGTGATGCTCGAGCGTGTGATCGACCAGCTCGATCTCGATGAACCGATCGGCATCCTCAGCCATCATCTCGTGATGGATGAGCCCTGCTGGACATTTCTTGAACGCCTGTTCGCAGCGCTGATGAACCATCCGGCCGCACGTGCCTGCGCCGCACCCTCCCTGTTTGCCTATGTCAGCCAATCGGATGGACACGCCGCATGACGGCGCCCTTGCTCGCGATCAAGGACCTGGTCGTCGATTTTCGTGCGGCCGAGGGCCTGATTCAGGCGGTGCGCGGCGTCAGCTTCGATGTGCCCGTTGGCAAGACCGTGGCTCTCGTAGGGGAAAGCGGTTCGGGCAAGTCCGTTCTGTCCCAGGCCGTTTTGGGCATCCTCCCCAGGATCGCGACGATCAGCGGCGGACAGATCTTGTTTCGTGATCCGAAACAGCCGGATCAGGCGCTTGATCTGGCGGCCTATGGTGACGACCACCCGGTCAGGCGGTCGATCCGCGGTGATCGGATCTCGATCATCTTTCAGGAACCGATGAGTTCGCTCTCGCCGCTGCATACCATCGGCGATCAGATCGGCGAAGCGCTGCTGCTGCATGCCGACGTCGATCGCGATACCGCACGGAAACGAACCATCGACATGCTGGACAGGGTCGGTTTCCCGAAGCCGGATCGCGCCTATCGCACCTATCCGTTCGAGCTTTCCGGCGGGCTGAGACAGCGTGCGATGATCGCCATGGCATTGGTCTGCGACCCAGCACTTTTGATCGCGGACGAGCCGACCACCGCGCTCGACGTTACCATCCAGGCGCAGACGCTGCAGCTGATGCAGGAACTTCAAAAAGAGTTCCAGATGGCGATCCTGTTCATCACGCACGATCTCGGCGTCGTCGCCAACATGGCCGATGAGGTGGTGGTGCTGTATCGCGGGCGGGTGATGGAAAGCGGACCGTCGGCGGATCTGTTGTCGGCGCCTGAACACCCCTATCTGAAGGCGCTGATGCACGCGGTGCCGACCCTCTCGATGTCCGCGGACCAGCAGCTGACGCCCCTTCGCGAAGTGAAGACCAATGCGCAAACATTGCTCGGCGCCGGCCTGGAAGCGGGCGGAAATCGCATGCCGGCCGCATCGCGAGCAGCGCCGATCCTGGAGGTCAAAGGCCTCAGAAAAACCTTCCATATCCGCAAGGGCGGCTGGCTTGGCAAAGGCCTGAACGAGGTCGTTGCGGTCGATGATGTCGGCTTTCAAATTCAGCGAGGCGAAGCCTTCGGACTGGTCGGGGAAAGCGGTTGCGGCAAGACCACCGTCTCGAAGCTGATCATGCGTGCCGTGCGTCCGGATTTCGGTGAGATCCTGTTTCAAAGCCCGCCCCGAGGGGATAACGCGTCGGGCGAGACGATCGATATCCTCGACCTGGATGCGCGCGGTCTCGAGCAGTTCAGGCGCCGTCTTCAATATGTCTTCCAGGACCCGTTCCATTCGCTGAACCCGAGAATGACCGTCTACGACATCATCGCCGAGCCCCTGGTGATCCATGGGATCGGCAGCCCTGAAGAGCGTGTCGAGAGGGTCAAGAAGCTGCTGCAGGCGGTCGGTCTGGATATCCGCCATCTCAGGCGCTATCCGCACAGTTTCTCAGGCGGTCAGCGTCAGCGTATTGGCATTGCGAGGTCGCTGGCTCTCGGCCCGGAGCTTTTGATCTGCGACGAGCCGGTCTCCGCCCTTGACGTCTCGGTGCAGGCGCAGATCCTCAATCTTCTGCAAGACCTGCAGCGCGAACTCGGGCTCACCTATCTCTTCATTTCGCACAATCTGGCGGTCGTCAAATATCTCTGTCAGCGGATCGCCGTCATGTGCGCCGGGCGGATCGTGGAGATGGCGCCCACCGCAGAGCTCTTTGCGCGGCCCCTTCATCCCTATACCCGCGCACTCCTTGCCGCCGTACCGGAGCCTGATCTCGACCGGCCGTTGGACTTCGACGCTCTCATGGCCGGCAAGACCTCCGATCCCGCCCGCTGGCCCGTTCCCTTTACCCTCGGCGCCGATCCGACCTCACTGGTCGATGTCGGCGATGACCATGTCGTTCGATTGAATGCTGATGCCGATGTCCAATCCGTTCTCGATGCCGCTTAGCGCGCCCCTGTCCCGTCACGGCCTGAAAGCTTGGCTGGCCCTTTCGGCTTTCTTCTTTCTATTGCCCCATTCGCTCGATGCCGCACCGCCTGCCGAGCCAAGCGTCGTCACGTTCGATCCGGCGCTGGGACAGGAGATCGGCAAGCCCGGCGGTGAGCTTAGAACCTTGGTCGGCAAGCCCAAGGACACACGGCTGATCGTCGTCTACGGCTATGCTCGGCTGGTCGGCTATGGTCGAGATTTTACCATTCAGCCGGACATTCTGAAGTCGGTCGAGGTCGAGGAGGGGCGAACCTTCACGCTTCGGCTCCGCGAAGGCCATCACTGGTCCGACGGCGAACCCTTCACGTCCGAGGATTTTCGCTACTGGTGGGAGGATGTCGCCAACAATATGTCGCTGAGCCCGACGGGACCGCCAGCGAAGCTGATCGTCGACGGCGAGCCGCCGGAGGTCACTTTCCCCGACAAGCTTACGGTCCGCTATAGCTGGCCAAAGCCCAATCCGCTGTTTTTGCCGGCGCTGGCCGGTGCTGCCCCTCAGTTCATTTTCATGCCTGCCCATTATCTGAAGCCTTTTCATGAGCGTTATGCCGACGAGGATGAACTCGCCGATGCGGTCGCCGCGGACAACGCTCGAGACTGGGCGCAGCTTCATGGCCGCCGTGACAACATGTACAAGCTGGACAATCCCGATCTGCCCACGCTGCAGCCCTGGATGCTGACCACATCGCCGCCGGCCACGCGCTTCGTCTTCGAGCGCAATCCCTATTATCACCGCGTCGATGAAGAAGGGCAGCAACTTCCCTATATCGATCGCGTCGTGATGGAAGTGGTCGACAGCAAGCTCATACCGATCAAGGCGGGCGCCGGTGAGACCGACCTTCAATCGCGCGGATTGTATTTCAAGCACTACACGTTTTTGAAGGAAAACGAGGGACGCTCAGGGCTGAATACCTATCTCTGGCAAACGGCCCGCGGCGCGCATCTGGCCCTCTATCCGAACCTGAACGCCAGTGATCCGGTCTGGCGGGATGTTCTGCGCGATGCTCGTTTCAGGCGGGCCCTGTCGCTCGCGATCGACCGCGAGGAAATCAACCAGATCATGTATTTCGGCCTCGCCATGGGCGGCAACAACACCGTCCTGCCGCAAAGTCCGCTCTATCAGGAAGACTACCGGTTCCAGTGGGCGGCTTTCGATCCTGCCAAGGCGGCGGCGCTCCTCGACGAGATGGGGTTGAACGAATGGTCGGATGACGGCCTTCGCCTGCTTCCCGACGGCCGTCCGCTGGAGCTGATCGTGGAAACCGCCGGCGAGGAGACGGAAGAGACCGATCTGCTCGAGCTGGTGGCCGAAGCCTGGCTGAAGCAGGGCCTCAAGATCCACGTCAAGCCATCCCAGCGCGAAGTCCTGAGAAACCGCATCTTCGCCGGCGATACGCTGATGTCGATTTCCTACGGTCTGGAGAACGGCATCCCCACCGCCGATATGAGCCCCTGGGAGTTCGCACCGACTTCGCAATTCGACCAGTATCAATGGCCGAAATGGGGACAGCATTGGGAAACCAAAGGCGAGGCGGGCACGGCGCCCGACATGCCCGAAGCGAAAGAGCTTCTCGACCTTTTTAAAAGCTGGCGCGCGGCCCAATCCACCGAAGAACGCGAAAAGATCTGGCACAGGATGCTGGAGATCTATAACGACCAAGTTTATTCGATCGGCCTTGCGAGCGGCGTTTTTCAGCCCGTCGTGGCGAGAAAATCGCTACGCAATGTGCCGGCTGAGGG
Source organism: Pseudomonadota bacterium (assembly GCA_039197065.1). Taxonomy (GTDB): domain Bacteria; phylum Pseudomonadota; class Alphaproteobacteria; order Geminicoccales; family Geminicoccaceae; genus JANQPX01. Next base: position 71,630 of record JBCCUL010000005.1, on the reverse strand, counting down.
CGTCTACAACTGGGAACCCGGCGCCCATTTTGGCTTTTATCACCCGGACACGTTTTGGTTCGACGACTGACCTGAGCCGGGTGGGCTCAACTCAATACTGAAGTCAACCGTGGGGCGGCTGCCCCTTGCGTTCGAGCGCGATGCGTCGAAACGCGATCGCCTCGCCGATATGGCTGCGTGCGATCGAGTCAGCGCCTTCGAGATCGGCGATGGTGCGCGCCACACGCAAGACGCGGTGATAGCCGCGCGCGGTCAGGTGAAGGCGCTCTGTGGCGCGAAGGAGAAGCTCCCGACCTTTTTCGTCGAGCACCGCGATCTGATCGAGCAGTTCGCCCTCGGCTTCGGCATTGGTGCGAAGGCTGGTCTGTTCGAACCTGGCGAAACGCTCGGCCTGAATCTCTCTTGCCTTGGCAACCCGTTCCGCGACGACGGCGCGTTTCTCGCCGGCCGAAGGCTGGGTCATCTCCTGCGGGGCGAGCGCTGGAACGTCAATATGCAGATCGATGCGATCGAACATCGGCCCGGAAATCCGCCCCTGATAGTCCCGGGCGCAGCGCGGCGCCTTTGAGCAGGCGAGCAGCGGGTTGTCGAGATAGCCGCATTTGCAGGGGTTCATCGCGGCGATCAGCTGGAAGCGGGCCGGATAGGTGATGTGGTGGTTGGCGCGCGCGACCGTGATGCGGCCGCTTTCGATCGGCTGGCGCAGCGCCTCGAGGACGGGGCGGCTGAATTCCGGAAGTTCGTCCAGAAACAGCACGCCCTTGTGGGCGAGCGAGACCTCGCCCGGCCGCGCCTGCGTCCCGCCACCAACCATGGCGGCGGCTGAGGTTGCATGATGAGGGCTGCGAAACGGGCGGCGTTCAGTAAGCTTGCCGTCCTGCAGCATGCCGGCGACGCTCTGCACCATGCTGACCTCGAGGATTTCTGCGGGATCGAGCGGTGGCAGAAGGCCGGGCAGCCTTGCGGCAAGCATCGATTTCCCTGAGCCGGGAGGTCCGGCCATCAGGAGATTGTGGCCGCCAGCCGCGGCGATTTCGAGCGCTCGCTTCGCCGTTTCCTGGCCCTTGATATCGGTCAGGTCCGGGTAAACGGGTTCCTCGTCGCGGATGTGGGCTTTGGGCTCACTGAGAAGCTGGGTGCCGTTGAAGTGGTTGATCAGGGTGAGGAGGTTGGGCGCCGCCAGGATATGGACGTCGTCACCGAGCCAGGCGGCCTCGCCGCCACAGGCTTCGGGGCAGATCAGACCCTGGCCGCGCGCGGCGGCGGCGACCGCGGCCGGCAACACGCCGTTGACCGGCTGAACCGTACCATCCAGAGCCAGCTCGCCGAGCGCCAGAAACCCCTGGATCGCATCACCTGGCAAGGCGCCCATGCCCACCAGGACAGCGAGCGCGATCGGCAGATCGAAATGGCTGCCTTCCTTGGCGAGATCAGCCGGTGCCAGATTGACCGTGATGCGCTTCGGCGGAAGGCCGAGCCCGAGCGCGCCCAGCGCACTTCTTACCCTTTCTCGCGATTCGCCGACCGCCTTGTCCGGCAGGCCGACGATCATGAAGGCGGGAAGCCCGGCGCTGATCTGCACCTGGACGTCGACATCCTTGACGTCGATGCCGGAGAACGCGACGGTGTGGCTGCGTGCCAGGCCGAGGGTTGCGGGCGAATTCGATGCTAACGCCATGATAGAAATCCGATGCTCATGAAACTTGTCGATGGATCAGCTTGACCTCCAACTACGTCACGGAACTTGTCATTTCGAGCAGTGAAGGTAAAGATGAAAATTCAACTTTCAATTGAATATTGCCATGTGCCTCTATGGGCGATTATGTCCAGATGCTGACTGCTGCCCTACACTGTCTCGATCCCGAGCGCGCCCATCGTCTCGCGATCCGCGGCCTTGGCATGGGACTTGTGCCGCGGCGGCGGAAAGACGGTTGGGCGAAGCTGAGCACTGATCTCGCCGGACTGAAGCTTCCCAACCCTCTCGGGCTTGCGGCCGGCTTCGACAAGAACGCCGAGGCGATTGTCGGTCTCGCCAAAGTCGGCTTCGGTTGGCTCGAGGTCGGTACGATCACGCCGAAACTGCAGACCGGCAATCCCAAACCCAGAATCTTCCGCCTGCCTACAGATCGCGCACTGATCAACCGTCTCGGCTTCAACAATCAGGGTCTCGACGCAGCGGCGAGGAGGCTCGCGCAGCGTAACCCCGATCACGGCGTGATCGGCGCGAATATCGGCGCTAATCGCGATGCCGAAGATCCTATCAAGGACTATGTGACCTGCCTCGACAGGCTCTATCCTCTCGCGGACTATTTCACGATCAATGTTTCCTCGCCCAACACGCCGGGGCTTCGTGACCTGCAGGGTAAGGAACGGCTGACACGTCTTTTGGCCGCTTTGATTGAGCGGCGCGCAACCCTGCAAAGGGGCAGTGCTTCTGGAAAACCGCTCTTTCTCAAGATCGCCCCCGATCTTGCCCCTGACGACGAAATCGACGTCGCTGAGGTCGCGCACGGCCAAGAGATCGACGGACTGATCATCGCCAACACCACCCTCGATCGCCCGGATCATCTTAGAGATTCTGCCAAGAGCGAAACCGGCGGTTTGAGCGGGCGACCGGTTTTTCAGCGCTCCACCGCTCAGATCGGGCGTTTCTACGACATGATCGGCAGCAAACTGCCGCTTATCGGAGTAGGTGGCGTCGAAAGTGGCGAGACCGCTTATGCCAAGATAAAGGCTGGCGCGAGCGCCCTCCAGATCTATACAGGCTTTATCTATGGCGGTCCCGGACTGATACCGACGATTCTGGATGACCTGGACCGCCGCCTGGTCACCGATGGCTTCTCAGCTCTGAAAGAAGCGGTCGGATCAGCTTCAGGCGACAACAGCAGTCCACCGGCCCGCGAATAGAATAGCAGTTGACGGTGCAGGCCGCGCCTGCTTAACGTGTGCGCTGTGGTGATTTGGGCCGGCTGGCTTGCAGACCACGTTAAAGAAACTGCTAAAAGGCCGGGTGCGAACGACCAACGCCCTGGCCCTTGGCCGGGGTTTTTTGTTGGTGGGATGGATTGATGACCGATCAATGGCATAGTCGCACGCAGGCTATTCACGGCGGCTGCAAGCGTTCACAGTTCGGCGAGAATGCCGAAGCGCTTTTTTTAACCTCGGGTTTTCGCTATCGGCAGGCCGAGGATGCGGCCGACCGTTTTGCCGATCGCCAGGACGGCTACACCTATTCAAGGCTCGGCAACCCGACAGTTCGCTGCTTCGAAGAACGCCTCGCCCTTATAGAAGGTGCCGAAGAAGCCGCCGCCACGGCGACTGGCATGGCGGCCGTCAATGCGTCCTTGATGAGCGGATTGAAAGCCGGTGACCGGGTCGTAGCTGCGCGGTGCCTCTTCGGTTCGTGCAACTACATCCTCACGGAAATCCTGCCGCGTTTCGGCATCGACGTGGTGCTCGTCGATGGACGCGATCTTGATGCGTGGGAGAGCGCCCTGGCGCGCGAGACCAGGATGGTCTTTTTCGAAACACCGGGTAATCCGACTCTGGAGCTGATCGATATCGAGGCGGTCTCGAAGCTTGCTCACAAGGCCGGCGCCAAGGTGATCGTCGACAACGTCTTCGCCACGCCGATCCTGCAAAAGCCACTGGAGTTCGGCGCTGATATCGTCGCCTATTCCGCGACCAAGCACATCGACGGCCAGGGCCGTTGCCTCGGCGGCGCCGTGATCTGCAGCACCGATTATCGCAAAAACGTGTTGCAGCCCTATCTCAAGCACACCGGGCCTGCGCTCAGTCCCTTCAATGCCTGGGTCCTCATGAAAGGCCTCGAGACGCTTGAGCTCAGGGTGCGCGAGCAAAGCAGGACCGCATTCGAGGTTGCCAAATTCCTAGAGCAGCATGATGCGGTCGAAAGCGTCATCTACCCAGGCCTCGAAAGCCATCCGCAGCATGAACTGGCAAGGCGTCAGATGACCGCCTTCGGCAGCCTCCTGGCCTTTCGGGTCGGCGGCGATCAGCAGCGCGCATTCGATGTGATGAACCGTCTTCGTCTGATCGCTATCTCCAACAATCTCGGCGACGCCAAATCACTCATTACCCACCCGACCACCACAACCCATCAGCGCCTCCAGGCCGATGAACGCGCAGAGCTTGGCATCACCGACGATCTGGTCCGCCTCTCCGTCGGCCTCGAACATGCCGAAGACCTGATGCAGGATCTAGACTACGCGCTCAGGGTTTGAGTCGTCCGTCATCATCTCGAAACGGCAGTGGCCTTTCCTGCGTTTGTCTGTGGAATGATAGCGGCGCTTGGTGAAGAAAGCGTTAACGCCGTGGTATCAGGCGATCCATTCGCTCACCGGGGCGTTGGCCTCGTGCAGCGGCTGACAGGTGATGTCCAGGAGAGTCGGATGATCGGCGGCGAGCGCCTTTTGCATGGCGTGATCGAGCGCACCGGGCTCGTCCACTTCGAAAGCTTCGATGCCGAAGGCGCGGGCGATGGCGGCGTGGCGGCCGGGCGTAAAATCCACGGAGAAGTAACGCTGATCGAAGCCTGATCGCTGTCCCGCCTTGATCCAGCCGAAAGCGGCATTCGCGATGACGATCAGCGTGACCGGGAGGCCAAGGCGCTGAATGGTCTCCATCTCGCCGCAGGCAAAGCCGAAACTGCCGTCACCCATGACGGCGACGCATTTGGCCTCAGGCCGCCCGATCTTGGCTCCGACGACCGCCGGCAACGAATAACCAAGCGCGCCATGCGCCCGGTTGCTGATGAAGCTGCGGCCGGCCTCTTGAAGCTGCAGATAGGCCGAAATGTAAGGGCAGGGCGTTCCCGGATCGGCAACCACAACGGCGCTTTCCGGCAGGTGTCGCGCCAGCGTCGCTACCACGCGCTCCGGTCGGATCGGCGCTTCATCCGAAGAGGCAAGCGCCTGAAACGCCTCGAATTTCGAAGCTCGCATCTCCGCTATTCGCGTTACATTCAGTTTGCGCGCGGGCGTCTCCACATTGTTCTCGTCGAGAACGGCGTTGACCGCAGCGAGCGCCAGGCGCGCATCGCCGATAAGTGTCGCATCAGTCTCATAATTGGTCCCGATGACGGCCGGATCGACGTCGATATGCAGGATGCGCTTGTCGCCCGGCGCCGGGTGGCGCCAGCGTTCGGTGGTCACCGATCCGGCGCGGCAGCCGATGAACAGGATGCAGTCGGCTGCATCGATAAGTGCACGCGTCGCCGGCACGCCCCCATTGCTGCCGACCACGCCGACGCTGAGCGGGTGGGTTTCGGCGATCGCGCCCTTGCCGCTGATCGACGTGGCGACAGGGATCGAAAGGCGCTCGGCAAGCTCACGGAGTTCGGCAAAGGCGCCGGCAATGACCGGACCGCCGCCTGCGACGATGACCGGATCGGCTGCAGCCAAAAGCGTCTCGACGAAACGCTCGACGGCTGCTGGATCGGGGGCAGCAGGCTCCGCCGGGAAGCTCTGATGACGAGGATCGGCGCGCACTAGCGCCTCGTCGATCGGCTGCTTTTGCACATCGAACGGCAGGCCGAGATGTGCCGAGCCCGGCCGTCCCGTGGTCATGGCGCGAAAGGCGCTGCGAAAGGCGGCCGGGATCTGTTCGGCTTGCAGAACGACGTCATTCCATTTGGTGAGCGGCCTGAAGAGGGCCTTCTGGTCGAGTTCGGTGAGCACATAACGGCCGCGCGATGAGACGCCGATATCCGTGGTGATCGCCAGGATCGGGATTGAGCTCTCATTGGCCTCGACGACGCCCGGCAGAATGTAGGTCGCGCCGCCGCCGCTCGGCCCTTCGCAAACGCCGACCCGCCCGGTGACCCGGGCATAGGCGTCGGCCATATAAGCGGCCGAGCGTTCATCCCGCGTCAGGATATGGGTAATGCCATGGTCCAGCCGATAAAACGCGTCGTAGATCGGCAGGCTGGTGTCGCCGCAAAGACCGAAGACATGGCGCACGCCGTAGCGCTGGAGCATGGTGACGACGGCCTCGGCGCCGGACATCTGGTTCATTCTCGATCTCCACCTGTTCGCCTCACGCTATCGCCTGACCACCCAATAGGACAGGGGCTCGGCAGGTGTCGATCGGTGCCCGATGATTCAGCCGGGCGACGAGCAGTGCGACGGGACAGGCATGGTCAGCCGGGCGACGATCAGGCGGAAAGGGATCAGGGCAATGAGCGCGATCGCGACTTTGACGCACCAATCCGCGATCCCGAGAGACATCCAAAGGGGCGCTACCGGCCCTAGACCCAGCATCGGCAGCATCTCGTTGGCCCAGCTGACATCATTGGCTGGTTCAAGCACGGTCAGCCAGTTTGAGAAGGCAATCGTGAAGAACAAGGCCGTGTCGATGGTCGAGCCGATCAGCGTCGACACCACCGGCGCTCGCCACCAGACCCCCTCGCGCAATCGGTCGAAAATGCCAACGTCGATGAGCTGCGCCGACAAGAAGGCAATGCCCGATCCAAGGGCGATCCTCAGCGTCACCGCAGGATAGGAATAACCGTCACCTTGGAGCATCACCTGGGTGCCGATCAGGGAGCAGATCACCCCGGTCAGGAAGCCCGCAAAGACCACACGCCGCGCGGCGGAGACGCCATAGACCCGGTTCATGATATCCGTGACCAGAAAGGCGAAGGGGTAGGTAAAGGCGCCCCAGGTCAGCCAGTTTCCAACCACGAACTGTACCAGGATGTTCGAGAACACCACGATAAGGGCCATGGCGAGAACGCCGGGCAGGTAACGCGTCATGCTGTCTGATCCGTCCTTGGAAGCTGGTCTCGATGTCGACGGGCGCTTGTCGGTCAGGCCCTATCATTAATCCGACAGTGCATGGCGATACTCGACGCATGCACGGCCAGGCTGTTGCCACATGGTGGTTCCGTTCATCGGTGCCGATGCTATGCCGGCTGCATACCGACGACGTTTCCAGCATTCGATGGGAGGACAACCCTCACCAGCTTCTAAGCAAAATAGCCAGGAAACGCAATTATCCGGAGGTGACATCGGCAAATGCTGCGGGCGCAAACGGAAAATTAACTTTGTTGGCGTATCGATCAGGTCTTCAGGTCAATGGCCGGGACGACAAGGTTGATACGTGATTTTCGAAGCTATGATGGTGATGGCGAGCTGAGCTGCGATGTCTGCGTGGCAGGCGCAGGTGCTGCTGGCGTGGCTCTGGCTCTAAGCCTCGCGAAAAACAACCGTCACGTAATCCTGCTGGAAGCCGGCGGCTTCGACTACACTGAGGTCGATCAGGACCCCTATGTCGGCAAGATCATCGGGCGCCCCTATCACGAGATCATGACCACGCGTCTCCGATTTCTCGGTGGGTCGACCAATCACTGGGGCGGCATGTGCACGCATCTGGACCCACATGACTTCGAGAAGCGCTCGTGGGTTCCCTACAGCGGCTGGCCGATTTCCTTCGACGACCTGGAGCCCTGGTACGCCAAAGCCCATCCCTGGCTCGAACTCGGCCCCTTCGACTACGATCGAAGCCGCATATCGCCGAAAGGGACCACTTATCTGCCGTTCGACGAGAAACGTCTTCGTCATAAGATGTGGCATTACAGCCGCCCACCGACCAATTTCGGTGTCGAGCATCGGGAAAAGATGCGGCAGGCCCCGTCCCTCGATGTGCTGTTACACGCCAATCTCGTCGATATCGAGATGGAGAGATCGGGCCGCAGGGTGTCCGGTTACCGAATAAAGACCCTGGAGGGAAAAGCTGCGACGGTGCGTGCGCGGCATTTCGTTCTGGCGCTTGGCGGTCTTGAAAACCCGCGTCTCATGCTGAACGCGACCTCGGTGCAATCTGAGGGCATCGGCAATGACCGCGATTTGGTGGGCCGCTTCTTCATGGAGCACCTGAATACCGATGCCGGACAGGTGATCAGCAACGAAGATGACTGGTCCGATTCCTACGATTCGCTCTTTCGTGATGGCAGGCAGTATCGCGCCTTTCTGATAGCAAGCCGCAAGATGCAGGAGGAGCAGAAGATTCTGGGCAGCGCCATCGGCCTCGGCCCGCTCTTTCAGGCGCGCGAACGTTCGGTCGCTTACGACTCGCTGCATCGCCTGAAAATGGCCTGGCTGCGTCGGCGTTTTCCCGAAGACATCAGTACGCATATCACCAATCTGATCACCGACGCCGCCGGGCTGAAGGAGGCCCTGGAGGAGCGTTTCGATCCCACGGTCTATCTGTATACCGAAGGGGAGCAGGCGCCGAACCCTTCAAGCCGTGTCCTTCTTGACAGTGAACAGGATGCGCTCGGCCTTCGGCGTATTCAGCTCGATTGGAGGCTGACCGAGATCGACAAGCGTTCGATCCGCGACCTCGCCTTCCTCATCGGCGCCGAGTTCGGGCGTCTCAGAAAGGGTCGTGTCGGCGTGCCCCGCTGGCTTCTGGACGACACGCCTTCGGACGATGATCCCATCCTTGGCGGCTACCATCATATGGGCACGACCCGTATGGCCGACGATGCCTCGATGGGCGTGGTCGATGCCGATTGCAGGGTGTTCTCTACGAGCAATCTCTTCATCGCGGGAAGCAGTGTCTTCACAACCGGCGGCGCCGCCAACCCGACCCTGACCATCGTCGCACTGGCACTCCGTCTGGCGGATCATCTCAATCGTTTGAACGGCGAAATCGTTCAGGCGGGATAAGGCTCCAGTGGTCCGTTTCGATCACAAGATTTCCTTATGATCGAAACACAAGATCCACGGTTTTTGGGCTTAGAGTGGTCTCCGTCGTTTCGGCAACTGTCAGCAAATATCAGCGATCTCAAGCTGTCGGAGCCTCTGCTCACCTAACATTATGTTCGGAGATGCGAGGCTGGCAAAGCCAGCTGGTGCACTTTCACCGATGACAGCCTGGTGAGACAGGCTGTTTCACAGCCCTTGAGTTTCGACCCTCTGGCGTCACCTTAATAGAACAGCGATGCCTTTTAGGTGATGCCGATGCAGGTCGACATATGTCGTTTGCCGTTTGGAGGAGCTGCGTTTGGCAAGCCACCCGGCAGAGGCGTGAAGGGACAGCGGCGATCGTGATAGAGGCTGAAACCCCTCGCAGACGTTCTTTTTTCTCGTCTCTATGCATGGGCGTTTTTCTGCTATTTGGCAGTCCAGGCGATCTCTTTGCGGGCAGCTTCGAAACGGGTGGGCTGACCTTTAGCGACGAGCTCGGTGGTTTTCGTCTGATCTCTGCGACCGGCAGCGGCAGTCCCTCGGATCCAATCATCCTCGTCGAGGAGATATTCGGCATGGAACCTGCGGTGCTCACCATCCGACGAAGCGTTGTCGACGGAGCGAAGCTGCCGAGCGGACGCGTTTTGCTGCGATCGCTGGTCAAGGTGGTCATCAACAGGAGTGCATGGCGCTGGTCGGGCTTTGACCTCGAACTGCGCAGCGACGCCCGCCAGGCCAGCCGTTACAGCGATGGCCTTTCTTTCGATCAGATCCGCTTGATGCGCGAGCGCATGCATTCCGATCTATTCGCCAAAGCGCGTATCGAGGATGAACCCTTCGATCGATTGCGTTTCGATCAGGGACGGGTGAAACCCGAGCAGCAGGTGACACTCGCCTTCAATTTGGCCGATATCAATGCGAGGCCGGTCTTCTATTTAGCTCAGCAGCCTATCGTTCTCTTGGCTACAGTCTCTCCGAACTAAGCGGCTGAAGGCCGAAGGCGCTCAACCAGGCGCGATTTGAGCGCGCCGATATCGGACTGGATACCGATCAGCGCCGGCACCAGAAACAGTACAAGGAAGGTCGTGACCATCAGGCCGAAGACGATGGTGATGCCCATGGGGATCAAGAAGCGCGCCTGCAGGCTGGTTTCGAACAGCAGGGGCGACAGACCGCCGATGGTCGTTGCCGAGGTCAGGATCACCGCACGCAGGCGCGAACAGGTGCCATCGACGATCGCCTGTTGGATCGAGCCGCTCTGTCTATGGGCGCGATCGATGGCGCTCACCAAGATGATACTGTCATTCACGAGAATGCCGGCAAGGCCGAGAAAGGCGATGATGCTCAGGATCGACAGATCGAAGCCCATCGCCAGATGTCCGAGGACGGCACCGATCAGGCCGAACGGAATGACCAGCATGACCGCAAACGGGCGCGTGAAGCTCGCGAAGACCCAGGCGAGAATGATGTAGATCAGAGCCAGCGCCAGCATCGCGCCGATGCGGATATCAGCGAAGGTTTCCGCCTGCTCTTCGGCCTTGCCGGCAAACCGGTAATCCAGGCCATGGCGTTTGGCGATCTCGTCAATGCCGCCCGCGATGACCGCCTCGATGACCTGTTCCTGCTTGATCAAAGCCTCGTCGAGCTCGGCGGTGATCGCGGCGCGCCGGACACCGTCTTCCCGCTGGATTCGAGCATAACCCCGATCGTCGCGAAGGGTCGCCACTTCGCCGAGCAATACCTCTTCGCTATTCGGGCTCCTAAGGACGAAACCTTCAAGTCCAAAGCGCGCCGCATCATCGCCGGTGAGGCGGACCACCACGTCGACCTCTTCGTCACCGCGCGGAAAGCGCTTGGCGATACGGCCTTCCAGGGCGTCACGCAGCTGACGACCGACGCTCTCCGTGGTGAAACCAAGGGCGCGGCCGCGGGGCGTGAGCTCAATCAGTACCTCCTCCTTGCCATAGGGCAAGTCGTCATCGATCTGGCTGACGCCGGGCAGGCGGGCGAGGAGGGCTCTGAGTTCGAGCGATGCTTCCTTCAACCCATCAAGCGAAGAACCGCCGCGCAGACGAATGTCGAGCTCCCGTCCTGGCGGTCCGCCAGCGCGCTCCTTAAGGGTCAGGGCTTCAACGCCGGGAAGTGGAGGAATCGCCTGACGCCAGGCTTCGATGAACACATCGATCCTGACCGGCCGAAGATCGGAGGTGATCAGCTCGACATGCATGGAGCCGACATTGTCGCCACGCAGCCTCGGTCTGCCGGGCTCGCTGCTGATGCTGGTGCTGATGCGGGCGAAGCTCATGACGATCAGCTCATCGGGATCATCGACATATTGAATGGCTGTGTCATGGAGCGCCGCGTCGATGCGCTCGAGGGTCGCCTCCATCGCAGCACGATCGCTTCCCGGTGACAGCGTAACATTGACCTCGATCGTGTCGGATTCAGGCGTCGAGAAGAAGACGAAGCCGACCCGGCCGCCCATGATCAGGCCGATCGAGAGAATCAGCGCGCCCAGGGCTGTTGCTGCGACCGCGTAGCGCCAGGTGAGAACACTGCCCACCCATGATCGGAAATGGACCTCGCGGAAGCGATCGAAGCCCTGGTTGAAGCGTTCGCGAAGGCGGCTTGGCCGGCTACGCTCGCGAAGTGCGCCGCGCATATGAAAGGGAAGGACCAGAAAACACTCGATCAGGCTCGCGATCAGAACCGCGATCACCACCAGCGGCACTTCGCGAATGATCGTGCCGATGATGCCGCCGATGACGAAGATCGGCAGGAAGGAGGCGATGGTGGTAAGCGACGCGCTGGTGACTGGCGCCACCATATGCAGCACCCCCTGCTCTGCAGCGTCGACGGGGCTCAATCCCTTTTCGCGCAGCGCCGCCGCATGTTCGCCGACCACGATCGCATCATCCACCACGATGCCGATGGCAAGCAGCATGGCGAACAGGCTGATCATGTTGATGGTCTGGCCGTTCAACCAGAGCACGGCGAGCATCGCCATCAGCGAAATCGGTATACCGGCAGCGATCCAGAACGCGACCCGGCTGTTCAGGAACAAAAACAGGATCGCGACCACCAGAATGAGACCGCCGAGACCGTTTCGGAGCAGGAGATCGATGCGATCCCGGATCAGATTGGCGAGAACGTCATAGGTCTCGATCTCAAGGTCGGCCGGCAGGTTCTCAGGCAGATCGGCCAGATAGGCATTCAGGTTGCCGGCGACCTCAAGCGCATCCGATGTCAGCGCTCGCTGGATCTCAAGCTCGATCGCCGGCTGCCCGAGGCGCCGGCCTTCGACATCGTCATCATCGAAGCCGTCTGTGACCTCGGCGATGTCGCCGACGGTGATCTTCCGTCCCGAAGGCGTTGAGCGCACTTCGATCGAGCTGATCTCGTCCGCCGTGCGCGCGAGGCCGAGGGCGCGCGGCTGGCGCTCAAAGCTGCCTTCGATGTCGCCGGCAGGCACATCCCGGGACGATCGGTCGATCGCCGCCGCCACATCATCCAGCGTCAGATCCAGCCTGCGCAGCGTCTCCGGCGTAAGTTCAACCCGAATTTCCTCATCGCGCACGCCCTGAAAGCGCACCCGATCGATGCCGCGCGCCAGGAGATCGTCTCGGATCTGTTTGGCATAGCCTTTGAGCTTGGCCTCATCGAACGGCCCGGACAGGATCAGGCGTGCAATGCTGTCATAGCGTACGATCTGGCGAATGTTCAGGCGTTCGCTGTCCTCGGGGAAGGTGGTGATTTGGGCGACGGCGCTTTCCACCTCGGAAAGGGCTCGTTGCATGTCGGCGCCTTGGCGAAATTCGATATAGACCGAGCCCAGCCCTTCGCTCGCCACGCCCGTGGTCTGATCGACGCCGTCGAGAAACCGGACTTCCGGCTCCAGCGCCTCGACGATCGTGGATTCGACATCCTCCGCCGTAGCGCCCGGCCAGGTGACGTTCACTTGGATGACATCGATGCCGAAATCCGGAAAGAATTGTCGATTGAGCTGGGTGAGCGCGAAAAAACCGGCAAGCAGCATGATCGCCATCAAAAGATTGCCCGCCGTCGGATGGCGGACGAAGAGGCTGATCAGGCCGCCTTTTGCCGGTGGGCTTCCACCCTGATCGCTCACTCCACGACCTCGACCCTAAGCCCGGAGCCGACTTCGGCAAGGCGTGAGGTCAGAACGAAGGTGCCATCGGCGATATCGGTGGCAATCAGCACCTGATCGCCGCTGGTTGCGACGAGATCGACCGTTTCTGCACGAAGACGATCGTCTTCGATGACGTAGACGGTGCTTTTGTCGAAAAGCGCGCTCGCCGGCAGCTCGACCACGTCTTCGTAGAGATGGTCGAGCATGTCGACCTCGATAAAGGCCCCTGGCCGCAGCGGCACGTCATCATGGCGGCCATCGAGGCGTGCATAGACCGTGACGCCGCCGCTCGCCGGATCGATCGTCGGTATGACGCGCTCGATGGTCGCCGGCAATGTGAAGGTCGAGGTCCCCAGCCGCCAGTTTCCAGTAACCTTACGGCCGATCAGCCCGGTCTGCCAAAGACGCCCGAAATCCGTATCGGCAATTTGAAAGCTGATCTCGAGCGACTGGTCGTCGATCAGCCGGGCGATCACGTCGTTCGCGCCGAGCTGTTGCCCGATTTCCGCATCGACATTGGCGATCACACCGGCAAACGGCGCCTCGATCGCCGTGTCCGCGAGGTCTCGCTCGGCCCGTCTCTGCGCAACGGCGAGACGCTGGATCGCCGCCTCCTGCTGGGCCAGCCGCGCATCCAGCACGACGATTCCCTGCTCGCGCTGGCCCACCGTGCCGATCTGGCGGGAAAGGGCGATGCGGGCGTCATCCAGGGCTTTTTCTGAGGTGGCGCGGCTGTCGGACAGTCGCTCGAAACGCTCGACGTCCCGGCTGATCAGCGCCAGCTGCTCTTTGTCCAGCGTGAGCATCATCTGCTCGGTCGCACGGTTCGCGAGGAGCTCGTCCCGCCTCGCCTCAGCCTCGGCGGTCTGCGCCCGAAGATCGTCGATCGCCGCCTGATAGTCGAACGTATCGATCTGGAGCATCACCTCGCCCTTGGCGAAGCGGCCGCCCTCGCGAAGCTTGGCTGAAGCGTCGATCACCTCGCCCGCCACCTTGGGCCGGATCAGAACCTCCCGTCCGGCGACAAGTTCGCCGAAGAGATCCAGTGTCGGCTGATGGTCCCGGTGTTCGACCGTGGCGGCGCGCACGCTCCAGACGGGTTCGGTCTCAGGCGCTGCCGCGACCTCTGGCTTGGTGGCGCGCAGATAGCTTGCCCCGGCGAGCGAAGCGACGATCAGAACGATCGGCAGAAGAACTTTGAGAGCTATGCGCAAGTGGCCAGGTCACTTGGTTCGTTACCTACCCGCAATGTGGCGATCCTTGCAGCCGCTCACAAGGCCGCAAAGGTCGCAGGCCTGACGTTCACGAGGGCGCGCTATCGATCCTTGGGCGTTTCAGGGTGAGCAGATGCCCATTGTTCCTGAGCCAGCGACGGTGGCGCTCATAGTCCGGCATCACCGCGCCGACCGCCCGCCAGAATGGCGGCTGATGGTGGGGGTGGCGGAGATGGCAGAGTTCGTGCACCACGACATAATCGAAGACATCGACCGGGGCCAGGATCAGACGCCAGTTGAGGTTGATCACGCCTTTATGGGTGCAGCTGCCCCAGAGACGTTTTTGGTCCTTGATGCGCAAGGCCGTCGGCGAGAGGCCGTTCTTCGGGCCGAAGCGCTCGATGGCCATTAGCGCATCCGATTTCGCCTGCTTTTTCAGATGCTTGGTGAGTGCTTGCTCGATGACCGCTTCGCGCTCCTCCGGCGCGGTGCTTTTCGGCAGTTCCAGTCGGAAGCCATCGCCTTCGACCACCTTTGGGTGAACACGATCAGCAAGCGTTACGCTGAGTGGCGTGGGTTCGCCGCGAAAGGGGACGAACGCACCGTCCGTCAAGCGCTCGGCCCCCTTGTGATCCGCCATAAGAGACTGATATTTTTCGACTTTATCGCGGATCCAGCCGCGATGGCTGTCGATGAAGGCGTTGACCTCCCGGGCGGGAACCCGCGGCGGCACCACGACTTCGACGCCTTCCGGCCGCACCGTCAGCCTGAGCCGTCTGGCCCTGGGGCTGGTGCGCAGCTCATAGGCGATCTTCTTAAGGCCGATGGTGAGATGGGGCATTTTCGAGGGCCCATGCATCAAGTCATTTGCACCATGCTCTCAACGCGTTAAGGATGAGGCGTGCGATTGGCAAGACCCGAAAGGGTGAACGATGACGGAAATTCGCGAAGTCACGGACGGTTTGATGTTTCCCGAGGGGCCGATCAGCATGCCTGATGGTTCGGTCTTGCTGGTCGAAATCGCTCGCCGGACGCTGACCCGCGTTTTTGCAGACGGCCGCAAGGAAGTCGTCGCCGAGACCGGCGGCGGGCCCAATGGTGCTGCGATCGGCCCGGACGGCAAGTGCTATATCTGCAACAATGGCGGTTTTGAATTTGCGCAGGCTGGCGCCGGCCTGCAGCCGGTGCGTGAGGCCCATGACTATAGCGGCGGGCGGATCGAGCGTGTCGATGTCGAGACCGGTGCTGTCGACGTCCTCTACCGCGGCACCCATGAGCAGCCGCTCAAGGGGCCGAACGACATCGTGTTCGACGATCAGGGCGGCTTCTATTTCACCGACCTCGGCAAGGTGCGCACGCGCGAGATGGATCGCGGCGCGCTTTATTATGCCAAGGCGGACGGCTCGCTGATCAAGGAGGTCGCCTTTCCTTTGATCACCCCGAACGGGATCGGCCTCTCGCCGGATGGTGGAACGCTTTATGCGGTCGAGACCGAGGCTGCCAGGCTCTGGTCCTGGCCGATCCTGTCGCCCGGCGAGCTTGGCAAGGAACCCTGGCCCATTCCCCATGGCGGCAAGCTGGTGCGCGGCGTGGGCGGCTATCAGCGCTTCGACAGCCTGGCGGTGGACGCCGAAGGATCGATCTGCGTCGCGACCCTGATCAATGGCGGGATCACCGTGATCAGGCCGGATGGAGACAAGGCCGAGCATATCCCGATGCCGGATCTCTGGACCACCAATATCTGCTTTGGCGGCGCCGATCTGAAAACCGCCTATATCACGCTTTCCAATTCCGGCCGGCTCGTGGCGGTCGACTGGCCGACGGCGGGCCTGCCTTTGAACTATCTGAACACATGACGGCCACCCGGCGTCTCTTGATCGCAGGCCTCGCCCTGCTTGGCCTCGCCGCTTGCAGCGCCGAGCGTCTGGCAGCGCCCTTTCGACCGAGCGTCGACCAGGAACTTCTGCTCGCAGCGAAGCGCGGCGATGCGGTCGCGGTCTGGGCGGCCCTTGCTGCGGGCGCGAAGCCCGACCATGCCGATGACAACGGCAATACCGGCCTGATCTTCGCTGCCAGGGACGGCCATCTCGATGTCGCCGATATGCTGATCGCCTATGGCGCCAAGGTCGATTGGCAAGACGACGAGCAGGTCACGCCGCTGATCCTGGCCGCATCGCGCAATCACCCGGCACTCGTCACTCTGCTGCTCGACCACGGCGCGCGCGCGACCATCCAGGACCAATGGGGCCGGACCGCCCTCGACTACGCCGAACGCCGCGGCACCGACGACCCGATCGCCGCCATGCTCCGCTAGGTGGCGTGGCCACCTCATGGACTTTTGTGAGCGTTGGGGCTGAATGCGTTCCTTCCTGGCGGGTTTGCGGCCATTCTGCAGGGCTTTCGTACCTAGCTTGCCAAGAGAAGCTTAGCCCAAACCGGGCTCATCACAGGTTAAGGCTGTGGCCCCGCCACCTTTTTGATCATGCTGCCGAGATGGGCGCCGCCGAAGATGTGCATATGGAAATGGGGGACCTCCTGGTGGCCGTGCTCGCCGGTATTGGCGATCAGCCGATAGCCGCTCTCGGCAACGCCGAGCTGCCTTGCGACCTCGCCGACGGTGCGGAAGAAATCCTCGATCTCGGCGGCGGATGCTTTCGCGGTGAAGTCGTCCATCGAGACGTAAGCGCCCTTCGGGATCACCAGGGCATGCACCGGCGCCATCGGGTTGATGTCATGGAAGGCGAGCGCGTGCTCTGTCTCGTGAATCTTTTTGCAGGGCAGGTCGCCGCGAAGAATTTTCGCGAACACATTGTCGTCATCATAGGCCATCTGTTCTCTCGCTCGGGCGGTGGACATCGCGGGCGGCATGGGCGCAACGCCGCAGATATCTGGACAAAGCCTTGCGGCCTCGGCAGTGTCAAGTAGCAGTTTGCGCGCAGATCACGCGGCGCGGTTCGCTGTTCGAACAGACCAAGGAGAAGGTCGCTTGAGTCTCGCCGTAGCCTTTCAGATGGACCCGATCGATACCGTCGACATCGACGCCGACAGCAGCTTCGCGCTCGCTCTCGAGGCGGTGCGCCGCGGGCATCACCTCTACCATTATCTGCCGACCTCGCTCACCTATGATCGTGGCCGGGTATTCGCCAAAGCCCGGCCGATGGACGTGCGCCGCGAGCGCGGCAACCATGCGACGCTTGGCGCCGAAGAAATCCTTGATCTGACCACGATCGACGTCGTGCTCATGCGCCAGGATCCCCCCTTCGACATGGGCTATATCGGCGCCACGCACCTTCTAGAGCAGATCCATCCGAAAACGCTGGTGGTCAACGATCCGGTCTCGGTCCGGAACGCGCCTGAAAAGCTGTTCGTGACACGGTTTCCCGACCTCATGCCGCCGACGCTGATCACCTATGATGCCGAACAGATCAAAGCGTTTCGTCGGGAATACAAAGACATCATCGTCAAGCCGCTCTACGGCAATGGCGGGGCGGGCGTTTTCCACGTCAAGCCCGATGACGACAATCTCACCAGCCTCCTCGAACTGTTCGCCGATGCGCTCGATGAACCGCTGATGGTGCAGCAATATCTCCCGGCGGTGCGAGAAGGCGACAAGCGCATCATCCTGATCGACGGCGAACCGGCGGGCGCCCTTAACCGGGTCCCTGCCGAGGGCGAAGCGCGCGCCAATCTCCATGTCGGCGGCCGGGCCGAACGCTCGATACTGACGGCGCGGGAGCAGGAAATCTGCGAGGCGATCGGCCCGGTACTGAAGGAACAGGGGCTGATCTTCGTCGGCATCGACGTCATCGGCGACTGGCTGACCGAGATCAACGTCACGTCACCCACCGGCTTGCAGGAGATCGGCCGCTTCGATGGTGTGTCGCTCGAAGCGCAGATCTGGGACGCGATCGAGGCGCGGCGGCAGGCGCCGCAGGCTTGACGAGGGAGTGTTCTAGATCACGAAAAAAGGCCGCTCACGCGGCCTTTCTTCAGATATACGATCCGGCTGCGCCAGTCAGGCTGCGGCGGCGAGCACCTTTTGCAGCTTTTCGGTCGCCATGTCTTCGTCGATGCGCTCGATCGCCGCGACCTCGCGGGCCAGGCGCTCCAGCGCCGCACGGTACATCTGACGCTCGCTGTAGCTCTGCTCTGCGTCCTCGCCCTTGTGCAACTCGCGCACCACTTCCGCGATCGAAACAGGGTCGCCGGAATTGATCTTAGCCTCATACTCCTGGGCGCGCCGGCTCCACATCACGGTACGCTTCGGACGCGGCCGCGCCTTGAGAGCGTTCATCGCTGTCTGAATCTTGTCCTTGCTGGACAGCTTGCGCATGCCGGACTTCGGCGCTTTGCCGACTGGAACCCGCAGAATCAGACGATCCTGCTCGAACGACACCACATACATTTCGAGCATATCGCCGGCGATTTCCTGCTTTTCGATCGCCTTGATCTGCCCAACACCATGCGACGGATAGACCACGTAATCATCCGCGGCAAAGGCCATGTCCTTACCCATACAGATTGACTCCTACCTTCCCAACCCGACGCGAGCTAAGGTCGGCTGAGCACTACGACACCTGAGCTCGCCCCTGGGACCGGAAGCCGCTTTCATTGCGCTGCATGCTTCCGCATGATTGCCAGAAATTTAGTATTAACCAATATATCATAGAATTGGATAAAAATACAATGGTTTTCGCTTCCGCCTAGAGCGGTAGGCACCAGCGATTGCCGGTCGTCTCAAGGGGTTAGCCGAAAATGCGAGACTTAAGCCGAGGTGCCGGGCTTTTCGCTGAAGTATTTTTCAAACTTGCCCTCGACGTCCTTGAAGTCGTCGGCATCGGCAGGCGACTCGCCTTTTCTGGTGATATTGGGCCAGGGGCCGGTTGAATATTTGCGATTAAGCTCCAACCACTTCTCCGCTTCTGTTTCCGTATCCGGCAGAATGGCTTCTTCAGGACACTCCGGCTCGCAGACGCCGCAGTCGATGCACTCGTCCGGATTGATCACCAGCATATTTTCGCCTTCGTAGAAGCAATCCACGGGGCAGACTTCGACGCAGTCCATGTATTTGCACCGGATGCAGGCTTCGATGACGACGTAGGTCATGGTGACTCCAGGGATTTCTTCTTAACTTTAAGCGGCATTCGACACGCCCTATTTGGCGTTTGTCGACCGCATTGTCCAGAGGGTGTTTGCCTTGGCGTAGCATGGGATGATGGTGCGCCTCAGCATAGGAGCGGGAAGGATGAAGATTGTCGGCACGCTTGAGGAACTGGAAGCGATCTATGGCGAGCCGGCGACGGCTTCGTTGACCAAGGTCGTCCACGCGGTCACGCCGGAATATCGGCGCCTGATCGAGGCATCGCCACTGGTGGCGCTCGCCACGTCGGGGCCGGAGGGGCTCGACTGCTCGCCGCGCGGTGACCGCGGACAGGCCGTGATCATCCAGGACGAGACCACGCTTTTGATACCGGACCGGCGCGGCAACAACCGCACCGACTCGCTGCGCAACATCGTGCGCGATCCGCGCATCGCCCTGATGTTCCTGATCCCGGGTTCGGCGACCACCCTTCGCATCAACGGCAGGGCCTCGGTCGCCATCGAGCCGAGCTTGCTGGAGGGCCATGCCGTCGATGGCCAGCGCCCCAGATCGGTGATCGTCATCGAGATCGGCGAGATCTATTTCCAATGCGCCCGCGCCCTGATCCGCGCCGATATCTGGAACCCCGAGACCCATGTGGCCAAAGGCGACCTGCCGACGCCGGGGCAAATCCTGAAAGCGACCAATGATGGCGCCTTCGACGGCGAGGCCTATGACCAGGCTTGGCCGGCACGCGCCGCGAAGACGATGTGGTGATCGCCACAAGCACCCCCGACATCTGTCCGCATACCGCCCAGAAGATGGTGCACTCTTCAACGCCGCACCCAAGTCAACGCCATGGCCGTGCCATTAGCGGCGTTTGAAGAGGCGTTCGATGTCGGCTTCGGCGAGAGACACGTAAGTGGGGCGGCCGTGATTGCACTGGCCGCTATTGGGCGTGGCTTCCATCTCCCGTAGCAGAGCGTTCATCTCGGGCATGGTAAGCCTGCGGCCCGCACGCACGCTGCCATGGCAGGCCATGGTGGCCGCCACCCGTTCCAGCGCGTCCGAAAGGCTCCTGGCTTCGTCGATTTCGACCAGATCCTCGGCGAGATCACGCACCAGGCGCTTGACGTCGATATTGCCGAGCATGGCGGGTGTCTCGCGCACCACCACAGCACCCTGGCCGAAGGTTTCGAGCACCAGACCCAGGCGCTCCAACTCGGCGGCGCGCGCTTCCAGGCGCTCGATCAGATCATCTTCGAGGTCGACCACTTCCGGAAGGAGGAGGCCCTGGCGCGGCACGCCCTGTTCTTCAAGATGACCTTTCAGGCGCTCATAGACCAGACGTTCATGGGCGGCGTGCTGATCGATCAGCAGCATGCCGTCGGCGTTCTGGGCGATGATATAGGCATCGAACAGCTGCGCTCGCGCGGCCCCCAACGGGTGGCCGGCGGCCACGGGCTCGACGTCGATGCTCGATGCCTCGTCGCGTGCTGCCGGCGGACCGAGATCGAACGCGGGGCGTTCACCCGATGTTCGGTGCAGCGGCGCCTGAAAGGCCCGCCCCGTCTCGGCAAGGCCTGGCGATATCGGCCGTTCGGCTTTTCCATGACCAAGAGTCGACGCTGCGGCCGTGCCGCTTGAGAAGGCGCCGAGCGCCGCGTCGCCGAGCGAGCTGGTGGTGCGGCAGCCGGCTTCGGTGAGCCGCTGCTTGATGCCGCCGATGATCAGGCCGCGGATGACGCCGGGCTCGCGAAAACGCACGTCGGCCTTGGCCGGGTGGACATTGACGTCGACGCGCTCCGGATCGAGCTCCAGAAAGAGAGCGGCCATCGGGTGCCGTCCGGCGAACAGCAGATCGCCATAGGCGGCGCGAAGCGCGGTCTTCAAAAGGCGGTCCTGCACCGGGCGCTGGTTCACGAACAGATATTGATAGCGGCCATTCGGTCGGCTTTCGGTCGGCAGACCGATCGAGCCGATCAGGCGGATGCCGTCGCGCTCGGTATCGACTAGAAGGGCGTTGGCGGCGAACGCCTTGCCCATGATCTGGCCGATGCGCGCCTGCACGCTTTCGAACAGATCATGGCTGCCGACCGTGAGGTTCAGAACCTGGCGGCTGTCGATCGAAAGCGTAAACGCGATGTCGGGACACGCCATCGCCAGGCGCTCGACCACCTCTCTTGCCGCCTGGGCCTCGCTGCGGTCGGTTTTCAGGAATTTCAGGCGTGCAGGGGTCGCAAAGAAGAGATCGCGAATCTCGATGCGCGTGCCGCGGCTGCCGCTGGAGGGCGCCGGGCCGCTGACCGCGCCCGCCTCGACATCCAGCGCGAAGGCTGTCTCCTGATCCGCCGGCCGGCTCACGATCCGAAGACGGCTGACGCCGGCGAGGGCGGCAAGCGCCTCGCCGCGAAAGCCGAGCGTGTCGATGCGCACCAGGTCGTCGCCTTCGAGCTTGGAGGTGGCGTGCCGTTCGATCGCGAGCTGGAGTTCGTCCGGCGACATGCCCTTGCCGTCGTCGGTCACCGCGATCAGCGTCTTGCCGCCCGCCTCGAGATCGATCGCAACCCGTGTCGCCCCTGCGTCGATGGCGTTTTCGACCAGCTCCTTCACGGCCGACGCCGGCCGCTCCACCACCTCGCCGGCGGCGATCTGGTTGACGATATGCGCGGGCAGGAGGCGGATCATGGTTGGTTTTCGCGGTGGCCAAACACAGAGCTTGTCACGGCAGCTTGATGCATCGTCGGCGAGCGCCGCAGCAGTCCGAACGCAGCAGGCTCCCACCGCGGATTTTGGCTCCCGGGTTGGTGGTGGCCAAACACCGTGTTTGTCATCCCAGCTTGATGCATCGTCGGCGACATCCGCGACAGCCCGAACGGAAGCGGCTCCCGCCGCGATGTTCGCGTGTGCGTCTTTCTAACCGGATCGCCGTTAAAATTCCACGTTCAAGCGAAGCGCGAACGTGGATACGCGTTAGCCTTCGATATCGGGCGGATTGCCGACGACCACGGTCAGGAGATTGTCCGGGTCGTAGAGCCTGGCAGCGACCGCCTTCAGATCCTCGATGGTCACGGCTTCGATGAAGTCGTTGCGTTTTTCCAGATAATCGATGCCGAGGTCGTTGACCTGCATGGCCACCAGCAGGCCGGCGATGCGGTCATTGCTGGTCAGGCGAAGGGGGAAGGAGCCGGTGAGATAGGTCTTAGCGTCCACCAGCTCCTGTTCGCTGATATCGCCGTCCGCCATGCGCCTCACCTCGGCCTGGACGAGATCCAGCGCCAGATTGACGGACGCATTGCTGGTGCCAAGCCCGCCGAGCCAGATCGGGGCGAGATCGGTCGGGTAAAGATAGCTGTAGACGGAATAGGCGAGGCCGCGCGCTTCGCGGATCTCCTTCGTCAGCCTGGAGGTGAAACCGCCGCCGCCCAGGATATGGTTGGCGACATAGGCTGCGTAGTAATCCGGATCTTCGCGCTCCATCCCCTTTTGCCCGAACAGCACCTTGCTCTGCGGCACGTTTTGGCGAACGATGGAGAGACCGCTCTCCTCAGGCGTTGTCGGGATGGCCGGCAAGGGCTTCGCCTCGTCTGGCAGGCCGCCGAAGGCGTGGTCGAGAAGCGGGCCCAGCTCTTCGGCCGTGATGTCGCCGGCGACGCCGATCAGAAGGTTGTCACGCGCCAGCCGATCGTCGATGAAGGTTCGAAGGTCCTCCACCTCGATGGCACCGACGGTCTCGATCGTGCCTTCTACCGGGCGTGCATAGACATGGTCCCCGAATGCGCGCTCGAACCAGGCCCTGGATGCAAGCCGATCCGGGTCGTCGAGACGGCGGCGAAGCCCCGCCTGGACCTGGCTCTTCATGCGCTCGACCGGATCGACGTCGAAGCGCGGCTCGTTGATCGCCAGGCGCAGGAGCTCGAAAGCGCGCTCGCGGTTTTCGGTCAGCGTCTTCAGATCGCCCCTGAAGCTGTCCCGTCCCGTACTGAAGGAAAGGCGGATCGCCAGATCCTCGAGCTCGGTCTGGAAGGCCTGGCTGTCGAGATCGCCAGCACCTTCATCCAGAAGCACGGAGACCAGATTGGCCGTACCTTCCTTGCCGTCGGGATCGCTGACCGCTCCGCCGGTAAAGCGCATGGAGAGCGACATGAAGGGGATCGAGGGTTCGGAAATCAGATAGGCCTCGATGCCGCCCTCGCTGATCACATGCTCGACTTTGGCCGAGGCCTCAGCCTTCGGGGCTGCGACGGTGAGCGCGGTCACGAGGGCCAATCCGAGGCCGAGAATGCCGGTGCGATGGAACATGACATGCAGTCTCTCAAACGAGGTGCGGACGGGAGGGAAAGGGCGATCTTCGGCACTACTGGAGAACGTCGGCGCGTTCGGAAGCGCCTTCCGTGGCAGGCTCTTCCACTGCCGGCAGCAAGCGGCCGGTGACGGAGCTTTCAGGCACCAGCACGGCTTCAGCGGCGGCGGCGATATCGTCGGCGGTCACCGCCGCGATCCGCTCGGGCCAGGCCTCGACATCCTCGACGCTGCGACCGGTGGTAAGCGCAATGCCGAAGCTGCGCACGGCCCCGCTCATGCTGTCCCGTGCATAGACGGCCTCGGCCACCAGCCGTTTGGTCGCGCGAGACACTTCCTCTTCGGTGATCGGTTCGTCTTCAAGCCGCCTGAGCTCGGCGTCGATCGCCGCTTCCAGCTCGTCCATGCTGACGCCTGGCCTCGGAGATGCGTAGACCCTGAACGTCGAGAGATCGAGGGCCGAGCCCCGATAGAAGGCGCCGGCCGAGGTCGCGAGCTGCTGGTCGATCACCAAGGCGCGATAGAGGCGAGACGTGCTCGAGCCGCCGAGGATGTCGGCGAAAACCACCAACGGGTAGGCATGCTCCGTCTCGCCCGCATTGTAGCTCGGCGCCAGATAGGAGCGGAGGAAGGAGGGCTGGTTCACACGCTCGTCCTGCAGCGTCACGGTACGCGCGGCGTCTTGCGGCGGTTCCTGCAGGCGCACGCGCTCCGGGATCTCCCTTGCCGGAATGACGCCGTAATATTTCTCGGCAAGCGGTTTCAGCTCGGCGGCGTCGATGTCACCGGCGACCAGGAGGATCGCGTTGTTGGGCGCATACCAGGTTCTGTAGAAGTCGAGGCTGTCCTCGCGGGTATAGGCCTCGATCTCATGGCGCCAGCCGATCACCGGTAGGCGATAGGGGTGATGCAGGAACTGGGCGGCGTTCATCTGCTCGGCGAAGCGAGAGCTCGGGTTGTTGTCGATGCGCTGCGAGCGTTCCTCCAGGACCACGTCCAACTCCGTCCGCACCTCGTCTTCGGCCAGCACCAGATTGGTCATGCGGTCGGCTTCCATCTGCATCACCAGCTCGAGACGATCGCGCGCGATGGTCTGGAAATAGCCGGTGTAATCCGGTCCGGTGAACGCATTGTCGTTGCCGCCATTACGGGCGACTTCCTTCGAGAACTCACCCGACTCCATGCTTTCGGTCGCCTTGAACATCAGATGTTCATGAAAATGCGGCAGGCCGGACTTGCCGGGCGGGCTGTCGGAGGACCCGATGCGGTACCAGACGTGGTGGGTGACCACCGGGGCGCGCCGGTTGGTGATGACCACCACCTGAATGCCATTGTCGAGGGTGAAGGTTTCAGGATTGAACACGGCAGCCTCGCTTTTCGGGCCGGCTACGGCGGTCAGAACGGCCGTGAGCAGGGCGCTGGCGCAAAGGCGCCGGATCATGGGAATGGTCAACAGCTACTCCGTGCTGGTCTGATCGGGGATGGCGTCGATCACCGTCTGCGATCGGCTGACCAGCTGAACGACGACGGCGTCTTCGCTCTCGGCATCATCGGAGGCATCGGTCCTGCTGTCCGGCGTCCAGGCGAGCAGGCGGCGAAGCAGCGCTCTATCGACGCGGTTTTCGGCGCGGGTCTCGACGACCTTGTCCAGGTCGCGTTCGGCCCGCTGGCTGCGGCTGACCAGAAGGTTCTGGCCCTCGCTCGCGGCATCGCTGACATCGTTTTCAGAGTTTGTGCCGGTGAGGATGGCGCGCGCTTCGGAAGGTGCAGCGTCGATCGAAGAGGAGGGGCCGATCAGCGTTTTCCGCGCGGCATCGCTGGCGGCATTGCTGCCGTCGTCCTCGCTGCCTGAACGGGGCGGGCGCAGATTGTAGTCGGGGGGCACGATCAGAGGCGGCCGCTTGATAACGGCCAATTCGTCCGGACCCCGCTGCTGAAAGCCAAGGGCTTCCTGAACGGTATCCCCCCCTCCGCAAGCGGTGAGAAGCGGGGCGGCAACGAGCCCCAGAACGGCGAACGATCGCCATGTTGACCTGCAACCACCGACCAAACCAGCTCTCCTACTATTGAAGCGCGGACAGCTTATGTAGTCTGCCGCTCCGGTGACAACAAGCCGTCAAGCAGAAGCAGGCCGGCGCCGATGCAGATCGCTGTATCCGCGACGTTGAACGCTGGCCAGTGAAAATCGCCGACATGGAAGTAAAGGAAATCCACGACCGCACCAAAGCGAAAGCGGTCGATCACATTGCCGAGCGCCCCGCCGATCACCAGGCCAAGGGCGGTAATCGCGAGCCAGGTCTCCGCCTGGCGCAGCCACCAGAGAAGGCCGATGACCACCGCGATCGCGATGCCGGACAGGATCAAGGGACCGTAATCGCCGGCATTGCTGAACATGCCGAAGCTCACGCCCCGGTTCCAGACCAGCACGAGATCAAAGAACGAGGTCACCTTGATCGGATTGGCGGCGAAGTCGATGCCGGTGAGCGCAATCCACTTGGTGATCTGATCCGCAACGATGATCACAATGGTGAGCAGCAGCCCGTTGCGAAGGGACGTCGTCATGCCTTGCTCCGCCCTGTCATGCCGCTTCCTGCGTGGCGATCGCACCGGCGCAGCGCGCACAGATGCCGCCGGGTTCCAGCATGTCGAAAAACTGCCAGCATCGCTGGCATTTTTCGCCCGAAGCCTTCTTCGGAACGACGGCGATCCCAGGCGCGTCTTCAAGCCGGAAGGCGACCTCCGGCGGGTCGCCGGCGGCGATCACCTCGATGCCCGATGTGATGGTCAGCTCGGCGCCGTCGATCTCGCGCAGCAGGGCGGCGTCCGCCTCACTGACATAGACCTTGGGCGCGGCTTCCAGCGAAGACCCGATCCGTTTTTCCCGACGTTCCACTTCGAGCGCACCGGTGATCACCCGGCGCACGCTGCGAATGCGCTCCCACTTCGCTGCCAGTTCCTGATCGCGCCATTCGGCCGGCACCTCGGGGAAGAGGCGAAGGTGAACGCTGTCATCCTCGCTTGGAAAACGCGTCTGCCAGGCTTCCTCGGCGGTAAAGACAAGCACCGGCGCCAGCCAAGCCGTCAGACATGAGAACAGCTGATCCAGAACAGTACGGGCCGCCCGCCTGCGGGTGCTGTCGGCAGGGTCGCAGTAGAGCGCATCCTTGCGGATGTCGAAGTAGAAGGCGGAGAGGTCCATCGCGCAGAAGTGATGGATCGTGGAGTAGAGCCGCTGGAAATCGAACGCCTCATTGGCCTCGCGCACCACCTGGTCGACCTCGACCAGCCGATGCAGCACCCACCGCTCAAGCTCCGGCATGTCCGACGCGGACAGGCGTTCACTGTCGTTGAAGTCGGCGAGGTTGCCGAGAAGATAGCGAAGGGTGTTTCTGAGACGGCGATAGGCGTCCGCCTGGCCCTTCAGGATTTCCGGGCCGATGCGGATGTCTTCGGAGTAATCCGAGCTTACCGTCCAAAGGCGGATGATATCCGCACCTTGGGTCTTCATCAGATCCATGGGGTCGATGCCGTTGCCGAGCGACTTCGACATCTTCCGGCCTTCCGAATCGACCACGAAACCATGGGTCAGCACCGCCTCATAAGGGGCTCGCCCGCGGGTGCCGCAGCTCTCAAGCAAGGATGAGTGGAACCAGCCGCGATGCTGGTCCGAGCCTTCCAGATAGAGAGACGCCGGCCACTGCAGATCGTCCCGCTGTTCGAGCACGGTCGCGTGTGTGGAGCCTGAATCGAACCAGACGTCCAGGATGTCCATCACCTGCTCATAGTCCGCTGGATTGCGATCGGGACCGAGGAACTGGCCGGGATCTGATGTGAACCAGGCATCAGCACCTTCCTGCTCGAACGCATTGGCTATGCGCTCGTTGACCTCGTCGTCCTGAAGCAGTTCTCCCGAACTTTTCTCGACGAACACCGCGATCGGCACGCCCCAGGCGCGCTGTCTGGAGACACACCAGTCCGGTCGATGCTCGATCATGCTGCGTATCCGGTTCTCACCGGCCGCCGGCACCCAGCGCGTATCGCTGATCGCCTGAAGCGCCTTCTTCCGAAGCTCGCCGTCGCCCTCCATAGGGATGAACCACTGCGGCGCCGCGCGGAAGATCAGCGGCGCCTTCGAGCGCCAGCTGTGCGGGTAGCTGTGAACGAGCTTCCCTGCTGCGAGCAGGGCGTTGTTTTTGGTCAGTGCCTCGATGACGGGTTCCGCCGCCTTGAACACATGGATGCCCTCGAAGATCGGCACATGGCGGGTGTAGAGCCCGTCTTCTGCAACCGTATCCGGCACTTCCAGGCCATGCGCCTGGCCAAGCTCGAAGTCATCGGCGCCGTGGGACGGTGCGATATGCACCATGCCCGTGCCCTGCTCCGTGGTGACGAAATCCGCCGGCAGCAACGGCACCTCGAACTCATAGCCGCCAAGCCCGTGAAACGGATGTTTCGCGCGAGCGCTGGCAAGCGCTGTCCCTTTAATATCGGCCAGCACCTTGTGGCCGGTGATCGCAGCTTCCGCCGCAACCTCGTCAAGCAGGGCCGCCGCCAGCACCAGTTTTTCGCCAACGACCGCATGGGACCCTTCACCGACCTCGGTTACCTCGATGACCCTGTAGTCAACGTCCTCGCCATACGCGACCGCGCGGTTGGCCGGCATGGTCCAGGGAGTCGTCGTCCAAATCAGGACGGAAGCGCCGTCCAGCACGGGATCGGCAGATTGTGCAAGCCGAAACCTCACCATGATGGTCGTCGACGTGTGGTCGTGATACTCGACTTCGGCCTCGGCCAGCGCCGTCTTCTCGACAACCGACCACATCACCGACTTGCGGCCGCGATAGAGCTGATCGGACATCGCGAACTTGGCGAGCTCGCGGAAAATGCCGGACTCGGCCTTGTAGTTCATGGTCGTGTAGGGATTGTCCCAGTCGCCAAGGCAGCCGAGACGCTTGAACTCGGTGCGCTGCACGTCCAGCCAGTGCTCGGCGAATTCCCGGCATTCCTTGCGGAATTCGGCAACCGGCACCTCGTCCTTGTTCTTCTTGGCTTTTCGGTATTTCTGCTCGATCTGCCACTCGATCGGCAGGCCGTGACAGTCCCAGCCCGGCACGTAGTTCGCATCCTTGCCGAGCATCTGCTGATTGCGGTTGATGACGTCCTTCAGGATCTTGTTGAGCGCGGTTCCCATATGCAAATGGCCGTTCGCGTAGGGCGGGCCGTCATGGAGAATGAATTTCTCCTTGCCCTTCGCCTGCTCGCGCTGGCGCTTATAAAGATCAAGCTTCTCCCAGCGCTCAAGCGTTTCCGGCTCGCGCTGCGGCAGGTTTGCGCGCATGGAAAAGTCGGTTTTCGGCAGGAAAACGGTCTCTCGATAGTCCTTCGTCATCGCCTCAGCTCATCGATTGTCGGCCACGGGAGGTTTTTCTACCCGCTAGCGCGCCTTGTTTACGCAAATCCCAGGTATGCAGCAACGTGCTGCACCGTTGACGTGTTCGGAGTGTTAAATGGAAAGGCTCGGGATCTGTCCCGAGCGAAGTCCCTTCGGAAAATCGAATGAAATTAGCGATAACGTCATCGAGGCATCCGTTCCGTGTGCATGATCAGCTCGTTAGATAGGCATGCAACGGCTCGTTGCCCAGGGGGGAAGCAGCGAGTGCCGCGCGGGCATCGGCGCAGTCCTTCGCCATCGCCTCTTTCAGCGCCTCGACATCGGCAAAGGGCAACTCGTCTCTGAGATGGGCGACGAATTCGGTGCAGAGACGCTTGCCGTAGAGATCGTCGCTGCGATCGAAGAGGTGAACCTCCAACAGCCGACCCTGATGGTCGTCGAAGGTCGGGCGCTGACCGATATTCGCGACGCCATCGGCGATGACGGTCTCCGCGCCGTCCTGCCAGGCGGTACGCACCGCATAGACGCCCGCCACCGGCCAGACCGCAGGGCCGTAGGGAGAGGTGGTCTTCGGCGGTCGGATATTGGCGGTGGGATAGCCGAGGTCCCGGCCGCGCTTGTCCCCGTCGACCACATGGCCTTCGATGATGAAGCGATGGCCGAGCAGATCGGCAACGCCTGCCACCTCGCCGGCGGCGACTAGGGCGCGTGCCCGGCTGGACGAGCAGATTTCGCCATGCCAGCTGATCGGATCGACCCGCGTCACGCCGAAGCCATGAAGCTTGCCGAGGTTGACCAGCGTCGCCGTGTCGCCGCTCGCTTTGTGCCCGAAGCGGAAGTCATAGCCGACGACCGCATGGCGAATCCCTAGGCCATCGACAAGCACCTCGCGCACGAAGGCCTCCGGGCTCTGCTCGCGCAGCGCCTGGTTGAAGGTGAGCGCGTAGACGTGGTCGACGCCAAGCGAGGCCAGGACCTTGATCTTGGTGCGAAACGGCGTCAGGCGCTTCGGCGCGATCTCCGGGCGCAGCAGCTGCAGCGGATGCGGCTCGAAGGTGATGATGCCAAGCGGAGCACCCATAGCATCAGCCTGGGTGCGCGCCGCCTCGATCAGCGCCTTGTGGCCGCGATGAACGCCGTCGAAATTGCCGATGGCGACCGAGCAGCCACGTGCCGCCTCCGGCAGGCTCTTATAGGAACGATGGACCTTCATGCCCACCTTATGCGCTAGCCTCTGGGGCGTTGTAAACGACGTTTCGGCCTCAATAGGTGCCGGGATAGGCGCCGCCGTCGATCAGGAAATTCTGGCCGGTGATGTAGCTCGCCTGGGCGCTGCAGATGAAGGCGCAGAGCTCGCCGAACTCGTCGGGATGACCGAAACGCTTCGCCGGTATCACGGCCTTTGCGTCTTCGGCGTGATCCTCCTCGGAGCGGCCCGACTTCTGGGCTGCGAAGGCGAAGCCGGAGCGCAGGCGATCGGTGTCGAAGCGGCCGGGCAGGATGTTGTTGATGGTGACGTTATGCTCGACGGTTTCCCGCGCGATGCCGGCGACGAAGCCGGTGAGGCCGGAACGGGCGCCGTTCGAGAGGCCGAGAACCGAGATCGGCGCTTTCACCGAAGACGAGGTGATATTGACGATGCGCCCGAACTTCCGGCCCATCATGTCGTCGACCACCGCTTTGATCAGCTCGATCGGCGTGATCATGTTGGCGTTGCAGGCCGCCTGCCAGTCCTCTTCCGTCCAGTCCCGGAAGTTCCCGGGCGGCGGGCCGCCGGCATTGTTGACCAGAATGTCCATGTCGGTGCAGGCGGCAAGGGCCGCCTTCCGGCCGGCGGGCGTGGTGATGTCACCGGCAACGATCGCCACGTTGGCGCCGGTTTCGTCCCAGATGTCCTTGGCGGTCGCTTCGAGGGCAGATTCGGTGCGGGCGGTGATGGTTACGTCGACGCCGTTTCTGGCCAGCGACATGGCGCAGCCGCGTCCAAGACCCTTGCTCGCGGCACAGACCAGCGCCTTCTTGCCCGCAATCCCCAGATCCATTGTTTTCGACTCCTTAAGTCAGCTTTCCGATGTTTCTCGGATCTCGCTTTCGTCGCCCGCCGGCAGGGCCAAGCGCGCAAGTGGAACGGTTATCGGTCTTTGGCGCTCCAGCGACAAGTGGTCGAGCGCATCGACCAGTCGATGGGCCTCGGCAAAGGAGCGCTCCATGTGGATCAGAAGATAGCGGATCACCGCTTCCGGGACCTTGAGCTGACGATCGTCGAACAGTTTCAGGAAAAGGGCCGCGAGCAGCGGATCGTTCGGCGGACCGATGGCGACGGAGGGCGCCGCGGTGAGGCGCGAGCGCAGATCGGGCAGGCGGATGTCCCACTGCGCCACCGGTTTCGTCGCGGTCAGCAGCAGATGGCCGCCGTCTTCGCGCAGGCGGTTGTAGAGCTGAAGGAGCGCCAGTTCGTCGCCGACTGGCTCCGCCGGATCGAGCAGGTAGCATCTGGAGGCGTCCAGCTCGAGCACATCCCCAAGCTCGGTCCCAAAGTCAAGGCCGCGGCTTCCAGCCGCCAAGTCAAGGCCGTCGCACCTTGCGGCCCAGATTTGGGCGAGGTGGGTTTTGCCGGCGCCGGACGGGCCGTGGAGGACGAGGGCGGGTGCCGGCCAGTCCGGCCAGCGCTCCAGCCAGGCGAGCGCGTCGCGATTGCTCTCGGCCGGCATGAAATCCTCGATGCCTCGGGCGGTGCGATGATCGAAGGCAAGCGGCAGCTGACCGGAGGCGCTCATCCAAGCGTTCCGGTTTTTTTCCTATCCTCGTCCACGACGTCGGCATCGACGCCCGCGATATCGCTCGGCGGCTCGGCTGTCTCCGCGTCATGCTCGCCATGCCGATCATCGACAGCGGCGTGTTCGCTTGTGTCGAACAGAGCGCTTTGCTGATAGCGCTCCAGACCGAAGCGGATCAGCACGCCCAGCACCGCAGCGAACGGCACCGCCAAAAGCGTGCCCAGAAAGCCGAACAGCGTGGTGCCGGCGAGCACCGAGAAGATCATCCAGACCGGATGCAGATGAATGCGGCTGCCCACCAGGCGCGGGCTGATGAGATTGCCCTCGATGAACTGACCCAGGCCGAAAATGCCGGCGATCACCAGGAGCATCGATATTTCCTGGAACTGGAAGGCGGCGACGGACAAGCCGACCGCCATGCCGATCGCCATGCCGATGAACGGGATGAAGGAGAAAAAACCGGTGAGCAGGCCGATGATCAGCCCGTAGTCCAGCTTGGCCGCTTCGAGCCCGATAGCGTAGAAGACGGCGAGAAAGCTGCAGACCATGCCCTGACCGCGAAGGAAGCCCGCCAGAACCTCGTCGATCTCCCGGCCGAGCCGATCGGCGGTGGCGAGCTGGTGGGGTGGCACCAATGAGCGGATCTTCGCGACCATATGGTCCCAGTCCCTTAGGAGATAGAAGGTGACGATCGGCGTCACGAACATCAGGGCGACGAGATTGAGGAGGGCGACGCCCGACTGCAGGAGGCTGGTCACGGAACGCATGACCACGTTGATGGCCTGGCTCGCCTGGCCGCGGATCAGGCCCTCGGCCGAGAAATCGGCGCCGCCGCCGACCGTCTCGATCAAACCGGCCACCAGCGGGACGAGGCGGTCGCGCAGCTGGTCGACATAATTCGGAAGCTTGCTCGCGAGATCGGCCGCCTGCCGGCCAAGTTCCGGCAGGATCAAAAGCACCATCACGGTGAGCAGAAGGAAGAAGCTGCCGGTGATTGCGGCGGTCGCCGTCGTCCGGCTGAACCGCAGCCGCTCCAGACGGTCCGCCGCCGGGTCCAGCATATAGGCGGCCGCCATGCCCACCAGAAACGGCAGGAGAATCTGCTTCAGCAGCAACAGCCCGGTCAGCACCAGGATGACCGGCGCCAGGATCAGCAAGAACCAGCGAAGGACATCGCGCCAGTGAACGGTCAAGCGGTCTTCTCCAGATCGGCGTTACGCAGCGCCTGCACCACGTAGCTGCCACCGGAGATCAGGGTCATTGCGGCGACCAGCCAGATCATCGGCGTCAGCATGTGGCTGACATCGGCCACATTGCCCCAGATTGCAAGCGCCATGGCGGCCAGGATGATCTGCATGAAGGTATTGAGCTTGCCCGTCTTGAGCGGATGCACCCGGAAAACCGGATCGCGCTTTCTGATCAGGATGACGCCGAGCACGATCAGCACATCACGCGCCACCACCAGCGCTGCGAGCCAGAGCGGCAGATGGGCGGTTAGGCCAAGCGCAATATAGACACCATCGAGAAGCGCCTTGTCGGCCAGCGGGTCGAGGATGGCGCCGACATCGGTGCGCTGATTGAAGGTCTTGGCGATGAATCCATCCAGCGCATCGGAAATGCCGGCGGCGACGAACACCCAGAACGCGGCCCAGACCTGATCGGTGACGATCAGCCACATCAGCGGCGCCACCAGCAGCAGCCTGCCAAGCGTAATCAGATTGGCCAGATTGTAGGGTGATACGCCTGTCAGGACGAGGTCGACGTCCCGTTCGACGGCTCGCTGACCCTCGGGGTCGCCGTCGTTGGCAGCAAGAGCCATTCCTCTTCCCCCCGCGACAACGTCAGGCCGAGACCGTCCAGGGCCCGCTCGAAGCCGGCTTCTTCGCCCACATAATAGATGTGGGCTTTGACCAGCGTCCGGGCAAATTCGGCAATTTCCACTTGGCTGACGACCGATAGATTTTCAAGGTTCCGATTGATGTCGACCCATTCGGCAAGGCTATTGATCGGAATATCGACGAAAATGAGGCCGCCGGTATCCAAACGCAAGATATGCTGGCTCTTCCATTGCTCATCGAGGCTGTCCTGCATCCTGACCACGGCGCCTTCGAGGACGCTCTCGAGCGGCTCGCCGGGCGCGCCGTTCAGCGTGAAGGACTGGCCGCTCCGATTGACGTTGCCGGCCCGCTTGGCGGCCAGGCTGATCGATACGGGGCCGTCGGATGCCGGGTCGGACAAGAGCTCGACGCTGGCGACGATGCCGTCCCTGGCGCCGTAACGGCTGGCGAGACGCTGAATGGCCAGCTGATCGCCATTCGCCGCTTGGTCGATGGTCACGGCGCCGACATCCTGAAGATCCCCGAGCGGCATGATCAGGCGGAGCGGGCGCTCGGCCTCGAGCTTCTTCGCCCAGGCAGCCCACCAGGGATTGCCCTCCGGCCAGAGCACGGCGCCATCCGCGCTCTTGAACAGGGGCAGAACCACCACCGGCGGCGACACCTTGTCGGAGAACGGCAGGCGTTCCGCCTCCAACAGCTCCTTGATGCGCATTTGATCGAAGGCGACGGTCATCTCAGCGAGATAGCGCGTGCTGGAGAGTTGCTCCCCTCTGATCTCGAAATTCTGGACGAAGCTCTCGGCTTCCAGCCCGCCGATCGCGGCAAGGCGCCCATGGTCGCTTCGCGGCACCAGCCGTCTCAGCAGCTTTTGGAGACCATCACGCTGCCCCTGTTTGTGGGCCTGGCTGCGGGCGGCGACGGCATTTTCCGCGGTCGCGTCGACCGGAATGCCGCTTACGGTGTAGAGATCGGCGATCTGCGCGTGGGCTGGCTCGGCGACAAGCCAAACCAAGCCGAGAGAAAGCATCGCGGCAAGAAAGCGTTTCGATTGAAGCATTGCAAACCGGTCCAGATCGCCTAAGGTGTCGACACTCAACCATTTGGGCACGCCCTATACAAGTCTCAAGCGTAGCCCGATGACCGTCCGATATCATGTCCGTTCTCTATTGTGACCGATCAGCCATGACCTCATCCACCGCGCACCGGTCGACCTCAGGCCGGCAGTCGGCCTCCGACCGGCGGTCCGCCTCCGACCGGTATCGTGAGGCAGGTGTCGATATCGATGCTGGCAACGCTTTCGTGAAGGCCATCGCGCCGCTTGCCCGCTCGACCGCGCGTCCCGGTGCCAGCGGCGCGCTCGGCGGTTTCGGTGGGCTGTTCGATTTGAAGGAAGCGGGTTTCGAGGATCCGGTGCTGGTCGCGGCGACAGACGGCGTCGGCACCAAGCTGCAACTGATCGCCAAGGCCGATCAGCACAAAACCGCCGGCATCGACCTTGTCGCGATGTGCGTGAACGATCTTCTCGTCCAGGGCGCCGAGCCGCTCTTTTTTCTCGATTACTTCGCCAGTTCCAAACTTGACCCGCTTGCCGCCCAGGATGTCGTCGCCGGCATCGCCCAGGGCTGCCGGGAAGCGGGCTGCGCGCTGATCGGCGGGGAAACCGCCGAGATGCCTGGGCATTATAAACTCGGCGATTTCGATCTCGCCGGCTTCGCTGTTGGAGCTGTCAGCCGCGACAAAATACTGCCGAGGGATGATGTGGCGATCGGCGATGTCCTCCTTGGCCTCGCTGCCTCCGGCATCCACGCCAACGGCTTTTCGCTGGTGAACAAGCTGCTGCGCGACAGACGCCTGGCTCTGTCCGATCCGGCCCCCTTCGATGAGAGCAAGCTGCTCGCGGACGTGCTCCTGACGCCGACGCGCATCTATGTCCAGTGCCTGAAGCAGGTCATTTCGGGCGGCAGCATCAAGGCGCTCGCGCACATCACCGGCGGTGGCCTGGTTGACAATCTGCCGCGGGTCATGAAAGACGGCATGATGGCCAAGATCGACGCCCGGGCCTGGCAGGCCCCACCCGTCTTCCGGTGGATTTACGAAGCCGCCGGCATGACACCAGAAAGCCTGCTGCGCACCTTCAATTGCGGCATCGGCATGGTCCTGGTGGTCGCCGAAGAGGACGCAAGCGCGGTCACCAAGGCTCTCAAGGATAAGGGCGAAGCCGTCTACAATCTTGGCAGCCTCGTTCCTGGCGACGGCCCCCCTTGCGTCGAAATCACTGGCGCATGACCATGGGATGGTTGACTTGGACCTCGGCGCGTCTCGGACCTCTGTAGCCGTTCTCGTCTCCGGGCGCGGCTCCAATCTCGGCGCTTTGATCAAGGCGGGCGAAAAGCCGGGATCGAGCTTCGAGATCGGGCTGGTCATCGCGAACCGGCCAGGCGCCGGCGGCCTGGACCTGGCCGAGGCGGCGGGCATTCCGAACCTGCTGATCGATCACAAGGCCTTCGACGGCCGCGAAGCCTTCGAACAGGCGCTGGATCAAAAGCTGAACGAAGCCGGCGTCCGGCTGGTCTGTCTCGCAGGCTTTATGCGCGTCCTGAGCACCTGGTTCGTTAAGTGTTGGCAGGACCGCATTCTCAACATCCACCCATCATTGCTTCCCGCCTTCAAGGGCCTCGACACCCACGCCCGCGCGCTCGCAGCCGGCGTGCGCGTCCATGGCTGCACCGTCCATATCGTCCGCCCCGAACTCGACGACGGCCCGATCATCGTCCAGGGGACCGTGCCGGTCCTGCAGGACGATACGGAAGACGCGCTCGCAGCCCGCGTGCTCGACGTTGAGCACAAGTGCTATCCGCTGGCTCTGGAGCTTGTCGCGTCTGGACGGGCGAGGATGGCGGGCGGGCGGGTTAGGGTCGAGGGTATCGATGACCCCTCAGGCCTTTTGATCCACTCAGGCGGCTAGCCCAAAAGGCGATCATCTGACAATCCAGCGGACCTTCGACCTGGTCGGCAACGCGTTGGCCAGCCGTCGCCGACGGCTGGCCGGTTAACCATTTGGTGAGGTTTATCTTGTAAAAAGGCGGGATTGTCATGCGATCGGAGTGAGGAACATCGCGAATTTAGCGACAGCGCCGAGATTCGGCGAGCAATGGCTGAGCCAGCACCAGCTCGGCTATGCGGACCTGGATCGGGATGACCGAACGGCGATTCGCGAGTTTGCCCTGCTCTGGGTCATTTTTGAAAGCCAGACGCTTTTTGGCGATGGCCGGGTCAAGGCCATGCTCGATTTTGTCGATGACGTCGATCAGGCGGCAGAAGCTCATGACAGAAACCTCCTGACGGCTCCCTTCATCCCTCATCTGACCTATTTCCGTCATCAGTTCGTCGATGCCGACAGGGCCAGAACCAATGATCTCTTCGGCAGCCTGATGTTCCCTGATCCCGGCAGCAAGGAATTTGTCAGTCAGGCCCTCGTCAGGTTAAGCGACGATACGACCGAATTGGTCAAAGCGTTGCTGATCATCGTCCACGAGTTCAAAAACCGTCTCTTCGGCGGCCTGCAGCTCAGGCATTGCGAGCAAAAGCAGCGGGACGATCTTTACCACGCATCAAAGGTCCTGATGAAGGCGACCGACATGTCGCGAGGCTAAGAAACCTTCTCAGGCGTCTCTCTGAACTGACCGACGAAGTCCGCAAGCCCGACCTGCCGCCGGCGCTTTAGCCGCTCCGCCACCAACACTGACCGCGCAGCGGCGATACTCTGCTCCAGGTCGTGGTTGATCATCACATAGTCATATTCGGCCCAATGGGTGACGTCCGCGGCGATCTGGGCGAGGCGTTTGGCGACCACCTCGTCGGTGTCTTCGGCGCGCTTTTTCAGGCGGCGGGCCAGTTCTTCGGTCGAAGGCGGCAGGATGAACATGGTGACGATGTCCTGGGACACCTGCTGGCGAAGCTGCTGCGCGCCCTGCCAGTCGATGTCGAAGAGGACATCGAGACCGGACTCCAAAGCCCCCTCGACGGCAGCTGCCGGCGTGCCGTAGCCATGGCCATAGACCTCGGCATGCTCCAGAAGCTCGCCATTCTCCACCATGCGATCATAGGTGGCACGATCGATGAAGTGATAGTGCACCCCGTCCACCTCGCTCGGACGCCTTGGCCGGGTGGTTACGGAAACCGAAAGCGACAGCTCCGGCTCGACGTCGAGAAGATGGCGCGCGATCGTGCTCTTGCCGGCCCCGGATGGTGAGGACAGCACCAGCATCAGGCCGCGGCGCTTGACTTTGATCGGGGCTTCGAGGGAGGCGCTCGGAGACATCGGGTGACCTTGGCGGCAGAAGCGGTTAGGACAGCATCGTCACATGTCCCGTAAGGGACGCGACCACGTCATAGCGGAATGCTTGCCATGAGCCAATCCCGAGACCTAGCAGGTCATGCTGACCCTGATGTTCAGGAAACGGTGCTGATCACCGGGGCCAGTTCCGGGATCGGCAAAGCGCTTGCCGAGAACTATGCGACCGCCGGCCGCTGCCTGCATCTGCAAGGACGCGATCGAGATCGCCTCGATGCGGTCGCCGAGCTCTGCCGCAAGGCCGGCGCTGTGGTTCATGCTGAAACGCTCGACGTCACCGATCGTGAAGCCATGGCCGCCTGGATCGCACGCGCCGAACAGGCTGCGCCGCTTGATCTGGTGATCGCCAATGCCGGCGTCTCCGGCGGATCGTCCGGCGATCCGGACCCCGTGCGCACCATGTTTCGCGTCAATGTCGAGGGCGTGTTGAACACGGTCGAGCCCGCGCTGCCATCGCTTGTCGATCGCGGCCGCGGCCACATCGCGATCATGAGCTCGCTCGCGGGCTTTCGCGGTATGCCGACCGCCCCCGGCTACACAGCGAGCAAGGCGGCCGTGCGCGCCTATGGCGAGGGGTTGCGCGGCAAGCTGATGGGGGAGGGCGTCACCGTTTCGGTGATCTGTCCAGGCTTCGTCGAGACGCCGATGACCGCGCAAAACCCGTTCCCCATGCCGTTGATGATGACGCCGGAACGGGCCGCGTCGATCATCCGGCGCGGGCTTGATCGCCGCTCGGCGCGAATAGCGTTTCCGCTTCGGCTTTATGTTGCGATGCGCCTGGTCGCGGCTCTGCCGCCGGCTTGGATCGATCCGCTGCTGCACCGTTTCCAGGGGAAGGAGTGACGCCGGTAGCGCCAAAACTAAGCCTCCGGCTTGGACTTGCCCTCGGTTGCAGCGCTTTCCGGGGAAGGTTTGGTCTCTTTCGAACCGCCAAGCCCCTCAGGCCTCGGCGGCGACGGCTTGATCGGCATCGGCTCTTCGCCCGCCTTGATCCTGCGCCAGCGCGCGACGTTCTCATTATGCTGGTCGAGTGTCTCCGCGAACGCATGGCCGCCGGTGCCGTCGGCGACGAAATAGAGATAGTCATGCTCGTCCGGGTTCATCACCGCCTCGATCGACTCCCGGCCGGGATTGCCGATCGGGCCCGGCGTCAGGCCGGAGATCCGGTAGGTGTTGTAGGGATCGTCGAGCTTCCAGTCCTGGCGCGTCAGTTCGCGATCGAGCGGGCCTTCGCCCTTGGTGAGGCCGTAGATGATGGTCGGGTCGGACTGGAGCCGCATGCCGAGCCTGAGACGGTTGACGAAGACCGCGGCGACCTTGGCGCGCTCTTCGGCGACAGCTGTCTCCCTGTCCACGATCGAGGCCATGATCAGCGCCTCGTCAGGCGTGGCGAACGGCAGATCGGGGGCGCGGTCTTTCCAGGCATCCTCAAGCACCTCGCGCATCGCCTTTTGCATGCGCGCCACCATCTCCTCTTTGCTATCGCCCTGACTGAAGAGATAGGTCTCGGGCAAAAGCGAACCCTCGGCAGGCTTCGCCGGCAGATCGCCGCTCAAGCCTTCGGTCCGATCGATCGTCCGAAACACTTCGGCGACGGTCTGGCCCTCGATCACGGTGATGCGTCGCGCCACCGTCTTGCCTTCGGTGACGATCGCGATCACCTGGCTCGGCGTCACCTTGGCCGGGAATGCATATTCACCCGCCTTCAGCGCACGGTCATGGCCGCCGATGCGCACGGCGAGCTGAAAAAGCCAGGGATGGCGAATGACGCCGGCCTCATCCAGGCGATGCACGATCGCCTGCAGCCCTGAGCCCCGCGGCAGGACAACGGTCGCCTCCTCGGTATTAGGGCCGTCATCGGTGAGATAGCGATTGAAGGCCGAGACGCCGTAGTTCGCGCCGCTGGCGACGATCACCAGGACGAGGAGAAGAAGCAACAGCCGGCGCATGATTGGATTGGCCGCGCCTAGTCTTTGGGCGGGCCGGCCATCACCAGCGTCGCGTTGGTGCCGCCGAAGCCGAAGGAGTTGGAGAGAACCGCCCGCACCTCACGCTCTTTAGATGCATGCGGCACCAGATCCAGATCGCAGCCCTCGGAGGGATCGTCGAGATTGAGGGTCGGCGGCACGGTCTGATGGTGGATCGCGAGCAACGCGAAGATCGCCTCCACGCCGCCAGCGGCGCCCAAAAGATGGCCGATCGCTGACTTGGTCGAGGACATCGAAATGTTGCCGGCCGCCTCGCCAAAGAGCCGCTTGACCGCACCCAGTTCGATTTCATCGCCAAGCGGCGTGGACGTACCGTGGGCGTTGACGTAATCGATATCGGAAGGCTGGAGGCCTGCCCGCTTCAACGCCATCCTCATGGAGCGATAACCGCCGTCACCGTCGGGGCTGGGCGCCGTGATGTGATAGGCATCGCCGGAGAGACCGTAGCCGACCACCTCGCCATAAATCTTGGCGCCGCGCGCGCGCGCATGCTCCAGCTCTTCGAGCACCATGATCCCCGCACCTTCGCCCATCACGAACCCGTCCCGGCCCTTGTCCCAGGGACGCGAGGCGCGCTCGGGCGTCTCGTTGTAGCCTGTGGAGAGCGCCTTCATCGCGGCAAAGCCGGCAATGCCGATCCGACAGACAGCACCCTCGGCACCGCCCGCGACCATGACGTCAGCATCGCCAAGTTCGATCAGCCTGGAGGCGTCGCCAATCGCATGGGCGCCGGTCGAGCAGGCGGTGACAGGCGCATGGTTCGGCCCCTTGAAGCCGAAGCGGATCGAAACCTGACCGCTCGCCAGATTGATCAAGGAGGCGGGGATGAAGAACGGGCTGACCTTTCGAGGTCCACGGGTATGCAGATCGACCGCCGTGTCGGCGATCGTGCCCAGCCCGCCGATGCCGGAGCCGATCATGACGCCGGTGCGCTCGCGCGCCTCGTCGTCTTCCGGCTCCCAGCCCGAATCCCGGATCGCCTCAGTCGCCGCCGCGACGCCGTAAAGGATGAAGGGATCGTTGCGCCTCACGTCCTTCGCGGCCATGACCGCATCGGCATCGAGAACGCCCTCACCCTCTTTCGGGATCAGGCCTGCGATCTTGGCCGGCAGATCGTCCGTTTCAAATCCGTCGATCCGCCTAAGACCGCTTTCGCCAGCGATGAGACGACGCCAGCTGACGTCAACACCGGCGCCTAGCGGCGTGACGAGGCCGATACCGGTGATCACAACGCGTCTTGTCGACATGCGCTAACCTATTCACGCCCAGCAAAACCTTGAAAATCGCTCTTTGGCGATCTCCGAGGGATCAAGAAAACCTGTCAGTCTTCAGGCGCCCTGACCATTCTGATCAATATAGGTGATCGCGTCCTTGATCGTCAGGATTTTCTCGGCAGCCTCATCCGGAATTTCACAGCCGAATTCCTCTTCGAAGGCCATGACCAGTTCGACGGTATCCAGGCTGTCTGCGCCGAGATCGTCGACAAAACTGGCGTTCTCGTTGACCTTGCCCTCGTCAACACCGAGATGTTCGATAACAATCTTTTTGACGCGGTCAGCAGTTTCACTCATAGGGGAGCTTCCTCGATTAATCGGGGCCGGAAATGTCATTCTCGGGCCCATGGCCGACGCTCTCAGGCGAAAACGCCCAAACTCGCCGTGGCTAGTAACACAGTCCCGCTGGCGTTGGCCAGCATTTGAACCAGGACCGACGCCTCCATTTAGGGACGTTTGACAATGATCACAAGCGCAGATACTTGAGCATAGGCCGTTGAGCCGCCTCAAATCATGGCCATGCCGCCATTGACGTGCAACGTCTGGCCCGTCACGTAGCCTGCTTCTTCGCTTGCGAGATAGGCGGCCGCAGCCGCGATGTCGTCGCTTGCCCCTAGCCGTCCCGTCGGGATCTGACCCAGCAACTTCGTCTTTTGATCATCGTTCAGCGCATCGGTCATTGCGGTTTCGATGAAGCCGGGCGCGATGCAATTGACGGTGATGCCACGGCTCGCGACTTCGGCCGCTAGCGCCTTGGACATGCCGATCATGCCGGCCTTGGCCGCGGCATAGTTCGCCTGTCCAGGATTGCCGGTGACCGCAACGATCGAGGTGATGTTGATCACCCGGCCGAAGCGCTTTTTCATCATGCCCCGAAGGCAGCCTCGGATCAGGCGAAAGCCGGCAGAAAGATTGACGTCGAGAACGCTCTGCCAGTCCTCGTCCTTCATGCGCATCGCGAGATTGTCGCGCGTCAGCCCGGCATTGTTGACAAGAATGTCGACGCCATCCTTGCCAAGCGCTTCCAGCACTTGGTCGACGCCGTCCTCAGCGCCCAGATCCGCGGCCAGCGTGCTCGCGCGCTCGCCCAGCTCGTCGGCCAGGGTCTGCAAAGCGTCTTGCCGGCGGCCGCTGAGCACCACATGGGCGCCCTGCTTGTGGAGCTGGCGTGCAATAGCGCCGCCTATGCCGCCAGAGGCGCCG
This sequence comes from Pseudomonadota bacterium, assembly GCA_039197065.1. GTDB lineage: Bacteria > Pseudomonadota > Alphaproteobacteria > Geminicoccales > Geminicoccaceae > JANQPX01. The sequence goes on along the minus strand of JBCCUL010000005.1, from coordinate 29,344 downwards.
GTCACCAGCGCTTGCCGATCGGTCAGGTCGAACATGAACATTTCCTCATCTCATCAAAATGCGGTTTGGGATTTAGGCCAGATAGGCTTCAAGATCTTCGACCGAACCGATCGCCTGAGCCCCGAGGCTCCGATCGATGCGTTTGGCGAGCCCGGTCAGGACCTTGCCGGCGCCGAGTTCGATCGACTGATCGACGCCTTGCCCCATCAAGGCGAGAACGCTTTCCCGCCAACGCACCCGCGCCGTGACCTGCTCGATCAGCGCTTTCTTCAGCATATCTGGATCGTCTTCGGGGGCCGCCGAGACATTGGTGAGCACTGGCAGTGCTGGCTTTGCAAAAGCGATGTCCTTCAACGCTTCCCCGACCGCCTCGGCGGCCGGCGCCATCAGGCTGCAATGAAAAGGCGCGCTGACCGGCAACAGAAGGCTGCGTTTGGCACCCTTCGCCTTGGCAATCTCCACCGCACGCTCGACGGCCTCCTTATGGCCGCTGACCACCACCTGACCGGGGGCGTTGTCGTTAGCGACGTCGCAAACCTGATCTCCGCTCGCTTCGCTGGCGACAGCCTCGACATCACCGAGTTCCAGGCCAAGCACCGCCGCCATCGCGCCTTCGCCGACCGGAACGGCCGTCTGCATTGAGCGGCCGCGCAGACGGAGTAGCCTGGCGGCATCGCCGATTGAAAGGGCGCCCGCTGCGGCAAGCGCAGAATATTCGCCAAGCGAATGGCCGGCGACGAAGGCGCCCATTTCGCCAAGGGGCTGTTTCCGCCGAGCTTCAAGAGCACGCACGACGGCGAGTGAAGTGGCCATCAAAGCAGGCTGCGCGTTCTCGGTGAGCCGAAGCTGGTCATCAGGTCCTTCGAAGATCACGGTCGAGAGCTTCTCGCCCAGCGCCTCGTCGACCTCCTCGAACACATTTCGCGCGGCAGAGTCGGTATCATAAAGGGATCGGCCCATGCCAACCGCTTGCGATCCCTGGCCCGGAAAAAAGAAAGCTGTACTCATGCTCAACGACGCCTCATTGCTTAGATGACGCTGACAATCGACCGGTCGCCATTCGCCTGTCAAGCAGGCTTGCTCCCGGCGGATTTTCTTGTATAGTGCCGCTCCAGTTTGGGCCTTCGAGCCCGATAACGCTGGAGTGCTGCCTTCGGCGGGCCGGTGCTGTGCGCACGGTCCGGCTTTTTCTATGGTCGCATCCCGACAGGTCAAGGAGCCTTATAGTGACCGCCACGCGGTGTTACGAACATACGATTATTGCGCGCCAGGACCTCTCGCCTCAGCAGGCGCAGGCACTGGCCGATAGCTATGCCGGCGTGATCGGCGAGCAGGGCGGTGAAGTCACCAAGAATGAATATTGGGGCCTTCGCAACCTCGCTTACCGTGTCAAGAAGAACAGGAAAGGTCATTACCTGCACCTGAACTTCAAAGGGCCGGGCGATCTGGTCAAGGAACTTGAGCGCCGGGAAGAGCTCTCCGACGACGTCATTCGCTATATGACGGTGCGCGTCGACGAGCTTGACGACGGGCCGTCGATCCTGATGCAGGTTCGCTCGTCGCGTGAAGAGCGCGGGCGGCGTGATGACGGGCCGAGGCGTTCGTTCGGCGACCGTGACCGCGGTGGCGATCGCGGCCGCGGAGACCGTCCCGAGCGTTCGGCGGCGCCTGCCGAGGAAGCCAAGGCTGACCCCGCCTGACGGGCTCGCCTTTCTCTTTCGATCAGAATGAAGTGAAGCATCATGAGTGAACAAACCTCTTCGATAGGCGGTGACCGCGGTGACTCCGGCGGCCGTCCGCCCCGTGGTGGTCCCGGCGGCGAGCCGCCGAACATAACCATCCGCAGGCCGTTCTTCCGCCGCAGGAAGTCCAGCCCGTTCTCAGGCGATGACGCCACCAAGATCGACTACAAGGACGTGAAGCTCCTGCAGCGTTTCGTGTCCGAGCGTGGCAAGATCGTGCCCCGGCGCATCACGGCCGTGACCGCCAAGGAACAGCGATCCCTCGCCCAGGCAATCAAGCGTGCCCGCCTTTTGGCGCTGCTGCCGTTTGTCGTGAGCTGAGCGAAACCTTCCGCCTTAAAGATCGGTCCGTGATCGCTCATGTCTCAAGCGCTCGCCCTCGCCGTCCTGGCCGGTGTCCTAAGCGGCACCATGTGGCTGGTGCAGATGACAGGTTCGATCGGCGTGCTCGCCGTCCTGACGGCCTATTTCTGCCAGATACCGCTGATGCTTGCCGGGTTGACCATGGGGTTGCCCGGGACGCTCATCGCGGTGGCGGCTGCGGCCCTGATCAACGGCATCTTCATAGGTGTTCTGCCGGCTCTGCTGTTTCTTGCTGCCTTTGGCGGCCCCTCCTTGCTCGTGGTGCGTCAGGCCCTGTTGTCGAGACAGGATGGCAGCGATGTAATCTGGTATCCGCCCGGCATGATCCTGGCACAGCTTGCCTTGTTGGCGGTTTTCGGGATTGCGCTCGCCTTCTGGGCCTTCATGAGCCAGCCGGACGGCATCGTCGGCGTGGTCGAAACCGTGCTTACCGAGGTGATCACCCAACTGAGCACGGCAGCAGGTCAACCGGTGCCGGATCTTACCGATCTCGGCCGATGGACCCCGCTCGTTCTGGCCGCCGCGGCCAGTTCCTGGCTGATCATGGCGGTTCTCAATGCCGTTCTGGCGCAGACGATTGCCGTCCGCGCCGGCTGGAATCGCCGTCCCAGCCCGCAGCTTGTGGATCTGGATCTGCCGCCTTGGCTTTGGCCATTGATGGGTGTGGCCGTGCTTGCGGCGATGATCGGCTCCGGCGGGATCGGCATGTTCGGCAGTGCCGCACTGATCGTGCTCATCGTGCCGTTCGGCTTTCTCGGCCTCGCCGTGATCCACAAATTCGCCAACCGCTGGTCCTACAGGCAGCTCGGCCTCGCCGCGGTCTATGTGGGCATCATCGTGTTCAACTGGCCGATCCTGGCGGTCGTCGCCCTGGGTCTGGTTGAGGATTGGGCGCATCTGCGCCGTTACATGTAGAGAGATCGGAGGAACTTCCCATGCAGGTCATTCTGCTGGAACGCATTGAAAAACTTGGCCAGATGGGCGACCTCGTCACCGTCAAAAACGGCTTTGCCAGGAACTTTCTGGTCCCGCAAGGCAAGGCCATGCGCGCGACCAAAGCCAATCTTGAAGAGTTCGAGCGCCGCAAGGTCGAGCTTGAGGCCAGCAACCTGAAGCGCCGCGAGGAAGCCGAGGATGCGGCCTCCAGGATCGACGGCAAGTCTGTGGTCATCATTCGTCAGGCCGGCGAAACCGGCCAGCTCTACGGCTCGGTGAGTGGCCGCGACATCGCCGAAGCGTTCACCGCTGATGGTGTCACCTTCGAGCGCCGTCAGGTGCGTCTGGATCAGCCGATCAAGACACTCGGCGTCCATGCGGTCCGCGTCGCCCTTCATCCCGAGGTCGACGTCGAGGTCAGCGTCAACGTCGCTCGTTCCGAAGAGGAGGCTGAGATCCAGGCCGATCCGGAGCGCGCCGCTGCCTATGCAGCCGCTCAGGCTGCAGAAGCCGAGGAAGCCGCAGCCGAACTCGCCGATATGGGCGCCGAGCTTCGCGAAGCCGAGGGTGAGTGACGACGGCGGCGCGTCCTGAGAGCGCGGCCCAACCCGACGTTCAGGCAGACGGATGTGCTGGTGCCGCCGATCGTAGCGTTCGCGCGTCTGGCTGCTTTGCAAAAAATCGCTGGCTAGACGATAGGCTGGTGGTCTAAATTGGCCCACTAAGCTGTCGCGTTGAAAGGCCGCATTCCGATATGGCTGAGAAGAAAAAGCTGCACTGCGCCGTCGAGGAAGGTGTGGCGGTCGTCAAGAAATACGCTAACCGACGCCTCTACAACACGGCGTCGAGCAGCTATGTGACCCTGGACGACCTCAGCAAGATGGTGCGTGACGGAGAAGATTTTGTCGTCTTCGATGCCAAGACCGGCGAGGATCTTACCCGTTCGATCCTGACGCAGATCATTCTTGAAGAGGACGGCAAAGGCCGAAATCTCCTCCCCACAAGCTTCCTTCGTCAGCTGATCCGTTATTACGATGACAGCCTGCGTGCCTTCCTGCCGCACTATCTCGAAATGAGCATGGAGAATTTCTCCAGCAATCAGGACCAGATCCGTCACTATTTCGAAGACACTGTCGGCCGGTTCTTCCCCCTGAACCAGTTTGAGGACATGACCCGTCAGAACATCGCCCTGTTCCAGCAAGCCGCCACCATGTTCGGTGCCAGCGGCACGGCCGGGACTTCGGAGCGTTCGGACGGCGCCAATGGCGCCGCATCCACCTCCGATGATGGTGATCCGGAACAAGAAATTCAGGCGCTTAACGAAAAGATCGAGTCCCTGCAGGCGGAACTCAGCAAGCTGGTCGAAAGCCAGAAGCGCAATCCCAAGCCAAAGCGCTAGCGACGCAGGGGCCTTTGCCCGGCGCGTACCGACGCTACGCCACGCCCAGTGTTAAGATCTGGACTTAGAGCTTTTTCCGATCAATTGGTACCACTTGATCGATAAGAAAATGCGGTGAAACAAAGAGATAGAGCATCTGTTTCGATCGCTTGCGATCGGGAACTGCTCTGGTGTGGCCGTCCCGAAACTAATGGGTGACGCCACCGTCTTGCTAAGCGAGATCATGTAAGAGAACGGTAAGGCGGCAGTTATCGGCATCAGGTCAAGCCTAGAGCACGCCTAGCTTCAAGGACATTCCTGTCGATGCAGGGCTGAGAGGCCTAATGGACCCTGCGCGCCAACCGCCATCAGAGCTTTCTTCCGAGCAGGCAACAGCACTTGGTCGACTGGGAAGTGTTGTCAATCAATAATATAGAGCGAATGTTCCGATCGGATTCGCTCTGGCGCAGCGGCGCCTTCAAGCTCTTTAGATGCCGCTGCCCTATCCCTCTGTTGCCGCGCCAATCCTCCTGGACGTCGTCGATCGCATTGTTTGGATCGATGCGTCAGGAGTCGGAATGTCTGGTTCGCGGATCGCCAAAAACTGACGATGCCGTTTGGCCAACAGATTCGGGCGGCGCTACCTACCCGCCGTCAGATCATGAATCCATCCGGTAAGCTTGTCGAAATCAATAGGTTTCGTGATGTAGTGATCGACGCCAATCATCTGCCCATCGGCGATATCACTCTCATCAGCCAAAGCCGAGACGAAGACGAACGGAATGCGTGCATGCTGAGGATGGGACTGCTTTAGCCGCCCACGCAGCTGATGCCCATTCATCTTCGGCATATTGATATCGGCCAGAATAATATCCGGCGCCTCGCTCAGAATCCTCTGAAGCCCTTGTTCACCATTCTCGGCTTCGATGGTCCGATGACCTGAATATTGCAGTTCGGAGACCATCAGCTCCCTAAGCTCAGGTTCGTCCTCGATCACTAAAATCTTGGCCATATCAATCCCCACATGTTAGCCAGCTAGAAACCTTGAGCCTTAGGTTATCGCCCATAAATCTAAAGAAATTCTTATGATCAGACATCTTAGAGTTGGATAAAGCTGGCATGGCTGAAAGGAGCCACGAGCAGCCTTCGCATTGGTGCCGCTAACGCTTCAGCAACGTGGACCGACCTTCGGCGAGACGGCGACTATCGTGACATTCCGCTCGAGATGAACTGGAAAAACGGCACCTTCATCAACGTTTGCATTCATGCATATCTGAGGTCGATCCTACTGGCATTGTCTCGGCCCGGTGGTCATCGTTCGCTCTCCGATGGGAAGCGCAGAACGCCACGATGACAGCTTCCGCGACCGAACTGTGCCGTTTTGGCTTGAGGTCGTGTCTTGTGGGAACCTCTGATTGATAAAATCTTTACTCTTTTGGTGTAATTCCGGATGTGAGAATCGGCGGTGTTTTGAGTCGGCTAGCATTACATGAGAGGTCGTTGACGTGATCCTGCGCAAATTTAATCAGATGTCGATCGCCCGGAAACTCCCATTGATGATCGTCGGAGCCGGCGGGCTGGTTGGCATTTGCGTCGGCATCGCTGCCTATCTCAACGCGGCGGCTACCCTCAAGGAAGAGGCGTTCGTGCGTCTTGAGGCGCTCAAAGCCGGCCACAAGCAGAACCTCACCGGCTATCTTGAGACGATTGAGCAAGACCTGCGCATTATCGCCAGCAGTGATGTCACCCGTGAGGCGGCTTTGGACTTTGCCGAGGCCTGGGACGCGCTCGGCGAGCGTCCGACGGAAACGCTTCAGCGGCTCTATATCGAGGAAAACCCTCATCCCACCGGGCAAAAGGAAAATCTCGACGTCGCCAGTGATGGTTCAGACTACAGCAAAGCGCACGCTGAGTATCACCCCTGGTTTCGTCAGGTTCTCCGCGAACGTGGCTACTACGATATCTTTATCTTCGATAATGAAGGCAATCTCGTTTACACCGTCTTCAAGGAGCTGGATTTCGCGACCAATCTCGTCTCAGGGAAATGGCGCGATACGGATCTGGGGAACGCGTTCCGGGCTGTTCGGGACAATCCGACGGAGAATTTCCAAGCGTTCTTCGACTTTCGGGGATACGGGCCGAGCTTCGGCGCGCCTGCAAGTTTTATTTCAAGACCCATTCTCGACAAGGATGGCAGCTTCATCGGCGCGCTCGCCTTCCAGATGCCGATCGATCACATCAACGGTCTGATGCAGGAAGCGCATGGTCTTGGAGAGACCGGCGAGACCTTCTTGGTCGGCGATGATTTTCTGATGCGTTCGGATTCTCGCTTCTCCGAAGAGTCGACGATTTTGTCCCGGCGGATCGAAACGGAGCCCGTCAGGGAGGCCTTGGCCGGCCATCACGATGTCACGGCCAAAGTCAGCGCTGATGGCGTGCCGGTCATTGCCGCCTTTGAACCGGTTGATTTCGCGGGCGTTCGCTGGGCATTGATCGCTCAGATGTCCCGTGATGAGATCATGGCGCCAGCCACCGCTCTGGCCTGGCGAATCTTCGCTATCACCATAGCAGCCCTTCTGGCTCTGTCCTTTCTGGGCTGGGCGCTGGCAAAAGGCATCGTCAAGCCGCTCGTAGGTATCGTCGATGCGGTTGCCAGCATGATCAAAGGTGAAACGGTCCAAGTGCCGGGCAGCAACCGTAACGACGAAATCGGCATTCTCGCCCGCTCGATGGATACCGTCTATCAAAAAGGCCTTGAAGCGGTTCGTCTGCGTTCTGCTCTCGATGGTTGCAGTACCATGGTTCTTGTCGCCAATCGTCATTGCAAGATTGTTTACGTCAATCCTGCCCTGAACGAATTCTTCAAGCTGTATGAAGGGGCGATCAAGGGTGATGTCGGCGGGGTGAATATCGGGGACTTGACCGGCGAGGACATCGGGATCTTCCATAAAGATCTGGCAAAGATCAGCGGAACCCAAAGTGGACATGTGGGTACCAGCCGCCTTCAGATCAGCTTAGGGGGACGTAGCCTGCATCTGGCCGTCAGCCCTATCGTCAATGAGATTCAAACATTCCTCGGACTGGTGATCGAATGGTCCGATGTGACAACCGACTTGGCCATCCAAGGTGAGATCGATCGCGTGATCGCCGCCGCCCGTCAGGGCGAGTTTGATGAGCAAGTCGATCTTCATGACGCCGAAGGAGTCAATCGACGACTTGCCGACGGCATGAACCAACTTACGACCGTGATGTCGACGGCGACGAATGAGCTTGGCACCGTGCTGGAGGCCTTCGCTAGCGGTGATCTCAGCAAACGCATAGATGTCGACTTCTCTGGTAGGTTGGGTGATCTGAAGAATCACGCCAATCGCACGGCTGAGCAGTTGTCCACGACCGTCGCGCAAATTCAGGCGGTAACCGGTGAGGTGGAGAACGCAGCTGCGGAGATCAGCAGCGGCACCGCCGATCTCTCGAACCGTACGGAACAGGCAGCGGCCAATCTGGAAGAAACCGCGGCGTCGACCGAGCAGGTTTCCGCCACCGTCAAGCAGAATGCTGAACGAGCCAAGAGCGCCAGCGAACTTGCCGAGACCGCCAACCGCGTTGCGACAAAAGGCGGTGAGGTGGTCGAGCAGGCGGTTGGCGCCATGAGCGGTATCGAAGAGTCCGCACAGAAAATCACGGACATCATCAGTGTCATTGACGAGATCGCCTTTCAAACCAATCTGCTTGCGCTCAATGCCAGCGTCGAGGCGGCGCGCGCTGGCGAGGCAGGCAAAGGTTTTGCTGTCGTAGCTCAGGAAGTTCGTCAGCTTGCTCAACGTTCGGCTAAGGCCGCTTCTGATATCAAGAATCTGATTCAAGACAGTAACAGACAGGTCGGGGATGGTGTGCAACTCGTCAATCAGGCAGGCGAGGCCCTGGGTGAGATCGTCGACTCGATCGGTAAGGTCACAGGCATCGTCCGTCAAATCTCCGATGCTTCCCAGGAGCAGGCCTTGGGGGTTCAGGAGATTAATGGATCGATCAACAGCATGGACGAGATGACCCAGCAGAACTCGGCTCTGGTTGAGGAAAGCACGGCGGCAGCCCGTGCCCTGAGCGACCAGGCGAGCCAATTGAATGCGCTTATGGGCTTCTTCAAGCTGGACGAACACATCGTTCCAAAGCCGATCAAGTCTGCCTCGCAGCCGCAGCCGCAGAAGCCGGCTGCCAGTCCTAGGCCCGCCAAAGCCGAAAGAGCTGCAGCCCCAGCAATGGCGACTGCCAGCGATGATGGCTGGTCCGAGTTTTAGAGCTTCTTCCGATCAAGTGGAAAAACCTGATCGATGCGGAAATGCGGCGAAACAACGAGATAGAGTGTGTATCCCGATCACATCCGATCGGGATCCGCTCTAGAGTCCATTCAAAAAGCCATCGCAGGTGCGCCGCACCGCGGCGCGACAAGGTCCTTGCATTCGTCTGAGGACAGAGCCCGGAAATCGCTCGATAACGTTCCAGACGGACTCTTATGAGATTTGCTTGGCCAGCACACGTGTTGTCGTCTTGGACATCGTCGTCTCAATCAGGAACTTTCTGAGTAGGTTTTGAGCGACCGTCAGCCGATAGTTCGCCGAAGCCCTCATATCCGAGATCGGTTCAAACTCCGATGCAAGCGCTGCTTGCCCGGCTTTGATGGTCACTTCATTCCAGAGCTTGCCGGTCATCGCTTGCTCGGCCCGAATTGCACGCTTCGGCACTGCGGCCAGCCCGCCGAATCCGATCCGCACAGTCTTGACCTTTCGATCGTCTGACAGCTTGACCATAAACGCACCAAGCACGGCGGAGATGTCCTGATCGAAGCGTTTCGAAATCTTGTAACACCTGAAGTTTGATGCGGACTTAGGTATCCGGATTTCGACAAGAAACTCGCCCGGCTCCAGAACCGTTTCACGGTAATCCAAGTAGAAATCTTCCAAGTCGAGACTGCGCCGGCGGCCTCCGCGCTGCAGCACGATGCTGCAACCAAGTGCGATGAGGGCCGGTATGCTGTCGCCGATCGGCGATCCGTTGGCGATATTGCCGCCGATCGTTCCCGCCGCCCGAACCTGCGCGCCACCGATCCGCCTGATCAGTTCCCCGAAATCCGCCCAGTGGCCGCTGATCACATCGTGGACTTCTTCATAAGTGCAACAGGCGCCAATCACCAGATGGGTTTCCGTCTCATGGATACGCTTCAGCTCCGGCACGCGGGTGACATCGATAATATCATCGAGATCTTGATGCTGCTTCGTTACCCAAAGACCCACATCCGTCCCCCCCGCAAGGAGCTGGGCGCGGCTCGGCGCATACGCTGTCGCCAGACTGTCCAGCGACGTCGGAGCGAAGTATCGGCGACCATGGCTCTCGATCCTCAGTTCCTCCGAAACATCGAGCTTTTTCAGGGCCGCGATCGTCTCTTCCGTTCGATGATCGAAGACATCGTGAAATCCGTAGTCGAGCGCATCGCCCGCCGCATCGATGATTGGCCGGTAGCCCGTGCAACGGCAGAGATTGCCCGCAATAGCGTCACATACGGCCTCGCGTTGAGAGTTCGGCCCAGCCTTGCCCAAGGCTAGGAGGGACATGACGAAACCGGGGGTGCAAAAGCCGCATTGGGAGGCGTGGTGGTCGACCATAGCCTGCTGAATGGGGTGAAGGCGTCCGGCTTCATCTTTCAAATGCTCGACAGTGATCAGCTGTCGGCCGTCTAGCTGTGGGAGAAACAGGATGCAGGCGTTGACGGCGCGATAGACCAGGGCGCCTTCCTGGTAGTCGACGAGAACCACTGTACAGGCGCCGCAATCTCCTTCGGCACAGCCTTCCTTGGTACCGGTCATGCCGATGTCTTCGCGCAACCAGTCCAGCACGGTTCGATTCGGATCGGCGCCTTCGAGGCGCGTCGGTTCGAAGCCCAGGAGAAAACGAATGTCGGATCGTGCCACGTTCGATCACCTTGGAAAGAAGCTGCCTCCTATCCTAGAGCAGAAATCCCCGAGCAGCGAAAGCTGCCTTGCGTTCCTTGCCGATCCGTCCCATGTCTGCCCTGGCGATGCTTAGCGAATGAGGACCGGCCTTGCGGCAGTTGAGCGCAGACGAACCCGTCGAACACGAACCCAAAGTCAACGAGGTGGCCGCGCCACCCGCCGTGGCCGCACCACCCGCCGTGGCCGCGCCACCCGCGCCGCAATGGGGTCCGCTCGATCTCAATCTGCTTGGGATCTGGACACTCTATCTGCGGGAGGTCCGGCGTTTCCTGAAGGTGCCGCTGCAAACGGTGGCGGCTCCACTGGTCACGGTGCTGATGTTCCTTCTGGTCTTCTCCGTGGCGCTCGGCCGGTCTGGTCGGACCATTGGCGATGTGCCGTTCATGACCTTTCTGGCGCCCGGCCTGATCATGATGGCGATCATCCAAAACGCGTTCGCCAACACCTCATCCTCCATCATGATCGGCAAGATCCAGGGCACCATCGTCGACGTGCTGATGCCGCCCTTTCGCAGTTCCGAACTCCTGTTCGGGATCGTCGCGGGCGGCGTGACCCGGGGTGTTCTGGTTGCCCTGGTCGTCTTTCTCTCCATGCTGTTCGTGATCGATGTCAGCGCGATTTCCTGGCCGCTTGCCTTATTCTACACGCTGTCCGGCTCGCTGATGCTTGCGTTGCTCGGCTTCATGGGCGGGCTTTGGGCCGAGAAGTTCGACCAGATGTCGGCGGTGACCAATTTCGTGATCACCCCGCTGTCCTTCCTGTCCGGCACCTTCTATTCGATCACGCAGCTACCCGAGAGTTTTCAGGCGATCGCTTACCTCAACCCTTTCTTCTATTTGATCGACGGTTTGCGTTTCGCCCTGGTCGGTTACAGCGACGGATCCGTTCTCGTCGGCATGCTCGTGGTCAGCGTGATCAATGCCGGCCTATGGATCCTGGCCCACCGCCTGCTCCGCGAGGGCTATCGTATCAAGGCGTGACGGCGGTCCGGCCATTGATTTTATCTTTGGTTGAAATTTATCGCGCCTCATACTACCAATTTGCTCGGTGAAGCCTGCGTTCCTGACCTTATGGTAACGCCCTTCAATTCCTTGACCTTTAGATAGCATGTATTGAGTGACGTCTTGCCCAACCGAACGCCCATCGAGCTGTTGTTGATCGATGACGATCAATCGGACGTCTATCTCGCCAAACGCGCGCTCAAGAAATGCAGCACGGAGGTCAAAGTCCAGGTCGCCTGCCACGGTGAGGAAGCGCTTTCATTGCTCAGGCGCGAGCCTTCCCATGAGGATGCGAGGCGTCCCGATCTGATTTTTCTCGACCTCAACATGCCTCGCATGAACGGCCATGAGTTCCTCAAGGAGATCAAGGCCGATGACGATCTCCGTTCGATTCCGACGATCGTCATGAGCATGTCGGAAAGCAATGTCGACATGCAGGAAAGCTACCGTCTGCAGGCCAGCGCCTATATCGCCAAACCGATCGAACTCGAGGCCTTCGCCGAGGTCATTCGCTCAATCGAAAGCCACTGGTTCCGGGTGGTGCGTCTTCCTCAGGAGCGCGAGGGCTGAGCGTCCGTCATTAGAATGGCTGCGCCGCTGGCATCCGTACCTCCATGATACCGTTGACAGGCCGCGCCGTTCCCAGCAATTCTGTTGGTTTCCCTTGAAACCTTTGGCGTCAACCTTGCTTTGTACGGTACGAAAACCGTTCAAAGCCGCATTGACGCCCGCACCACGTCGAGACCACAGCCATGCTCAACGCACCCATGCCCTCCGTCCTTCCTTGCTACAAGCGGGCTCCGGTAACGTTCGAGCGAGGCGAGGGCGCTTACCTCTTCGATCGCGACGGACGCCGTTATCTGGATTTCGGCAGCGGGATCGCGGTGACGTTGCTCGGCCACGCACATCCGCATCTGGTGGGCGTGCTAAAGGGCCAGGCCGAACGTCTTTGGCACTGCTCCAATCTCTACGAGATCGAAGCGCAGCAGCAGCTCGCCGATCGCCTGGTCGAGCATTCCTTCGCCGACAGCGCGTTTTTCTGCAACTCCGGCGCCGAAGCGCTGGAATGTGCGATCAAGATGGCGAGGCGCTTTCAGCATGAGCGCGGCCAGCCCGAACGCAACAAGATCATTACCTTCGACGGCGCCTTCCACGGCCGGACGCTTGGGACGATCTCCGCTGGCGGCAATGAAAGACATCTCGACGGCTTCGCGCCGCGCCTTGCCGGCTTTCAAGCGGTGCCGGCGGGTGATATCGATGCGCTGAACGCCGCGATCGACGGGACGACGGCAGCGCTCTTGATCGAGCCAATCCAGGGCGAGGGCGGCATTCGCCATATCGATGACGGCTTTCTCGAGACCCTTCGGCGGATCGCGGACGAGCAGGATCTGCTCCTGATCTACGACGAAGTCCAGTGCGGCATGGGGCGGACCGGCAAACTGTTCGCCCATGAGTGGAGCGGTGCGACACCTGACATCATGTCGCTCGCCAAAGGGCTTGGCGGCGGCTTTCCGATCGGCGCCTGCCTCGCCACCGCGCGCGTCGCCGGCGCGATGACGCCTGGAACCCATGGCTCGACCTTCGGCGGTAATCCGCTCGGCTGCGCGGTCGCAGGTGGTGTCCTCGACGTGCTTCTGGAGAACGGGTTTCTTGAACATGTTCAGGCCATGGGCGAGCAGCTGAAGAGCGAGCTCATGCGCCTGGCAGAGGTCTATCCAGGCATCATCGCCGGCGTGCGCGGCCGCGGTCTGATGCTCGGCCTGGAGATCGGAGAAGGCAAGAGCAATGCTGATATCGTCGAGGCGCTGATGGCGGCCGATCTCCTGACCGTGCCGGCGGCCGACAATGTCGTCCGCCTGTTGCCGCCGCTGATCATCGGCGAGGCGGAAATCGAGGAGGCGATCTCGGCGATGGATGAGCTCTTCCAGGCGCTTTCCGAAGAAGACCAATCATGACCGGCCGGCATTTTCTCGACATTCATGAACTGGAAAGCGCTGATCTCAGAAGGATCATCGACCTTGCCAGCGACCTGAAAGGTGAGGGTGGGCGGACCGTTGCCGAACGCCTGCCGCAAAAGACGCTGGCGATGATCTTCGACAAGCCGTCGACCCGCACCCGCGTGTCCTTCGAGGTGGCGATCAAGGCGCTCGGCGGCGATGCCGTCGTGCTGAACGCCAAGGACATGCAGCTCGGACGCGGCGAGACGATCGAGGATACGGCGAAAGTGCTTTCCCGTTACGTCGACGCGATCATGATCAGGACCGACAGTCATGACAAATTGCTGCAGCTTGCCGATGCTGCGGATGTGCCGGTGATCAACGGCCTTACCGATTTCTCCCATCCCTGCCAGATCATGGCCGACATCATGACCTTCGAGGAGCATCGGGGCCCGATCCGCGGCAAAACGCTGGCCTGGACCGGGGACGGCAATAATGTCGCGAGTTCCTGGATCCATGCCGCCCAGCGTTTCGACTTCAATCTCAACATCGCCTGTCCCGAAGCCCTTCGCCCCGATCCGGACGTGGTTAAATGGGCCGAGGAGCGCCAGGCGCGCGTGACCATCGTCAACGATCCGAAAGAGGCTGTCGCCGGCGCCGATGCCGTCATGACCGACGTCTGGGTCTCGATGGGCGATGCGGAGCCCGATCGACGCCGTCGCCTGCTCGCACCCTATCAGGTCAATGACGACCTGATGGCTGCGGCCACCGATCAGACCCTGTTCCTCCACTGCCTGCCTGCCCATCGTGACGAAGAGGTGACCGCTTCGGTCATCGATGGGCCGCAATCAGTCGTGTTCGACCAGGCGGAGAATCGGCTGCATGCGCAAAAGGGTATTCTTGCGTGGTGTCTGGGTTGATCCCCCCGCCAGCTTTGGTGCACCCTACCCTGGGAGGGCTGCCTAGACTTGGACAGGCGCCTCGGCCCATGCTGGTCGCTGACATTTCGTAGGGGCTGCCCGCCCCGGGTAGGGTTGATGAGCGCTGAGACGATCGCCGACGACATTTCGAGACCGTTCCAGCTGGAGCAGTCCGCCCTTCGCGGCCGCCTGATCCGGCTCGGCGACACCGTCGATGTCGTGCTGACCAGGCATGACTACCCGCCGGCCGTCAGCCGGATGCTTGGCGAGATGTTCGTGCTTGCGGCCACGCTTGCGGGCGGTCTGAAATTCAAGGGCACCTTTAGCCTGCAGACGCGGTCCGACGGACCTGTCTCGCTGATGGTGGCGGATTGCACCCATGACGGCGGCATGCGCGGCTATGCCAAGTTCGACGCCGCGGCTGTGGCGGCGGTGGAGGACGTGACGGTGCCGGCACTTCTCGGCAAGGGCCACTTTGCGGTGACCGTTGATCAGGACAACCAGTCCACGGCCTATCAGGGGCTGGTCGAGCTCGAAGGCGAGAGCCTCACCGACTGCATTCACCAATATTTCCGTCAAAGCGAGCAGGTGAAGACCGGTATGAAGATCGCGGTCCAGCATCTGGACGACGGCGCCGGCACGGCGTTTTGGCGCGCCGGTGCCGTCATGGTCCAGTGCCTGCCGGAAGAGGCTGATGATGGCTCGGGCAAAGATGTGATCGAGGACTGGCGACGGACCATGATGCTGCTGCAAACGGTCAAGAACGCCGAGCTGATTGACCCGGATCTTTCGCCGGAACGTCTGCTGCTGCGTCTCTTTCATGAAGAAGGGGTCAGGATCTTCGACCCGCAGCCGCTAAGCTTTCGCTGCCGCTGTACGCGGGAGCGCGTCGAGAACCTGCTTCGCCAGTTCAGGCCCGAAGACATCGAGTCGATGAAGCAGGAGGACGGCAGCCTGTCCGCCACCTGCGAGTTCTGCAACGAGACCTATCGCTTCGAAGAGCTGGAAGTCGCCGACCTGCTCGGCCAGCAACGTCACTAGTGGCGTGGCCACGGCATTTGACTTCGACCGTCGTCGAAGACGGTGCCTGGAGCTTTTTCCGATCAAGTGGAACCACTTGATCGAGAAGAAAATGCGGCGAAACAAAGAGATAGAGCATCTGTTTCGATCGCTTGCGATCGGAAATTGCTCTGGAGAACGTGAAAATATACGGTCATTTGTCGGGATAGTGTCCCGATGACCACCGATTTTCGCGGTTCATATCCGACAATGAAGACTGTCTTTTTTGCAGCCTATACGCGAGGCTCTTTCATCAAGCGGTTAATACTGAACTAACCTTCATCTGCCATGGTCGTTTTCATGGTCCATGCGACCGTGGGAATCCGCCCATCCGCTGGGAAGGAGAGCTAGGCTCGGATTCCCAGGATCGCATGGACCATGACATGGACGATACCGAACAAACGTAAATATCTTATGAATGCAGAGCCGCTGCGATCATTGGCAAGTGCAGGGCTAAGCTAGAGCGGATCCCGATCGGATGTGATCGGGATACATGCTCTATCTTACTGTTTCACCGCATTTCCTTATCGAACAGGTGGCTCCACCTGTTCGGGAAAAGCTCTCGCTGATCTGACATGGCTCCATCAGCTTGGTTCTGATCGGGGTGCCATTATCTTCGTTTCTATCGCGCGTTGGCCGAGCGGTTAGCCGCGCTTTGGCGGTTCATCGAGGCGGACGACGATGCCTTCTAACTCCTTTGATGGCGACGGGTAGCGCGCCATGACCAGGGGGTCGTGGCCAGGCACCACATGGTCCGGGCTGTCGGCCAGCTCATGGCAGCGTTTGTGCCCTTCCAGCATCTCGCCGACATTGAAAACGATCGAGAATGGGTTGCCGGTTTCCATATGCGCATAGAAATGCGCGGCATCGGAAGCGACCACCACCCATCCGCGTTTGGTGTGGACGCGCACGAATTGCAGCCCATGGCTGTGACCGCCGACCAGATGCAGGCTGAGCCCGCTGTCCAGGACCTGATCGCCATCGTGAAAGGCGACCCTCTTCGCGTAGACATGGCGGACCATGTCGGTGACGTTTTCTACGTCGAAGGGCAGGCGGATGCGGTCATGGCACATATAGCGTCCGGTGGCGTAGCTCATCTCCCGGTCCTGCAAATGAAATCTTGCCGTCGGGAACCCGCTCAGGCTGCCGACATGGTCATAATGCATATGGGTGATAATCACGTCCTCGACCTTGCCGGCGTCGATGCCAAGCAGCCCAAGCCCCTCGGCTGGATGACGCAGCACCTGGCGATCGCGCCGGTCACCGGTGGCCTTGTCGAATCCGATGTCGATGACGAAGGTTTTCTCCGGCGATTTCGCCACCCAGACAAAGTAGTCAAGCGGCATCGGTCCGTCGTGAATGTCCTGAAAGACGAAGTTTTCGCGCGCTGAGCGATGATGCTCGGCATATTTGACGGCGTAGAGTTCGAAGACGGTCGGTGTCGTCAAGATTTTCTTCCGCGTATGTTCCAGGACATGCCAACAATCCTATAGCAGCTGCGCACCATGAGAGCGAGGCGATGACAAAACACGCGGCACCGGCGCTCGCTCAGATTGACATGCGCGACCGTTCTGCTCATCTATCGCCGATCCGGCAAGCATCGGCATGACGTGGCGAATGGCGCGTCGTCCGCCAGGAGCCCAAGAACAAGGAAGTTACGTGATCGCTTCGCCTAAAGAGGCATCCACAGCACCCGATCTCCTCGTGAAAGCTGCAGGTGCTGTCCGCCAGAACCGTCTTTGGCAGCGGCATGTGGCCATGGCGCGCATCGGCGCGATCCCCGGCGGCGGCGTCAATCGCCAATGCCTGACCCAGGAAGATATCCGGGCGCGCGCGCTCCTGATCTCCTGGGCGAAGGCGCGGGGCTATCAGGTGCTGGTCGACGATATCGCCAATCTCTTCATCCGCCGAAACGGCAAGGATAACGAGGCGCCGCCTATCGTGACCGGCTCTCACATGGACAGTCAGCCCGCTGGCGGCCGCTTTGATGGCATCTACGGTGTGCTGGCGGGACTGGAAGCGCTCGAAGCGCTCGATGATCTGGGCATCGAGACGCGGCTGCCGGTGGAGGTGGTCGCCTGGACCAATGAGGAGGGCGGGCGTTTTTCGCCGGGCGCCATGGGATCGGCTGTTTATGCAGGCGTAAGAACGCTCGAGGATTGTCTCGACGTCACGGATCTCGACGATATCCGTTTCGGCGATGAGTTGAGCGAGACCCTGAATGCGACGCCCTCGCTCGAACGCCGCCGCTTCGGCACAAAGCTCGGCGCCTATATCGAGGCGCATATCGAGCAGGGGCCGGAGCTGGAGGCGAAAGGCCTGCCGATCGGCGTGGTCACCGGCATTCAGGGATCGCGCTGGTATCTCGTCAAGATCAAGGGTGAGGGCGCCCATGCCGGCACGAGCTCGCTGATCTCGCGGAAAGACGCGCTTCGAACTGCCGTGCGCGTCATCGGCGCTCTCGAAGAGCTGATGCATGATGGCGGTGATCGGGTCCGCTTCACGGTGGGGCGTTTCGACGTGACGCCGAATTCGCCGAACACCGTGCCGGAAGAGGTGCTGTTCAGCATCGATTTTCGCCATCCCGACGGCGCCGTTCTGGAGCGGAAAGGCGATCGCATTGCCGAGATCTGCAAGCGCTATGCCGGTGATTGCGAGGTCGCGGTCGCCGAGACGTTCAACCGAACGCCCTCGGTTTTCGCTCCCCGCCTGGTCGACATGCTGGAACGCGCCGCAACAGCCCTTGGCATCGACTGCCAGCGGATGCCTTCAGGTGCTTTTCACGACGCCAACTTCCTGGCGGAGATCTGCCCGACAGCGATGCTGTTCGTGCCGTGCGAGCACGGGATCAGCCACAACCCGGCCGAAAACGCCAGGCCCGAAGACCTCGCGGCCGGCGCCCGTGTTCTGACGGCGACGCTTACCGAACTCGCCGGAGTGGTGTGACCACCTCATTGACTTGAACCGCCTTCGAAGAACGCGCTTTATGTTCCGACGGTATGCGGACTCTTGTCGACAAGACATCCGAGGTCAGCGCCGACAAAGGACCGCATACCCATCGATGCCCTGGTTCGTTCTTCGAAGGCGGTTCAAGTCAATGAGGTGGCCACGCCACCTAGCAGTCGCCGACGCGGGCGGCAGCCATTGTATACTGCATGTTCATGGATTCTTCGCCGATATTGAAGGTCATATCGACATTGCCGCTGCCCTGATCGCCATCGATGGTGAAGGAAAAATGCCCGATGGCACTGCCGCGCTGCTCCTCATCGACACAAGCGAGATCATAGTCGACGGTATTGCCCGAGACGACTTCATTGGTGAGCTCGCAGCCCTCTTCCTCGCCGAGGATAGCGGCGGGATCAAACACCGTCTCCCGCATGCACTGCTGATCGATCTCTTCGGTGCCGAGCAGGGAATTCTGGGTCTTGATTTCCCAAAGGCCGGGCGTGATCGGCACGCCACCGGCAAATGCCGTCGATGAAAGCGTGAGGGCCACGAGCGCCGGCGTCAGCAGCTTCAGGCGGTCAATCGTGATCGTCATCAAATCCTCCAATCAAGAAGGCGCCCGGGAAGGGCGCCTATCAATCTCTGCTAACACTTTTCCGTCGCAGTTCACCGCAAGGCGTCAGACTTTGACGCCAAAATCAACCCCCGCGATCGACCGTGTCGATCAGGCCGCGGGCATCAGCCGCTCCACGAGACGGGCCCAGTAGCTGGCGCCGTGGGGCAGGGTTTCGTCGTTGAAATCGTAGCCGGGGTTATGCAGCATCGGCGTATTCTCGTCGCCGCCATTACCGATGAAGATGTAGCTGCCCGGCCTCTTCTCGAGCATATAGGCGAAATCCTCGCCGCCCATCACCGGTGGCGTATGGCGATCGACCCTGTCCTCGCCGGCGATCTCGGCAGCCGTGTCGGCGGCGAGTTCCGTCTCGGCTTCGCTGTTGACCGTCGGTGGGTAGCCGCGCATGAAATCCACCTCCGCCTCGATCATATGGGCCTTGGCCACGTGGCCGGGGATGGAGGAGATGCGCTCTTCCAGGAGGTCCCTGACCTCAGGCGTGAAGGAGCGCGCCGTGCCGGTGAGGTAGGCGGTTTCGGCGATGACGTTATAGGCGTCGCCGGCGTGGAGCTGGGTTACCGTCACGACGCCATTGTCGACCGGATCGACATTGCGCGATACGATCGTCTGCATAGCGAGCGCGATTTCGGCCGCGGTCACCAGCGGATCGCGGCAGAAGTGGGGCGCCGCCGCATGCCCGCCTTTGCCTTTGACATTGATGAGGAACTGATCCGTCGCCGCCATGATCGGGCCGGCGCGCATCGCGAAGTTACCGACGGGACGGCCAGGCCAGTTATGCATGCCGTAGACATGGCGCATGGGAAAACGCTCGAACAGCCCTTCCTGCACCATGACCTCCCCGCCGCCGGCACCCTCTTCGGCCGGCTGAAAGATGAAGTAGACGGTGCCGTCGAAATTCCTGGTCTCGGCGAGATAACGGGCGGCGCCGAGCAGCATGGTGGTATGGCCGTCATGGCCGCAGGCATGCATGCAGCCGGGATTGGTCGAGGCATAAGACTTGCCCGTGGTCTCGTCGATCGGCAGCGCGTCCATGTCGGCGCGAAGGCCGATGGTCTCGCCGCTGCCATTGCCGGCGCGCAGCACGCCCACCACGCCGGTCTTCGCGATGCCGGTATGAACTTCATCGAAACCGAACGCGCGGAGCTTGTCGGCGACGATGCCTGAGGTCCTGGTTTCCTCGAAACCCAGCTCGGGATGGGCGTGAAAATCCTGACGCCAGGCGGTCATCTCGTCGTGGAAGTCAGCAATTCGGTTGATTATAGCCATCGCGCGCCTCTCTTTCTGGTTGCCTCATCATAAGGCAATGTCGCCAGGCAGCCTAGTTAATTTGACCATGTCACCTGCTTGTGGGCGACCATGAGTCGCGTCGGCGCCATGATCGTCGTCAGTCTTTGTCACCCAGCGACCCTTTGCTAACATTTTATTCGAAGGACCGGGGAGCGCAGATCATGCAACGAGCCATCAGAGCTTCGATATCGGCGATCATCATCGGCTTGATCGCAGCCGCCACGGGCGATGCGTTGGCCGACGGAGATGCGGGCCAGGGACGGGAGATCGCCGATCGTCTCTGCAAGGGATGCCATGTGGTCGGCGTCGACAATCGCCATGGCGGGATCGACTCAACGCCCTCCTTCTTCCTCATGAGCGACAAGCTCGACAAGTACCGGGAACGCCTCTGGTCCCTGAAGAGCCGGCCGCCACATACCGCCTATGAGCGTTTGAACGACGTCTCCATCGACGATATCGAGCATCTGCTCGCCTATATCGGCAACCTCGAACGACCGTAACGCCGTTACCGACGTCGTGATCGCATCACCGGCAGCGGCGCAGGAATGAGCAATCGTCGTCATCCTGGTTCGGATTGAAGTTCGGGAACAGCTCATCGACCATCTGGCCGATCAGCGCATCGAACGCCGGATCGTCGAGGCCGGCTGCCAGATCGAGCTTGCCGCGCACCGACGTGAGCGTGCCCTGGTTTCGGCAAAACGCTGCTGCCACGTTCAGCGGCTTGGCGCTGCCCTCGCCCGCCGGCAGTTTCAGCGGCAGGCGGCAAAGCTGACCGCTGGTGAAGCTCCGCGGCGGATCGAACAGAAACACGACCCGGTAATCGGTATCCGCGCTGTCGCCGGGCTCCGTGGTGAAATTCGTAGGCTGGGGTTTCGGCGGATGATGCGCCAGGATCTCGATCATACCGTCCTGAAAGGCCTCATCGCCGATCTCGAAGGGGTCGCCCCGAAACTGCGTCCAGAGATCGCGCCTGCCGGCTCCATAACCGAACTCGGTCGGGCTGTAGGTGGAACGCACCGTCTCGCCATAGGTCAAGGGCGCCCCGACACAGCCGCCCAGACCCAGGCAAAGGAGGACGAAGAGGGCAATCCAGCGCATTGTGTTCCCGTTTTTTCTGTTGCTGAAAAGCTAACGGTTCGGCTTGGCGATCATTCAGCCGACAAACCGAATTCGAAGAAAATGTGAAGATTTTCGCCTAGAACAAGAGCGAAGTGGCGTCCAGTGCTCTTTCTGGAGCTTAATTTACGAACGGAAAGTCTTGGATGAGACAGATAAGCTGTACGCGCTCTTTGATCCAACCCAGACTCGGGTGCCGATCGCTCATTTGCTGCGGAATGAGCTCGAAGGGATATCTTGCCGGTCCGCGGTGAGCATGAATACTGAGCTCGTTATCAGCTATTTCTTTAACGCATAAAGATGCGCTTTCCACATTTGGGCGTCCAACAGTTTGCCTTCAGGGATGCCCTTGATGCAGAACTTTATGCCGCCTTTCTCAAGCACAACGATGTATCGACCAAGATCGTGCCTGTCATGATGGACGAGATCCTCATAACGCATGGAGACGGACGCAATGCCTAGCTCCTGGAGATCATCAACGTCGATGCCATCAAGCTGGGCAGTCCGGCGGATTTCCAAGAACTGAAGCCTGCGACCGACTGGCAACGCCTTTAAGGTGTTCTTGTGCGTTGCAATTCGATTCGGTGTTTCAATGATCTCAATAATCAGATCCCCTTCGATGCTGTTTTTGAGATCATGGCAAAGCTCTATGAGCTGCGCGCGCGTCTCGTCATCTCTGATCATGGCGAAATGGATGGGTAGAAGCATCACAGCCTGGCGAAATGCTCGGCCAAGGTTCGGTCTTTCCTTCAACCTTTCGAAGAGGCGCTGCTGCAGCTCAAGCAGAAACTTGCTGTCATAATGACGGGCTTCAAACAACGTTCGTATTCGAGTTTCATGCTGTTCTTCAAAGGAAAGCATTTTGATTGTTGATGGCTTTCCTTTTGAACTAAGCAGGGTAAGCGCAAACAGGTCTTCATATTCAAAGATTTGTTTGAGAGTCTTCAGATTGGCGTGACTTGCCGCCATCTTTTGCTTCTCGATCAGCTCTTCAATCTCGTTAAATGTGGCGTCGACATCACGTATACCGTCCGATGCTAAATGAATCTCAAAGGCTTGGGCATCGACATGGGACAGGTCCTCATCATCCGTCACGCCAAATAGCCGATCCCATATAGCGTCACCCATGCGCCTGACTTTAGCGTCGATCTGCTCATCGGTAAGGTCGGCGAAGCACACGACGAAATCTTCAGAAGCGGTGACACGACACACATCTCTTGGCCCGAGATGATCCTGGATCGCAGCTTTCGCATGGGTCAGGAGCCGTTCCGACATCTCAGCCCAGCGTTCGCCAGCTTTTTCCTTTATGGCTTCAAGAGAAATGGTTTCGAATTTTCCGGTAAGGATCAGGCCGTCATTGCCCGTAATGATGTCATTGATCTTGCCGCCCGTTGCCTGTGCGTCCGAATCGGAAGGCTGGGACGATTTCGTAAGTGGTGCGACTTGATGGGCCGAGGCTCGGTGCCGGCGCAGGCCGAGTTCAACCCGTGCAAGCAGGAGATCGAAGTCAATCGGCTTGCTGATGTAATCGTCAACGCCAAGACGCAAACCTTTGAGTTCATCGTCGCGGTTCGCCAATGCGGTGAGGAAGATGAACGGTGTTTGGGCATGTTCCGGATGGTTTTCTTTGAAAGCGCGCAAGAACTGATAGCCGTTCATTTGAGGCATCGTGATGTCCGACAAAACGAGGTCCGGCATCTCAGCGGCGACCTTTTCGAGACCTTCCCGACCATTACCAGCCTCGATGGTTACATGGCCTTCGTCGGTCAGCTCATCGACGATCATTCTGCGGAGATCTGGCTCATCTTCGACAACAAGGATCTTTGCCATACGCCAACATGTCTCTGATGCTTTGGGTAAAATGAAGGGTTCGTCAGTCTTAAAAGAGAAGCGTATAGGTTGTAAGATATTGATTTATATCAATCAATAGTTCACTTTTTTACAAGGTGTATGAACAGGAGCCCTTCTTTAGGCTCTGGCATCACGATCACAAGCTGTGGATACAGAGAACTTCGGCGCGTCTCTCTTTGGCGCGAATCGGTTCCTCAATTCGACGGTGCCAGGCTTCCGGCATCAGTTCCGAGAGCTGAAGCAGCATCAGGCGCGCCATCGCACCTTCACACCCCTCCGTCACCATCCCGAAAGGGCAGCAGCGTCTTCAGATGCTCGCGCTCCATCGCCATGTCGGCGCGTTCGGCTTCGAGGAAGCGTTCGACGGCATGTCGGAAATTCGGGTCGCGGATCCAATGGGCGCTGTAGGTGGGGACCGGCTCATAGCCGCGCTGCAGCTTGTGCTGGCCCTGCGCGCCCGCTTCGACCCGTGAAAGACCGCGTTCGATGGCGAAGTCGATGGCGGCGTAGTAGCAGGCTTCGAAATGCAGGAAATCGAAGTCTTTGATGCAGCCCCAGTTGCGGCCGAACAGCGTGTCGCTGCCCAGAAGATTGAGAGCGCCCGCCACATAGCGCCCTTCATGGCGCGCCATGACCAGAACGATACGCTCCGGGATGAGCGCGCCGATTTCACGGAAGAAACGTTTTTTCAGGTAGGCGTCGCCCCAGCGCTTGTCGACGGTCGAGCGGTAGAAGGGATAGAAGTGATCCCAGATCTCCGGCGTGAGCGCATCGCCGGTCAGCGTTTCCAGTTCCAGCCCCTGGGCTTTGACCCGAGCGCGCTCCTTTTTGATCATCTTCCGCTTGCTGCTTTTGAGCCCGCTCAGGAAGTCGTCGAAGCTGGCATAGCCGCGATTATGCCAATGATACTGCACGCCGGTGCGCTGCATCATGCCGGCGTCACCAAGCTCCTGCCATTCCCCATCCTCGCAAAAGGTGATGTGCAGGGAGGAGCAGTCGATCTGGGCGGCGGCGCGCAAAAGGCCCTGGATCAACGCTGTTTTGGCGATGTCGACATCCGGTCTCGCCAGCAGCCTGGGACCTGGCACCGGCGTGAACGGCACGGCCACCTGCAGCTTCGGGTAATACGCGCCACCTGCACGGTGATAAGCGTCCGCCCAGCCCCAATCGAATACATATTCGCCGTAGGAATGGCTCTTCAGATACATCGGCGCGCAGGCGATCAGACGCCCGTCCTGCTCCGCCGCCAGATGCAGCGGCAGCCAGCCGGTCTCCGCCGAAGCGGATCCGCTGGTCTCAAGCGCCGAGAGAAAAGCATGGCTCAAAAACGGCTGATCAGCGCCGGCGCAGGCGTCCCAGTCGGCAGCATCGATCTTATCGATCCCCTGCACCAGCCTAACCGCCACCGGCGGATGGTCGGTTTCGCTCAAGGCTTGGCTCGCCGCTGCTTAGGTTCGTTGAAATATAGCTTCGACTTCGACCGAGGCGCCAAACGGCAGGCTGGCGGCGCCCACGGCGAAACGGGCATGCTGGCCGGCCTCGCCCATCGCATCGGCGATCAGGTTGGAGGCGCCGTTGATCACCTTGGGATGATCGGTGAAATCCGGCGTGCAGGCAACGAAGCCGCCAAGTTTCAGGCAGCGTCCGAGGCGGGTCAGATCGCCGTCGCAGGCGTTCTTCGCCTGGGCGAGGAGGTTGAGCGCGCAAAGGGCGGCCGCGGCCTGACCCTCCTCGACATCGACGTCTTCACCGAGCCGGCCCTTAAAGGCCACAGCGCCATCGCGCATCGGCAGCTGCCCGGAGACCATAATCAGCCGATCGCTCACGACATAAGGCACGTAATTGGCCGCAGGGGCTGCGGCATGCGGCAGCTCGAAGCCCATCTGGGCGAGCCTTTCTTCCAGAGCGCTTTCCAAGCGACGATCTCCCAAGTCAGTCGAACAGCAAAAAGACGATAACCCGCTCCACCATTCACCACCAGAGGGCGGGGCGGTGGCGTGGCCACCTCATGGACCTGGACCGCCCTCACCTGGATCGACGGTTTGCGCCCCGGCATTCGGCGGCATGGCCACCTCATGGGCTTGAACCACCCTCACTTGGATCGACGGTTTGCGTCCCAGCTTAAGAAAGCTTGGCGGCATACCGTCGATCTTGGCGACTAAATGCAAAAGTCAATGTGGTGGCCACGCCACCGCCACTAGGCGGCGATGGCTTGCTCCACCAAGGGGCGGAGCGAATGTTCGACACGGGCGCCGTAGCGGGTGAGGACTTCGGCTGCGACCAGGCCCGCAAGGCGGCCCGCCGCCGGAAGGGGCATGTTATGGGTCAAGCCGTAAAGCAGGCCCGCCGCGTAGAGGTCGCCAGCCCCTGTGGTGTCGACAACCTTCTCGACCGGAGCGGCCTCGATCACATGGCGTGCATCCGGCGTCACGATCACCGAGCCTTGATCGCCGCGGGTAAGCGCCGCAAGCTCGCAATGCTTCGCCACCTCGTCGGCGGCCTGCTCGAACGCATCGGTCTGATAGAGGCTGATGATCTCCGCTTCATTGGCGATCACCACGTCGACATGGCCGTCGATCAGGTCCAGGAACTCGTCCCGCCAGCGATCGACGCAAAACGGATCGGAAAGGGAAAGCGCCACCTTGCGGCCGGCCTCATGGGCGATGCGCGCGGTTTTCAAAAACGCTTCCTTCGCCTTCGGCCGATCCCAGAGATAGCCTTCCATATAAGTGATCTTGGCGTTGGCGATCACAGCCTCGTCGACATCTTCAGGCCCAAGCTCGACGCAAGCGCCGAGATAGGTCGCCATGGTGCGTTGCGCATCCGGCGTGACGAACACCAGGCAGCGCGCCGTCGAGGGGCCTTCCGTCAGAGGCGGCGTATCGAAGGCGACGCCGACCGCGCGGATATCGTGGCGAAAGACTTCACCGAGCTGGTCATCCCTAACCTTGCCAATATAAGCAGCATCCGCGCCAAGCCCGGCGAGCGCCGCCATGGTGTTGCCGGCCGAGCCGCCAGAAATCTCGATCGCCGGCCCCATCGCCGCGTAGAGTTCGGCGCTGCGCGTCTCGTCGACCAGCGTCATCGTCCCTTTGGCAAGGTCGACGCGCTTCAGCAGGTCATCGGATGTCTCGGCGACCACGTCGATGATCGCATTGCCAAGGCCGACGACATCAGTTGGGGAATTCTCTTCAGGCATGATTTTCTCGTTTCAATCCAGGCAAGGCCGCGGAGTATAGGCTGGTTGATGAGGATCGCAATCTGCGTACGCATTTCGCCATAACAAGCGTACTCAAATACAGGGACTTAACAGTCATGACCATGGCGTCGAGATGGATTTATCGACTCTTAGTTGTGAAATTGATCGAGTCTGCGGCGAGATGTTTTCCGCTTTTCTTGGGGGTTTTGCTTAAAGATTTAACTTGAAGTTGCTTTTCGTGATCATTGCGTAAAATTCTCACTGTTGGATTTGACAGAGCCGAATTGCAGGATTATGCGTTTGTGAGCGGAAATGATGGGCTCCTCCACACGGTACGTCGTTCGACAATCGTACCGATTCTTTTGCCAGGGATTGACATGTCATGTTCCGTAAACGCGATAGCGACCCGTTGCAAAACGAAGGCGAGCCGGCTCAAGACTCCAAGATTGGGTTGAAGCCGCAGCCTGAGGCTGAGCCCGATCTTCAGCTTAGACCTGAAGAGCCTGAGCCGGCCATTGCGCCACCAGAAGACAACCCGCCAAGTGAATTAGACCTGCCGGAGAGCGAACCTTTGTCAGCAGCACAGAAAACCGCCGCAGCGAACGTCTCGCCAGCGGCCTCATCCAGCCCCGAGGCCAACAAGCGTCTGATCGTCGGCCAGGGCATCCGCCTCAGCGGCGAAATCAATTCCTGCGACCGCCTTGTGGTCGAGGGTGAAGTCGAGGTGACCCTGAACGATACGCTGGCGCTGGAAATCACCAGCTCCGGCCGCTTCACCGGCGGCTGCGAGGTCGAGGAAGCCGACATCAGCGGTATCTATGAGGGCGACCTCACCGTGCGCAACACCTTGTTCGTGCGGGGCACCGGCCGGATCACCGGAACGATCCGTTACGGCCAGCTCGAATTGGAGCGCGGCGGTCAGATCGCCGGTAACATCAGCGTGCTCGGCAACGACAATATGGGCGCCGGCTCGAGCGACGCCGGCAAGGTGCGTTCCGCCAAAGCGCCCCTATTCGGCGGCGGCAACGACTAGGCCCCTAGCGCGGGGCGGCGTTACCTTTTGACATGGTGCAGCGGCTGGCGTTTTGGTAGAGCCGCCAGCAGTGTCGGTGGCCTAAAATCAGCAACCGGCTGCTAGCCGGTCGTCAGCACGATCTTGCCGGTGCTCTTGCGTGCTTGAAGCGCTTCGAGCGCCTCGCGGAACCGGCTGAGTTCGACCGTCATCGAGACATGCGGCTTGATGCGGCCTTCGCTTGCCCACCCAAGCAGCGTTTCGAAGCCTTGGCGCACACGCTCGGGCGCATGCTTTCGATAACTGCCCCAATAAAAGCCGATCGCGCTCACATTCTTCACCAGGAGAATATTGGCCGGAATCTGCTGCACGCGGCCGCCGGCAAAGCCGATCACCAGCAGGCGTCCACCCCAGGCGATGCTCCTGAAGGACGCATCGAACACATCGCCGCCGATCGGATCAAAGACGACATCGGCGCCCCGCCCCTCGGTCAGCGCCTTCACCCGATCGCGAATGTCCTCGGAAGACGTATCGATCACATGGTCGGCGCCGTGGGCCCGCACCACCTTCAGCCGCTCCTCGCCGCGCGCCGTGCCGATCACCGTGGCGCCCAGCGCCTTCCCGCACTCCACCGTCGCAAGACCGACACCGCCTGCTGCTCCATGCACCACCAGCGTTTCGCCGACCGTCAGCTCGGTCGCCCACTGAAGCGATCCATAGGCCGTGCCGTAAGCGATCGCGAAACCGGCGGCGGTAACGTCGTCGACACCATCAGGTATAGCGACCACGTCACTCGCCTTCGCGACCGCAAGCTCGGCAAAGCCGCCATGCGCCACGGTCGCCATCACCCGCTGGCCTTTTGAAAATCCAGTGACGTCCTCACCGAGCCGGGCGATCCGGCCGGCAATTTCCAGTCCCGGTGCAAAAGGCAGGTCGGGCTTTTCCTGATACTCACCCTTGATCATCAGGAGGTCGGCGAAATTCAGTCCCGCTGCCGTCACCTCGATCAGGATCTCGCCCGCTCCCGGCTCAGGATCCGGCAGCTCGCCGAATGACAGACGATCGAGCCCGCCCAGTTCATCACAGACGACAGCGCGCATGACAGCATCCCCCAAAGGTCAATGGCGTGTTTCGCACACCATCCAGCCACCTCCCTGTCTTAGCGCCTCACCCCCCAAAGTCCAGGCGCCAGGCGCGGCCTGGACCGTTGACCTGATGGCTGGTTCTAGCGGGCGAGGCCTTTGAAGATCAAGTCGCTGTCGGGCAATCCAGCGACCATCGGGTGAATGCAGCGGCTTGTCGTCCCTAGAGATCCAGGAGGGTGGGATCGACATCCGTCCAGCGCTTGTCGAAACGACAGGCTGTCCGTCGCAAAGGTTTGTCCCCCAGACCGTCGGTTTCGATCTGATAGTCGCGGCAATAATAGTCACCGCTCCGAAAGGTGCCGAGTGGTCGAATAGCGAGGCTTTGACCGCGCGGGCCTTTCCAGGCGAAGGACTGCTCGCTGGTCAGCGAACTCAGCGTGTGCTGCAGGACGAAGTCGGGAATATCGTCTGGCTCGACGCGCGTTACACAGGCGGTCACGATCATGCAGCTGAGCAGAATACAGGTCTTTGACGGAAGGCGCCTCGTGATCATTCCCATCCCCTCGAGATGAGATCGGCCTCTTCCTCAACCGACAGATAGTCGAGGGCTCGGCGTGCATAGCCGTCGTCGTCGTCGCCATCGTCGTCACGATCATCATCGTCATCGTCGCGATCATCATCGTCATCGTCGCGATCATCATCGTCGTCATCGCGATCATCATCGTCATCGTCGCGATCATCATCGTCGTCATCGCGATCATCATCGTCGTCATCGCGATCATCATCGTCGTCGTCGCGATCATCATCGTCGTCATCGCGATCATCATCGTCATCGTCACGATCATCATCGTCGTCATCGCGATCATCATCGTC